>NZ_JNXD01000002.1:0-531498 GCF_000725785.1 Streptomyces flavovariabilis | reverse complement strand
CCGTCCCCCACGGACGCCGCCCTGGCCGCCGATCTGGCGCTGCCGATCGAGGAGCTCGAGCTCACCGTTCGGTCGTACAACTGCCTCAAGCGTGAGGGCATCCACTCCGTGGGTGAGCTCGTCGCGCGTTCCGAGGCGGACCTGCTCGACATCCGCAACTTCGGTGCGAAGTCGATCGACGAGGTCAAGGCGAAGCTCGCGGGTATGGGCCTCGCGCTCAAGGACTCGCCTCCCGGGTTCGACCCGACCGCCGCGGCGGACGCGTTCGGCGCGGACGACGACGCGGACGCGGGCTTTGTGGAGACCGAGCAGTACTAAGAGCTCGGGCCATCCGGTCCGTTCTCGGGTGCGGGAGCGCTGTGCTTGATCGCGCAGTTTCCCGCGCCCCTTCCGGACGGGCCCCTGCGGGGGCCTCGTCCGGATCTCCGACGGGCAACCGCCTGCTCGGATACTGACCCCGGTACCTGATACGGCCGGGGCAGACACCTAGGAGAAACACCATGCCGAAGCCCACCAAGGGTGCCCGTATGGGCGGCGGCGCCGCGCACGAGAAGCTGCTCCTCGCGAACCTCGCGAAGGCGCTGTTCGAGCACGGTCGCATCACCACCACCGAGGCGAAGGCCCGCAGGCTGCGGCCGTACGCCGAGCGTCTGGTCACCAAGGCGAAGAAGGGCGACCTTCACAACCGCCGTCAGGTGCTCCAGGTCATCACGGACAAGAGCATCGTGCACACGCTCTTCACCGAGATCGGCCCGCGCTACGAGAACCGTCCGGGTGGCTACACCCGCATCACCAAGATCGGTAACCGCCGTGGCGACAACGCGCCCATGGCTGTCATCGAGCTGGTCGAGGCGCTGACCGTGGCGCAGGAGGCGACGGGCGAGGCCGAGGCCGCGACGAAGCGTGCGGCGAAGGACAGCGAGGCTGTCGAGGCTCAGGTCGACACGACCAAGGCTGATGACGCCGAGGAGTCCAAGGACGCGTAAGCGTTCTGCCGGGGGCTTGCGCTTGCGGCTGCGGGTTCGCCGTGGCTTGTCACGCAGTTCCCCGCGCCCCTCGAAGGGCGTTGGCGGGTCCGTTCCCTTTGGGGGGAGCGGGCCCGCCTTTGTGTTGGTGAGAGGATCCTGGGGTGAGTGACGAAGTAGAGGCCGGCCACGTCCGGGTCCGGCTCGATCTGTCGTACGACGGGAGTGAGTTCTCCGGGTGGGCCAAGCAGGCCGGGGGGCGGCGGACCGTGCAGGGGGAGATCGAGGACGCCCTGCGGACCGTGACGCGGTCGCGGGAGACCCACGAGCTGACCGTCGCGGGGCGTACCGATGCGGGCGTGCACGCGCGGGGGCAGGTCGCTCATGTCGATCTGCCGCGTGAGGTGTGGGCCGAGCACCACCAGAAGCTGCTCAAGAGGCTCGCGGGGCGGCTGTCCCGGGACGTACGGGTCTGGGCGCTGAGGGAGGCGCCCAGTGGGTTCAACGCCCGTTTCTCGGCGGTCTGGAGGCGGTACGCGTACCGGGTCACCGACAACCCGGGGGGTGTCGATCCGCTGCTGCGCAGTCATGTGCTGTGGCACGACTGGCCCTTGGACGTGGACGCCATGAACGAGGCTGCCCGGGGGCTGCTGGGCGAGCACGACTTCGCCGCCTACTGCAAGAAGCGGGAGGGCGCGACCACCATCCGCACGCTCCAGGAGCTGAGCCTGGTGCGGGGGGACGACGGGATCATCACCGCCACCGTGCGGGCCGACGCGTTCTGCCACAACATGGTGCGCTCGCTCATCGGGGCGTTGCTGTTCGTCGGGGACGGGCACCGGCCCGCCGACTGGCCGGGGAAGGTGCTGGCAGCCGGCGTACGGGACTCGGCCGTGCACGTCGTACGGCCGCACGGGCTGACGCTGGAGGAGGTCGGCTACCCGGCCGACGAACTGCTCGCCGCGCGCAGCAAGGAGGCGCGGAACAAGCGGTCGTTGCCGTCGGCGGGCTGCTGCTGACGTCCGGTCATCCGTCGGCCGCGGCCGAGGCCTGGACCTCGCCGCGGCGCCGGATCTGGTCGAACGTGAACTGGGCCAGGTCGTCCCCGGTCTTGTAGACCGGAATGTCCTTGGGCGTGACGTCCTTGCCGTTGGTGAAGCCGGCGTTGGTGAAGTAGGCGTAGCGGCCGTAGGAGTTGCTGGTCGTGCGGCAGAACCCGGATTCGCAGAAGGGCTTCACGCCGCCGCCGGAGAGCGACTTCACGAAGCTCTTCTTGGTGGACTGGCCCTTGGCCTTCACGGCCTGTGCCTCGGTGTCGAAGACGGCCACGCCGACCGTCACCGCGATGCCGTCCTTGACGTAGGTGGCGCGTATCAGGCGCGTGCAGTCGTTCGCCGTGAGGATCTTGGGGAGCGTGCCGCCGGCCGCCGAGGCGCAGTTGCGGGTGTCGGCGGTGGGGCCCTTCTTGTACACCGTCCCGGCCTCGGTCAGCTGGGTGCCCGGGAAGAAGGTGGCCGGGCTGAGCGGGGCCTTGTCCTTCTTCGCGCTGGCGATGAAGTCCTTCGGGTCCAGCGGCGGAGGGGCGCTGGTCGGGGCGAACGACGGGGCCGAGGCGGACTGGCTCGGGATGTCGGCCGACGGCAGGGAGGCCGGGTTCCCCTGGTTGTCGCCGCCCGCCGAGACGACGGCCACTGCGACGGCGGTGCCGATCGCGACGGTGGCGAACGCGCCGCCGCCGATCAGCAGCAGCCGGCGTCGCCTGTTGCGGGCCTCGGAGGCTTCAGCGAGCGCTGCCCAGTCCGGAGACTGGCCGCCCCCGCTGTTCCAGGGCTGCTGCGACTGCGGTTTCCAGGGATCCCACTGGGACTGAGGTCCCCCCTGCTGCCCAAAGCTCATGGGCCGCATCTTAGACGGGACAAGGGGCGTGCTGGTCCGCCCGGATCGGCTCTCCAGCCCCTAGCGTTCCTCCCATGCGCACGGGCAAAGGGGACATCTTCGGGTGGTTGGGGCGACTGCTGCCGACGCTGGTGCTGCTGGGGTGCCTGCTGTCGTGGCCGGCCCCCGCGGCCGGGGTGTGGCCGTCGGTCGTGGTGGGGGCGCTGGGGGCGTGCCGTCGTCCGCGCGGTGGCCGGTCCGTGGTGCGGTGGGGCGCCGCGGCTGCCGTCGATGTGGCTCTCTCGTCGGTGTTCCCGTATGCGCGCCCGCTGCGGCGGCGGGTACTGCGGAAGGCCGTCACGCTCTGTGCCGTCCTGTACGTATCGGTGACCGAGCGGCTGCGGTGATACCGCGTTTTGACCCTTGTGGTGTACCCCGGTATTCTGCTTGTTCGTTGTGTATTGGCTTGCTCATTCTCACGGGACGGGCCCTTACACCGGTCCACCGGGCCGATGACCAGCGACCCCACGTACGCGGTATGCGTCGCCGCAGTGCGGTCCAGGCTGTCGTGATCGTTTCGGTGACCAGTTATGGACCATTCACTCGAAGCGAAGGCTACGAACCGTGCGTACGTACAGCCCCAAGCCCGGCGATGTGACGCGCCAGTGGCACGTCATCGACGCTCAGGACGTTGTCCTGGGTCGTCTCGCCACCACTGCCGCGACGCTCCTCCGGGGCAAGCACAAGCCGATCTACGCGCCGCACGTCGACGCTGGTGACTTCGTCATCATCATCAACGCCGACAAGGTGCACCTCTCCGGCAACAAGCGGACCCAGAAGATGGCGTACCGCCACTCCGGCTACCCGGGTGGTCTGCGCTCCGTCCGTTACGACGAGCTGCTGGACAAGAACCCGGAGAAGGCCATCGAGAAGGCCGTCAAGGGCATGCTCCCCAAGAACACGCTGGGCCGTCAGATGCTCTCGAAGCTGAAGGTCTACAAGGGTGACCAGCACCCGCACGGCGCGCAGCAGCCGCAGCCGTACGAGATCACCCAGGTCGCGCAGTAAGTCCGGCCACCACCCCTAGACCGAACAGAATCTGAGGAGAATCGTGGCCGAGACCACTGCCGAGCAGCCGCTCGAAGAGCTTGACATCGACAGCTACACCACCGAGTCCGAGGCCCCCGTCGAGGGTGAGTACACCTCGGAGTCGATGGCCTCCCGCTTCGGTGAGCCCCAGCCGGCCGCCGGCCTGGGCCGTCGCAAGAACGCCATCGCCCGCGTCCGGATCGTCCCGGGCACCGGCAAGTGGAAGATCAACGGTCGCACCCTCGAGGACTACTTCCCGAACAAGGTGCACCAGCAGGAAGTCAACGAGCCCTTCAAGGTGCTCGAGCTCGACGACCGCTACGACGTCATCGCCCGCATCTCCGGTGGCGGTGTCTCCGGTCAGGCCGGTGCGCTCCGTCTCGGTGTCGCCCGTGCGCTGAACGAGGCGGACGTCGACAACAACCGCGGCCCGCTGAAGAAGGCCGGCTTCCTCAAGCGCGACGACCGTGCGGTCGAGCGCAAGAAGGCCGGTCTGAAGAAGGCCCGCAAGGCCCCGCAGTACAGCAAGCGCTAATCGCGTCGCCCGTCCTTGCGACTGGCTTCGCAACGATCGCCCCGGCGGCACGGACTGTGCTGCCGGGGCGGTCTGTTTACACAACCCCTACAGCTCCCGGACAGTCTCAGGGGATGTACTCGGGGATGTGAGCCGCATTCTCTTCAGCAATTCGGAGGACACCACTGTGGGACGACTCTTCGGCACGGACGGCGTGCGCGGTGTGGCCAACGCGGATCTGACGGCGGAGATGGCCCTGGGCCTCTCCGTGGCCGCGGCGCACGTACTGGCCGAGGCGGGCACGTTCGAGGGGCACCGGCCGAGGGCCGTGGTCGGGCGTGACCCCCGTGCGTCCGGGGAGTTCCTGGAAGCCGCCGTGGTCGCGGGTCTCGCCAGCGCCGGCGTGGACGTCCTGCGGGTCGGCGTGCTGCCGACGCCCGCCGTGGCCTACCTGACCGGAGAGCTCGGCGCCGACCTCGGTGTGATGCTCTCCGCGAGCCACAACGCCATGCCCGACAACGGCGTCAAGTTCTTCGCCCGCGGTGGGCACAAGCTCGCCGACGAGCTGGAGGACCGGATCGAGTCCGTCTACGAGGAGCACCGCACCGGCGCCCCGTGGGACCGGCCGACCGGGTCCGGGGTGGGCCGCGTGCGCGCGTACGAAGAGGGCTTCGACCGGTACGTCGCGCATCTGCTGGGTGCCCTGCCGAACCGGCTCGAGGGGCTGAAGGTCGTCCTCGACGAGGCGCACGGCGCCGCCGCCCTGGTCTCGCCCGAGGCGTTCCAGCGGGCCGGTGCCGACGTCGTCACGATCGGGGCCGAGCCGGACGGGCTCAACATCAACGACGGGTGCGGTTCGACGCACCTGGACAAGATCAAGGCCGCGGTCATCGAGCACGGGGCCGATCTCGGCATCGCGCACGACGGTGACGCCGACCGGTGCCTCGCCGTCGACCACACCGGCGCCGAGGTGGACGGGGACCAGATCCTCGCGGTGCTCGCGCTGGCGATGCGGGAGCGCTCCGCGCTGCGGGCCGAGACGGTCGTGGCCACGGTGATGTCGAACCTCGGGTTCAAGCTCGCCATGGAGCGCGAGGGCATCCGCCTGGTGCAGACCGCTGTCGGTGACCGGTACGTGCTCGAGGAGATGAAGGAGCACGGGTTCGCCCTCGGGGGCGAGCAGTCCGGGCACGTGATCATCCTCGACCACGCGACGACCGGGGACGGGACGCTGACCGGGCTGCTGCTGGCGGCCCGGGTGGCGCAGAGCGGACGCACGCTGCGGGAGCTCGCCGCCGTCATGGAGCGGTTGCCGCAGGTGCTGATCAATGTCCCGGATGTCGACAGGACGCGGGTGGGGACGTCCGCGGAGCTTTCCACGGCCGTCGCGGATGCGGAGCGGGAGCTCGGGGCGACCGGGCGGGTGCTGCTGCGGCCCTCCGGGACCGAGCCGCTGGTCCGGGTGATGGTGGAGGCCGCTGACATCGAGCAGGCTCGGTCTGTCGCCGGGCGGCTGGCCGATGCCGTGAAGTCCGCGCTGGGCTGATGAACGGGCCGGGGGCGGGGACTGCGGTTGTTCGCGGGCCGCGGGTCGTGTGCGGCTTGGCGCGCAGTTCCCCGCGCCCCTAGGGCTTGATCGTCTTCTGGCGTTGTTGCGACCAGAGCCGTTTCTGGACCAGCAGGGTCGCTGTGCCCGCGATGATGATGCCCAAGAGGTTCAGCAGGAGCTGCTCCGTGGAGCCCCAGGTCTGCTTCATGTCGCCGTAGCTCAGGGCTACGGCCGCGTTCGCGGCGGCCGGGATCGTGGTGACCGAGATGGCCACGCCGACCAGGGCGCCCGACTTGGCCGAGGTCAGGGAGAGGGTGCCGGCGATGCCGGCCAGGACCGCCACGACGAAGGAGAACCAGTCGGGGGCGTAGATGAAGCCCGTGTTCGGGCGGTCGGCACTGAGCTGGTGCTCGCTGAACAGGTCGACGGCGTCCATGAAGAGGCTGAAGGCGACCGTCACCGCCATCGCCGCCGCGAAGCCCGCCAGCAGGGCGATCAGTGAGCGCAGGGCGAGGCGGGGGCGGCGCCGGACGATCGCGGTGCTGAGGCCGGCGAGCGGGCCGAACTCCGGGCCCACCGCCATGGCGCCCACGATCAGGATCGCGTTGTCCAGGACCACACCGCAGGCCGCGATCATCGTGGCGAGCGTGATGAAGGCCAGGTAGGTGACGGAGAGGGTCGACTCCTCGTGCGTCGCCTCCGTCAGCTGTTCCCACAGGACCGCGTCCGCGCCCTCGCCCGGGGCGTCCGCCTCGGCCTTGTCGGCCCGCTCCGACAGGGACAGGTCGATGGACTCGACGGCGATGGAACCGGTGGTGTCGATGCCCAGTTCCCGCAGACCGGCGAGCAGTTCGTCGCCCGCCTCGCGGGCCACGTCGCACATCACCACGTCCCCGGCGGGGTCACGGGCGGCGTCCGGCAGCACGACGAGGTGGGTGGTGCCGACCGTCTTCCCGATCAGCAGGACGACCTCGTCGGTCCGGTCGGATGGTGTGATCAGACGCAGATGGAGCATGGCGCCCATCTAACCGCCCATTCTCCCGGCGTCACAGCTTGCGCAGACTGAGCCGCTGCACCTTGTGGTCCGGGCCCTTGCGCACGACCAGGGTGGCGCGGCCGCGGGTGGGGGCGATGTTCTCGACCAGGTTGGGCCGGTTGATCGTGCGCCACATCGTCCGGGCGTAGTCGAGGGCCTCCTCCTCCGAGACCTGCGTGTACTTGCGGAAGTACGAGGACGGGTTCTGGAAGGCGGTCGCCCGCAGCTTGCGGAAGCGGTTGAGGTACCAGGTCTCGATGTCCTCGACGCGGGCGTCGACGTACACGCTGAAGTCGAAGTAGTCGGCGAGTCCGACGCGGGTGCGGCCGTCCTTGCCGGGCAGGGCCGGCTGGAGGACGTTCAGGCCCTCGACGATCAGGATGTCGGGGCGGCGGACCGTCAGCCTCTTGTCGGGGACGATGTCGTAGATCAGGTGGGAGTAGACGGGCGCGGTGACCTCGTCCTTGCCGGCCTTGATGTCGGCGACGAAGCGCGTCAGGGCGCGGCGGTCGTAGGACTCCGGGAAGCCCTTGCGGGACATCAGGCCGCGGGCCCGGAGTTCCCGGGTGGGGAGCAGGAAGCCGTCGGTGGTGACCAGCTCGACGCGCGGGTGTTCGGGCCAGCGTGAGAGCAGGGCCTGGAGGAGGCGGGCGACCGTCGACTTGCCGACGGCGACCGAGCCGGCCACGCCTATGACGAACGGGGTGCCCGACTGGGAGCCCTGTTCGCCCAGGAACGTGTTCAGCGCGCCTCTGAGGCCGTCGGTGGCGCCGACGTAGAGGTTGAGAAGCCGGGACAGCGGGAGGTAGATGTCCCGCACCTCGTCGAGGTCGATCACGTCGCCGAGACCGCGCAGCTTCTCGACCTCCTCGGCCGTCAGCGGCAGCGGCGTCTTGTCACGCAGCGCGCTCCACTCGGCTCGGGTGAGGTCGACGTAGGGAGTCGCCTCCGGGCGGGGCCGGTGGGCGCTCCGGGGCATCGAGGAGACCGGAGAGATCACAGTCCATTGTTACGGGCGTACGAACGGATGGTGAGGTGGGATCCGTCACGCGGCGGCTTTACTCGTCACTGTTCGGGCGGAACCCGGCCAAGCCTCCCCGGCTCCGGGCTTCGTACCCCGGTGGGAATTTCCGATTTCGGGCACGCTTTGGCCGGTTCGGTACGGGAATCGACCCTAAGCTGCCGCCCATGTGTGGAATCGTGGGATACGTGGGGCCGCAGTCCGCGCTCGAGGTCGTGATGGCCGGGCTGAAGCGGCTGGAGTACCGGGGCTACGACTCGGCGGGCGTCGCCGTCCTGGCCGACGGCGGGCTGGCGACGGCGAAGAAGGCCGGCAAGCTCCTCAACCTGGAGAAGGAGCTGGACGGCAGGCCGCTGCCGGCCGGCGCGACGGGCATCGGGCACACCCGCTGGGCCACGCACGGCGGGCCGACGGACACCAACGCCCACCCGCACATCGACAACGCGGGGCGGGTCGCGGTGGTGCACAACGGCATCATCGAGAACTTCGCCCTGCTGCGGGCCGAGCTGGCGGAGCGCGGCCACGAGCTGTCCTCCGAGACGGACACCGAGGTCGTCGCGCATCTGCTCGCCGAGGAGTTCTCCTCCTGCGCGGATCTCGCCGAGGCGATGCGGCTGGTGTGCCGGCGGCTGGAGGGCGCGTTCACGCTGGTCGCGGTGCACGCCGACGAGCCGGACGTGGTGGTGGGCGCGCGGCGGAACTCGCCGCTGGTGGTCGGCGTCGGCGAGGGCGAGGCCTTCCTCGCCTCGGACGTCGCCGCGTTCATCACCCACACACGCTCGGCGATCGAGCTCGGCCAGGACCAGGTGGTGGAGCTGCGCCGGGACGGCGTGACGGTGACGGGCTTCGACGGCCGCCCGGCCGACGTGCGGTCCTACCACGTCGACTGGGACGCGTCGGCCGCCGAGAAGGGCGGCTACGACTACTTCATGCTCAAGGAGATCGCCGAGCAGCCCAAGGCGGTCGCCGACACGCTCCTGGGCCGGATCGACGGTTCCGGTTCGCTGAGGCTGGACGAGGTGCGGATCCCTGCGGGGGCGCTGCGGGAGATCGACAAGGTCGTCATCGTCGCGTGCGGCACGGCCTTCCACGCCGGGATGATCGCCAAGTACGCGATCGAGCACTGGACGCGGCTGCCCTGCGAGGTGGAGCTGGCGAGCGAGTTCCGCTACCGGGACCCGATCCTGGACGCGCAGACGCTCGTCATCGCCATCTCCCAGTCCGGCGAGACCATGGACACGCTGATGGCGCTGCGGCACGCCCGCGAGCAGGGCTCCAGGGTGCTGGCGATCTGCAACACCAACGGCTCGACGATTCCGCGCGAATCGGACGCGGTGCTGTACACGCACGCCGGTCCCGAGGTGGCCGTCGCCTCCACCAAGGCGTTCCTGACGCAGCTCGTGGCGTGCTACCTCGTCGCCCTGTACCTGGGCCAGGTGCGCGGCACGAAGTGGGGTGACGAGATCCGGGCGGTGATCCGCGACCTGTCCTCGATCGCCGGTGCGGTGGACCGGGTGCTGGGCACTATGGAGCCGGTGCGGGAGCTGGCACGCACGCTGGCTTCGAAGAAGACGGTGCTGTTCCTCGGACGGCACGTGGGGTATCCGGTGGCGCTGGAAGGTGCGCTGAAGCTCAAGGAACTCGCCTACATGCACGCGGAGGGGTTCGCGGCCGGGGAGTTGAAGCACGGGCCGATCGCCCTCATCGAGGAGGACCTGCCGGTGGTCGTGGTGGTGCCGTCGCCGCGTGGGCGGTCGGTGCTGCACGACAAGATCGTGTCCAACATCCAGGAGATCCGGGCCAGGGGGGCGCGGACGATCGTGATCGCGGAGGAGGGCGACGAGGAGGTCGTGCCGTACGCGGATCACCTGATCCGGATTCCCGCCACACCGACCTTGCTGCAGCCGCTCGTCGCGACGGTTCCGCTTCAGGTGTTCGCGTGTGAGCTGGCGACGGCTCGGGGGAACGAGGTGGATCAGCCCCGGAACCTGGCCAAGTCGGTGACCGTGGAGTGAGGGCGGGGATGTGAGCGCGGGGGAGTGAGCGGGCCGCGTTGCCCGGGCGCGTGCGAAGGGGCGAACGGCTGTGTTCCGTTCGCCCCTGCGGTCAGCCGGCCGGGCCGTCTGGTGCTCCGGCTCAGATGGGCAGGCAGGTCGCCGGGACCCAGCCTTCCTTGCTGGTGCTGTTCGGGCCGCCGAAGTACCACTTGTTGCTCGTCTTGCCGCAGGCCGTGTAGCTGCCGCCCGTGGTGGGCTTGCCGTCACCGAAGCAGACACCGCCCTTCTGGCCCTTGCCCCAGGTGCCGAGAGCCGTGGAGCTCGTCTTGGGCGCGCTGCGGAGGTTGACGGTCGCCTTGGGCTTCACGTTGACCAGCGCGCTGCTGCAGTCCGGCTTCGTCGCCGCGGCGGCGGTGCCGGCGGTGCCGGTGAGGGCCGTGGCGAAGAGAGCTATGGCGGTGGCCGCGGTCCCCAGCGACGTGAACTTCATGGTCGGTGTCCTCCCGTATGTGCGATGCGGTTTGCTCATCGCGGTCAGCGCGAACTCTATAGAGGGGAGGTGGAGTTGAGGATCACGGGGTCGCCCGGGCGGTGCATCGGGCGCCGTTGCCGCCGGATCCCGCCCGTCACCGTAGGGTGCTGCCCATGAGCATCATCGGGGTCGGCATCGACGTTGCCGAGATCGAGCGGTTCGCGGCTTCACTGGAGCGTACGCCCGCGCTGGCCGGTCGGCTGTTCGTGGAGCGGGAGCTGCTGCTGCCCAGCGGGGAGCGGCGGGGGGTCGCCTCGCTCGCCGCGCGGTTCGCGGCCAAGGAGGCGCTGGCCAAGGCGCTCGGTGCGCCGCCCGGGCTGCTGTGGACCGACGCCGAGGTGTGTGTCGAGGACAGTGGGCGACCCCGGCTGCGGGTGACCGGGACGGTGGCCGCGCGGGCCGCCGAACTCGGGGTGCGGACGTGGCATGTGTCGCTGAGTCATGACGCGGGAGTGGCCTCGGCCGTGGTGATCGCGGAGGCGTGAGAAGTGCCCCTGCACAGACCCCGGGCGCGGGGCCGCGGCCGGAACCCCGAAGCCCCCGGCCGGGGGCCGAGGGCTTCGGAGCATGGGGGCTCGGGGGCTCCGGTCAGCAGATCGACTGGCTGCTGTTCACCCGCGTGATGTTCCGGAACGTGGTGTTCTCACCGCACGGGCTCTCCCTGATGGCCGAGTTGGTGACCGTCAGGTTCTGGATGGTGATGTCCCTGTTGTTGGGGAACTCCGAGCGCGCGGCGAGGCGCAGTTCGCCGCCGCCCGTGATCGTGCCGCTCTGGGCCGCGAGGTTGACGTTGTAGCAGTTCTCGATCAGGACCGAGTTGTTGCCGGTGCTGGACAGCGTCACCTTGTCGATGACGGCCCCACCGCTCTCCGAGACGCAGAACACGCCGCGTCCGCCGCCGCGCGCGACGACCTCGCCGACGCGGATGTTGGTGGGGTAGCCGCTGCCGACCCGGCCGTTGCGGTTGGCCATGCGGAAGGCGGCGTAGCCGGTGCCCGTGCCGGCGTTCTCGGCGTCCACCTTGGTGACCCGGGCGTTGATGGTCTGGTTGAGCAGCAGGCCCGACTCGCCGACGTTGCGGGCCGTCACCGTGCCGATGGTGAGGCCGTCGACGCCGTAGGTCTCGACCGCGTGGCTGGACGCGCCGGAGACGTAGACGTTGTCGATGCGGACGTTGCGCGTCCACTGGCTGGTGTCGCCGCGGTTGTCGATGCGGACGCCCAGACCGCGGGAGAGGCGCATGTCGATCTGGCCGAGCACCACGTTCTGGACGTTGCGCAGGAAGATGCCGTACAGCGGGGTGCCGGTGAGCTTGAGGTTCTGGACCTCGACGTCGCGGGTGCCGCGCGAGTAGACCGGCGCCTGGTCGCCCGAGCCGCTGCCGGTGACGTTGATCGTGCCGCAGACGTCGAGGACGGTGTAGCTCGGCAGCGAGATGCGTGAGCCCGCCGAGACCGAACCCGAGCCGCGGACTACGACCCGTTCCTTCGATGTGCGCCCGGACGTGAGGCTGTTGACGGCCGCCTGGACGGCCGCGCGCATGTCGGTGCCCGTGTAGACCGTGCTGCCGCCGCGCCGGGCGGTCCAGTTGCCGCCGCTCTGCACGGCCTCGGCCTGGTAGGAGCCGTCTCCGCAGGCCAGTGCTCGCGTGGGGGCGGCCGTGGCGGGGGCGGTCAGGGTGCCGGCGGCGGTGAGGAGGGCAGTGGCACCGGCGGCGGCCAGTAATGCGGCTCTGCGTCCCATGGGGGGCCTCGGTTTCGTCGAACGTGGGGGAGTGTGCAAGCGCTTTCTGCGCGGCCGGGAGTCTGGCAAAGGCACGGCAGAGCGTCAATGGATGCGACACGGTTCGCAGATGAGGGAGATGCGGGTAACGCGTGTGAAGGGGAGTGGCCCCGCGGTCGTACGGGAAACTCGACCGCATGCGTACTGCGTACAGCGTGGAGACGGTCCGGAACGCCGAACGGGAGCTGATGGCGCGGCTGCCGGAGGGGGCGCTGATGCAACGCGCCGCCGCCGGGCTCGCCGCGGCCTGCGCCGACCTGCTGGGGCGGGTGTACGGGAGCAGGGTCGTACTGCTGGTCGGCAGCGGCGACAACGGGGGTGACGCCCTGTACGCCGGGGCCCGGCTGGCCCGCCGGGGGGCCGGGGTCACGGCGGTGCTGCTCGCGCCGGAGCGGACGCACGCGGCCGGACTCGCGGCGCTGCGGCGGGCCGGCGGGCGGGTCGCGCGGACCGGCGAGGGCGAGGCACTGGCCGAGGACGCGGACCTTGTCGTCGACGGGATCGTCGGGATCGGGGGGAAGGGCGGCCTGCGGCCGGAGGCGGTGCCGCTGGCGGCCGCCGCCGGGCGGTCGCGGGGGGCCGTCGTCGCCGTCGATCTGCCGAGCGGTGTCGACGCCGACACCGGGGAGGTGCACGGGGTCGCCGTGCGGGCCGACCTGACCGTGACGTTCGGGACGCACAAGCCCGGGCTTCTGATCGATCCCGCGCGCGAGTACGCGGGGTCGGTGCGGCTGGTCGACATCGGACTGGAGCTGCCGGCCGAGCCGGAGCTGGAGGCGTTGCAGCACCACGATGTGGCTCGGCTGCTGCCGGTGCCGCGGGCGGAGAGCGACAAGTACCGGCGGGGCGTGGTCGGGATCGCCGCCGGGTCGGCGCGGTATCCCGGGGCCGCTGTGCTCGCCGTCTCGGGGGCGCTGCGGGGCGGGGCCGGGGCCGTGCGGTACGTCGGGCCGGCCGGGGACGCGGTCATCGCGCGGTTTCCCGAGACGCTCGTGTCGGATCAGGGGCCGAAGCATGCCGGGCGGGTCCAGGCGTGGGTCGTCGGGCCGGGAGCCGGGGACGACGCGGCGACGGTGCGGGAGGCGCTGGCGGCGGAGGTGCCGGTACTGATCGACGCGGACGGGCTGCGGCTGGCGGACGCGGAGGCCGTACGGGGGCGGCGGGCGCCGACGCTGATGACCCCGCACGCGGGGGAGGCGGCGGCACTGCTGGGTGTGGAGCGGGGGGAGGTCGAAAGGGGCCGGCTGACCGCGGTGCGGGAGCTGGCGCGGCGGTACGGGGCGACCGTGCTGCTCAAGGGGTCCACGACGCTGGTGGCCGACTCGGGGGGCGGTGCGGTGCGGGTGAATCCGACGGGGACGGGGTGGCTGGCCACGGCCGGGAGCGGGGACGTGCTGTCCGGGCTGGGCGGGTCGTTGCTGGCGGCGGGGCTGTCCGCGGTGGATGCGGGGAGTGTCGGGGCGTATGTGCACGGGCTGGCCGGGCGGTTGGCGGCGGAGGGGGCGCCGGTGGGGGCGCACGATGTGGCCGCCGCGGTTCCGGACGCTTGGCGGAATGTTGTGGGGTGAGGGGCGGGGCTGGGCTGGGGCTGATCGCGGGCGCGGGGCGATGGGGGTGGCTGGGGGAGTGTGTCGCCCCCTCCGCTCCTTCCCGTCCCGACTCCGGAGGCTGCCGCCCCCCGGGGCCCCCGCTTCGGCCTGAACGGCCTCGTCCTCAAGCGCCGGACGGGCTGGTGGTGGCTGGACGGTGTCGTCGGGTGCGGCAGCCTGGTGGGTGGCCGGGCGGTGCCGTCGGGTGCGGCAGTCGGGCTGTGGCTGATGCCTCCGGGTGACCCCGGCCGCGCGGCAACACCGGCCCGGCCCGTGCCCCGCGCTTGTCTGGGCGCATGAGCCGCAGACGTACCGCCGGGCGGGTCCTCGCCCTCCTGCTCGCCGCTGTCGCCGTGCTGCCCGTCGGGGTCGCCGGGGCCGCTCCCGTGCCGCCGGCTCCAGGGCCCCCGGCCGAGCTGGTGCCCGGAGTCGCGCCGGGGCCCGCGCAGCCCTGGTCGCTCGACACGCCCGACCAGGCTCTGCCGCCCGTGGTGTACACGCCGACCGCCGAGGAGGATGCCGTCGAGCCGCGGAGCGCGGTGGCGGGGACGTACGCGCTCGTCGAGTACGTGCCGCTGGGTGAGGCGGTCGCGCAGGTGAGCTGCACCGCGAAGACGGGGCCGTACCAGCGGCAGGTCGAGCGGTGGCTCGGGCTGCGGGTCGACGGAAGGCAGTCGGCGGGCGACTGCCGGGTCATCCGGGCGTTCCAGGTGAAGCAGGGGATCAAGCCGGCCATGGGGTTCGCGGGGCCGGTCACGTGGTCGCGGATGCGGTATCTGTCGGCCCGCCGGAATCCGAACGCCGCCGGGAACTGCCCGGTGCGGACCCACCCCGTGGCGTGTGTGGATCTCAGCCGTCAGCTGATGTGGGTGCAGAAGGGCCGGCAGGTCGTGTTCGGGGCGGTGCCCATCCGCAGCGGGCGGGCCGGGTACCGGACCAGGGCCGGGTGGCACAAGGTCTACTGGCGGCACAAGAACCACTGGTCGACGCTGTACAACACGCCCATGCCGTACTCCCAGTTCTTCAGCGGCGGGCAGGCCTTCCACGGCGTCTACGGCTCTCTCCACACCGCCGTCGGCTCGATGGGCTGCGTCAATCTCACCGTGGGTGACGCACGGCGGCTGTGGGGGGTGCTCAGGAAGGGCGACCGGGTGTTCGTGTGGGGGCGGCGGCCCGGGACGTAGCCGACCTGCCGCCGGAGCCCTCTGAGACACTGGGCGCGATGAGCGAGAGAACAGCCCCGCGGGCCGCGCCCCTGCGGGCCCGTGCCGAGATCGACCTGGCCGCCCTGCGGGCCAATGTGCGGGTCCTGCGTGCCCACGCGCCGGGCGCGGCCGTGATGGCCGTGGTGAAGTCCGAGGCGTACGGCCACGGGGCTGTGCCGTGTGCCCGCGCGGCCGTCGCCGCGGGGGCGAGCTGGCTGGGCACGGCCACGCCCGAGGAGGCCCTCGCCCTGCGGGCCGCCGGGCTGCCGGGCCGCATCATGTGCTGGCTGTGGACGCCCGGCGGGCCGTGGCGCGAGGCCATCGAGGCCGAGCTGGACGTGTCCGTCAGCGGGATGTGGGCCCTGGCGGAGGTCGTCGAGGCGGCCAGGGGAGCCGGCCGGCCCGCTCGCGTGCAGCTCAAGGCCGACACCGGGCTCGGGCGCAACGGGTGCCAGCCCGGGGACGACTGGGCCGCGCTGGTCCGCGAGGCGCTGCGGGCCGAGGCCGAGGGGCTGCTGCGCGTCACGGGGCTGTGGTCGCACTTCGCCTGCGCCGACGAGCCCGGGCACCCCTCCATCGCCGCCCAGCTCGCCGTGTTCCGGGAGATGGTCGGCTATGCCGAGGGGCAGGGCGTGCGGCCCGAGGTCCGGCACATCGCCAACTCTCCGGCCACGCTCACGCTCCCCGAGAGCCACTTCGACCTGGTCCGCACGGGCATCGCCACCTACGGCATCTCGCCCAGCCCCGAGCTCGGCACCCCGGCCGACTTCGGGCTGCGCCCGGTGATGACGCTGTCCGCCTCACTGGCCCTGGTCAAGCACGTCCCGGGCGGGCACGGCGTCAGCTACGGCCACCGGTACGTGACACCCGGCGAGACCACCCTCGGCCTGGTGCCGCTGGGCTACGCCGACGGCATCCCGCGGCACGCCTCCTCGGCCGGGCCGGTCCTGGTCGAGGGCAAGTGGCGCACGATCGCCGGGCGGGTCGCCATGGACCAGTTCGTGGTGGACCTGGGCGGCGACGAGCCCGCGGCGGGGGCCGATGCGGTCCTCTTCGGCCCGGGGGACCGGGGCGAGCCCACCGCGGAGGACTGGGCCCAGGCGGCCGGAACCATCGCCTACGAGATCGTGACCCGGATCGGAACGCGTGTTCCTCGCGTCTATGTGAATGAGGAACAGGACGGGTAACTCGCACAGGGAACCCGTCACGCGAGGAACAACAGACACCCGGGCAACAGCGGCACCATCCGGCCCACCGATTCACCCGACCCGGTGAGTCACCCGACCAGCACCCCGGCGAAGAGGAGCGGTACGTGAGCGAGAGCAGTGCGGAGGTCGTCGCGGACGTCGCCTCCGCGGCCGTCGCGGCCTCCGCCGCGGGGGCGGCGGGAGGCTGGCGCCGGGCGACCGGTCTCGCCGGTGTGGCGATAGGCGTGGTGGCCGCGGGCGCGGCCGCCGGTGTCGCCCTGGAGCGGATGACGGTCGGCCGCGGCATGCGTCAGAAGGCCCGGCTAGCCCTGGACTCGGCGGGGCCGTACGGCTCGCTGCGCGGCATGCCCGGCAAGGCGTTCTCGGACGACGGCACGGAGCTGTACTACGAGGTCGACGACCTCGACCCGGAGGCCGCCCCGGCGGCCATCGGCCCGCGCCGCCGCAGGCTCTTCGGCCGCAAGTCCCCCGCGCCGGTCACGGTCGTCTTCAGCCACGGCTACTGCCTGAGCCAGGACTCCTGGCACTTCCAGCGGGCGGCTCTGCGGGGCGTCGTACGGACCGTGCACTGGGACCAGCGCAGCCACGGCAGGTCCGGGCGGGGCGTGGCCCAGGGCCGGGACGACGAGCCGGTGACGATCGAGCAGCTGGGCCGGGACCTGAAGGCCGTCATAGACGCGGCCGCGCCCGAGGGGCCGCTCGTGCTCGTGGGGCACTCCATGGGCGGCATGACGGTGATGGCGCTGGCCGACCAGTACCCCGAACTGATCCGGGAGCGGGTCGTCGGGGTCGCCTTCGTGGGGACGTCCTCGGGGCGGCTCGGCGAGGTCAACTACGGCCTGCCCGTCGCCGGGGTCAACGCGGTGCGGCGGGTGCTGCCCGGGGTGCTGAAGGCACTGGGGCAGCGGGCCGAGCTGGTGGAGAAGGGGCGCCGGGCCACGGCCGACCTGTTCGCCGGGGTCATCAAGCGGTACTCGTTCGCGTCCCGGGACGTCGACCCGGCCGTCGCCCGCTTCGCCGAGCGGATGATCGAGAGCACGCCGATCGACGTGGTCGCCGAGTACTACCCGGCGTTCAACGACCACGACAAGACCGAGGCGCTCGTCCACTTCACGGACATGCCGGTGCTCGTCCTGGCCGGGGTGCAGGACCTGGTCACGCCGAGTGAGCACAGTGAGGCCATCGCCGATCTGCTCCCCGACGCCGAACTGGTGCTGGTGCCGGACGCGGGGCACCTGGTGATGCTGGAACACCCGGAAGTGGTCACCGACCGCCTCGCCGACCTGCTCACCCGCACGGGTGCCGTGCCCGCAGGAGCTACCGTGAAGGGCTATGGAAGCACCAGTACCGCACAGCCCGGCTGAGCCCGGATCCGTCCAGATCGTCGTCACGTCCCCCGAGCAGATGCGGGAGCTGGGCCGCCGGCTCGCGAAACTGCTGCGCGCGGGTGACCTGGTGATGCTCAGCGGGGAGCTCGGCGCGGGCAAGACGACGCTGACCCGTGGGCTGGGCGAGGGGCTCGGCGTGCGCGGGGCCGTCACCTCGCCGACGTTCGTGATCGCCCGGGTGCATCCCCCGCTGGGCGACGGGCCGCCGCTCGTCCATGTCGACGCCTACCGGCTCTCCGGCGGTCTCGACGAGATGGAGGACCTCGACCTCGACGTCTCGCTGCCCGACTCCGTGGTCGTCGTGGAGTGGGGTGAGGGCAAGGTCGAGGAGCTGACGGAGGACCGGCTCCAGGTCCTGATCCACCGGGCGGTGGGCGACACGACCGACGAGGTCCGGCAGATGACGGTCACCGGTGTGGGGGAACGCTGGGCCTCGGCGGACCTGAGTGTGCTCGCCGCCTGAGCCCTGATGTGCGCTCATTTGATGAACGTTCCGACAAGACGTCGGCAAGATGTTGCGTTCGGCGTCTCGTGCGTGGTCACATGGTATCCAGTTCGAAGTTAGGTGTACCTAACTTCTTTGCCCCGGCCCTTCGGGAGGCGTCCATGTCGGCTACAGAGAGCAAGGGGCCGCCGCAGCGGTTCGCGGTCGCCGGGGTGTCGATGCGCGACCTGCTGGCGGCCGGTGAGGCGGCGGCGCTGATCTCCACGCCCCCGCGCCCTCCCGAGCCGGAGTTCTCCGAGCGGGCGCCCGAACATCGCGAAGCGGCCTGAGGCCTGCCGTTCGGAGCGGGCGTCAGCGGACGACCACGACCTTGCGGCCGATCGTCGCGAACGTCCACATCGCGTCACCGTCCGCGCGGGACTCGCGGATGCCGCCCGTGCGGACCTTCGGGGTGGGGGCGGGGGCGGGGGCGGTCGAGCCGTCCACGGCCGCGCTGAAGCCGATGACCACACCGTCCACCGTGGCGAAGCGCACCACGTGTTCGACCGGGACGCCGTCGGACCCGGTGACCGTGTTCGAGCGGGACGTCACCGAGTAGCTGCCCGGGGCCGGGTCCACCGTGCTCGGGTCGACCTCGAACGTGCGGCTGACCGCCTCGTCCGCGGCGACCAGCCACACCCGGTCGCCACGCAGTGAGTACACGACCCGGGCGCCCTTGCCGGAGTCGCCGGGCAGCGCGGCGGGGTCCTTCCGGACCTGGGGCGCCTTCGACGTTCCGGCCGCCGGTGTCACGCCCGCCGGCGCCGCCCCGCCCAGGCCGGCCGGGAGGGTCTGGGCCGCCTGGTGGGCGAGGTAGCCGACCGTCGCGAGGGCCGCGGCGGTGAGCCCGGCCACGATTCCCGAGCTGCTAGCTGCCACCGGCGTCCACCTCACGTCGTACATCCCTGTCGTGACGGTAGGTGACGGTAGCAGCAGGTGACGGCCCGACAGGCGCGACCGACACGGGCCCCGGAGAGCCGTAGGCTGTTTGCGTGCTCTTGCTCGCTCTGGATACCGCCACGCCCGCTGTCACCGTCGCCCTGCACGACGGACGCGATGTCATCGCCTCGTCGAGTCAGGTGGACGCGCGGCGGCACGGGGAACTGCTGCTGCCGGCGATCGACCGGGTGCTCGCCGAGGCCGGTCTGCGGCTCGACGCCGTCACCGGGGTCGTCGCCGGGATCGGTCCGGGACCGTACACCGGGCTGCGCGTCGGTCTGATGACCGCGGACACCTTCGGGCTCGCGCTCGGCGTCCCCGTGCACGGCGTGTGCACGCTGGACGGCCTCGCCTACGCCGCCGGCCTGGAGGGCCCGTTCGTCGTCGCGACCGACGCCCGCCGCAAGGAGGTCTACTGGGCCCGCTACACCGACTCCCGCACCCGGGTCACCGAACCGGCCGTGGACCGGCCCGCCGACATCGCCGAGCAGGTCGCGGGACTGCCCGCGGTCGGCGCGGGCGCGCTGCTGTACCCGGAGACCTTCCCCAAGGCGCACGAGCCGGAGCACGTGTCCGCCGCCGCCCTCGCCGGGCTGGCCGCGGAGAAGCTGGCGTCCGGCGAGGAACTCCCCGCGCCCCGGCCGCTGTACCTGCGCCGCCCCGACGCGCAGGTCCCCAAGAACTACAAGGTGGTCACCCCCAAGTGACCGAACCCGAGACGTGCGCGCTGCGCGAGATGCGCTGGTGGGACATCGACGCCGTGCTGGGTCTGGAGCGGGACCTGTTCCCCGAGGACGCCTGGTCCCGGGGCATGTTCTGGTCCGAGCTGGCCCACGCGCGCGGGCCCGAGGCCAACCGGCGGTACGTGGTCGCCGAGGCCGGCTCCCGGATCGTCGGGTACGCCGGTCTGGTCGCCACCGGTGAGCAGGCCGACGTCCAGACCATCGCCGTCTCCCGCGACCTGTGGGGCACCGGCCTCGGCGGACGGCTGCTGGCCGAACTGCTGCGGGCGGCCGGTGCCTTCGAGTGCGCCGAGGTGATGCTGGAGTGCCGGGTCGACAACGTCCGCGCACAGAAGCTGTACGAGCGCTTCGGCTTCGAGCCCATCGGTTTCCGGCGCGGCTACTACCAGCCGGGGAACGTGGACGCCGTGGTGATGCGCCTGACCGCCCCCGAGAACTCCGTACAAGGAACCGAGATCAATGGCTGACGAACCCCTCGTGCTGGGAATCGAGACCTCCTGCGATGAGACGGGCGTCGGCATCGTGCGGGGCACCACCCTGCTGGCCGACGCCGTCGCCTCCAGCGTCGACGAGCACGCCCGCTTCGGCGGTGTCGTCCCGGAGGTCGCGAGCCGCGCCCACCTGGAGGCGATGGTCCCCACCATCGACCGCGCCCTGAAGGAGGCGGGCGTCACCGCCCGCGACCTCGACGGCATCGCCGTCACCGCCGGTCCCGGTCTCGCCGGTGCCCTGCTGGTCGGCGTCTCCGCGGCGAAGGCCTACGCGTACGCGCTCGGCAAGCCCCTCTACGGCGTCAACCACCTCGCCTCGCACATCTGCGTGGACCAGCTGGAGCACGGCGCGCTGCCCGAGCCGACCATGGCCCTGCTGGTCTCCGGCGGCCACTCCTCGCTGCTGCTGTCCTCGGACATCACCTCCGACGTCCGCCCGATGGGCGCCACCATCGACGACGCGGCCGGGGAGGCCTTCGACAAGATCGCCCGCGTGCTGAACCTCGGCTTCCCGGGCGGGCCGGTCATCGACCGGTACGCGAAAGAGGGCGACCCGAACGCCATCGCCTTCCCCCGGGGTCTGACCGGCCCGCGCGACCCGGCCTACGACTTCTCCTTCTCCGGGCTGAAGACCGCCGTGGCGCGCTGGATCGAGGCCAAGCGGGCGGCGGGGGAGGAGGTGCCGGTGCGGGACGTGGCGGCCTCCTTCCAGGAGGCGGTCGTGGACGTGCTGACCCGCAAGGCCGTCCGCGCCTGCAAGGACGAGGGCGTCGACCACCTGATGATCGGCGGCGGCGTGGCCGCCAACTCCCGGCTGCGCGTCCTCGCCCAGGAGCGCTGTGAGGCCGCCGGGATCCGGCTGCGCGTGCCGCGGCCCAAGCTGTGCACGGACAACGGCGCGATGGTCGCCGCCCTCGGCGCCGAGATGGTCGCCCGGAACCGGGCGGCGTCGTCCTGGGACCTGTCGGCCGACTCGTCCCTGCCGGTGACCGAGCCGCACGTGCCCGGGACCGACCACGACCATGTGCACGAGGTCAGCAAGGAGAACCTCTACTCGTGACGGTCGCGTTGATGTGGGAGGCCCGGGCGTCCGAGGGGCGGGGCGAGGAGCTGCTGGCCTGGGCGCGCGCCCAGGAGCTCCCCCGTGAGCCGCTGCGCCGGGAGACCCTGCGCGCTCCCGGGGACCGGGTCCTCGTCATCACCTGGTGGGACGCCCCCTACGACGCCGAGCTGCCCGAACTGCCGGAGCCGGACGGGGAACTCGTCACGCGGGCTGTGCACCGGTGGCGGTTCGAGTCGGTGGACGCCGGCTGACCGAGAGCTCCCAGGGCCTGCTCCCGACCCGTCCCCGCCACAGCAGCACGCCGTGTCTGCGCTCCCAGCGGGCGGCGATCGCGGCCTGGCCCAGCCAGTCGAGAGCCGACCACAGGGGCAGCACGGCCGCCCACGGTTCCCACAGGGACAGGGGCACCGTGAACAGCAGGTACAGCACGAAGAGCCGCGGGCTGAACGGCTGGTCGCGCAGGAAGCGCTCGGCGGGCAGGGCCGGGCCGGTGCCCTCGACGGGTATCGCCTTCTCGAAGTCCCGTACCTCGCCGACCCACTTGAGCCTGGTCGCCTTCAGGAGCGTCCAGAGCAGCAGGAACGCGAGCACGCCGGCGGCATGGAGGCCGAGCCGGCCGGGTTCGGACGGCGCGGCGAAGCCGCGGACCAGGCCCACGGTCGTCAGGGCCAGGGCCGTGGCGGCCAGGACCGACACGACGGCCCGCAGTTCGTGGTGCACCAGCCTGTCCATGCGTCCCCCGCGTCCCCCGCGTCCCCCGAGTTCCCGCACGGCGCCTCACACCGCCCCCGACACCTCCGTCTCGCACCGCAGCCGCCGGTCGGGGCCGGCCTCGCGGACCGGGCCCGTGAGCGTGAGGTGCGCCGTGTGGCGTACGTCCGTGCTGGACGCCGCCAACCGTAGTTCCAGGGCGCCCGGTTCGACCACCCTGCGGCCGGAACGGTCGGTGAACGCCGAAAGGTCCGTGTGGAAACGGAACGTGACCCGGGCCGCCTCGCCCGGGGCCAGCTCCACCCGCTGGTAGCCGATCAGCCGGACGTCGGGGCGGGTCACCGAGGCCACCGGGTCGTGCAGGTACAGCTGCACGACCTCCGCGCCCCCGTGCCCGCCCGTGTTCCGGACGGTCACCGACACGTCGTAGGAGCCGTCCGTGCCGAGCTCGGCCGGTTCGGTCGCGGTGCAGTCCTCCCAGGTGAACGCCGTGTACGAACGGCCGTGGCCGAAGGCGTACAGCGGGGTCGGGTCGAGGCTGCTGACCTCGCCCGCCAGGCCCAGGGGCGGCTGGAGGTAGGTCCAGGGCTGGCCGCCGGGGACCTGCGGGACGCTGACGGGCAGGCGGCCCGAGGGGTTCACCCGGCCCGCCAGGACGCCCGCGACCGCCGGCCCGCCCTCCTCGCCCGGGAAGAACGCCTGGACGGCCGCGCCGAGGCGGCCGTGCCAGCGGCCCAGGGCGTAGGGGCGGCCGGTCAGCAGCACCAGCACCACGGGGACGCCCGTGGCGACCAGCGCGTCCAGCAGCTCGCCCTGGGCGCCCGGCAGGCCCAGGTCCGTCGCGTCGCAGCCCTCGCCCGAGGTGCCGCGGCCGAACAGGCCCGCCCGGTCGCCGAGGACCGCCACGCACACGTCCGCCTCGGCGGTGCGGGCGACGGCCTCCTCGAAGCCGGCGGTGTCCGGGTCCGTCACGTCGCAGCCCTGTGCGAACGTCACCTTGGCGTCGGGGAGTTCGGTGCGCAGGGCCTCCAGCACCGTCGGGATCTCGATGCCGGCCGGCACCCCGGGGTGGTGGGTGAGGACGTGGGACGGGAAGGAGTAGCAGCCCAGCATGGCCAGGGCGTCGGCCGCCCGGGGCCCGACGACCGCGATCCGGGTGTCGGGGGCCAGCGGGAGCAGTCCGTCGGGGTTGTCGAGCAGGACCACCGACTCCTCGGCCAGGCGGCGGGCCAGGATGCGGTTGCCCGTGGAGTCCAGGTTGATCGTGGTGGCCGGCTCGGGGGTCCAGTCCTCGTCCAGCAGGCCCAGTTCGCACTTCTGGAGCAGGACGTGGCGGGCCGCCCGGTCCACGAGTTCCTCGGGGACCTCGCCCGAGCGGACCGCTTCCAGCAGCGGCCGGCCGTAGCACTTGACGGTGGGGAGTTCGACGTCGATGCCGGCGCTGAGGGCCGCGTGGGCAGCCCCGGCGGGGGTGCCGGCGACGCGGTGGAGGGTCTGGAGGAAGCCGATGCCGAAGTAGTCGGCGACGACCGTGCCGGTGAAACCCCACTCCTCGCGCAGCAGACGGGTCAGCAGTGCGGGGTCCGCGGAGGCCGGGACGCCGTCCGTCTCGGTGTAGGCGGCCATCACCGAGCGGGCGCCGCCCTCGCGCAGGGCCATCTCGAAGGGCGGGAGGGTGACGTCGGCGAACTCGCGGACGCCGGCCCGTACCGGGGCGAGGTTGCGGGCGCCGGCCGAGGAGGCGTACCCGGCGAAGTGCTTGAGCGTGGCGATGACACCGGCCGACTCCAGGCCCCGCACATACGCGGTGCCGACCGTGGCGACCAGATACGGGTCCTCGCCGATCGTCTCCTCCACGCGGCCCCAGCGCGGATCGCGTACGACGTCCAGGACGGGCGCGAGGCCCTGGTGGACGCCGGCCGAGCGCAGGTCGTCGCCGATACGGCGGGCCATCTCCTCGACCAGCGGCGGGTCCCAGGTCGCGCCCCAGGCGAGCGGAACCGGGTAGGCCGTGGCCTGCCAGGCGGTGAAGCCGGCCAGGCACTCCTCGTGCGCGATCGCCGGGATGCCGAAGCGGCCGGCCTCGGTGATACGGCGCTGGGCGCGGGCCAGGGCCTGCGCGCCCAGCGCCGGGTCCACGGGGGCGGTGCCGAAGGAGCGCGTCAGCTGGCCGAGACCATGGGTGATCAGCTCGGCCCAGTCGTAATCGACGGTCATGTCGTGCTGGTGCGGAGCGACTCCGTCGCCGTCCGTCGCGGCGCCCACCCACACGCCGTACAGCTGGGCGGTCTTCTCCTCCAGGGTCATCCGGGAGAGCAGGTCGTCGACGCGGGCGGCGGCGGGCAGCGCGGGGTCACGCCAGGGCACGGTGGTCATGAAGCTCCTGTCGGGTGGACGGACGGCCCTCTGACGAACGTTCTTACGAATGTTTCGTTATAAACTTCGAATGTTCCGGGAACCTATGGCGGTGCGAGGACTTCGTCAAGGGGGCCCGCAGGGTTACGATCGCCGCCATGACATCCCCGGAGCCCGTTGAAAGCCGGACGCAGACCCGGACGCAGGGGCGCACCGCGCAGACCGCGACACTTGCCGAGATCGCCCGCGAGGCGGGCGTCTCGGCACCGACTGTTTCGAAGGTCCTCAACGGCCGGGCCGACGTCGCCCCGGCCACCCGGTCCCGCGTCGAGGACCTGCTGCGCGCCCACGGCTACCGGCGCCGCCGTGCCGAGGCGACCCGTTCACCCCTGATCGACCTGGTCTTCCACGAGCTGGAGAGCGCCTGGGCGATGGAGGTCATCCGGGGCGTGGAGAACGTGGCCCGGGACGCCGGGCTCAGTGTCGTGCTGTCCGAGAGCGCGGGGCGGCTCACCCCCGGGCGTACCTGGGCCGACCAGGTCGCCGCTCGCCGGCCGCACGGTGTGATCCTGGTGCTGTCCGGGCTGGACGAGTCGCAGCGGGCCCTGCTGACCAGCCGCTCCATCCCGTTCGTGGTGATGGACCCGGCCGGCGACCCCGGCGCCGACGTGCCGTCGATCGGCGCGACCAACTGGCAGGGCGGTCTCGCGGCCACCCGGCATCTGGTCGAGCTGGGGCACCGCAGGATCGGTGCGATCAGCGGGCCCTCGCAGATGATGTGCAGCCGGGCCCGGATCGACGGCTACCGGGCCGCCCTGGAGACGGCCGGTCTGCCCGTGGACCCCGCGCTGATCGCGACCGGCGACTTCCACCACGAGGCCGGCTACCGGCGGGGCCTGGAACTGCTGCGCCGCCCGGACCGGCCGACCGCCGTCTTCGCCGGGAACGACCTCCAGGCGCTCGGGCTCTACGAAGCCGCGCGTGAGCTGGGGCTGCGTATCCCCGAGGACCTGAGCGTGGTCGGGTTCGACGACCTGCCGGTGGCGCCCTGGGTCGGGCCGCCGCTGACGACCGTACGGCAGCCGCTCACCGAGATGGCCGAGGCGGCGGCCAAGCTGGTCCTCGACCTCGGGCGGGACGGGGGCACCCCGGCGGCGACCCGGGTGGAGCTGGCGACGAGCCTGGTGGTGCGCAGCAGCACGGCGGGACCGGCGGACGACTAGGTGCTGTATTGACGGGTGTTGCGGACGCCTCCACACTGCACCGAAGCCAATCGGTTGCACCACCGAAACTTTCGGAGGCACCCGCACATGAGATCCCTGAGATCCGGCTTACTGACATCCCTGCTGGCCTCAGTCGTCACGGCCGGCTCCCTGCTGCTCGCGGCCCCCGCCTCGCACGCCGCCGACACACCCCTGCGCGGCCTCGCCGAAGCCAAGGGCAAGGTCATGGGCACGGCCGTCACCGGCTCCAAGCTCACCGGCACCTACGGCGAGATCGCCGGGCGCGAATTCAACTGGCTCACCCCCGGCAACGCCATGAAGTGGGCCTCGGTCGAGCCGAGCCGGGGCAGCCACAACTGGGGCGAGGCCGACCGGATCGTGAACTTCGCCGAGTCGCACGGCCAGCAGGTCCGCGGCCACACCCTGCTCTGGCACCAGCAGAACCCGGACTGGCTGACGAGCGGCAGCTGGACCCGGGACCAGCTCAGCGCCATCGTCCAGGACCACATCGCCACCGAGGTCGGCCGCTACAAGGGCCGGCTGGCCGCCTGGGACGTGGTCAACGAGCCCTTCAACGAGGACGGCACCCACCGCCCGACCCTCTTCCACGACACCCTCGGCCAGGACTACATCGCGCAGGCCCTCACCTGGGCCCGGGCCGCCGACCCGAGCGCGAAGCTGTACATCAACGACTACAACGTCGAGGGCGTCAACGCGAAGAGCACCGCCCTGTACAACCTGGTCAAGTCCCTGAAGGAGCGAGGGGTTCCGATCGACGGGGTCGGACTGCAGGCCCATCTGATCGTCGGCCAGGTGCCCTCGACGCTCCAGCAGAACATCCAGCGCTTCGCCGACCTGGGGATCGACGTGGCGATCACCGAGCTCGACATCCGGATGCAGCTGCCGTCGACCCAGGCGAAGCTGACCCAGCAGGCCGCCGACTACCAGGCCGTCATGAACGCCTGTGTCGCGGTCGCGCGCTGCACCGGCGTCACCGTCTGGGGCTTCACCGACTCCGACTCCTGGATCCCGGACACCTTCCCCGGCCAGGGCGCGGCCACGCCGTACGACGAGAACTACCAGCCGAAACCGGCGTACCACGCCATCGCTGAGGCGCTCGGCGGGACGACGACCCCGCCGCCGACGGACGCCTGCACGGCGACCTACGGCGTCACCAGCCAGTGGAGCGGCGGTTACACGGGCCAGGTGCGGATCGCCTGCTCGGGCGCCTCGCTGTCGTCATGGAAGGCGAACTGGACGTTCGGCGCCGGGCAGCGCATCACCCAGGCCTGGAACGCGAACTGTACGCAGTCGGGCGCGGCGGTCAGTTGTACCAACGCCCCCTACAACGGCTCCGTGCCGGACGGTGGTTCCGTGACGTTCGGGTTCAACGCCTCGTGGAACGGGAGCAATCCGGTGCCGGTGGTGACGCTGGGGTGAGTCACGGTCCTGAAATCTGAGAATTTCCGAAGAAAAGGCGCCCTGAGCTCCCTGCCCGTAATAATTCGGACTTATGTTCCTGCCCGTGACGGGACACCACGGGGACGAGGGCAGTGAAGTGGGCCGGCGGTCGAGAGCGCTGAAGATCGCCGGCCTCGCCCTGGCGGGGACGCTGGTGCTGGGCGCCGGTGCGGCGGGCTGGGCCTACTGGCACCTCAGCGACAACATCACCGGCGTCGACATCGACAACGCGCTGGGCGACGACCGGCCGCCGAAGCCGGTGACGACACCGTCGCCCTGGGCCCCGGCCCTGCCGAGTGAGGCCCTCAACATCCTGGTCCTCGGCTCGGACTCGCGCAGCGGCAAGGAGAACCGCAGGCTCGGCGGCGGCGACAGCTCCGGCGCCCGCTCCGACACGGCGATGGTCGTCCACCTCGACGCCGGGCGGACCAGCGCGACGGTGGTGAGCATCCCCCGCGACACCCTGGTCACCCGCCCGTCCTGCCCGCGCCCGTCCGGCGGGTCGACGGCAGTCGCTCACCGCTCCATGTTCAACAGCGCGTACGACGTGGGCGGCCCGGTGTGCGCGGTGAAAACGGTCGAGGCGATGACGAACGTCCGCATGGACCACTACCTCGAGATCGACTTCTCCGGCTTCGCCCGGCTGGTCGACGCACTCGGCGGTGTCACCGTCACCACGGACGAGGACATCGCCGACGAGGACAGCCGTCTCCGGCTGAAGGCGGGCACCCACCATCTGGACGGCACCCGGGCACTCGCCCTCGCCCGTACCCGGCACGGCATAGGCGACGGCAGTGACCTGGGCCGCATAGGCCTCCAGCAGAAGCTGGTGAAGGCCCTGCTGGAACAGATCGCCTCCCAGGACCTGCTCACCGACCCGGCCAGGCTGTACCGCGTCGCGGACACGGTCACCGCCGGCCTCACCACCGACACCGGCCTGGACTCCCTCACCGAACTGACCCGGCTCGGACAGAGCCTGAAGGGCCTCTCGGCGAGTGGGGTGCGGACGGTGATGATGCCCGTGGTGCGGGCGCCGTCGGACCCCAACCGGGTGGTGGCGGAGGAGCCGGAGGCGGGGAAACTGTGGGAGTCGCTGCGCTGACCTGCGCAAACGAGGCGCCGAAAAATTCCCCGAAGAAAATTCCGCGAGCATGTCGATCCGGCCGTCTCCCGATCGACGCAGGGGTGAGAGCGGGGAAGAGCCCCGCCTGGAAGACCCCGAGGAGTCACCATGCCGCGCTTTCTCACCCTGATCCGCATCGACGAGAAGAACGCCCCCGCCGAGGGACCGAGCCCCGAACTCATGGAGCGGATGGGCAACCTGCTGGAGGAGATCACCAAGGCGGGCGTCATGCTCGACACAGCAGGGCTCACGCCGACCTCGGACGGCAGCCGGGTGACCTGGGAGGGCGGGCAGCTGTCCGTCACCGACGGGCCGTTCACCGAGTCCAAGGAAGTCATCGGCGGCTACTCGATCAGCCAGTGCAAGGACAAGGCCGAGGCGATCGAATGGACCAAGCGGTTCCTGTCCCTGCACGAGGACTACTGGACGATCACCGCCGAGGTCCGGCAGATCACCGAGGACTGACCGGTCCCGCTTGGCCGGGCGGCACCACGGGTGTCTGATGGTGGGCTGTGACCCCGCAGCCCACCCCGGCCGCCCCGCAGCCGACCCCGGATCCGCAGCCGACCCAACCCCCTATGCCCCGGCCCGACCGGGCCGTCGAGGCCATCGAGACCGTCTTCCGTATGGAGTCGCCCCGGATCATCGCCGGCGTCACCCGGGTCGTCCGGGACGTCGGCATCGCCGAGGAACTCGCGCAGGACGCGCTGGTCGCGGCGCTGGAGCAGTGGCCGCGGGACGGGGTGCCCGAGAACCCGGGCGCCTGGCTCATGACGACCGCCCGCCACCGCGCCGTCGACCTGGTCCGGCGCCGGGAGAACTACGCCCGCAAGCTGGCGGAGATCGGCCGGGACCTGTCGGCCACGGCTCCCCCGGAGGAGCCCGGGGTTCTCCATGACCCTGACGGCATCGACGACGATCTGCTCCGCCTGGTCTTCACCGCCTGCCACCCGGTCCTGTCCACCGAGGCCCGCACCGCCCTGACGCTGCGGCTGCTCGGCGGCCTGACCACGGCCGAGATCGCCCGCGCCTTCCTGGCCCCGGAAGCGACGATCGCGCAGCGCATCGTCCGCGCCAAACGCACCCTCGCGACGAGGAACATCGCCTTCGAGGTGCCCCACGGCCCCGACCGCGAGGCCCGCCTCGGCTCGGTCCTCGACGTCATCTACCTGATCTTCAACGAGGGGTACGCCGCCACGGCCGGCGACGACTGGCTCCGCCCGTCCCTGTGCGAGGACGCGCTGCGTCTGGCCCGGGTGCTCTCGGCCCTCATGCCGAAGGAACCCGAGGTGCACGGCCTCACCGCGCTCCTGGAGCTGCAGGCGTCCCGTACGGCGGCCCGCACCGGCCCCTCCGGCGAGCCGGTCCTCCTCAAGGACCAGAACCGCTCCCGCTGGAACCGCATGCTCATCGCCCGCGGCATCGCCGCACTGGGCCGGGCCGAGGCCACCTCCTCGGGCGCCCCGGGCCCGTACCTCCTCCAGGCGGCCATCGTCGCCTGCCACGCGTACGCGTACACGTACGAGGAGACCGACTGGTCCCGCATCGCCACCCTTTACGGCCTCCTGGCCGCCCGCTCCCCGTCCCCGGTCGTGGAACTGAACCGCGCGGTGGCCGTCTCGATGTCCGAGGGCCCGGCCGAGGCCCTCCCCCTGGTCGACGCCCTGGCCGGCGACCCCGCCCTGCGCGACTACCACCTGCTGCCCAGCGTCCGCGGTGACCTCCTCGCCCGCCTCGGCCGCTTGGCAGAGGCCCGGGCCGAGTTCGAACGGGCGGCGTCCCTGACCCGGAACGAGCGGGAGCGGGAACTGTTGCTGAGGCGGGCGGCGGAGCAGTCCTGACGGCTACGCCCGGGCCGGGTGCCCGATGAGCATCGCCGGTGCTCCCGCGACCCGGGTCAGGAACACCGTGGCCGCGTGCGGGCCCTGCGGCTTGACCTTCTTGCGGAGCTCCTCCGGCTCGACCGCCGAGCCCCGCTTCTTCACGGTCAGCGTGCCGACCTGCCGCTCCCGCAGCAGCGCCTTCAGTTTCTTGACGTTGAAGGGCAGATGGTCGGTGATCTCGTAGGCCGTGGCGTACGGGGTCGGGTGCAGGGTGTCGGCCGTGACGTACGCGATGGTCGCGTCGAGCAGCCCGCCCTCGACCTGGTCGGCCACCTCGGCCACCAGGTGGGCGCGGATGACGGCGCCGTCGGGTTCGTAGAGGTAGCGGCCGGGCGGGCGGACCTCCGGGTCGGGCAGGCCGCGGGAGAGCAGGGTACGGGGGCCCGGCAGGAGGGTCGCCCGGACAGCCCCCGGCTCGGTGCCGAACCACAGCACCGCCTCCTTGACGTCCCCGCCGTCGGAGATCCACTCGGCCTCGGCGTCCTCGGGGACCGCCTCGTGCGGGACGCCGGGGGCGATCTTCAGCGCGGCGGCCCGGGAGGCCCGGCGGGCGGCGGAGACCGCCCAGGACAGGGGCGGTGAGTAGGCCTCGGGGTCGAAGATCCGGCCGCGGCCGCCACGCCGGGCGGGGTCGACGAACACGGCGTCGAACCCGGCCGTGTCCACGTCCGTGACGTCCGCCTCGCGCACCTCGACGAGGCCGGCCAGCCCCAGCGCGTCGGCGTTGGCCCGCGCCGCTGCGGCCGTCCGCGGGTCCCGGTCCACGGCCAGTACCCGGATTCCGGCGCGGGCCAGCGCGATCGCGTCGCCGCCGATGCCGCAGCACAGGTCGGCGACCGAGGTGATGCCCAGGTCGGCCATGCGACGGGCCCGGTAGGCCGCGACACTCGCCCGGGTCGACTGCTCGACCCCGTTCGGCGTGAAGAACATCCGGGCCGCGTCCTCGGCCCCGAACTTCACCACCGCCCGCTGCCGCAGCCGCGCCTGGCCCAGCGCCGCCGACACCAGCTCGGCGGGGTGCTCGCGGCGCAGCCGGGTCGCGACGGCCAGCTCCTGCGCCGGGTCGGTGTCCCGCACCTCGTCGAGGAGGGCGCGGCCTTCGGGCGTGAGGAGGGGAGCGAGGTCGTTCACCGGATCATTGTCGGCCACGGCGGCGGGCGGGAGGCGTGTGGGCCAGTCGGTGGATGGTGGGGCACCGGCCGCGGTGTCGGGCCGGGTCCGGCGGGAGGGGGCTGCGAGGATCCGGCATCATGCGAGCAGTCGTACAAAATGACAAAAGCCGGGCATCGGGGCGTGTGCCCGCAGGCGTACGGATCGGCGTCGCCGTGCTCGTCCTCGCCGCCATCGCCTCCGGCTGTGCGCAGGACGGCGGCAGCGACCAGGTCGCCCCGGCCGGCGGCCAGCAGCCCCTCGACGCGCCCCCGGCCCGCGCGCTCGACTCCTACGCCACCAAGCTGCGCGCCGCGCACGCCGCCCGGGTCGCCGCCGCGCACCGCTGGGACCTGCGCAAGGTCCCGCTGGCCGCGCCGCCGGCCCCCGCGAGGAAGCCCAGGATCAAGACCCGCAAGGGGTTCGAGGTGGACGGCCACCGGGAACGGAAGCTCCCGCCCGTCTTCACCACGGTCCCCACCCGGGACAAGGTCGTCTTCCTCACCATCGACGACGGCGCCGAGAAGGACCGGGCGTTCCTGCGGATGATGAGCGACCTGGACATCCCGTACACGGCCTTCCTCAGCGGCTACCTGGTCAAGGACGACACCCGCTACTTCCGGAAGATGCAGTCCAGGGGCGTGGTCCTGAACAACCACACCCTCCATCACCCCAACCTGCGCGGCCTGTCGTACCGCGCGCAGAAGCGTGAGATCTGCGGCATGCAGCGCTACATGCAGAAGCGGTTCGGCAAACGCCCCGCCCTCTTCCGTCCGCCCTTCGGCAGCTATGACCGGGCGACCCTGCGCGCGGCCAAGGCCTGCGGCATCACGCACGTGCCCCTGTGGAACGAGGAGGTCTTCGCCGACCGCTGGGAGTACCGCGAGGCGGACCGCAGGCTGCACCCGGGCGACATCGTCCTCACGCACTTCCGCGGCCGCGACCAGTGGAAGGGCTCGATGGCCGACATGATCCGCCGCTTCCTGAACAAGGTCACGGCTCAGGGGTACGCGGTGGGACGGCTGGAGGACTACCTGTGAGGCGGCCGGCCGCCGCCGCCCTGTGCGCGGCTCTGCTGGCCGGCTGCGCAGGCGCGGCGGGGGAGCGGCCGGGCGTCGCCGACGGCCGGGCGCAGGACCCGGCACGCGTGGTGGGCGATCCCCGCCGGCTGCCGCCCGTCGTGGACCGCGTCCCCACCCGCGACCCGGTCGTCTTCCTCACCTACGACGACGGCGCCGAACGCGACCCCCGCTTCGTCGGCCTCGTCCGCGAACGGCGGCTCCCGGTCAGCATGTTCCTCACGGACAGCGTCGTGGGGCCCGGCTACGGCCACTTCGCCCGGCTGCGCGCGGTCGGGGTGTCCATCCAGAACCACACCCTCGACCACTCCGCCCTGCGCGGCCTGCCCTTCGCAGGGCAGCGTGCGGAGATCTGCGGCCAGCAGCACAAGCTCCGCTCCCGCTTCGGCATCAGCCCCCGCCTCTTCCGCCCGCCCTACGGCACCTACGACACGACGACCCTGCGCGCCGCCGCCGACTGCGGCATCACCGCCGTCGTCCTGTGGCGCGCGTCCCTGAACGCCGCCGGAGAACTGACGTACACCCGGGGCGAGCCCGGCCTGCGCCCCGGCGACATCGTCTCGGTGCCGTCCGCCGAGACCGGGTCCCTGACCCTGACGGAACGGACCGAACGCCTGCTGCGGGTGATCGGGAAACGGGGGCTGCGGGTGGGGCGGCTGGAGGACCACCTGGAGAGAAGACCTGGCCGACGCGCGGGCGGCAATTAGCAGTCCGCTTGACCGAGTGCTAATCGCAGTCATAGTCTCGGCTCTGGCACTCCCCACTGGAGAGTGCCAACACAGCGACGGGCAGGTCCGGCACCCGCGACGACGGATCCACCTGGTCGCCACCTCAGACAGTTAACCCCGTGAGATCTCCGAAGGGGGAGGTCGGATCGTGACGACCACCAGCTCCAAGGTTGCCATCAAGCCGCTCGAGGACCGCATTGTGGTCCAGCCGCTCGACGCCGAGCAGACCACCGCCTCTGGCCTGGTCATCCCGGACACCGCCAAGGAGAAGCCCCAGGAGGGCGTCGTCCTGGCCGTGGGCCCGGGCCGGTTCGAGGACGGCAACCGTCTTCCGCTCGACGTCTCCGTCGGTGACGTCGTGCTCTACAGCAAGTACGGCGGCACCGAGGTGAAGTACAACGGCGAGGAGTACCTCGTCCTCTCGGCCCGCGACGTGCTCGCGATCGTCGAGAAGTAATTCACCCGGCATCACCAGCATTGCAGCGAACTGCGCCCCTGGCCCCCGCGACCTTATGAAGCCGGGCGTCGGGGGCGCGGTTCGTTTCACCCACGTTTTCCGAGAGGGCTGAACCGCTCCCATGGCGAAGATCCTGAAGTTCGACGAGGACGCCCGTCGCGCCCTCGAGCGCGGCGTCAACAAGCTTGCCGACACGGTCAAGGTGACGATCGGCCCCAAGGGCCGCAACGTCGTCATCGACAAGAAGTTCGGCGCTCCCACCATCACCAACGACGGCGTGACCATCGCCCGCGAGGTCGAGGTCGAGGACCCGTACGAGAACCTCGGTGCCCAGCTGGTCAAGGAGGTGGCGACCAAGACCAACGACATCGCGGGTGACGGTACGACCACCGCGACCGTGCTCGCCCAGGCGCTCGTACGCGAGGGCCTGAAGAACGTCGCCGCCGGTGCCTCCCCGGCCGCCCTGAAGAAGGGCATCGACGCGGCCGTCGCCGCGGTCTCCGAGGAGCTCCTCGCGACCGCCCGGCCCATCGACGAGAAGTCCGACATCGCCGCCGTCGCCGGCCTGTCCGCGCAGGACAGCCAGGTCGGCGAGCTCATCGCCGAGGCGATGGACAAGGTCGGCAAGGACGGTGTCATCACCGTCGAGGAGTCCAACACCTTCGGTCTGGAGCTGGACTTCACCGAGGGCATGGCCTTCGACAAGGGCTACCTGTCGCCGTACTTCGTGACGGACCAGGAGCGCATGGAAGCCGTCCTGGACGACCCGTACATCCTCATCACGCAGGGCAAGATCTCCGCCATCGCGGACCTCCTGCCGCTGCTGGAGAAGGTCATCCAGTCCAACGCCTCCAAGCCGCTGCTGATCATCGCCGAGGACGTCGAGGGCGAAGCCCTGTCCACCCTCGTCGTGAACAAGATCCGCGGCACCTTCAACGCCGTCGCCGTGAAGGCCCCCGGCTTCGGCGACCGCCGCAAGGCGATGCTGCAGGACCTGGCGGTCCTCACCGGCGCCACGGTCGTCTCCGAGGAGGTCGGCCTCAAGCTCGACCAGGTCGGTCTCGACGTCCTCGGCTCCGCCCGCCGCGTCACCGTCACCAAGGACGACACCACGGTCGTCGACGGCGCCGGCAACAAGGACGACGTGCAGGGCCGCGTCGCCCAGATCAAGGCCGAGATCGAGTCCACCGACTCCGACTGGGACCGCGAGAAGCTCCAGGAGCGCCTCGCGAAGCTGGCCGGCGGCGTGTGCGTCATCCGCGTCGGTGCCGCCACCGAGGTCGAGCTCAAGGAGCGCAAGCACCGTCTGGAGGACGCCATCTCCGCGACCCGCGCCGCGGTCGAGGAGGGCATCGTCTCCGGTGGTGGCTCCGCGCTGGTCCACGCCGTCAAGGTCCTCGAGGGCAACCTCGGCAAGACCGGCGACGAGGCCACCGGTGTCGCGGTCGTCCGCAAGGCCGCCGTCGAGCCGCTGCGCTGGATCGCCGAGAACGCCGGCCTGGAGGGTTACGTCATCACCTCCAAGGTCGCCGAGCTCGACAAGGGCCAGGGCTTCAACGCCGCCACCGGCGAGTACGGCGACCTGGTGAAGGCCGGCGTCATCGACCCGGTCAAGGTCACCCGCTCCGCCCTGGAGAACGCCGCCTCCATCGCCTCCCTCCTCCTCACGACCGAGACCCTGGTCGTCGAGAAGAAGGAAGAGGAGGAGCCGGCCGCCGGTGGTCACAGCCACGGCCACGCGCACTGACGCATGACGGCTGAGGGCTGACGACGTCAGCTCGCCCGAGCCCGAGCGAAGGCCCGGCACCCCGAAGACGGGGCTGCCGGGCCTTCGCCGTGCCGTCCCGCGCCGGTCAGGGAACCGCACCGGGGGCGGCGGCGGTCTACCCACACAGCAGTCGGATCATGAGGGGGTAGGGATGAACCAGGTGCTCTACGGGGAACGGTCCCGCAACCCGCTGGCGCGGACGGTGCGGCTCACCGAGGACGGACTGCGCAGAGGCGGCAGGACGACCCTGCTGGACGAGCTGAACCTCGCCGCCATGGCAGAAGCGTTCCTGCGGGGCTGCTGGCTCGGCGGCGGGGGCGCCGAACGCCCCTTGGGCGCGTTGCCGCAGGGCCCCGGCGTCGTCCCGGTCACCCGCGTGACCGGCACCACCACCCCCCTGAAAGCCCGTCAGGCTGCCGACTTCGCCCACGCGCTGGGCGAACTGGCGGTGCGCAGGTGCGGCGGGCCGGACCACGTGGCCGACCTCGCCGCACGGGCGCAGGCGGAGGGCGTACCGCTGTGGATCGCGCGCCGCCACGCGCCCGGCCCTGCCGGACGGGTGACCGTCGCCGTGGACCGGCGCTCGGTACGCGTGGACGTCTGGGGCCCGCACGCCCCCGCCGTGCGCCTGTGGGCGCCGTACGGCTACCGCCCCGACACCGCCGACCCGGCCAACGGCCTGGTCATGGCCGTCGGTGACGTCACCGCACGGCTCGAACTGCGCAAGAAGGTGCGCAAGTCCAAGAGCAAGGTCGAGATCCGCCTGCCGGGCCTGCTCTGGACCCTGCGCCGCGAGAACGCCGAGAGCTCGTGGCTGCTGCGCGACGACCAGCGGGTCGCGCTGCTGACCCGCCCCTCGCGATGGCCCGGCCCCCCGCCCGGCTCGGTGCTGCTGCCGCTGGCCGACGTACGCCACGAGAGCCCCGACCCCCTGGACGCCGTGATGGCCCACGCGGTCGCGGTGTCCTTCGGCCTCGGCGACACGACGGGCCTGGCCAGGTTCCGCGCTGTGAGCTCCCGCCGGAACACGGGCGACGACACCTGGGAGCGCCCCTGGTTCAGCAACCTCGGCAGGGACCGCGACGACAACGAACCCGGCGGCGGCGACGGCTGGGGCAGCGACGGCGGGGACGGGGGCGACGGGGGCGGCAGCGACGGCGGTGGTGGCGGGGACGGAGGAGGCGGTGGCGGAGGCGACTAGGCACGAGACGCCGTCCCCGTCAGGACCGGCGTCGGTGAGGCGTCGCTGCCATGGTTCGGTGATGCCGGGCGGGATTTCTGATCGGTGACGTGTACGCGGCGCGTGGTGCCTCCGAACCGGAGGGTGAAGTCCCGATCCTCGTTGCCGTCCGCCCATGGGTCGCCGCCTGCCCGCCCTCCACCGGCTGCGGCGGGACGACGACGGGATGCGGAGGTGGCCCCGTCCGGCTCGCTGACCCACAGGTCCCGGGCCCGGCCGCGGACTGCCGCGGCCGGTCGGTGGCTGGCTGCACATGGACCGAAAGGGGCTTGTGGGCCGCGGGGTCAGAGCTCCGTAGGCTCCAGCGCCCCGAGCTGCTGCATCAGCCCCAGCCGGTCGTACTGCCACCAGCCCTCGGCGATCTTCCCGTCCGGCGTGCACCGGTGAATGGTCGTCCCGGTCATGGTGACGTCCTGCCCGGTCGGCGGGATCCCGAGGAAGTCGCCCGTGTGGCGCCCGTGGAAGGTCCACCGGGTGCACACCCGGTCGCCCTGCGCCATCTGGTCCTCGATGGTGAACGAGAAGTCGAACCCGCCCCGCCACTCCTCCACCTCGCGCCGGACCGCGTCCAGCCCGATGACGTCCTGCACGTTGGCGGGATCGTGGTCGTGGTAGTCCTCGATGAACACGTCGTTCATCGGCGGCGCGTCACCCTGGCCGGGCGCGAGCTCGAAGAACCTGCGCGCGGTGGCCGTGTACAGCTGCTCGTCCCGCACCACGTCCAGGTCCGTGAAGGTCGGCGTCTCGTCACAGAGCGCCACCATGTCCTGGAAGATCCGGTCGGTCTCCGGCAGCCCGGAGTTGCGCATCGCCTCCTCGTACGACGGGAACTCCACGATCTCGACGATGTGCGAGCCGTCGGAGCGGTCCTTCGCCACGACACTGTGCGACGCGGTCCGCTTCCCCTTGGTCTGCTCGACCCACCGGTCCATCAGCCGGTTCATCTCGTCGAGCCGGCTGGTCCTGCATTCGATGAGCTGTACGAAGGTCATGGCCTCGCCTCCGGCCCCTGGGTCCGGCTGAACAGCTCCATTGTCCCAAGGGGAAAGGACGGGTGCCTCCCGGCGGGCCGGCGAGAGCGGGCCGGGCCGGCCGCCCGCCCCTACTGCGGCCCGTACTTCCGGCCCGTCCTGGACGACACCGCCCCGAGCATCCCCCGCGGCACCAGCTTCGCCGCCCCCATCAGGGCCTTGTAGCGCGGGTCCGGGATGGACAGCGTCTTGCCGCGCGCCAGATCGTGCAGCGCCGCCGCCACCAGCTTGTCCGCGTCGAGCCACATCCAGCCCGGGATGGTGTCGGTGCCCATCCCGGCCCGGTCGTGGAACTCGGTGCGCACGAACCCCGGGCAGAGCGCCATCAGCCGTACGCCGCTGCCGGCCAGGTCGCGCGCCGCGCCCTGCGTGAACTGCACGACCCAGGCCTTGGACGCGCCGTAGGTGCCCCGGGGGACGAAGGCGGCCACCGAGGCGACGTTGACGACGCCGCCGCGGCCGCGCTCGCGCATGGCCGCGGTCGCCGCCGACGTCAGCCGCAGCACCGCCTCGCAGTGCACCTTCAGCATCCGCAGCTCGTCGGCCATGGAGACGTCGAGATAGCGGCCCTTGTTGCCGAAACCGGCGTTGTTGATCAGGAGGTCGACGGCGTTCTTGCGGTCGCCGAGGCGTCCGGCCACCGCCTCGATGCCCTTGTCCTCGGCCAGGTCGGCCGTCAGCACCTCCGCCTCGATGCCGTGCCGGTCGTGCAGCTCGGTCGCCTGTTCCCGAAGCCGCTTGGTGTCGCGGGCCACCAGCACCAGGTTGTGTCCGTCGGACGCCAGTCGCCGCGCGAACGCGGCCCCGATGCCTGCCGTCGATCCCGTAATCAGAGCCGTTGTCATGGCAGAAGGTTAGTGACCCGGACGGTGTGCATCCGCTTCCCCGTGGGGCCGGCCGTGGTGAAGGGTCGGTGGAGACGGGCGTGGTGAGCGGCCGTCAGGCCCCGTACTCCTCCTCGTACTCCCGTGCCGTCCTCAGCAACTCCGGATGCAGGGCATCGCCCGCAGCCAGCAGCCGCGGCAGCAACGTCCGTTCGGTCGTCACCGCCCGGAACTGCAGGGCCACGGTCACGTCGTGGCCGGGCCGGTGCACGATCTCGACGGCATCGCCCGCGCGGATCTCCCCGGGAGAGATCACCCGCAGGTACGCCCCCGGCGCGCCCCGCTGCGTGAACCGCTTCACCCAGCTCTTCTCGTCCATATGGCCCTGGAACGTACGGCACGGGATCCGCCCGGAGGTGACCTCCAGCACCACCTCCGGCCCGATGCGCCAGCGCTCCCCGATCAGCGCCCCGGAGACGTCCAGGCCCCGGGTGGTGAGGTTCTCGCCGAAGGCGCCGTCGGCCAGTGTGCGGCCCAGCTCGCGCTCCCACTCGTCCAGGTCCTCACGGGCCATGGCGTACACGGCCTGGTCGTCGCCGCCGTGATGCTCCAGCTTGCACACCGCGTCACCGGCCAGCCCGCTCCCGCCGACGCCCTTGGGCCCGGGCGCGGACACCCGCACCGGCCCGACCACCGGCCGCTTGTCGATCCCGGTCACGCCCTCCGGGTTGTCCGTGTACGGCACGGCCTCGGCACGGCCCAGATTCACTGACAGAAGCTTCATGCCCGCACGGTAGGCGACCGGTCCCCAAAGCGTCGACGCAATATTGGGAGCGGTATCAAAGGGTCCCTTATCCTCGAAGGGTGATCGAAGCTCGTCATCTCCGCGTCCTGCGCGCCGTCGCGACCACCGGCTCCTTCTCCGCCGCGGGCCGCGAGCTGGGCTGCACCCAGCCCGCCGTCAGCCAGCAGATGAAGGCCCTGGAAACCTCCGTCGGCACGCCTCTGCTCATCCGCACCGGACGGGAGATGCGCCTGACCCAGGCCGGCGAGGCCCTGGTGCGGCACGCCGCCGGGATCCTCGCCGGGCTCACGGCCGCGGAGGAGGAGGTCGCCGCCATCGCCGGGCTGCGCGCGGGCCGGGTCCGGCTCGTCTCCTTCCCCAGCGGCAGCTCCACCCTCGTCCCCACGGCCCTCGCCGCCCTGCGCGAGGCGCACCCCGGCACCCGCGTCTCCCTGGAGGAGGCCGAGCCGCCCGCCTCCGTCGGCCTGCTGCGGGAGGGCGACTGCGACGTGGCGCTCGCCTTCCGCTACGAGGGGGCGGCGGGCGCCGAGGAGTGGGACGACCTGGTCGTACGGCCGCTGCTGTCGGACCGGCTGGTCGCACTCGTGCCGGAGCGGCACCGGCTCGCGGGCGCGGAGTCCGTCGACATCGGTGAGCTCACCGAGGAGCCGTGGATCGCGGGCTGTCCGCGCTGCCGCGGACAGCTGGTCGAGGTGTGCGCGGCAGCCGGCTTCACCCCGCGCATCGACTTCGCGACCGACGACTACCCGGCCGTCGTCGGCCTCGTCGGCGCCGGTCTGGGCGTGGCCGTGCTGCCCCAGCTGGCCGTCGAGTCGGTACGGCCCCGGGGGGTGCGCACCGTGCGGCTCGAACCGGCGGTGCGGCGGGAGATCGTCGCGCTCACCCTGCCCGACCTCGCGCAGGTTCCGGCCGTGGCGGCGACGCTCGACCAGCTGGCCCGGGCCGCCCGCCGCTAGCGCGGCCCACGCGCGCCAAAAACCAACGGCACGCGTGCGCGTGCCTGTTCGCAGAAACGTTCCTTCAGTTGTTCGAGGCGGTGTGCCCGCTCGATGCCGACGCCGACACCAGCCGGTTGCGCGCCCGCCCCATCAGCTCTTCGCGCTCGTCCTCGGTCAGCCCGCCCCACACGCCGTACGGCTCACGCACCGCCAGCGCGTGGGCGGCGCACTCGGCACGGACCGGGCACCTCATGCAGACCTCTTTGGCCGAGTTCTCACGAGCGCTCCTCGCCGCACCGCGCTCACCCTCCGGATGGAAGAAGAGCGAGCTGTCCACCCCGCGACAGGCAGCCAGCAGCTGCCAGTCCCACAGGTCCGCGTTCGGTCCGGGAAGGCGGGAGAAATCTGCCATTGCGTGACCCCTTGTAGCCGTTTTGGGCGGATCCGGTGTCTACGACCGTACAACTACGATCTAAGGAGATGAAAATATGACTCATTGCGAATCTAGCCCCAGACACCGGCAAAGCGGAAGAAATGGGTCTGAATGGGGCATAGGTTGTGATGAAAGTTCGAGGGTCCGTTGCGCATGTCTGCACCGTGTCCGCCCCCTCACGTAGAGTGCCGAAGATGGCAGCCGCCCCCGTAACTCTTTCGAGTGACCGTCGTTGAGAGTGTGAGGCGGTTGAAGGAACAAGTGCTCGGGCGGGCGTCCGAGCCGGTCGACCGCACAGGTGACGATTTCGTACCAGCCTGGAGGCTCAAGGTGACGCGCATCAGCTGCGGAGGGCGGTCATGACATCCGTCCTCGTCTGCGACGACTCCCCGCTTGCCCGAGAGGCGCTCCGTCGTGCGGTCGCGACCGTGCCCGGCGTAGAGCGCGTGACGACGGCGGCCAACGGCGAGGAAGTCCTCCGCCGCTGGGGGGCCGACCGCTCGGACCTGATTCTGATGGACGTACGCATGCCCGGCCTGGGCGGCGTCGAGACGGTCCGGCGGCTGCTGTCCGCCGACCCCGGTGCGCGCATCATCATGCTCACCGTCGCCGAGGACCTGGACGGCGTGGCCCTCGCGGTCGCCGCCGGTGCCCGCGGCTATCTGCACAAGGACGCCTCCCGCGCGGAACTGCGCGCGACGGTGACCCAGGCCCTGGCCGACCCGACCTGGCGGCTCGCCCCGCGCCGGCTGCGCTCGGCCGAGATGGGTGCGGCGCCCACGCTCACGGCGCGTGAGATCCAGGTCCTCGAAGGCATGAGCCACGGCCGCTCGAACGCGGAGATCGGCCGTGAGCTGTTCCTCTCCGAGGACACCGTCAAGACACACGCGCGGCGCCTGTTCAAGAAGCTCGGCGCCTCGGACCGGGCCCACGCCGTGGCGCTCGGCTTCCGGTGGGGTCTGGTGCGCTAGGGCCTGTCGTTCGGATCGCGCCCGTCCTTCGGACCGGGCCGGCTTCGACGCGCGGCCCGCGGCCAGGGCCGGAGGGCGGGGGCATGCGGATGTCCCCGCGCGAGCCGCACCCGCGTGGACCGAAGCCGACGGCGGGCGACAGTGCCGTCAGGGATCTGCCCCTGCCCGAGCCAGGCCGAGAGCTCGGGAGGGCGCAGGCGGGGATCCACATCCCCGGGATGATCCGAACGGCAGGTCCCAGCGGTCGAGGTGAGGGCACGGAAAGCCAGGTGGGCGCGGGTGCACCGGGGGGCCACCGGGTGCCCGCTGCTCGTTTCGCCGCGGATGCCGCATCCTTGAGGGTGTGGAGTTCCTCGGGGACGAGTCGGTCGAGCGGAAGGGGAGGGCGCAGGGGATGAGTGCCGGCGCACCTGCTCATAACGCTTCGGTGCACAACAACGGGCGCGGTGCCGCGGAGCCGGCGGCCGCAAGGCACCATGGACCGATGCGCGACGACGAGGCGGCCCAGGCCCAGGGCGCGATCGGTGCGCTCGTCCACCGCGCGGTCGACGGGGACGAGCAGGCGACGCACGACCTGCTCGCCCATGTCCACCCCCTGGCCCTGCGCTACTGCCGCACCCGTCTGTCCCGTCTCCCGGGCGACGCCCGGCACTTCGTGGAGGACCTCGCCCAGGAAGTCTGTGTGGCGGTGCTCCTCGCACTGCCCCGCTACCGGGACACCGGCCGCCCCTTCGAGGCGTTCGTCTTCGCCATCGCCGCGCACAAGGTCGCCGACCTGCAGCGCGCGGCGATGCGCCACCCCGGCTCGACGGCCGTCCCCTCCGACGAGATGCCCGAGCGCCCGGACGACTCCCTCGGCCCGGAGGAGCGCGCCCTGCTCAGCAGCGACGCGGAATGGGCCAAGAAGCTGCTGGCCAACCTCCCCGAGAACCAGCGGGAGCTGCTGCTGCTGCGGATCGCGGTGGGACTGACGGCCGAGGAGACCGGCCAGATGTTGGGAATGTCACCCGGAGCGGTCCGGGTGGCTCAGCACAGGGCGCTGAGCCGGCTGCGCGCGCTGGCCGAGCAGTAGCCCTGTGCTTGAACAACCCCTCAGTTGAACAGGCGGTGCGCCGCTTCCGTACGAACATACGAGGCCCGGAGCCGGGCGGAACCGTGGAATGAGACAGCCGTGCTTCCCGTTAGCATGGACATCCGCACCGATCAAGGCCATTTGGGGAAGGTGTCATGACTGCCAACGTCGACGGAGTGCCCGGTAAATTCGCGACACTCGGGCTGACCTACGACGACGTGCTGCTGCTGCCGGGTGCATCCGAGGTGCTCCCCAACGCGGTCGACACCTCGTCCCGCATCTCCCGCAACGTCCGGGTCAACATCCCGCTGCTCTCGGCGGCGATGGACAAGGTGACCGAGTCCCGCATGGCGATCGCGATGGCCCGCCAGGGCGGCGTCGGCGTGCTGCACCGCAACCTCTCCGTCGAGGACCAGGTCAACCAGGTCGACCTGGTGAAGCGCTCCGAGTCCGGCATGGTCACCGACCCGATCACGGTGCACCCCGACGCGACGCTGGGCGAGGCCGACGCCCTGTGCGCCAAGTTCCGCATCAGCGGCGTCCCCGTCACCGACGGCAACAAGAAGCTGCTCGGCATCGTCACCAACCGTGACATGGCCTTCGAGACCGACCGCACGCGTCAGGTGCGCGAGGTCATGACCCCGATGCCGCTGGTCACCGGCAAGGTCGGCATCTCCGGCGCCGACGCCATGGAGCTGCTGCGCCGCCACAAGATCGAGAAGCTTCCCCTGGTCGACGACGCGGGTGTCCTCAAGGGCCTCATCACGGTCAAGGACTTCGTCAAGGCCGAGCAGTACCCCAACGCGGCGAAGGACGCCGAGGGCCGGCTGCTGGTCGGCGCCGCGGTGGGCGCCAGCCCCGAGGCACTGGAGCGCGCCCAGGCGCTCGCCGGTGCCGGTGTGGACTTCCTGGTCGTCGACACCTCGCACGGCCACAACAGCAACGCCCTCAGCTGGATGGCGAAGATCAAGTCGAGCGTGGGCGTCGACGTGATCGGTGGCAACGTCGCCACGCGTGACGGCGCCCAGGCGCTGATCGACGCCGGTGTCGACGGCATCAAGGTGGGCGTGGGCCCCGGCTCCATCTGCACCACCCGCGTGGTCGCCGGTATCGGCGTCCCGCAGGTCACCGCCATCTACGAGGCGTCCCTCGCGGCCCGTCCGGCGGGCATCCCGCTGATCGGCGACGGCGGCCTGCAGTACTCCGGCGACATCGGCAAGGCCCTGGCCGCCGGCGCCGACACGGTGATGCTGGGCAGCCTCCTCGCGGGCTGCGAGGAGTCCCCGGGAGAGCTGCAGTTCATCAACGGCAAGCAGTTCAAGTCGTACCGCGGCATGGGCTCGCTCGGCGCGATGCAGTCCCGCGGCCAGGGCAAGTCGTACTCCAAGGACCGCTACTTCCAGGCCGAGGTCGGCGCCGACGACAAGCTCGTGCCCGAGGGCATCGAGGGGCAGGTGCCCTACCGCGGTCCGCTGGCCAACGTCCTGCACCAGCTCGTCGGCGGTCTGCGCCAGACGATGGGCTACGTGGGCGCCGCCTCCATCGAGGAGATGGAGACCAAGGGCCGCTTCGTGCGCATCACGTCGGCCGGCCTCAAGGAGAGCCACCCGCACGACATCCAGATGACGGTCGAGGCGCCGAACTACAGCCGCAACAAGTAGGCCCGGCCTTCCGAGGGCGGCTCCGGAGCATCCGGGGCCGCCCTCGCCGTGCCCGTCGGCGATACTGGAAGACGCTGCAACGCATCAGGGAAAGGCCACAGACGTGACTGAGATCGAGATCGGGCGCGGCAAGCGCGGCCGCCGGGCGTACGCCTTCGACGACATCGCCGTCGTCCCCAGCCGCCGTACGCGGGACCCGAAGGAGGTCTCGATCGCCTGGCAGATCGACGCCTACCGCTTCGAGCTGCCCTTCCTGGCCGCCCCCATGGACTCGGTCGTCTCCCCGGCCACCGCGATCCGCATCGGCGAGCTCGGCGGCCTCGGCGTGCTGAACCTCGAAGGCCTGTGGACGCGCTACGAGGACCCGCAGCCGCTGCTCGACGAGATCGCGGAGCTGGACTCGGAGACCGCGACCCGCCGCCTGCAGGAGATCTACGCGGCCCCCATCAAGGAGGAGCTGATCGGGCAGCGCATCAAGGAGGTGCGCGACTCCGGCGTCGTCACCGCCGCCGCGCTCTCCCCGCAGCGCACCGCCCAGTTCTCCAAGGCCGTCGTGGACGCGGGCGTGGACATCTTCGTCATCCGCGGTACGACGGTCTCGGCGGAGCACGTCTCCGGCGCGCACGAGCCGCTGAACCTGAAGCAGTTCATCTACGAGCTGGACGTCCCGGTGATCGTCGGCGGCTGCGCCACGTACACCGCCGCCCTGCACCTGATGCGCACCGGCGCGGCCGGTGTGCTGGTCGGCTTCGGCGGCGGCGCGGCACACACCACGCGCAACGTGCTGGGCATCCAGGTCCCCATGGCGACGGCGGTCGCCGACGTGGCCGCGGCGCGCCGTGACTACATGGACGAGTCCGGCGGCCGGTACGTGCACGTGATCGCGGACGGCGGTGTCGGCTGGTCCGGCGACCTGGCCAAGGCGATCGCCTGCGGCGCCGACTCCGTCATGATGGGCTCCCCGCTCGCGCGGGCGACGGACGGCCCGGGCAAGGGCCACCACTGGGGCATGGAGGCCGTGAACGAGGAACTCCCGCGCGGCAAGAAGGTCGCCCTCGGCACCGTCGGCACGCTGGAGGAGATCCTCACGGGCCCGTCCCACACTCCCGACGGCTCGATGAACCTCTTCGGCGCCCTGCGCCGCGCCATGTCCACGACCGGCTACAGCGAGCTCAAGGAGTTCCAGCGCGTCGAGGTGACGGTGGCGGACTCACAGCACCGGCGGTAATCCGTCTCGACGCTGAGAAGGGCCTGGTCACTCGGGGGAGTGGCTGGGCCCTTTTGCATGTCCACCGGCTTGAGGGGCGCGTGTTGCCGTCGGGGGGCGCTCGGATGCCTTCAGGGCGGTTGACCCCGTTGAGGGCGGTTTCGAGGCGCTAGTGTCCTGATCGGCGCCCAGATTCTTCTGGGTGCCCCCTTCCAAGGACACGGTCCGGACCCCGCCCTCGGGGCCCGGACCGAATTCCGACGTGCCGTCCACCGGGTCAATGGGCGGCGTCGTGGAAGGGGGCGCCCATGGGACGTCACCGCAAGCCCACCCGCTGGGACCGATGCCGTCTTCGGATGGTGCAGTGCCGGAGGAGGTGGATCTTGCGGATTTTCGGATGGTGAGTGTCCGCCCCCAGAAGACGTAGGGGCGGACACTCCGTGATCCATCCAGGAGCCTGCCGCAGTGACCGCTGAGGTGGGCTCCACCTGCTTCCGTAAGGTACCCGCGCCGTGCGTCGCATGCCACCAGCCCAAGGGTTCACGCACCCCGCGCGCCCCCCTTCACAACCGATGCGCCGCCCCAGTAGGGGCTGCCCCCCGCGTGTCCAGCAGCAGCTGGGCCTTCACCGACAGGCCCTGCAGGTCGTACGTGCGGTGCTGCTGGAGCAGGATGGTCAGGTCCGCGTCGGCCGCTGCCTCGTAGAGGGAGTCCACGCGGGGGATGGGGCGGTCGAGGACGCTCCAGGCGGGGACGTACGGGTCGTGGTAGCTGACCGCCGCGCCCAGTTCCATCAGGCGCAGGGCGATCTCCTGGGCGGGAGTGCCCTGGAGGTCGGCGAGATCGGGCTTGTAGGTGACGCCGAGGAGGAGCACGCGCGCGCCCCGGGCCGACTTGCCGTGTTCGTTGAGGAGTGTGGCGGCGCGCTGGACGACGTAGCCGGGCATGCGGCTGTTGACCTGCTGGGCCAGTTCCACCATGCGCAGGCCGCGGCCGCCGGGGGTGGTCATGTCCTGGGGGACGGAGTGGCCGCCCACGCCGGGGCCCGGGCGGAAGGCCTGGAAACCGAACGGCTTCGTCTCCGCGCAGCGGATGACGTCCCAGAGGTCGACGCCCAGGTCGTTGCAGAGGACGGCCATCTCGTTGACGAGGGCGATGTTCACGTGCCGGTAGTTGGTCTCCAGCAGCTGCACGGTCTCCGCTTCGCGGGGTCCACGCGCGCGTACCACCTTGTCGGTCAGCCGTGAGTGGAACGCGGCGGCCGACTCGGTGCAGGCCGGGGTGAGGCCGCCGATGACCTTGGGGGTGGTGGCGGGCGTGACGTCGCGGTTGCCGGGGTCGACGCGGCTGGGGGAGTACGCGAGGTGGAAGTCGCGGCCGGCGCGCAGGCCGGAGCCCTCTTCGAGGAGCGGACGCAGGAATTCCTCGGTCGCCCCCGGGTACACGGGTGACTCCAGGATCACCGTGGTGTGCGGGCGCAGGTGGGCGGCCAGAGTGCGGGCGGCTGTTTCCAGCTGGCTCAGGTCGAGCTCGCCGTCCGCCCCCCGCGGGGTCGGTGCGCAGATGACCGCGGTGCGCACCCGGCCGAGCTCGGCCGGGTCGGTGGTCGGCCGGAAGCCCCCCGAGAGCATCCGGCGCAGTTCGGCGGGGCTGAGCGAGCCCGCCTCGGGTCCGGTCCGGTAGCCGATGGTGGGGATGCCGGCGGCGACGGCGGCCTGGGCCAGGGGCAGGCCGTACGCGCCGAGTCCGATGACGGCGAGATCTGCGGGCATGGCGGCCGTCCTTCCCGATAGCCGAAGTGGGACAGGTGCGCAAGCCCTGTGGACAGGACAGGCGAGCGCAATGTCAGACTAGGAGTAAATATGACCGATATGCGGGATTGCCTGGCCGAGTTTCGGTGAGTGTTCCGTGAGCGTTGTCCACAGGCTGCGGGCCCGTGGTGGCTGAAGTCGGGCAACCCGGTCAGAATCTGGGCAGGGGGAAAGGGACGAGGCCGCACCCGACGGGCGCGGTCGGCGTGACCGACGAGCGGGAGGCAGCGGTGAGGACAGCGACACTCGGACCGGCGCAGCGCGCCGAGTCACTCGCATCTATGGCCGAGCGCGAGCTGGACGTGCTGGTCGTGGGTGCAGGCGTGGTCGGTGCGGGCACCGCGCTCGACGCGGTGACTCGGGGTTTGTCCACCGGTCTGGTCGAGGCGCGTGACTGGGCGTCCGGCACCTCCAGCCGGTCCAGCAAGCTCATCCATGGCGGGCTGCGCTATCTGGAGATGCTCGACTTCGCGCTGGTCCGCGAGGCCCTGAAGGAGCGCGGCCTGCTGCTGGAGCGGCTCGCCCCGCATCTGGTGAAGCCCGTGCCGTTCCTGTACCCGTTGCAGCACAAGGGCTGGGAGCGGCTGTACGCGGGTTCGGGCGTCGCGATGTACGACGCCATGTCCATGGCGCGCGGTCACGGCCGGGGTCTGCCGATGCACCGCCACCTGACCCGCTCTCACGCCCTGCGCGTGGCCCCCTGCCTGAAGAAGGACGCCCTGGTCGGGGCGTTGCAGTACTACGACGCCCAGATGGACGACGCCCGGTACGTGACGAACCTGGTGCGCACGGCGGTGGCGTACGGCGCGAAGGCCGCCAACCGCGCGCGGGTGACGGGCTTCCTGCGTGAGGGCGAGCGGGTCGTCGGCGCGCGGGTGCAGGACGTCGAGGCGGGCGGCGAGTACGAGATCCGCGCCAAGCAGGTCGTCAACGCGACCGGCGTGTGGACGGACGACACCCAGGCGATGGTCGGGGAGCGCGGCCAGTTCCACGTCCGGGCGTCCAAGGGCATCCACCTGGTCGTGCCGCGCGACCGGATCCACTCCACGACCGGCCTGATCCTGCGCACGGAGAAGTCGGTGCTGTTCGTCATCCCCTGGGGCCGGCACTGGATCGTCGGCACCACGGACACCGACTGGGACCTCGACAAGGCCCACCCGGCCGCGTCCAGCGCGGACATCGACTACCTGCTGGAACATGTGAACTCGGTGCTCTCGGTGCCGCTCACGAGGGACGACGTCCAGGGCGTGTACGCAGGGCTGCGACCCCTGCTCGCGGGCGAGTCGGACGCCACCAGCAAACTGTCGCGCGAGCACACCGTGGCGCATCCGGTGCCCGGGCTGGTCGTCGTGGCGGGCGGCAAGTACACGACGTACCGGGTCATGGCCAAGGACGCGGTGGACGCGGCGGTGCACGGGCTCGACATGCGCGTCGCCGAGTGCGTCACCGAGGACGTGCCGCTGCTGGGCGCCGAGGGCTACCGGGCGCTGTGGAACGCGCGGGCGCGGATCGCCGCCCGGACCGGACTCCATGTGGTGCGCGTCGAGCACCTGCTGAACCGCTACGGGACGATGACCGAGGAGCTTCTCGCGCTCATCGCCGAGGATCCGTCGCTGGGCGAGCCGCTGGTGGCGGCCGACGACTATCTGCGCGCCGAGATCGTGTACGCGGCCTCCCATGAGGGGGCGCGGCACCTGGACGACGTGCTGACCCGCCGGACGCGCATCTCGATCGAGACCTTCGACCGGGGCGCCCGCAGCGCACGCGACGCCGCCGAGCTGATGGCGCCCGTGCTCGGCTGGGACAAGGACCAGATCGAGCGCGAGGTCGAGCACTACCAGAAGCGGGTGGAGGCCGAGCGGGAGTCACAGCGGCAGCCGGACGACCTGACGGCGGACGCGGCGCGGCTGGGGGCGCCGGACATCGTGCCTCTCTGAGCGTGCCGGGTCCGGCCGGACATCACCCGAACGAGTGTCTGGAAACGGGATCTCCGTCCGGAACCCGGTCGTTCTACGAGGTGCGGGGGCAGAACTCGGCGGCGAGCACCGCGGGTTCGAGACCGGGATCTGCGATCGCGTCCGTGTTCACGCGGAAGGTGAGGACACGCCGGCCGTCGACGGTGGCTGCGGTGCGCACGTAGCTGCCGGATATGTGCCCGTTGTGCCCCCACACCGTCGTGCCGCACGGAAGCTTCTCGGGAAACAGGCCCATGCCGTACGCGCCGTGTGCGGCTCGGGTGTCGAGCATCTCCCGCAGCCGGCGCGGGGGCAGCAGCCGGCCGCCGAGCAGGGCCTTGTAGAAGTGGTCCAGGTCGGCGAGCGTGGTCACCAACTCGCCCGCGGCGCCGGCCGCCCGCGGGTCGAGTTCGGTGACGTCGGTTCCGTCGGCGGCGTAGGCGCGGCCGTGCGGAGAGGGCAGCGAGGAGCGGGATCCGGGGAAGGAGGTGCCCGTCAGACGCAGGGGAGTGATGATGCGGCGCTCCGCCTCCGTGGCGTACGAGTGGCCGGTGACCTGCTGGATGACCATGCCGAGCAGGACGTAGTTGGTGTTCGAGTAGGAGAAGCGGCCACGTTCGGCCGGGGGGTGGGTGAGAGCGATGTTCACGGCCTGACGGGGCGTGACGGGTGCGGTCCCGTCGGTGGCCGCGGTGAAGTCGGGCAGGCCGCTGGTGTGGGTGAGCAGGGAGCGCAGGGTCAGCGCGCGGCCGTCGTTGCCGGCTCCCCGCACCAGGCCCGGCAGGTGCTGCTCCACCGTGTCGGACAGCGACAGCCGGTGCTCGGCGTCCAGTTGCAGCACGACCGTCGCGATGAACGTCTTCGTGATGCTGCCGGCGCGGAAATGGTCCGGCCGGGCGATTCCCGAACCGGCAGCGGCATAGTGGGTGGTGGCGCCCTCCCGGGCCAGCAGGGCCGCGGCCGGGGCTCTGCCCTGGGTCACCATCAGCCGCAGCACCGCGTCGGTGGGCGGCATCGAGAGGGCGGACGAGTCGGCCGGCGGCAGACCGAGGAGGGCGACGGCCACCGGCAGGGCCAGCGATGTCCGAAACGGCGGCATGCGGGTTCCTCCCTGGTCAGGGCCCATCATGCAAGGCCTCGTGGGGCGGGCCGCACCCGGGTTGCCGGGGGGCGGTGCCGCGGGCGCACGCCAGGGGGCCCCTGGGCACCGGGCACTTGTCGGGTGAGAGACAATGGAGGCTCTGTCAGGGCGGGTTGCATGAGGGGACGCATGTCGGAGGCGGAGCGGGCGGGCACATCTCGTCAGGACACTCGTCAGGACAACAGGGAGCGTCTCCTCGCGGGGCGTTACCGGCTGGGCAACGTACTGGGCCGCGGAGGCATGGGCACGGTGTGGCGGGCCCAGGACGAGACCCTCGGGCGGACGGTCGCCGTCAAGGAGCTGCGGTTCCCGACGAACATCGACGAGGAGGAGAAGCGGCGGCTGATCACGCGGACGCTGCGCGAGGCCAAGGCGATCGCGCGCATCCGCAACAACAGCGCCGTGACGGTCTTCGACGTCGTCCAGGAGGACGACCGGCCCTGGATCGTCATGGAACTCGTCGAGGGCAAGTCGCTCGCCGAGGTCATCCGGGAGGACGGCCTCCTCGAGCCGAAGCGCGCCGCCGAGGTCGGGCTCGCCGTCCTCGACGTGCTGCGGTCGGCCCACCGCGAGGGCATCCTGCACCGCGACGTGAAGCCGTCGAACGTGCTGATCGCCGAGGACGGCCGGGTCGTGCTCACCGACTTCGGCATCGCCCAGGTCGAGGGCGACCCGTCCATCACCTCGACCGGCATGCTCGTCGGCGCGCCCTCCTACATCTCCCCGGAGCGGGCGCGCGGGCACAAGCCGGGCCCGGCGGCCGACCTGTGGTCGCTCGGCGGGCTGCTGTACGCGGCGGTGGAGGGTGCGCCGCCGTACGACAAGGGGTCGGCCATAGCGACCCTCACGGCCGTGATGACCGAGCCGCTGGAGGAGCCGAAGAACGCGGGCCCGCTGAAGGACGTCATCCACGGGCTGCTCACCAAGGACCCCGCGCAGCGGCTCGACGACGCGGGGGCCCGGGCGATGCTGAACTCGGTCCTGCACGCGCGCGAGACGGCCGAGCCCGAGCCGATGGACGCGACGAAGGTCGTGCCGCTGCCGGCGCAGCCGGACAGGTCCTCGGGCAAGAGCGGTTCCTCCGGGTCCGGGGGCAAGCGGGGCGAGGAGGCCGGGGAGCGGTTGCGCGGCGCGCTGCGTTCCGTGCGCAAGGCCGCTTCGGGATCGGTTGCCGCGGGATCGGCCGCCGCTGCCGAGTCCGGTGCCGGCAAGGGCTCTACAGGACCGGCGGACACGGCCTCCGCCGAGTCGGACGGCGGCGCGGGCCGGGCCGGGGCCGCGGGTGCGTCCGGGGCGAAGTCGGGCTCGGCGGCTGCCGGCGCCGGTGGGCGGAGTGGGTCGGAGGCCAAGACGGCATCCGGGGGGCGCAGTTCGGGATGGCCCGTCGTGCCGCCGCCGGACCTGCCGCCGAGGCCGGTGCCCCGGGCGCCGCTCACCGACGTGGTGCCGCGCCGGACATTGATGATCATCGCGGTGGTCGTGGTGCTCGCCGTGATCGGCACCGTGCTCGCCATCGCGCTCAGCGGTGACGGCAATGACGCCGAGGGGGCCTCCGGCAAGGGCGGCGGGAAGAGCGTCGCCACGGCGTCCGGCAGCGCCGACACCAAGGGCGACGATGCCGACGGCACCGGCACGGACGGCGGGGAGACCCGGTCCACGCCGTCCGACCCCGCCTCGGACAGCACGCCGAGCGGCCAGGCGAGCGGTTCTTCGGGCGAGGGCGGCTCCGGCGCCAAGGGCACCGCGGCGGAATCGACTCACCAGGGGAACCAGGGGTACTCGATAGGCCTGCCGAAGGGGTGGAAGTACCAGTCCACGGGTGCGGCGGGCGACCGCTTCACCGGGCCCGACGGGCAGAAGCTGCTCATCGCCTGGACGTCCACGCCCAAGGGCGACCCGGTGGCGGACTGGAAGAGCCAGGAGCGCTACATGGTGCGCGCGCAGTACAAGAAGATCCGCATAGAGAAGGTGGACTACCGAGGCTGGAACACGGCCGACTGGGAGTTCACCTACACGGAGGGCGGCACCAAGTACCGGACCATCGACCGGGGTTTCGTGGTCGACGACCGGCAGGGGTACGCGCTGATGTACACGGCGAAGGCGGCCGGCTGGGACGGCGAGTCGCGCAAGGAGACGTGGCGCACGCTGACGAAGACCTTCGAACCCAAGTCCTGAGCATGAGGCGCCCCGGGTTTGGGGAGTGAGATCTGGCATCCCCGCAATGCGGGTTGCCTGCGGCACGTATCGTAAATGTTTGCGGACCGTGCGCAGCCGGACCGGACCGCGGGGCGAACGGATGTGACCGACCGGGCTGCCGGGGGAGGCAACGTGGACGACTACGCGGGCCGGGTACTCGCCGACCGCTACCGCCTGCCGCTGCCGCCGTCCGACGAGTACGAACTCACCGAGACCCGGGCCTTCGACACCTACAGCGGACAGGAAGTCCTGGTCCGGCAGGTGCCGTTGCCGGAGGTGGTCGAGGCCGAGGTCCTCGACGCGGAGGGGCTGCCCGACGGTTTCACGGCACGTGACGGCGGCGCGCGGCGGCCCGGCGGCCGCGCGGGCACCCGGCGGCCCGCGGACCCGGTGGTGCGACGCGCGGTGGAGGCGGCCCAGGCCGCTGCGGCCATTCCCGACCACCCCCGGCTCGACCAGGTCTTCGACGTGTTCGCCGAGGGCGGTTCGCTGTGGATCGTCAGTGAGCTGGTGGCCGCGCGCCCGCTGGCGGCGCTGCTCGCCGAGAAGCCGCTGACGCCGTACCGGGCGGCAGAGGTGGCCTCCGACGTCCTGATGGCCCTTCGGGTGCTGCATGCGCACGGCTGGGTGCACCGGAACATCACCGCGCGGACGGTGCTCGTCTGCGACGACGGCCGGGTGATGCTGACCGGGCTGGCGGTGGGCGCGGCGGAGGAGGCGTTGTGCGGGTACGACCCGGTCCCGGAACCGCTCTTCGAGGAGTCCGGGCAGGAGGGCGGCGGCCCGGCGGGTCCCGGGACGGCCGGTGGTGTCGGTGGCGCGGGTGACCCCGAGGCCGCGCGGCGCGCTGCCATAGAGGCGCGGGAGTCCAGGGGACTGCCCTCGGCAGCGGGCGAGACCGCGGGCGGTGGCCAGGTGGTGCCGGCGCGCGGGCCGGTGGACGAGAGCGGGGACCCGCGGGCGGCGCGTGCCGGGGCGATCGCGGCCTACCGGGCCGGTGCCCGGGCTGCCGCACGGGTGCAGGAGGCGCAGCAGGGCGGGCGGGCGGCCCTGCCCGGAGCCCGCCCCGCCCCGGACGGCGGCGCCGCGCCCTACGGCGACGGGTCGGCGCAGTCGCCGTACATCCCCGCGCAGGGCACCGCCCCCGGTGCCGTACCGCCCGGGCGGATCGCGGACCCCTACGGTGTGGGCGGCAGCCCGCGGACGACGGCATGGCATGGTGCCGCGCCCCGCGGCAGGACCGGCGGGGCACCGGCCCCGCACAGCGGGGAGCAGGCGGCGCTTCCCCCGGCCCCGGACACCGCGGCCCACGGCGAGCCCACCCGCTGGGACGACCTGGTCGCCGACACCCCCGCCCCGCGGCGCGGTCCGGCCACGGCGCTGGCCGCCGAGCGGGCGCGGCAGGCGCGCATGGCCGTGGTCGGGCCCGTGACCGAGCGCTGGGCGCCGGAGCAGGCCGGACCCGTGCACGAAAACTGGCAGTTGGCTGCGCCGATCGGTCCCGCGACCGACCTGTGGGCGCTCGGCGCCCTGCTCTTCAGGGCCGTGCAGGGGCATGCGCCCTACCCGGAGGAGTCGACGGCCGAGCTGGTGCAGATGGTGTGCGCGGAGCCGCCCGCGTACGCCGAGGAGTGCGGGCCGCTGCGGCCGGTCGTGGAGTCGCTGCTGCGGCAGGACCCCACCGAGCGCCTCGACTTCGAGGAAGTGCGCGGCTGGCTGCGCTCGCTGGTGCGCTCGGCACCCGAGCCGGAGGCCGGGGTGCATGTCGTCCCGGCGCCGCCCGTGGACGCCGGCCGGCTGCCCGTCGTACGGCGCCGGGGTGAGCTCGTGCGCCGGCGGAAGGCCGGGCTGCCCGCGCATCACGGGCGGCACAAGCGGGCCAGGAAGGAGACCGGTTCGCCGCACCGCCTCGGCCGCACCCTGCTCGTGCTGATCCTGCTCGCGATGGCCGCGGCGATCGCCTACGCCATGCTCTTCATGCCCAAGTCGGGGAGCGAGGGCGCGGGCGGCGCGGACCGCACCGGTGCCGCCGGTGAGGTGGGCGAGGCGCCCGAGCCGGACGCCAGCAGCGAGCCCCGGACCGACCAGACGTCGCCCGAGCCGGAGAAGAGCCCCTCGTCGTCGGCCGGCACCGCCGAGACGCAGACCACCGGCCCGGACGTCGCCGACGGTTTCACCCTGCGCAAGGACTCGGCGGGCTTCCGGGTCGCCGTCGCCAAGGGCTGGGACCGCACGCCGCGCAATGGCAGCGGCCAGGTCGTCTACTCCAAGGGCGACTTCGAACTCATCGTCGTGGCGGGCCGGGACAGCGCGTCGGAGTTCGGCAGTGACCCGATGGCCTACCAGCGGGAGCGGGAGCGCGAGTTGCAGCCGTACCGCGACTCCAGCTGGGCCACCTCCACCGGGTTGAAGACGATCGAGGTGGGCGGACGGACCATGGCCGAGGGGCAGTTCACGTGGACCGGCGACGGGGGCGAGCTGTACGTCCGCAACCTCGCGATGCTGGTCGACGGGCGCTACCACGTGGTCCAGGTGCGCGGCCCGGAGTCCGAGCGGGACGAGGTGACGCGGCTGTACGAGCAGGCGGCGGCGACCTACAGGGCGACGGGGTGAGCGACCGGCGCGCCGCCTGTACGCCACGGTTCACACTCTGGTCTCCTCCCGTCTCGGCAGACGACAACCGTCACAGTGCGGTCACCGTGGTACCCCGCTTGTTCCCCGGGTGAGGGCGGGTCCTTACGCTGACCCTGTCAAGACCATTGCGGGGCAACGTGAATCAGATGCAGGGCCTGCTCGTCGCGGGCCGCTACCGGCTGGCCGAATCCATCGGCAGTGGCGGCATGGGCCGGGTCTGGCGTGCACATGATGAGGTGCTGCACCGGTCCGTCGCCGTCAAGGAGTTGACGGCCGCCCTCTACGTCTCCGAGAGCGAGCAGGCGATCCTGCTGGCGCGCACCCGGGCGGAGGCCAGGGCAGCCGCGCGGATCAACCACTCCGCGGTCGTCACGGTGCACGACGTACTGGAGCACGACGGCCGCCCGTGGATCGTGATGGAGCTGGTCGAGGGCCGCTCCCTGGCCGACGCGGTCAAGGAGGAGGGGCGCGTCGAGCCGCGCGAGGCCGCGCGCATCGGCCTCTGGGTGCTGCGGGCCCTGCGCGCCGCACACACCGCCGGAGTCCTGCACCGCGACATCAAACCGGGCAACGTCCTCCTCGCCCGGGACGGACGCGTGCTGCTCACGGACTTCGGCATCGCCCAGATCGAGGGCGACACGACCATCACGCGTACCGGAGAGGTCGTCGGCTCGGTCGACTACCTGGCGCCCGAACGGGTGCGCGGCCACGACCCGGGCCCGTCCTCCGACCTGTGGGCGCTCGGCGCGACGCTCTACACGGCGGTGGAGGGCCGGTCGCCGTTCCGCCGCACCACACCGCTGAGCACCATGCAGGCCGTGGTGGAGGAGGAGGCCGCCGAGCTCCGGCACGCCGGTCCGCTCGCGCCCGTCATCACCGCCCTGCTGCGCAAGGACCCGGCCACCCGGCCCGACGCGTCCGCGGCCGAGCAGATGCTCGCCGAGGCCGCGGAGGGGCGGCGGCCGAACCGGGCGCAGGCGTATGTGCCGACACAGTACGGGGGGACGACGCCGTACCGGGACGCCCACAGCGGTACGGGCACGGGGACGGCCGCCGCAGGTACATCCGGTAGCGGCTCGGCCGGTACGGGTCCGGTCGGCACCGGGTCGGGGTCGCACACCGGGACGCCGCTCCCGCCGCTGGCCGGCACCCCGGGCACCGGGGCGTCCACGGCCGGCACTCCGCCCTACGGCCCCATCGGCCCGACCGTCGTCGGGCCGATGGCGACGGGTCCGCAGCCGGCCGGTTCGGGCAAGCGCCGCCGACTGCGCACCCTCGCTCTGGTCGTCGCGCTCGCGGCCATCATCGGCGGGGGCACGGCCGTGGTGCTCCAGCAGTGGAACGAGAGCCGGCAGTCGCAGGGCGGATCCGGCTCGCCGACGTCCGAGGGCACGGAGCGGCCCGGCGGGTCGGTTCCGGCCAGCTGGACCCGCTACGACGACCCCGCGGGGTTCAGCCTCTACCTGCCCAAGGGCTGGAAGCGCAAGCCGTACGGCCCGCAGGGCGAGCTCAAGCAGATCGACTACTCACCGGACGGCGGGCGGCACTTCGTCCGCATCGCCATCGACGCGTCACCGGACTTCGCCGACCCCTACGCGCACCAGCTCGACCTGGAGCAGCAGATTCAGGGGCTGGTCGCCTACAAGCGGATCGGGCTGGAGCGCAACGTCTTCCGCGACCGGGAAGGCGCCCTCTGGGAGTACACCTGGACCGCCCAGGCCAAGGACACGCCGTTCCCCGGCCCGCGGCGGGCCATCGAGGAGACGTACGTCGCCCGCGACGGCACCGAGTACGCGCTCTACATGTCGGCCCCCGCCGCGGACTGGGCGACGGCGCGCAAGCAGTTCACCTCGCTGCTGCAGGGCTGGCAGGAGAAGACCTCCTGAGGCGCGGGCACTTCTGACGAGGGGTTGTCTGTTTCGGCCACCCGCACCTCGCCGCCCCGGAGTGGTTCCGTCCGTTGGGGCATGATTGCCGTATGGGGACCGAGGGGCACACCAGCCGTGTCATCGCGGGCCGTTACCGGCTCGAGGAGAAACTCGGTCGCGGTGGCATGGGTGTGGTCTGGCGGGCGACCGACCAACTGCTCGGCCGGAGCGTGGCCGTCAAGGAACTCCCCTACGACGAGACGCTCTCCGCGGCGGAGGCACGCCGGCAGCGGGACCGTACGCTGCGCGAGGCCCGGGCCGTCGCCCAGCTGAGCCACCCGCACATCATCGTCGTCCACGATGTCGTCGAGGACGACGAACGCCCCTACATCGTCATGGAGCTGATCGAGGGCGGCTCGCTCGCCGACCGGCTCGGCCAGCGGCGCCCGGTCGACGCCGCCGAAGCGGCCCGCATCGGCATCGCCCTGCTCGGCGCTCTGGGCGCCGCGCACGCCGCCGGGGTGCTGCACCGTGACCTCAAGCCGGACAACGTGCTGCTGGAGAGCGGCACCGACCGGGTCGTCCTCACCGATTTCGGCATCGCCCAGGTCGCGGGCGCCCCCACGCTCACCGAGAGCGGCGGCTTCGTCGGATCGCCCGAGTACACCGCGCCCGAGCGGATGTCCGGGGTGAGGACCGGGCCCGAGTCCGACCTGTGGTCACTGGGCGCGCTGCTGTGCGCGGCCCTCAGCGGGGAGTCGCCGTTCCACCGCGACTCGCTGGGCGGCATCCTGCACGCGGTCGTCGTGGGCGACATCCAGCCGCCCGCGCAGGCCGGGCCGCTCCTGCCCGTCGTACGCGGCCTGCTGGAACGCGATCCGGACCGGCGGCTGGACGCGGACCGGGCGGAGCGGATGCTCCGGGCCTTCCGCGACACGGGCCGGACCCCGCTGTCGCCGCCGCCGGGATACGCACCGACGGTGGGGGACGTACCGGGCCGACGGCCGCAGAGCCTCCCCGGCCTGCGATCGCCCGTGCCGCCGCTGGACCCGCCCGGCCGGGACCGGGCGGAGGAACCCTTCCTCCGGCAGCCCACGCGGCGCGTGCTCATCGCGGCGCTGCTGGTCGCCGCGATGGCGGGGGCGGGCGTGTCCGCGGCGGCGCTGCTGAGGGAGGAGAGCACCGGCGACGGCGGCCCCACGCCGACGAGTTCCGCGACGACGACGGTGAAGACGCCGACGACCCGGCAGGCCTCCCCGAGCACCTCCGCGCCCGGCCCGTGACCGCCGGAGCCTCGAACCGCCATAAAGAGGGAGAACAGCCCCACCTCGAAGTCACGGGTCTGTGACCGGCTCGCGTCCTTTGTGGATCCACGGGCGGTTGGCGCGATATGGATGAGCCCATGAGCAATGACGGGGGAGCCCGATCCGGGGCCGACGAGCCGACGAGTTTTGTACTGCAACCACCGAACCAGCAGGCACCGGTACCGGGCAACCCGTACGCGGCGCCGGCCGCGTCACCCACCCGGTTCGTGCCGGCCCAGCCGGCCCAGGCGCCCGAGGTCCCCGGTGCCGGGCGGCTCATCGCCGGTCGCTACCGGCTTCTGGCCAAGCTCGGGCACGGCGGCATGGGCACGGTGTGGCGGGCCAAGGACGAGGCGGTGGACCGGGAGGTCGCCGTCAAGGAGCCCCGCGTCCCGGATCATCTTCCCGAACGCGAACGCTCCAACGCCTTCGAGCGGATGCGTCGCGAGGCCCGTGCGGCGGCCCGGCTCGACCACCCGGCGGTGGTCGACGTGCACGACGTCGCGGTGGTGGAGGGCAAGCCCTGGATCGTGATGGAGCTGGTGCGGGGCCGCTCACTGGGCGACGCGCTCCAGGAGGGCACCCTGTCCGCGCGCGAGGCAGCCCGCATCGGCATGGAGGTGCTCGGCGCGCTGGAGGCCGCGCACGCGGCGGGCATACTGCACCGTGATGTGAAACCGGACAACGTGCTGCTCGGCCGGTACGACCGGGTCGTCCTCACGGACTTCGGCATCGCCCAGATCGAGGGCGAGACCAACCTGACCGACACCGGCGGCTTCGTCGGCTCGCCCGAGTACATCGCGCCCGAGCGCGTGCTGGGGCAGCGCCCGGGCCCGGCCAGCGACCTGTGGTCCCTCGGCGTGGTGCTCTACGCGGCGACGGAGGGCGTCTCGCCGTTCCGCCGCAGCAACACCCCCGCCACGCTCCAGTCCGTCCTCAACGCCGCGCCCGCGCCGCCCGCCACCGCCCAGGGCCCGCTCGCCGAGGCCATCAACGGTCTGCTGGACAAGGACCCGGCCCGCCGCCCGGATGCCGCGCGGGTGCGGGTTCTGCTGGAAGCGGCCGCGAACCCGCCCGCCACCCGGCCCACGCAGGTCGTCCAGGCCTTGGGCCAGGGCGGTGACGGCCGGGGCATCCGGCTGGGCCGCAAAACCTGGACCGCGCTGGGCGCCGCGATCGTCGCGGCGGCGGTGACGGCGTACCTGGTGATCGCGAACCCGTTCGCCGGGCCACTGCCCGAGGGCTGGGAGATCAAACAGGAGAAGGAACTCGCCGCGTCGCTCGCCGTCCCCGCCGAGTACCAGCGGACCGTGCCCGACCGGGAGTCCGACCAGGGGCACTGGGTCAGGTACACCGACTGGAGCGGCAGCATCTGGATCGGCCTGTCCCTGGAGAAGAAGGCAGAGGACACCGGCGGCAACATCGCGGGCTCCGCGGCCGCCGAGATGTACGACGACGACACACGGTTCAAGGAGAGCGGCAGCTACGAACTGGACATGGACGAAGGGCCGAAGAAGACGGACCCCAGGGAGACCACGTACAGAGACAAGGAAGCGGCCCGGAACACCGTCCCCTTCACGACCGACGACAGCGAGAACCCGCGCCCCCGGGAGGTTCAGATCTTCTACTACCGGGCCCCCGGCGGCGACATGTACAAACTCACCGTCAGCTACCCGGGCAAGGGCGACTTCACGGCCCGTGGACGCGAGGTGGCGAGCGCGGCGATCACGAACCTCGACATCGACAAGACCTGATCCCGCCGGTCCAACTCCCCCGGAAACGATCCGCGTCGACAAGGCCCCGCCTCGCGGGGTACTGATGGGTCATGAGCAACGACGGGGGCGGGACGGACGACACCCGGGGCCGGCTGGTCGGCGGGCGTTACCGGCTGATCGAGCGCATCGGCTCCGGTGGGACGGGCACCGTCTGGCGGGCCCGCGACGAGCTCGCGCAGCGTGAGGTCGCCGTGAGACAGCCCCGGTTGCCGGGCGACCCGGACGACGAGAGTTACCGGCGGGCCGCCCACCGGCTCCACCGCGAGGCCCGGGCCGCCGCCCGCGTCGATCATCCCGCTGCCGTCGCCATCCACGACGTGGTCGTGGAGGCCGAGCAGCGGGACGAACGCCCGGGCCCCATAGGCCCCGACGAGCTCGACGCGGCCGAGGCGCTGGACGGACTCCCTTGGATCGTCATGGAGTTGGTGCCCGGCGAGTCCTTGCAGGCCAGGCTCCGGCGCGGCCCGGTCGACGTGCCCGAAGCCGCCCGGATCGGCCTCGCCGTGCTCGGTGCCCTGCGCGCCGCGCACTCCGTCGGCATCGTGCACCGGGACGTGAAGCCGGCCCATGTGCTGCTCGGTCCGCACCGGCGCGTCGTCGTCACCGACTTCGGCATCGCCCATGTGCAGGGCGAGGACCTGCCCACCGCGAGCGGGGAGTCCGCTGCCGGCGCGCTGGAGTTCGTCGCCCCCGAGCGGATGACCGGCCGCATCGCCGGGCCCGCCTCCGACCTGTGGTCCCTGGGCGCCCTGCTGTACGCGGCCGTCGAGGGCTCGTCCCCGTTCCTGCGGAGCACGCCGGAGGCCACGCTCGCCGCGATCCTCGCCGCCGAGCCTCCCGAACCGCCCGAGCCGGCCCGGGCCGGCCCACTCGGGCCGCTGATCGCACGGCTGCTGGTGCCGGACCCGGGCCGGCGGCCGGACGCGGAGGAGGTCGCGAAGGAGCTGGAGGCGGTGGCCGGGCCCACACCGGCCGGGGCCATCCCAAAGCCCGACGACCAGACCGCACCACAGCCCGGCCAGGTGTCCGGCGCCGAGTCCGCTGCCGCGCTCGCGGCGCAGTCCGGCCCGGTGTCCGGTGCCGCGTCCGGCCCGGAGTTCGCGGCGCAGTCCGGCCCTGGGACCGGCGCCCTGCCCGGTCCCGCGCTCGCAGCACGGCCCGGCCAGGTGTCCGGCGCCGAGTCCGCTGCCGCGCTCGCGGCGCAGTCCGGCCCGGTGTCCGCCGCCGCACCATCCGCTTCCGGGCCCGCCACCCCATCCACCCCGGGACCCGCCGCACAGCCCCGCCCCCTGTCCGCCACTCCACCCGCACCCCAAGCGCAGCACGACCCCATACCCCCCAAACGCCAAAGCCTCTTCCGCCCTGGCCCCCTCGCCCTCCTCTCCGCGCTGCTCGCCGGGGGCATAGGGGCCGTCACCCAGCTCGCCGACACCAGCAGCGCGGAGAGCGCCGGGCAGGCTGCCGACGCGACCGACGACTGGAGCCCGCATCCCGAGCCGGACATGGCGGCCGTCCTCCACCTGCCGCGCCACTACCACCCGCTCGGCCGGACCGGCAGCGCGGCCGTCCAGCCCCGCACGGTGCTCTACGGCGACGAGCGGACCGGCACGATCCAGGTCGGTCTCCTCTCCTGGGACAGGGCCCCGGCCTCCCCGATGGACCAGGCCGGCGAGGTGCCGGGCGCCGGGGGAGAAACCCGGTACACCCGCACCGGCTTCCAGGGCCACGAAGCCGCCCTCGCCGACACCACGTACCGCCGGGGCGAGGTCACCAGGCGGCTCATGCGGCTGGTGATCCGCACCGATGACGACCGCATGTACGAACTGCGCGCCGACATGCCCGAGGGCACACCGGAGGAGGAAGAGGGCACCTCGGTGTTCGAGGGGGCCCGGGACCGGCTGGGGATCGTAAAAGGCTGAATCACCCTCACGGGTCACCGCACAACGTCCTGATCAGCGCGTTTGTTGCCAGCAGTCACTGGCGTCGTGTGTGCACTCGGTGAAGCCGTATTACCGACGGGTACCCAAAGGCTCCGCCGCGGCATACCCTGCGCCTCATGACGGACGCGCAGGCCGCCGAGAAGACGGCAGAGACCGGCACGGCACAGACCGGCACGAACCCCCTGGCCCCCGCCCCGGAGGGCGCCCGCACCGCCGCGGACGTGGTCACGCCCGAGCTGGTCGCCCAGCTCACCAAGGGCGTGGCAGGCTCCGGCCGGACCGCCAACCACACGCCGTTCACCGGCGAGAAGCTGGCGGACCTCCCCGAGTCGACGCCCGAGGACGTGGCCAAGGCCTTCGAACTGGCCCGCGCCGCCCAGGCCGTGTGGGCGCAGACTCCCGTACGGCAGCGCGCCGCCGTCCTGCTCCGCTTCCACGACCTGGTGCTGGAGCGCCAGGCCGAGGTGCTCGACCTGATCCAGCTGGAGACCGGCAAGGCCCGCCTGCACGCCCACGAGGAGGTCCAGGCCGTCGCGGTCGCCGCCCGGCACTACGGACGCAAGGCCCCCGCCTACCTCCGGCCGAAGCGGCACGCGGGTGCCATGCCGACCCTCACGAAGGTCACCGAACTGCGCCACCCGCGCGGGGTCGTCGGCCAGATCGCCCCCTGGAACTACCCCCTGGAGCTGTCGGTCGGTGACGCGCTCCCGGCTTTCGTCGCGGGCAACGCCGTCGTCATGAAGCCGGACACCGAGACCTGCCTGACCGCCCTGTGGGCCCGTGACCTGCTCATCGAGGCCGGGCTGCCCGCCGATGTCTTCCAGGTCGTCCTGGGCGACGGCCCGGTCGTCGGCCCGGAGGTCGTCCGGCACGCCGACTACGTCTCCTTCACCGGCTCCACCCGCACCGGCCGTGAGGTCGCCCAGGGCGCCGCCGCGCGGCTGGTCGGCGTCTCGCTCGAACTCGGCGGCAAGAACGCCATGCTGGTGCTGGAGGACGCCGACATCGAGAAGGCCGCGGCCGGAGCGGTCCGCGCCTGCTTCTCCTCCGCCGGCCAGCTCTGCATCTCCATCGAGCGGCTCTACGTCCACGAGTCGATCGCGGACACGTTCCTGGAGCGCTTCGCCGCCCGCACGAAGGCCATGCGCCTCGGCACGTCCCTGGCGTACGGCGCCGACATGGGTTCCCTGGTCGGCGAGCGGCAGCTCGAGACGGTCACGCGGCACGTCGAGGAGGCCGTCGCCAAGGGCGCGAAGGTCGTCGCGGGCGGCGTGGCGCGCCCGGACATCGGCCCGTACTTCTTCGAACCCACGATCCTCGACGGGGTCGCCACGGACATGTCCGTCTGCGGGGAGGAGACCTTCGGCCCGGTCGTCTCGGTCTACCGCTTCACCGACGAGGACGAGGTGATCGAGCGTGCCAACGCGACGGCGTACGGCCTGAACTCCTCGGTCTGGACGAGGAACGGCCGCCGCGGCCAGGAGGTCGCCGCCCGTCTGCGCACCGGCACGGTCAACATCAACGAGGGCTACGCCCCCGCCTACGGCAGCGTCCAGTCGCCCATGGGCGGCATGAAGGAATCGGGCCTGGGCCGCCGTCACGGCTCCGAGGGCATCCTCAAGTACACCGAGGCCCAGACGGTCGCCCACCAGCGCGTGCTCCCCATGGCCCCTTCGCTGGGCATGGACGATGAGAAGTACGCCCAGTTCATGAGCAGGAGCCTGCGCCTGATGAAGGCGTTCCGCTTCCGCTGACCGACGTTCTTCCAAGGGGCGCGGGGAACTGCGCGAGCAACCACACACGGCCCGCACGGACACTCAAAGGGGAGACGGCACGTGCCCAAGGACGCTTACGACTACGACGTCATCGTCGTGGGATCCGGCTTCGGCGGCTCCGTAACCGCCCTTCGCCTCACGGAGAAGGGCTACCGCGTAGGCGTCCTGGAGGCCGGCCGCCGCTTCACCCGCGAGACCCTCCCCAAGAACTCCTGGGACCTCAAGAACTACCTCTGGGCCCCGAAACTCGGCATGTACGGCATCCAGCGCATCCATCTGCTGGGCAACGTCATGGTCCTGGCCGGCGCGGGCGTCGGCGGCGGCTCCCTCAACTACGCCAACACCCTCTACGTCCCGCCGCAGCCGTTCTTCGAGGACCCCCAGTGGCGTGACATCACCGACTGGCAGGACGAGCTGGCGCCGTACTACGACCAGGCCCGGCGCATGCTCGGCGTACGGCTCAACCCGACCATGACCCCCTCTGACGTCCATCTGAAGGCCGCGGCGGAGCGGATGGGCTGCGGCGACTCCTTCCACCTGGCTCCGGTCGGCGTCTTCTTCGGCGACGGCGAGGACGCCGACGGCACGGCGAAGGCCAAGCCGGGTCAGGAGGTGCCCGATCCGTACTTCGGCGGGGCGGGCCCGTCCCGCAGGGCCTGCGCGGAGTGCGGCGAGTGCATGACCGGCTGCCGCCACGGCGCGAAGAACACCCTCAACGAGAACTACCTCCACCTCGCCGAGAAGGCCGGTGCGGTCGTCCACCCCATGACGACGGTCGTGTCGGTCACCGACGACTCGCGCGGCGGCTACGCCGTCGCCACCCTGCCCACCGACGGCCGCGGCAGGAAGAAGGGCCGCACCTACACGGCCCGCCGGGTCGTCCTCGCGGCCGGCACCTACGGCACCCAGACGCTGCTGCACCGCATGAAGGCGGGCGGGCAGCTGCCGTACCTCTCGGACAAGCTGGGTGAGCTGACCCGCACCAACTCCGAGGCACTGGTCGGCGCCCAGACCGACGACCGGCGCTACCGCAAGGCCCACGGCGCACCCAAGGCCGACTTCACGCGGGGCGTGGCCATCACGTCCTCGATCCACCCCGACGCCAGCACCCACATCGAGCCGGTCCGCTACGGCAGGGGCTCCAACTCGATGGGCAGCCTGTCCATCCTCCAGGTCCCCTACGCCGGGAGGAACTCCGGCACGTCACGGGTGCTGGGCTTCCTCGCCCACGCGGCCAGGCATCCCCTGCTCGTGCTGCGCTCCCTGTCCAACCGCCGCTGGTCGGAGCGGACCATCATCGGCCTGGTGATGCAGTCGCTGGACAACTCCCTGACGACGTACGTGAAACCATCGGGTGTCGGCCGGGGCCTGCTCACCGCGCGCCAGGGCCACGGCGCCCCCAACCCCAAGCAGATCAAGGCCGCGACGGAGAGCGCGTCGGCACTCGCCGCCGAGATCAACGGCTTCGCGGGCTCCAACGTCGGCGAGTTGATGGGCACCCCGCTCACGGCCCACTTCCTGGGCGGTTGTCCCATCGGCGACTCCCGCGAGACCGGGGTGATCGACCCGTACCACCGCCTCTACGGCCACCCCGGCATCTCGGTCGTCGACGGCGCCGCGGTCTCCGCCAACCTGGGCGTCAACCCGTCCCTCACCATCACCGCCCAGGCGGAGCGGGCGATGTCGTACTGGCCCAACAAGGGCGAGCCCGACCCGCGCCCCCAGCAGGGCACGGCCTACGCGCGTCTCCAGCCGGTCGAGCCGAAGTCCCCGGCGGTGCCGGCGGAGGCGTTCGGCGCGCTGCGGCTGCCGTTCCTCGGCATGCCGGCGGTACCGCCGAAGACCTGAGCGTCAGCGGATACAGAAGAGGGACCTGCGCCCCCCTCCGAGCGCAGGTCCCTCTTCTGCTTGGTGCAACGGCCCGGCGGCCGCTATGGCTTACGCCTGCACGCCGGCCTTGCGGCGACGGACGACGAAGATCGCACCGGCACCGGCGACGACCGCGGCACCGCCGACCAGGCTGATCATCGGCAGGGCGGAGCTGGAGCCGGTCTCGGCGAGGCTGCCGGTGACCTCCGGCGTGTCGCCGCTCGGCTTCTCGTCGGTGACGGGCGCCTTGCCGCCTTCCTGCGGCTTGGTGCCGTCGGTGTCCGTACCGGCGGAGACGATCTGGAACTTGTACGACACGTCACCGAAGCCGACGCACTCGCCGTCGCTGTCACCGTAGATCGTCGCGCCGAGCGAGAAGCCGGCGCCGACCGGGGCGGACGGCTTGACGTTGAGGCGCAGCGGGATGTTCACCTCGTACTCGGGCTCCAGCTCGTCGGTGTAACCGACGTAACCGACCGCGAGGCCGCCCTCGTTGAGGTCGACCCAGATCTTGTCCTGGGGGTCCCAGGCCTGGAGCTGGACCTGCTTGCTGGTGAACAGCTCCTCGCCGTTCTTGTCGGGGGAGGCCCCGGCGAAGAAGTCGAGGTCGTTCAGCGTGGAGTCGGAGTTGTTCGCCACGTTCAGCGAGAACTTGTGCCAGCCGCTGCCCGCCGCGATCTTGCCGGGCAGGCCGGAGATGCTGACGTCGACCTTGGTGTCCTCACACACGGAGGGCTCGGGGTCCGGGGACTCCGACTCCTCGGGCTCGGATGCGCTGGGCGCGGGGGAGGACTCGCTCGCGGACGCGCTCGGCGAGGGAGACGTCTCGGGAGCGGACTCGCTCACCGACGCGCTCGGGCTCGGCGGCGCCTCGGGCGTGGATTCGCTCACCGACGGCGAGGGAGACGTCTCGGGAGCGGACTCGCTCACCGACGCGCTCGGGCTCGGCGTCGTTTCGTCGGTCGCGTACGCGGCCGGTGCCGCGAGCAGTGCCACCGGGGCTATGACCGCCGTAGCGGCCGCTGCTGCCATGGCGCGGCGAAGCTTCATGAAGACCTCGGAGAGTCCGGCGTACCGCGGGCTGCGGTACGAACGTTGGGGGAGGCCTCCGCGTGTGGGGCGCGGGAGTGGCCCTTGGTTCGCATGTTTGATCCGTGAAACCTGTGAATGGTTGTACTGGCATTCACAGAATCCTTATGTGGGCTGAGTCACATCCATGACCTTCTTGTGAAGGCGCTTTCCACCCGCTTAGATCTTTGCTTCGTGTCTGAAAAGCCGTCCGACGATCAGCCGTCGGCCCCGCAGATCCCCGACGACGTCTGGGAACAGTTCACCCGCGACACCGAGCGGGACATCCGTTCCTCCGCCCCGAAGGAGCCGTCCGCGCGGGCCCGCATGGTGACCGAGCGGCTGCGCGAGCAGGAGGCCCGGGGCGAGCTGCCGCCGGGGTGGCGCACCGGACCCGCCTGGCAGGAGATGAACGGCCGTGCGGCGCGCCGCCGCAAGCTGTGGGCGATCCTCGGTGTGCCCGTCGCGGTGGCCGTGGCCCTGGTGGCGCTGAAGCCGTCGCTGCTGCCCGGCGACCCTTTCGGCACCGGGGAGTCCCGGGCCGCCGAGGCCTCACCGCTGCCCGAGGAGACGGCGGCACCCACCGCCGCGCCAGGGGCGTCCGACCCGGAAGAGCCCACTCTCGACCGGCCGTTCGCCGGTTCCCCGGCCCTGCGCTGGGCCGACGGTGAGGCCGGCATCGTCCTGCCCGAGGCCGAGGCGGTCGGCCCGGTCTCCGCGGATCGAGTGGAACAGGCACTGAAGCTGACGAAGAAGCTGCTGGTGGGTGCCAACCTCGATCCGAAGACCGTGCGCGGGGCCCGGCCCGCGGCCGCGCTGTCCGTGCTCGATCCCCAGCAGCCCGAGCTCCTCGACGAGCTCGACACCGGACTGCGCTCCCCGGGCAGGGAGCACGACCCGGTGACGCTGTTCAGCCGCTTCGACCCCGACGAGGTGCGGCCGGTCGGCGACGTGATCAAGACCCGCGGGCGCATGACGTTCAAGAAGGGATCGCACGGAGGCGTGGCGGTGCGCGCCGACTACACCTTCGTCTACCCCGTGGTGCGGGCCGACGGCCCCACCGAGGTCACCCGCACCATCGTCCGCCGGGTCCTCGACGTCGAACTCGCCGACCCCACCCGGTACCGGGTCACGCCGGGCCGGCTGCTCCTGCTCGACTACGACCAGGAGATAGGCAACTCCTCCTGCTTCGTCTACGACGGCTACCTGCACCCGGAGTTCTCCTCGAGCGCGTCCGCGGGTCCGTCCCCGAGCGGCCCGGCGACGGACCCGTACGACCGCAGCAAGGACATCGACCAGGGCGACGATGACGACTGCGGCACGGTGACCCGCACCTGAGCAGAGCGAAGGGCCCCGCGGGGTGGAGCCGCGGGGCCCTTCTTCTCGTCAGCACCGACGTCAGGGCAGCGTCGGTGCCTGGAAGCGGTGCCGGGGGGTTGCACCGCTGGGTCTGTACCTCTGGCAGTGGGGCAATGCGGGTACCCGCGGGGGGACTTGGACTGTGTACGCATCGTGCTGGATGAACGCGGCACCCGCAACCGTTTGACCCAGACTTGTGCATTTATGCAAGGTCCGCCGGTCGGCCCCGGGCGTCCCCGGAGCCGACCGTTCTCTTGGGTGACCGGGCTGCTGTCCCCTGCCGTCCGGTCACTTCCCTGGAGCGAGGTCCCACGACACACGGCACGATCCGTGCGTCTCATCGCCCCAGTGAGCCACGCGTGGTTCTTTCGGGCCCGCCCCTGGCTGGCACGGACACCGGGACCAACGAGGCAGCGCGGAGGCGGTCACGCGCCGTACGGGTGAGAGGGATGCGCACGTCTGTCCCGGGAACACCGGCCCCGGCCGCGGGGCGGCGTCAGATCTTGCCGCGGCACAGTTCCAGCAGGGTCATCGCGAGCGCGGTGCCCGGCTTGCCCAGCGCCTCCCTGTAGTGGCCGAGGACGTCCATCTCGCGGGACAGGTTCACGCGCCGGCCGCCGGAGGTGATCCGCGCCTCCTGGATGACGGCGGAGACGGCCACCCGTTCCTGGATCAGGCCGATGATCCGGTCGTCGAGCGTGTCGATCCGCTCGCGCGCGCCGGTGATCACGTCGGCGGCCTCGGGGGTGCGGGCGCCGGTCACGTCGGTGGCGGTCATGTCGATGGCGGTCACAGGGGGCTCCTCGTCGTCGGGGGGGCTGCCCCGGGGCGGCACGGCCCGGACGACGACAGGCGCCCCGGGCCTTGTCGGCCCGGGGCGCCTGGGAAGTCGCTTGTCAGTAGCTCAAGCAGCACGACCATGGCGTCCGGCGGGCCGGATGCCATAGGTAAAGACGAACGTCTGGTGCTTGAACATGGGGCCAAGTATGCACCGCGTCCCCGGGGCGTCCAAGCCGGTTCGCATCCTGAGACGGGGCGGGTATCCGGCACACGGAAACAGCCGCACGACCCCCCGGTAGAATCGGTTGGCACAAGACCCCCGCCCCACCGCCGGAAGGCACCCCGTGTCATCAGCGACTCCCGCTGCCACCGCCGCCGACACCGTTCTGGTCGTCGACTTCGGCGCGCAGTACGCCCAGCTCATCGCCCGTCGTGTCCGCGAGGCGCGGGTCTACAGCGAGATCGTGCCGAGCACCATGCCGGTCCAGGAGATGCTCGCCAGGAACCCCGCGGCGATCATCCTCTCCGGCGGCCCCTCGTCGGTCTACGAGGAAGGCGCGCCCAGCCTGGACCGCGCCCTCTTCGAGGCCGGCGTCCCCGTCTTCGGCATGTGCTACGGCTTCCAGCTGATGGCGCGGACCCTCGGCGGCACCGTCGACAACACCGGCGCCCGCGAGTACGGCCGCACCGACCTGCACGTCTCCAAGGTGTCCTCCACCCTCTTCGAGGGCACCCCCGCCGAGCAGGCCGTCTGGATGTCGCACGGCGACGCCTGCTCCGCCGCCCCCGAGGGCTTCTCCGTCACGGCCTCCACGGACGTCGTACCGGTCGCCGCCTTCGAGAACGACGAGAAGAAGCTGTACGGCGTCCAGTACCACCCCGAGGTGATGCACTCCACGCACGGGCAGCAGGTGCTGGAGCACTTCCTCTACCGGGGCGCGGGCCTGACGCCCTCCTGGACCACGGGCAGCGTGATCGAGGAGCAGGTCGCCGCCATCCGCGAGCAGGTCGGCGACCGGCGGGCCATCTGCGGCCTCTCCGGCGGCGTGGACTCCGCGGTCGCCGCGGCCCTTGTCCAGAAGGCCATCGGATCCCAGCTGACCTGCGTCTATGTCGACCACGGCCTGATGCGCAAGGGCGAGACCGAGCAGGTCGAGAAGGACTTCGTGGCCGCGACCGGCGTGCAGCTGAAGGTCGTGGACGCGGAGGAGCGGTTCCTCGAGGCGCTGGCCGGGGTCTCCGACCCCGAGGAGAAGCGGAAGATCATCGGCCGCGAGTTCATCCGGGTCTTCGAGCAGGCCCAGGCCGAGATCATCGCCGACCAGGGTCCCGCCGTGGAGTTCCTCGTGCAGGGCACGCTCTACCCGGACGTCGTCGAGTCCGGCGGCGGCACCGGCACGGCCAACATCAAGTCCCACCACAACGTGGGCGGCCTGCCCGAGGACCTCGAGTTCCAGCTGATCGAGCCGCTGCGCAAGCTCTTCAAGGACGAGGTCCGCATGGTCGGCCAGGAGCTCGGCCTGCCGGAGGAGATCGTCCAGCGCCAGCCGTTCCCCGGCCCGGGCCTCGGCATCCGGATCGTCGGCGAGGTCACCAAGGACCGGCTGGACCTGCTGCGCGAGGCCGACGCCATCGCCCGCGAGGAGCTGACGGCGGCCGGCCTCGACCGCGACATCTGGCAGTGCCCGGTGGTCCTGCTGGCGGACGTCCGCAGCGTCGGCGTCCAGGGCGACGGCCGCACCTACGGCCACCCCATCGTGCTGCGCCCCGTCTCGTCCGAGGACGCCATGACGGCCGACTGGTCGCGCCTGCCGTACGAGGTCCTCGCCCGGATCTCCACGCGGATCACCAACGAGGTGAAGGACGTCAACCGCGTCGTCCTCGACGTCACCTCGAAGCCGCCGGGGACGATCGAGTGGGAGTGACCCCCGTGCCTACGTGCGCTTGATCGTGCGCAGGGGCTCGCCGGGCGTCCAGACCTGGACGACGAGGTACGTGTCGTCCTCGACGTAGGTCCGTACGACCTCCGTCAGCTCGGTGCGGAAGAGGTGGAACGGCTCCGGCGGCTCCACCTCTTCGACGTATCCGGCCTTGGTCTCCACATCGTCGACCTCGAGCGCCCGGCCGCTGATCCGGACGTCGCCGCCGCCCATGCCCGTGCCCTCCCCGGGGTTCGCCTGGAGGGCGAAGCGCGGATCGCGGCGCAGGTCGAGGGCCTTGACCGAGGCCGGCATCATGCCGAGCCACAGTTCGCCGTTCAGGAACCGCACCTCCAGGCCGCTGGTGCGGGGCGAACCATCCTTGCGGAGGGTGGCGAGGATGTGGTGGGTGTAGGCGCCGAAGCGCTTCTCGACGGTGCCGGCCAGATCCGGTTCGGCGGTGGCGAAAGCCGCCCAGTTCGCTGTCATGGGGAGAGTGTCGCGCCGAACCCCGACATCTTCTGTCGGCTATTCGTGGGGTTGGGGAGCCAGGGGGCACACGAGTGGGCACAGGGTGCTCACAGGGGCGCTCGGGTCATCTTCACGAAACGCTTCTGTTCTTCCCGGTCTCACGGACGGTAACTTCCGCCCGTACGCAGAACCAGTGCTGGAGGACCTATGCACGGGCCCACCCCGCCCCTGCCGTTGCCCACCGACCGGCTGCAATTCGCCATGCCGCCGATGCACGAGTCGGTCGAGGACGAGCGCCGGCACCGCAAGGAGCGGCTCGCGGGCGCCCTGAGGATCTTCGGGCGGCTCGGCTTCGAGGACGGCGTGTCCGGGCACATCACCGCCCGCGACCCGGAGTTCAGCGACTGCTTCTGGGTCAACCCGTTCGGGATGCCGTTCCGGCACGTCACCGTGAGCGACCTGGTGCTCGCCAACCAGGACGGCCAGGTCGTCGAGGGCCGCTACCACGTCAACCAGGCGGCCTTCACCGTGCACGCCCAGGTCCACGCGGCCCGGCCCGACGTGGTCGCCGTCGCCCACTGCCACTCCGTGCACGGCCGGGCGCTCGCGGCGCTCGGCGAGCTGCTGGAGCCGATCACCCAGGAGAGCTGCGCCTTCTACGAGGATCACGCCCTCTACGACTCGTACACCGGCGTCTCCGTCGACGCCGAGGAGGGGCGGCGCATCGCGGCCGTGCTCGGCTCCCGCAAGGCGCTCGTGCTGCGCAACCACGGGCTGCTGACCGTCGGCGACTCGGTGGACGCGGCGGCCTGGTGGTTCGTGTCGATGGAGCGCTCCTGTCAGGTGCAGCTCACGGCCCAGGCGGCCGGGCGGCCGGTCCGGATCGATCACCGGATGGCGGTGGCGACGCGGGAGCAACTGGGCGGAGACCTGGTGGCGTGGATCAACTACCAGCCCATGTGGGAGGACGTCAGCCGGAGCGAGCCGGGTCTGCTGAGCTAGCCACTCGCCCCGCACCGGGTCGCCCATGGTGGTGATCCGCAGAGGGACATCTCCCGGCCGGGTCAACAGGACACGCCGAAGTTCACCCGTGTTGACCAGACCGGGCAGACGCGAACCGGGTGGTATAGGGCACAATTCGCTGTCGTCGCACGGGAGTTGCGCAGCGGTGTTTCCGGGGTCCGGAAGACCGGCGGTGGTTGGGTCGCGGGAAGGCGGGCGTCGGACGTGGCGGTGCGGGAGGCGGGACAGGGCGGCGCGGACGCGGGCGGGTACGCGGGTGCGCATGCGGGTGCCTACGCCGAGGGGTACGCGGGCGGCTACGCCGGTGGTCACACCCGTGGGCACCCGGGCGGACCCGGAGGCGCCCACGGGGGCGGGTGCGCCTGCGGGGACTGCCCGCACGGGGCGCGCGAGGGACACCGGCGGGCCGTCGCCGCGTTCCTGCGCCTACGGGACGGGTTCGCGGCGGGGCAGGGGCTGCCGGCCGCGGTGGCCCACTCCGCGTCGGCCTCCCGCCAGTGGGTCTCCGAGGAACTGGCCCAGTCCGCCGAGCACGTCGCCGAGCGGGGGCGGGCCGAGGGGCAGGCCTGGCTGACGTGCCTGTGGCGGCGCACGGCGGGTGTCGTGTGGGCCGCCGTGGTGCTGTTGCTGCTCGGGCAGGCACTCACGGCGGTCGGTGCCGGCTGGACGGCGGCCCGTTCGGCCGCGCTGGCCGCGGCGCTGGTGCTGGCCTCGTCGCTGACCGCCGCCTCGTGGTTCCACCGGGCGAAGGGCGGAGTGCTGGCACCCCTGATCGGCGAGGACAACCGGCTGTCCACGTCCCGCACGGTCGCAGCGGCGTGGGTACTCTTCGTGGCCTACTCGGTGCTCGTCCTCGCGGGGCGGCTGGCCGCCGCCTCCCGGCATCAGGAGCGGGACGCGCTGATCTCCGGGCTGGGACTCGCCCGGGGCGCCGGGGCCGTGACCGTGCTCGCCGTGCTGTGCGGGATCGCCGTGCTCGTGCGGCGGGTGGTCGGGCTCCGGGTGCTGGGGCAACGGCTGCAGAAGGTACCCGCCGACCGGCCCCGGGCCGCCGACCTGCTGACCGACGACGCGGGGCGGGGCACCTTCGCCGACATCCAGTACGTCGTGGTCAGCTCGGTCGCCCTGGTCTTCGCGGCGGTACGGCTGGCCAGGCGGCCGGAGCAGCTGCCGGACCTGCCGTGGGGGCTGGCGGTGGTGGTACTGGTATCGGCGGCGACCTATCTGGCCGGCAAGTACGCGGAGGGCGGCCGGCCGGTCATCCTCTCCGTGGTCCGGGCCCGGGAGGCGGGTGACCTGGACGGGCCCATCCGCACGGGGGACGACATCGAGATCCGGGGTGCCGGATTCGTGCCGCCGGGGGCGCAGGGGGCCGATCGGCTGGCCCGGATGGTCGTGCGCGTGGGCGCGGTGCATGTCCACGTGCCGCTGGTGCCCGTGCCCGGGGGATTCCGCAATCCCACCGACACGCTGCTGACGGTGCCCGTGCCGGCGGATGTGGAGCCGGGAAGGGTGGAGGTGCAGGTGGTCACGGCGGCCGGGGTGGAGACGAACCGGTACGCGGTCGACGTGACGGAGTGAGCGACCGCGCCCCCGAAGGCACCCCGCACCACCGGCGTGACGGACAAAAGCGGGCCGCGCAGGATTGAGCGCGGTCCGTTTGTCGTACGTATGGTCTGTTGAGGGGGTCTCGGCACCGGCGGCGAGAGGCGGCTAGCAGCGATGACTCACGGTATGCGCACGGACACGCACACCCCCCACTTCGGCGACGGGGGAGGCTGGCGGGACAACGCCACCCGCTACGCCCTGCTGCCGCTCCGCATCTTCCTCGGCGTCACCTTCATCTACGCCGGCCTGGACAAACTCACCGACAGCGGTTTCATGAAGGACTCCGGTGCCGGGTCGATCGGCGACATGATGCGTGCCGTACGTGACTCCTCCGCCATCCCCGCCCTGGTCGACCTCTCCCTCAAGAGCCCCGCCGGTTTCGGCTACGCCATCGCCTTCGGAGAACTGGCCGTCGGCATCGGCACGCTGCTCGGGCTGTTCGCCCGCCTGGCCGCACTGGGCGGCGCGCTGATCTCCCTCAGCCTGTGGCTGACCGTGAGCTGGGCCTCCGACCCGTACTACTACGGCAACGACCTCGCCTACCTCATGGCCTGGATCCCCCTGATCCTGGCGGGCGCGCCTCTGCTGTCCCTCGATGCGGCGCTACGGTCGCGCCGACGGCAGCGGAGCGGCGGCTACCGGTAACGGGCCGCTCACCGTCACGCCGGGTCCGCGCCCGTACGACCTCTCCGGCGGCGTCGGCGTACGCGGCCCGTCAGGAGTGCCACCGCACCCGCCAGGCACAGCCCGCCCGTGACGAGGGGGATCGCCACGAACCACGGGATCTCCCAGGCGCCGCCCGCGTCACCGGCGTAGAGGACGCCCGCCAGGATGAGGACGGGGCCGGCGATCAGCTTTCCGGGCTGGAATTCATGACGTGGCACGGGTCACCTCCGCCTGTCCCATGCCGACCTGGAGATCCAGGTCGATGGTGCCGGACTTCTCGGTGCCCTCGGCGGGGGCGAGGGTGATCTTCTTGTGCCGGCCCGGCTGTACGTCCACGTCCTTCGGGTCGTCGCCCGGCAGCTGGAGGTCGCCCACGCCCACCTCGACGTTCAGCCGCACGGTCACGTCCTCGGGTACGAGGACCCTGATCCGGCCCATGCCGACCTCCGCCCGTGTCGTGACCGTCTGCTTCCCGGACACGTCCAGCTTGCTCAGATCCAGGGTGCCCACGCCTGTCCCCAGGTCGTAGCGCTGCCGTACGTCCGCCGCGGTGGCGGGCCGCCAGGTGGTGCGCGCCCAGTGGGTGTCGATGTCCTTGGGCAGGGCCGCCGCCCCGGCGAGCAGGCCGGCCGTGATGATCGCCAGGAAGATCGAGCCGGCGCCGGTCCGGCCCAGGAAGGCGCTGACGGCTATGCCCAGACCGATGACGGCGAGCGCACAGGACAGGCCGGTCTGCAGGCTGGTGCCGAGCGGATGCCCGTCCCATGTGCGGCTCGTGCCCAGGGCCCCCGCGAGCAGGGCCAGCAGGAAGACCCAGCCGCCGATCGAGCGCGGGTTACGCGGCCGGGGGTGCCGGGCGGGCCGGTCCTCGCGGGTGCCGGACTGCGTGCCGAGGCTGATGTCGACGGCGGCGGCGACATCCAGGTCGTGGGTGTCGCGCGGGCCCCACAGGTAGCCCGTGCCGCCGATGTGGGTGCCGTCCTTCACGATCGGGTCGCGCCACCAGGAGGGGGAGGTGAGGAGCACCGGCGGCGCCTGGGGCTCCGGCGGGGCGTCCGCGGCGGCCTGGGCGGCCAGAGGGTCGGGGCTGGGGGTGCCGCGCTGGCGCGACCAGTAGCCGGCGCCCGCGAGGAGGAGGGAGAGGACGACGGCGAAGGTCAGCACCCCGCCGTTGTTCAGCATCGTCAGAAACACCCCGCAGCCGACCAGCGCGAACAGCACGGCTGCCAGGGCCTGGCCGTCGACGCGGCCGGTGAGCAGTTTGCGGACCTCGTTCTCCTCTTCGTCGTACGGCACGAAGAGCCAGGCGAAGCCGTAGAAGATGAGGCCGATGCCGCCGGTGGCGGAGAGCACGGCGAGGGTGATGCGGAAGATCACCGGGTCCATGTCGCACTGCCGGCCGAGTCCCGCGCAGACGCCGGCCAGGGTCTTGTGGCGCCGGTCGCGGCGGAAGGCGTGGGGCGGCCCGGGCGGGACGGTCTCCTCGGCCGGGGCGGCCGTACCGGGTGCTCCTCCCCGCTCGTGTGCCTCCGCCCGCCCGGGTCCCGGACCCGTCGCGGCGTGCTGGTGATCGGTCATGGGTCCATGGTGACGGGCGCGGCGCCCCGGCGGGAGTCCGAACGACCCTGGCCGGACCCTGATATCGGCCCTGAGGGGCGGTTCGGGAAGCGTTCGAGGGGCGGGCCGGGGAGATCAGGGAAGCCCTAGGGTCGACCCTGATGCTCCGGGCTCCCGCACATGTGACCATCAATGGCATGTCGGAAGCCGCAGCAGCGCCCCTCGCCGATCCGCGGCCGCCGCGCAAGCTCTACCGCAGCAGTGACGGACGCTGGCTCGGGGGCGTGGCGCGGGGCCTCGCCGGACACCTCGGGCTGCCCGTGATCTGGGTACGGCTCGTCTTCGTCGGCCTGTTCATGGCCGACGGCCTCGGCGCGCTGCTGTACGCCGCGTTCTGGTTCTTCGTCCCGCTCGGCGTCGGCGGTGTCGAGGCGCAGAGGCCGCCGTCGCCGGTGACCGCGGAGACCTCGCCCGACGGACGCCGCAGACGCGTCGCGCGCAGGCCCGACAAGGGCCAGATCGTGGCCCTGCTCCTCATGGTCGTGGTGGCCATGGTCTTCGTGGGCAATGTGAACCTCAGCGGCGGAGCCAGGGTGTACCTCTGGCCGATGGTGCTCGTCGGCGCGGGCGTCGCCCTGGTCTGGCGGCAGGCGGACAACGCCCGCCGGGCCCGCTGGGCCGAGGTCGGCCGCCGCCGGCGCACGGTCACGCTGCTGCGCTCGGTGGGCGGGGTGCTGCTGGTGACGGCCGGCGTCTCCGGCATCTTCGTCCTGCAGGGTTCCGCGGCCCACCTCGGCTCGGTCCTGCAGGCGGCCCTCGCGGTCCTCGTCGGGACAACGCTGCTCGCCGGGCCGTATCTCGTCCGCATGACGCAGGACCTCTCCGAGGAGCGCCTGATGCGCATCCGTGCCCAGGAGCGCGCGGAGGTCGCCGCCCATGTGCACGACTCGGTGCTGCACACCCTCACGCTGATCCAGCGCAACGCGGAGAACGCGAGCGAGGTCCGCCGCCTGGCCCGCGCCCAGGAGCGCGACCTGCGCACCTGGCTCTACAAGCCCGAGGGCACCGGCAAGGACGAGGCCGACGAACCCGCCACCCTCGCCGACGCCGTCCGGCGCAACGCGGCCGAGGTGGAGGACAAGCACGGTGTGCCCATCGAGGTCGTGGTCGTGGGGGACTGCCCGCTCGACGAGGGGATCGCCGCACAGATGCAGGCCGCGCGCGAAGCAATGGTGAACGCCGCCAAGTACGGTGGCGAGGGCGGCGCCGTACAGGTCTTCGCCGAGGTCGAGGGGAAGACGGTCTTCGTGTCCGTCCGGGACCGCGGCCCCGGCTTCGACCTCGACTCGATACCCGCCGACCGGATGGGTGTCAGGGAATCGATCATCGGCCGTATGGAACGCAACGGCGGCACGGCGCGGCTGCGCGCGGTGCCGGACGGCGGCACGGAGGTCGAGCTGGAGATGGAGAGGGCGGAGAAGACGTCATGAGCGACCCGACCGAGGCGAACGGTACGACGGGACCGGCGGAGGCGGCCGGGCCCGCGGCGTCGGGCGGTGGCCCCGGGCGTCATGCGCGTGTGGTCCTCGTGGACGACCACCGCATGTTCCGTACGGGGGTCCAGGCCGAGATCGGGCAGACCGAGCAGACCGGTGTGGAGGTCGTCGGCGAGGCCGCGGACGTCGACCAGGCGGTCACGGTCATCACCGCGACCCGGCCCGAGGTGGTCCTCCTCGACGTGCACCTGCCGGGTGGGGGCGGCGTCGAAGTGCTGCGGCGCTGCGCCCCGTTGATGGGCGACACCGAGCAGCCGGTCCGCTTCCTCGCGCTGTCCGTGTCGGACGCGGCGGAGGACGTGATCGGCGTGATCCGCGGCGGGGCCCGCGGATACGTCACCAAGACCATCACCGGCACCGACCTGGTGGACTCGATCTTCCGCGTCCAGGAGGGCGACGCGGTGTTCTCCCCGCGGCTGGCCGGGTTCGTCCTGGACGCCTTCGCCTCCACGGACGCGCCGCCGGTCGACGAGGACCTGGACCGCCTGACCCAGCGCGAGCGTGAGGTGCTGCGGCTCATCGCGCGGGGCTACGCGTACAAGGAGATCGCCAAGCAGCTGTACATCTCCGTGAAGACGGTCGAGTCGCATGTCTCGGCGGTTCTGCGCAAGCTCCAGCTCTCCAACCGGCACGAACTGACGCGGTGGGCGACGGCTCGCCGGCTGGTCTGACGGCGGCGCTCACACCACCCGCGTCGCCCCCGCGTACGGCATCTCGTCGAGCGGGGCGACGCGTACCGGCGCCGAGGAGTTCGGCGCGTGGATCATCCGGCCGTTGCCCACGTAGATGCCGACATGGCTGATGCCGGCGTAGAAGAAGACCAGGTCGCCGGGGAGGAGTTCGGAGCGGGAGACGCGGCGGCCCGCGGCGATCTGGGAGTACGTCGTGCGGGGCAGGGAGACGCCGGCGGCGCGGTACGCGGCCTGGACGAGGCCCGAGCAGTCGAAGGCGTTCGGGCCGGTGGCGCCCCAGACGTAGGGACTGCCGAGCTTCTGGTACGCGTAGGCGACGGCGGCGGACGCACGGGAGCTGGGCGCCTGGGACGGGGCGGCGCCGGGGGCCGTCAGGGTGTCCCGCGGGCCCGTCGAGCGGGTGGCGCGGTCCGGTGACACGCCGGGCCGGGAACGTTCCTGCGGGTCCAGCCGGGACAGCAGCTGCCGGGCGGAGCCCAGCTTGCCGGTGATGGTCTTCTTGTGCTGCTTCAGCTCCGTCCGGCGTGACTTCAGGGAGGTCAGCTCGATGTGGGCGGCCCCGCGCAGCTGCTCGATCTCCCGGAGCTGCTCGCGTACGCCCGCGACGGTGGCGTTCTGCCGGTTGCCGGCCCGCTCGACGAACTCGGCGTTCTCCAGGTAGCGGTCGGGATCGTCGGACAGGGCGAGCTGCATCGCGGGGTCGAGGCCGCCGGCGCGGTACTGGGCGGCGGCGACCGAACCCAGGGCGTCACGGGCGGAGTTGAGCCGCTCTTCCTTGCGTGCCGCCTGGTCCTGGAGGTCCTTCAGCCGCTGCCCGGCCGCTTCGGCCTTCTCCTTCGCGCCGTTGTACTTCTCGGTGGCGGCCTCAGCCTCCTGGTACAGCTTGTCCACCTTGGCCTTGACCTGGCCGGGGGTGAGCTGTGGTTCGGCGTGTCCGGTTCCGTCGAAGCCCGTCGCCGTCGCCGCGCCCGCGAGGGCGATCGTGGCGGCCGTACGGGCCTTGCCGCCACCCGTCGAGCGCTGTCGGGGCTTGCGGTGCGCTGCCACCTGGAGGCCACGTCCTTTCCTCGACCGCCGACCGGTGCGTGCGGCCGCCGGGGGAGCGGACGGGCGGCCTGCGCGTCCGGCGACGGCCCGCACCGGGGGGAGCGGATCGCCGCCGGACTTTTCGGCGGTGGTGTCCGACTGCCGCCCCTGGCCCGGGCGGCGGTGGGGAGCCGGGCACCTGGTGGAGGACGCTAAACCTCGCCGTGGCGGGCCGGTGGCAGGTGTGCGGAAGTGTCTGGAGAGGACCGGCGGTGACCGTATGCGACCGTGGTCCCGCACCGGCGCCGTCGACTTCACTCAGCGTGATGACCGATGCGCCGAACCCTGGGCGAGTGACCGTGATCGGGTGCTATGGGGCGCATATATGCATCACCGGGCCGGTGTCGGGTGGCCTCGGAGCCGCTGATTAGGCTCCGGCCTCATGGACGTACTCATCCACCTCTTCGTCGGCCTTCACATCATCGGCATCGCCGCGCTCCTGGGCGGCTTCCTCACCCAGATGAAGGCGATGGGCGAGGGTACCGCCCGCTACACCCCCGCGATGCTGCACGGCGCGCTCACGATGCTGGTCACCGGCGTGATCCTGATCGGTCTCAACCAGGCCGGCGACCAGTCGGTGAACAACATCAAGATCGGGGTGAAGCTGGCGCTGCTGATCGTGATCCTCGGCCTGGTCTATGTGAAACGGGACGACGAGAAGGTGGACAAGGGCCTCTTCGGCCTGGTCGGTCTGCTGACCACGGCGAACATCTTCATCGCCGTGCTCTGGACCTGACCCGGGGGCGCCCGGCGCCGGCCCGGGCCGAGGCGAGGGCCCAGGCGGTGCACCCGAGCCAGGCGGCCACCGCGATCCACAGCAGCGCCTGCCCGGCGACGTCGAGCCAGCGGGCGTCCAGGGCGTCGGCCACCGCCAGGGCGGCCGCGGCCGTCACGGCCGCGGCGAACACGGTCGCCCAGCGCCGCACGTCGTAGTGGTGCCGGGGCCAGAAGAGCTCGGCGAGGAGCAGGGCGACGCAGGCGATCAGCGCGAGCACGAGCAGCGTGACGGTGGTCGTGCGCAGGGCGCCGGTGTTCTCCTCGTTCCACAGATACAGGCGTGCGCTGTCGGCGCTGAGGAGTTTCGCCCCGGCCAGTGACGAGACGGCGAGGGCGCCGGCCGCGAGCCAGTGGTCGCCGCGGCCCTCCTCCACCTGCCGGGGCTGGAAGCGGAACAGGGCGAAGCCGTAGAGCGCGAGGCCCAGCCAGAACAGCACCAGGGCCGCGTGGGCGAGCCAGGCCGCCGCCTCGGCCGCGGCGAGCGTGGCGCCGAGCACGGCGAGCCCCTGGGTGGCCACACAGCGCAGGAACACCGTTCCGCGCCGCCCCCTGTCCTCCACGGTGAGCAGCACCGCCCAGAGCAGCAGGGCGAGAGCCAGCAGCGCCCCGGCGAGGGAGTGCCGGCCGGCCGCGGAGAAGCCGGTGCCGAGGACGGCGGCCGCCGCCACGGTGGTGAGCGCGGCCGGCGTCTCCGCCCGCCATCCGCCGGGCGCCCGCCGGGCGAGGCCCGCGGCCGCCGCCGGCCAGGCCGCGCAGGCCGGGACGAGAGCGATGCGGGAGAGGACCTCGTGGCCCGCCGAGTCGAGACCGACCGACACGATGCCGGTCGCCAGCGCATAGGTCGCCCACCAGGCGGCAAACGGAGAGGGACCGGACATAGCGCCGATGCTAGAGAGCGCCGCACGCGTTACGAGAGGGGCACGCGCGCGTGCCCCTCAAAATCGCAACGAGACCGCTCAGGCCGGGCGTACCACGCTGTGGATCGCCGACTCGCCGTCGTAGTAGATCGACTCCTCGCGCACATACGTGCCGGGCTTCGGGGCGTGGATCATCATGCCGTTGCCGATGTAGACCCCGACGTGGGTGACATCGTCGTAGAAGAAGACCAGGTCACCGGGCTGGGCCTGGGAGAGCGGGACCGTGGTGCCCGCGTTCACCTGGTCGTAGGTCGTGCGCGGCAGGGTGACGCCCGCGGCCTTCCAGGCGGCCTGGGTGAGGCCCGAGCAGTCGTAGGAGCCGGGGCCGACGGCGCCCCACACGTACGGCTTGCCGATCTGGGCGCGGGCGAAGGCGAGCGCCTTCTCGGCCTTGGTGGCGTACGAGGAGTCGGCCGGGGGCGTCGAGGAGGACGAGCCGGTGCCGGACGACCCCGACGACGATGATCCGCTGTCCTGCTGCCGGGCGGCCTCGTCCTGCGCCCGCTGCTGCGCGGCCTGCTGCCGGGCCAGCTCGTCGGCCTTGCGGGCGGCCTCCTCCCGCTTCTCCTTCTCGATCGCCGCGAGCCGGGCCTTCTCCTCGGCGGTCAGCTTCGACATCAGCTCGCGCGCGTCGGCGAGCTTGCGCTGGACGGTGGCCTTCGCCGTCTTCAGGTCGCCCTGCGAGTCGGTGAGCGTCTCGAGGCTCTCGGTGGCCTCCTGGCGCTTCTCCATCGTCTCGGACTGCTGCGTGACGTAGTCGTCGACCGCGACCTTCTGACGGCCCGTCATCCGGTCCATCAACTGGGTCTGGTCGAAGTAGTCCTGCGGGGTGTCGGCGAGCAGGAACGTCGCCGTGTCCGGGGCGGCGACGCCGGTGCGGTACTGGGCGGAGGCGAAGGAACCCAGCTGCTCGCGCGCCTCGTTGAGCTTCTGGGTGCGCTGGGCGACGTCGTCGAGGAGGGCGTCGGCGCGCTTGCGCTGCTTCGCGGTCTTCTCCTTGGCCGCGTTGTACTTGTCGGTCGCCGACTCGGCCTGGCGGTACAGGTCGTCGACCTTCTTCTCGACTTCCTCCAGGCTGGGCTTGTCGTCGGCCTCGGGGGCGGCGTTGGCCGACTGGGACAGCAGGGCCACGGACGTGAGGGCCGCCGTTGCGAGGGCGGGGGTCCGTATGCCTGCCACGCGCGTACCCGTAGGACGCGACTTGCGGTGCGACGCCAAGGGAGGCGACTCCTTCCATGTTCCGCCTACCGGGTTAGCTGTCGGGTTCGGGCGGGTGGTTCGGAAGGTTTGCCCTACGGCCTTCTCCGCGCAGGGAGTCGGGCCGATTCACCCCAGGTTCACGGTTGGGTCCCCGGCTCCGGCTGCCGCTGCGGCACGCCGGACTCGGCGGAGGCCGCGCGGCCCGGCGACGTTCGCCGGTGGGGGTCATGCGGCCTGGTCGCACCGTAGCCAATTCGTGTGGCCTCTGTGAAGGTTGATGGGTGATATGCCCGATACATTTTCGTGACCTTGCTCATGAGCATTGCAGAGGGTGAACAATCGAGGGGGGTTGGTCCTGGAAGATGCATGAATGCGGGGGCTGTAGCAGGGCGTGATCAGGTGGTCATGGACGGCGACAATGCGCCGCCCGGCGGGCGGCGTGATCCCTGGCGCGGGGCGATGTTCTCAGGGCGGCGGCGGGCTGTCAGTGGGGCGCCCTAGACTCGGAGAGCGATGAGCAGCCTCTTTGACGACAGCTTCCTGGCGAACCTCCAGGCCCAGCGGGGCCCCGCGGACGAGCCCCCGCCGCCACCCGAGGACGAGCACGTACCGGAGCCGATTCCGGACGATCTGTTCGGCGGGAAGTTCGACGCGCCCCCGGACCGGGACGCCTACTACCGGGACGGCGCCCCGCGCCCGGTGGTGGACACCGCCGCCCTCCTGCAGGGGCTGAACGACAACCAGCGCGCCGCCGTCGTCCACTCCGGCTCCCCGCTGCTCATCGTGGCCGGCGCCGGCTCCGGCAAGACCCGGGTGCTCACGCACCGCATCGCCCACCTCCTCGCCGAGCGGGACGTGCACCCGGGCCAGATCCTCGCGATCACCTTCACCAACAAGGCCGCCGGCGAGATGAAGGAGCGCGTCGAGCAGCTCGTGGGCCCGCGCGCCAACGCCATGTGGGTCATGACGTTCCACAGTGCGTGCGTGCGCATCCTCCGCCGGGAGAGCAAGAAGCTCGGCTTCACGTCCTCCTTCTCGATCTACGACGCCGCCGACTCCAAGCGCCTGATGGCCCTGGTCTGCCGCGACCTGGACCTCGACCCCAAGCGCTTCCCGCCGAAGTCCTTCAGCGCCAAGATCAGCAACCTGAAGAACGAGCTGATCGACGAGGAGGACTTCGCCGCCCAGGCCGCCGACGGTTTCGAGAAGACCCTCGCCCAGGCCTACGCGATGTACCAGTCACGGCTGCGCGAGGCGAACGCCCTCGACTTCGACGACCTGATCATGACGACGGTCAATCTCCTGCGCGCCTTCCCGGACGTCGCAGAGCACTACCGCCGCCGCTTCCGGCACGTCCTCGTGGACGAGTACCAGGACACCAACCACGCCCAGTACGCCCTCGTGCGGGAACTCGTCGGCACCTTCGAGCATCCCGTCGACGTACCGCCCGAGGCCGAGGTCCCGCCCGCCGAGCTGTGCGTGGTGGGTGACGCCGACCAGTCGATCTACGCCTTCCGTGGCGCGACGATCCGCAACATCCTCCAGTTCGAGGAGGACTACCCGGACGCGACGACGATCCTGCTCGAGCAGAACTACCGCTCCACCCAGACGATCCTCAGCGCGGCCAACGCGGTCATCGAGCGCAACGAGTCCCGCCGCCCCAAGAACCTGTGGACCAACGCGGGCGCGGGCGCCACGATCACCGGCTACGTCGCCGACACCGAGCACGACGAGGCGCAGTTCGTCGCCGACGAGATAGACCGCCTCACGGACGCGGGCGAGGCCAAGGCCGGCGACGTCGCCGTCTTCTACCGCACCAACGCCCAGTCCCGTGTCTTCGAAGAAATCTTCATCCGCGTCGGCCTGCCCTACAAGGTCGTCGGCGGTGTCCGCTTCTACGAGCGCAAGGAGGTCCGGGACGTCCTGGCCTACCTGCGCGTGCTGGCCAACCCGGAGGACTCGGTGCCGCTGCGCCGGATCCTCAACGTCCCCAAGCGGGGCATCGGCGACCGCGCCGAGGCGATGATCGACGCCCTGTCCCAGCGGGAGAAGATCAGCTTCCCGCAGGCGCTCAAGCGCGTCGACGAGGCGTACGGCATGGCCGCGCGCTCCACCAACGCCGTCAAGCGGTTCAACACGCTGATGGAGGACCTCCGCACCATCGTCGAGTCCGGCGCCGGACCGGCCACGGTGCTGGAGGCCGTCCTGGAGCGCACCGGGTACCTCGCCGAGCTGCAGGCCTCCACCGACCCGCAGGATGAGACCCGGATCGAGAACCTCCAGGAACTCGCCGCCGTCGCCATGGAGTTCGAGCAGGAGCGCGGCGAGGGGGAGCAGAGCACCCTGTCCGAGTTCCTCGAACAGGTCGCGCTGGTCGCCGACTCCGACCAGATCCCCGACGAGGAGGACGGCGACGGCGTCATCACGCTGATGACCCTGCACACCGCCAAGGGCCTGGAGTTCCCCGTCGTCTTCCTCACCGGCATGGAGGACGGCGTCTTCCCGCACATGCGCGCCCTCGGGCAGGCCAAGGAGCTGGAGGAGGAGCGGCGCCTGGCCTACGTCGGCATCACGCGCGCACGGGAGCGGCTGTATCTGACGCGGTCCACGCTGCGCAGCGCCTGGGGCCAGCCGTCGTACAACCCGCCCTCCCGGTTCCTGGAGGAGATCCCGCCGACCCACCTGGAGTGGAAGCGGACGGGAGCGACCTCGCCCGCGTCCTCCGGGCCGGTCTCGGCGGTGGCGGCCTCGCTGTCCTCGTCCCGCTCACGCTCGTCGGCGTCGGGAGCCTCCGGTTTCGCCACGCGCCGCTCCTCCGAGAAGCCGGTGGTGTCCCTGGCCGTCGGGGACCGGGTCACGCACGACCAGTTCGGGCTCGGGACCGTCGTCGCGGTCAAGGGGACGGGCGGGAACGCCGAGGCGACGATCGACTTCGGCGAGACCAAGCCGAAGCGGCTGCTGCTGCGGTACGCGCCGGTGGAGAAGCTGTAGTTCTGTGAGGTGAGCCCCGGACGGCACGGGAAGGAAGACCGGTCGCCGGTTGAGGCTTACGGAGGTGACAACGCCCGAGGCCATACGCGACGCTCGTCGACATGGAGATCAGAACGGGTACGCGGGGCGATGTGGAACAGATCGCGGCGCTTCACGCGGAGAGTTGGCGTACGGCGTATGCGGGGATCATGCCGAGTAGTTTCTTGAGCGGCCCCCTGCTCGAGGACCGGCTGGCGCTATGGCACGGACGAATTCTGGAGCCGCAGCCGGCTGCAGGACTGTTCGTGGCCGTGAGCGGAGGCGAGATGGACGGTTTCGCGTACCTCGTTCCGCGCCCCGACGGCCGCATCCTTCTCGACAACTTGCATGCCCGGCCAGGCCGTACGGGTTCCGGCATCGGCGGCCGACTGCTCCGGCACGCTCTCGCGTGGGCTGCCGCCGAGCATCCCGGGCGGGATGTCTGTCTGGAGGTACTGCGCGCCAACACACACGCCATTGCCTTCTACGAGCGACACGGCGCTCTGCGTACCGACGAGCGCGTCTGCCTGTTCGAGCAGGGCTTTGCACTGCCCGAGTTCGAGTACACCTGGGCGGCCGGGTCCGTGCCTATGGCTTCGGGCCCGTTGTCACAGTAATCGCGTCCCACATCAGGAGCGATGGGCGTTACGCCGGGTCGACGCCGTGGCTGCGCAGCCACGGGAGCGGGTCGATCGCCGATCCGCCGGCCGGGCGCACCTCGAAGTGCAGGTGCGGGCCGGTGGAGTTGCCGGAGTTGCCGGAGCGGGCGATGGGATCGCCGGCCTTCACGGTCGTACCGGAGGGGACCGTGTAGGTGGAGAGATGGCAGTACCACGTCTCCGTGCCGTCCTTCGCGGTCACGATCATCATGTTGCCGTACGCGCTGTTCCACTGCGTGCGCACGGTGCCGTCGGTCGCGGCCATCACGGTCGTGCCGTACGAGACGGGGAAGTCGATGCCTGTGTGCAGGGACATCCAGTTGATGCCGGACTGGCCGTAGTAGGCGCTGAGTCCGTGCCGCGCGACCGGCAGGGCGAACTTGGGGCGCAGCCGCTCCTTGCGGGCCGCCTCCTCCGCCGCGCGCTTCTTCTCGGCCGCCTGCTGGGCCTTGAGGTCGATGCGCTCCTGCGTACGGCTGGCCCGGTCGGCGAAGTCGTCGGCGCCGGCGGCGAGGCTCTGCAGCTGTGTGTCCAGCCTGTTGTTGGCGGCGGCCGGCTTGACCGGCTGCGCGTCCGCCGCGGTCGTCTGCGCCTCCGCGGCACTGTCTTCGGCGAAACTGCCGACGGAGGCGGCGGCGATCCCGGCGACACCCATCACGCACGCCGACGGCACCGCGATGGTCATCAGTGCCGAGCGCTTGGGGGGCGTACGGCGGCGGGAACGGGACCCGGCGCGTGAGGCCGCTCGGGAGGACGGTGCGGCAGCGACGTCCTCCTGACCGTCCAGGAGCGGGGCAACGACGGGCAGTTCACCGGTGGCGGCCGGCTCCCCGCCGTCCGCGGCGGGGTCGTGGTAGCCGGCCCCGTCGGATGCGTGGTACGTGACCTGGTCGAACGTCGCGGTCTCGTGCTGGTCGATGGTTTCGGCGGGGTGCTCGTACGCCTCGGGAGCCGGTGCGGCGGTGCCGTCGGAGTTCCACTGCGTGGCGTCGTAGGCACCCGTGTCGAACGTCTGCGTGCCCCATTCCCACTGCTGGGTGTGGTCGGCGGGGTTGCCGGACTGGTCGGGCTGGAGCCAGGAACCGGCCTCCCACTGGCCGGTGGCCTCGGGAGACGGGGCCTGGGACGGGATGACCGGCATCGGCTGCTGCTCGGCCGTCCAGGAAGTCGTGTCGTAGACGCCGGTGTCGTAGGCGGCGTGGTGCTGGGCCGCGTACGCGTCGTAGTGCACGTTCTCGTGCGTGCCGGTGGGCCAGTGGCCGGTGTCGTAGGTTCCCGTGTCCTGGCCGCTGCCCGGCATGTCCCCGAAGAGGGGGTCGGTCGCGAAGCTCGCGGTGGCGTGCCCGGTGGCATCGAAACCGGTGCCGTGTGTACCGGTGGAGTCGAATCCGGTGGCGGCGTAGTCGCCGTACGTGGTGAAGTCGCCGTACTGGGCTTCCTGGGTGCCGTACGGCGCGCAGGGCGCGGAGGCGGCGTCGGAAGCCGGAGCCGGGGTCATGGTCCCCGACGGGTGACGGTCGTTCACCAACTTCTCTTTCGCCTCGACAACAGGGGCTGCCAGAGCAGTGCGGCGACTGTACCCGGCGGTACGCGGGCACGACAATCTTCCGCAGGTTTCGCGCACGCAGGAAACGGGCATTCGGCCGTGTTTCGGCGGACGGCGGGCACGGGTTTGGCCCTGTGTTCGAAGTTTGTTCGAAGTTGATCGGTACTTCGGCGTGGAGTGATCGCTGTATGACGAGTCTCAGGCGACCGTCAGACCATTGGTGTGTTCAACGGACGGTTCACCCGGCTGGGCCGTGTCGAGGACCTGCCGTATGCCGTTCGCGACGGCGGGGTGCACGGGCAGCGCGAGATGGCCGATGCCGGTCACGCGCACGTTCTGCGCCGTCAGATCGGGATGGTCGATGCAGGCCGTCTCCGGTGGGTCCATCACATGGTCCAGATCGCTCCAGAAGCTGACGAAGTGCGTACGGCAGTCAGGGGCGGGCGCAGTGAGCTCCTCGAGCACCGATGAGCCGGGGCGCATCTGGCGCACGATGGGGTGCGCGTTCGCCACGGGCATCACTCGGGTTCCGGAGTGCGGCGTGCCGAGCGTGACAAGGGTCCGTACGCGTGTGTCGCCGCCGAGCCGCTGCACGTAGTAACGCGCTATCAGGCCGCCGAGGCTGTGCCCGACGACATCGACCCGGTCGGCCCCCGTGCGCTCGCAGATCTCCTCGACGCGCCGGCCGAGCAGCTCGGCGGCGGCGCGCATGTCGCAGGTCAGCGGCGAGTAGTTGAGGGACTCGATCTGCTGCCTGCCGTGCTGGGCGAGGCTGCGGCGCAGCAGGACGAAGACCGAGCGGTTGTCGATGAACCCGTGCAGCAGGAGGACCGGCGGCTTGGCCTCCGTGGGCAGTTGGGCGGTGCCGTCCGCGGGCAGCGCCGGGACGGGGGCGCGCCGCTCCTGGGTGATGCCGGACGGGTAGAGGAGGAGATGCCCGGCCAGGATCGCGATCTCCAGGGCGGTGGCCTTCAGCAGAGCCATGGAGAGTCCGGCCAGTCTGCCCGGCAGCAGCCGCTCGCAGAACGGAAGAAAGGGCAGAGCAGCCCTGGTGACCTTCATGGCCGACCTCCTGTCGGCACGCGGGAGGACGGCTCCGCCCCCCGTGTGCCCTCGTGGAAAGCAGCTGCGAAGACGGCCGGCCGAGACCGCGAAAGCGGCGTGAGCCGCGTGAGCTGCGGGGGCAGAGCGCGGCGTGTGGCGTGTGTGACGCCGGTGGTGCGACGGAGGTCCCCGATCGGTGGGGTGACGAGGCTCCCCGATGGTGCGCCGTGTCTGCCCTGCATGCCGTGCGTGCGGTGCTTGCCCTGCGTGCCTTCGCGGAGGTGTCCGACCGCCGCAGTGTGTGGTGGACGGCGCGGCGGTACGGCAACCTCGGTGCGGCTCCCCTTGCGCTTGTCCCATCGTGTGATTTCCCCCTCGGTATGCACCCCGAAACTGCCGGTTGCGGGATGCTGGAGATAACGTTCGTTCACTTGCCCGGACGGTTCGGGGCGGGGTGTCCGTGCGGTGCGGCGTGTACGGCTTGCCCGATGTGTGCGGTACTTGTCGGTACGGATGGATGTAGTCGCTTCATGGAGGCAGTGATGGGTGTGGCAGCCGGTCCGATCCGCGTGGTGGTGGCCAAGCCGGGGCTCGACGGCCACGATCGCGGGGCCAAGGTGATCGCGCGGGCCCTGCGCGACGCCGGTATGGAGGTCATCTACACCGGGCTTCACCAGACTCCCGAGCAGATCGTCCACACGGCGCTCCAGGAGGACGCCGACGCGATCGGGCTGTCCATCCTCTCCGGAGCGCACAACACGCTCTTCTCGGCGGTGATCGACCTGCTCAAGGAACGGGACGCGGAGGACATCCTGGTCTTCGGCGGCGGGATCATCCCCGAGGCGGACATCCCCCTGCTGAAGGAGAAGGGCGTCGCGGAGATCTTCACTCCGGGCGCGACGACGGCATCCATCGTGGACTGGGTCCGGACCAACGCGCGCCAGCCCGCGGAGGCGTAGCCCTCCGGCGTCTCGGCCCGGGGCACCTTGTCCGGCCGGGACCGGCGCCTTCTCGCGCCGGTGGAGATCTTCCGGCGGGACGGCTGCCCCCGGAGGCCGTCCCGGCCGCCGGCACGCCCGGCGGCAGCCGGTTGCCGGAGGGCACCCGTCGCCGGACGGGCGGACAGGGGTCAGGCCGCTCCCAGCTCCTCCGCCATCGCCGCGCGCAGACGCAGGGTCGTGACCAGGCGCTGGAAAGCCTCCGCCCAGTAGCCGCCGGCTCCCGGGGACGCGTTCTCCGGTTCGTCCGGCACGGCCAGCAGGGCGTCGAGCCGGGAGGCCTCGGACGGGTCGAGGCAGCGCTCGGCCAGGCCCATGACTCCGCTGAAACTCCATGGATAACTCCCCGCGTCCCGAGCGATGTTGAGCGCGTCCACCACGGCCCCGCCGAGCGGCGCTGTCCACGGCACCGCGCACACCCCGAGCAGCTGGAAGGCCTCGGACAGGCCGTGCGCGGCGATGAAGCCGGCCACCCACGCGGCCCGTTCGGCGGCGCCCAGTGTGCCGAGCAGCTTGGCGCGTTCGGCCAGGGACACCGCACCCGGACCGCCCGCCTCCGGTGCCGACGGATCGCCGAGCAGCGCGCGTGACCACTCGGCGTCCCGCTGGCGCACCGCCGCCCGGCACCACGCCGCGTGCAGTTCACCCTGCCAGCCGTCCGCCACCGGCAGCGCCACGATCTCCCGGGGCGTGCGCCCGCCGAGCCGCCGCGACCAGGTCCCGAGCGGCGCCGCCTCCACCAGCTGACCGAGCCACCAGGACCGTTCACCGCGCCCTGCCGGGGCCTTCGCCACGACGCCGTCGCGTTCCATGCCCGGATCGCACTCGTGCGGCGCCTCGACGGCGATCGTCGGGGTGGTCTTCGTGGTTCCCCCGGCTCGCCCGTACTCGATGCCCGTCCCCGGCGACTGCGCGCCCTGAAGGTGGTCGATGGCGACACACGCCTCCGCCCTGACCGCCATCCGCGCGGCGAGCGCCGAACCGGGCAGGGCCGACAGCAGTTCCGCCGCCGTCGCCCGGACGTTGCGGCTGCGGTCGGCCAGGGCCTGTTCCAGGAACGGCTCGTCGTCCGGGCCCAGGCCCGCGCGCAGGGAGTCGAGGAACATCAGCCGGTCCTCCGCCCGTTCCGTCGCCCACGTCGTCGCGAGCAGGTCGCGTGCGGCAGCCGGTTCGCGCGAGCGCAGGGCGGACAGCAGGGCGACGCGTTCGGCGAACAGGCCCTCCTGCCACAGCTGCTGAATCCCGTCGTCGTCCTCGAGGTGCGGCAGGGCCGCTCCGCCGCCCGGGGTCGCGCGCAGGGCGAACCGCCAGTCCGGGTTCAGCCGGGCCAGCCACAGGGCGCGCGGGCCCGCGAACTCCAGCGCCGCCGGACGCAGGTCGGTACGCCCCCGGGCCGCGTCCAGCAACGCCGGAAGCACCTGCGGAGGCGGTGCAAAACCACGGGCGTTCGCCGCCGCCAGCCACTGCGGCAGCAGCTCCGTCAGGTCGGGCGCGGCGCCCCGCCGGCCGCCGCCGGAGGGGCCGGGGCGGTCGGCGAGCAGCATGGCGAGCCTGCGGGCTGCCGCCGGCGGCAGCGCCGGTCGCGCGTCCCCGGGGGCCGGCTGCGGACGCTCGGCCGCCCGCACCGGGCGCAGACCGGCCCGCCGTCGTACGGTCTCCACGGCCGCCGCGTCCAGCAGGGCCACGGGGGCGTCACGGCCCGGCGCCGTGACGGGCGGGGTGCGCCGGTCGGTGCCCAGCAGCGCGGTGGTGACGAGCTCCTCCCAGGCGTCCGCGCCGGGCGCGGCCACAGAAGCGGAGGTCCTGGTCATGAGCTTCCTTTCCGCGGGGCGCCCGGTTGTTGAAGGCTCGCCCTTACCGGTTGTCCCGTGATGCCTGAAAGATTCGTGGACCTGTGGGGTGGGCGGGGCAGGGCGAACTCCCGTGGGCGGGACCGCTGTCGCCGGCTCAGCACAGCGCGACCGCGTCGCCCGGGCCCTCGGGCCAGGCCGTCAGTGGGGTGAAGCCCTGGTGGCCGCATTCGCCGAAGACCCTGACCGGGGCCCCGCCCGACAGGGCGACGAGCTGCCACAGGCCCGCCCGGGAACGCGCGGCGGGCGTGAGCGGCAAGGCCGCGTCCTCGTCGGCGTCCGCCAGCAGCCAGGAGTCGCCGTCCGGGATGGGAACGACCCGGTCCAGGGTCACCGGCACGGACTCCAGCCACGGATCCTCGCGCAGTGCGTCGCCGTAACGGGCCGCGGCTCGAGACGTCGTCATCCCCGGCGGGCGTATCGCCGCGGGCGTGGGCGGGGCGAACTGTTCGCCCAGGGCCACTCGCGGCTGCCCGGCGCCGGGGTACGCGGACACCTCGGCCTCCAGGCTCAGGCCCACCGGCAGCGCCAGCTCCGGGGCGCGGCCCGCGGCGCCGTAGGAGAGGAGCAGCACGGTGCGGTGCGAGGCGGCGCCGTGCAACCAGATCCGGCGGGTCGTCAGACGCGGGTCCGTCGTGTCGTACTGGGCGAGGACCAGCCAGTGATCGCGCAGCGGCGGGCCGTCCGCGGAGGCCGGGAGGCCCATGCGGGAGCGGACCGTGGCGGCGAGGCCGTCCGGGAGCCGCTCGCGGCGCAGCCAGCCCCGGCCGAGGAGATGCAGCAGCGCGCACTCCTCCAGCAGCCGCACCGGCCAGCCCGGGCCTGTGGACGGGACCGCCCCCAACTCCCGCACCCGGCCCGCCAGCCCCTGGGCCTGTGCGTCGACCATCCTGGCCGCCGTCTCCTCCCACAGGCCGTACCCCGCCTGCTCCGCGGTCGCCAGGCCGCCGCGCAGCAGATCGACCAGGCGCTGCTCCAGCTCCACCGCGCCCGCCGTGACCCGCTCGGCGCGGCGCTCCGCCCGGCGTCGCGCCGCCTCCGGATCAGCGGACCCGGACGGCGCACCGGCGCCCTCCCCGGCCTCCTTCTCCTCTGTGCGCCTGCGCCGCCCCGCTGTCCACTGCGCGGCCCACCCCGGCGCCTGCCCCGACGGCACCGCCGCGTCGTCGGCGGCCCAGAGCAGCAGCAGCCCCAGCGCGTGCTTGCACGGGAACTTGCGGCTCGGGCAACTGCACTTGTACGCGGGCCCGGCGGCATCCGCGATGTCCACGACCGTCTGATACGGCTTGCTTCCGCTGCCCTTGCACAGCCCCCACACCGTCCCCTCGTCGGCACACCCCGCCTCGGACCACGGCCCCGCCGCGCCGAGTTTGCTTCCCGCTTTGCGTGATGCCGCGTCAGGCGCCAGTGCCAGTACCTGGTCCGCGGTCCAGCGCACCCCCTGCTGAGTCATGCCACCGAAGGTAGATCCCACCACTGACAATCGGGTCCGCGAGCGCCTCCGGCAGGGCGTTTGCGCAGGTCGGAACGCATTGTCAGTGGTGTGGTGCAACGTTGGTGCCAGATCCGAACCGGCTGAGCTGGAGGGGGACTTTGCCATGACCGTGTCCGTGGAGCCGACGTCCGTCGAAGCGGGGGAGACGGAAGCGAGCGAGGCGTTGCGACCGCACGCCGAGGACGCCTTCGCTCATGAACTCGCCGTGCTGGCCGCGCAGGACGACCGGCCGCGCCCGGCCCGCTGGAAGCTGTCGCCCTGGGCCGTCGCGACGTACCTGCTCGGCGGCACCCTGCCGGACGGCACGGTGATCAGTCCCAAGTACGTCGGCCCGCGCCGCATCGTCGAGGTCGCCGTCACCACGCTCGCCACCGACCGCGCCCTGCTCCTGCTCGGCGTCCCGGGCACGGCGAAGACGTGGGTGTCCGAGCACCTGGCCGCGGCGGTCAGCGGCGACTCCACGCTGCTGGTGCAGGGCACCGCCGGCACCCCGGAAGAGGCCATCCGCTACGGCTGGAACTACGCGCAGCTGCTCGCCCACGGCCCGAGCCGCGACGCCCTCGTGCCCAGCCCGGTCATGCGGGCCATGGCCGAGGGCATGACGGCCCGCGTCGAGGAACTGACCCGGATCCCGGCCGATGTGCAGGACACGCTCATCACGATCCTGTCGGAGAAGACCCTGCCGATCCCGGAACTGGGCCAGGAGGTGCAGGCGGTCCGCGGCTTCAACCTGATCGCCACGGCCAACGACCGCGACCGCGGGGTCAACGACCTGTCCAGCGCCCTGCGCCGCCGCTTCAACACCGTGGTGCTGCCGTTGCCGGAGAGCCCCGAGGCCGAGGTCGACATCGTCTCGCGGCGGGTCGACCAGCTCGGCCGCTCCCTCGACCTGCCGGCCGCGCCCGAGGGACTCGACGAGATCCGCCGGGTCGTCACGGTCTTCCGTGAGCTGCGCGACGGGGTCACCGCCGACGCCCGGACGAAGCTGAAGTCGCCCAGCGGCACGCTGTCCACGGCGGAGGCGATCTCCGTCGTCACCAACGGGCTCGCCCTGGCCGCCCACTTCGGCGACGGCGTGCTGCGGCCGGGCGATGTGGCGGCGGGCATCCTCGGCGCGGTGGTCCGCGACCCGGCGGCGGACCGGGTCATCTGGCAGGAATACCTGGAGACGGTCGTCCGCGAGCGCGACGGCTGGAAGGACTTCTACCGGGCCTGCCGCGAGGTGAGCGGGTGAGGGACGCGGGGCGGCGGCCTCGGGTGGTGCGGCGGCGGTCGCCGGCGGGTTCGGGGCGGGACGTGCGGGACGGGAGGGGGATGAAATGACCGGTGTGGAAAGGGCCGCGGGCCAGGGGGCCGGGTCGGGGCCGGTGCTGCTCGGGGTGCGGCATCACGGGCCGGGCTCGGCGCGGGCGGTGCGGGCGGCGCTGGAGGAGGTCCGGCCGCGGGTCGTGCTGATCGAGGGACCGCCCGAGGCCGACGCCCTGATCCCGCTCGCCGCCGACGAGGAGATGCGGCCGCCGGTCGCCCTGCTCGCCCACGCCGTGGACGAGCCCGGCCGCTCGGCGTTCTGGCCGCTGGCCGGTTTCTCCCCGGAGTGGGTCGCCCTTCGCTGGGCCCTGGAGCACGACGTCCCGGCCCGCTTCATCGACCTGCCGGCCACCCACACGCTGGCGTGGGGAAGGCAGCAGGACGAGGCAGAGGCAGAGGGCGAACGCCCGCTGGACGCCGAGACGGCGGCGGACGGGGACACCGGGTCCGGCTCCGCCGGCCTGCGGATCGACCCGCTCGGTGTGCTCGCCGACGCCGCCGGTTACGACGACCCGGAGCGGTGGTGGGAGGACGTCGTGGAGCACCGGGGCGTGGGGGAGGGTGACGCGCTCGCGCCGTTCACCGCGCTGGAGGAGGCCATGGGCGCGCTGCGGGAGACCTACGGCAGCGGGGGCCACGACCGGGACCGGGTGCGGGAGGCCTGCATGCGGCTCCAGGTGCGGGCCGCGCAGCGGGAGTTCGAGGGCGGCGTGGCCGTCGTCTGCGGGGCCTGGCACGTGCCCGCCCTGCGGCAGAAGACCACCGTCGCCGCCGACAAGGCGCTGCTCAAGGGCCTGCCCAAAGTCAAGACGGACATGACGTGGGTGCCGTGGACCCACCGCCGGCTGTCCCGGACCAGCGGGTACGGGGCCGGCATCGACTCCCCGGGCTGGTACGGGCACCTGTTCAGCGCCCCGGACCGGCCTGTGGAGCGCTGGCTGACCAAGGTGGCGGGGCTGCTGCGCGCAGAGGACCGGATGGTTTCCTCCGCGCATGTCATCGAGGCGGTGCGGCTGGCCGAGACGCTCGCTGCGATGCGCGGCCGTCCGCTGCCCGGCCTGAGCGAGACGACCGACGCGGTGCGGGCGGTGATGTGCGAGGGCTCGGACGTGCCGCTGGCGCTGGTGCGGGACCGGCTGGTCGTGGGGGACGTCCTGGGGGAGGTGCCGCCGTCGGCGCCGGCGGTGCCGTTGCAGCGGGACCTCACCCGGCTGCAACGCCGGCTGCGGCTGAAGCCGGAGGCGCTGGAGCGGGAGCTGGAGCTCGACCTGCGCAAGGAGAACGACGCCGCCCGCAGCAGGCTGCTGCACCGGCTGCGGCTGCTCGGCATCGCGTGGGGTGACCCGGCCGTCTCGCGGGGCAGCACCGGCACCTTCCGGGAGACGTGGCGGCTGCGCTGGGAACCCGAGCTGTCCGTGCGGGTCGCCGAGGCCGGAGTGTGGGGGACGACCGTCCTGTCCGCCGCGACCTCCAAGGCCGAGGCCGACGCCGTCACCGCGGACGGCCTCGCCGACGTCACCGGGCTCGCCGAGCACTGCCTGCTGGCCGAACTGCCCGACGCGCTGCCCACGGTGATGCGGGTCCTCGCCGACCGGGCGGCTCTCGACACGGACGTCGGCCAGCTCGCCCAGGCGCTCCCGGCCCTGGTCCGCTCCCTGCGCTACGGCGACGTGCGCGGCACGGACACCGGCGCCCTGGCGGAGGTCGCCGTGGGGCTGGCCGAGCGGGTCTTTGTCGGCCTCCCCCCGGCCTGCGCCGCGCTCGACGCGGACGCCGCCGAGGAGATGCGGCGCCATGTGGACGCGGTGCACGGGGCCGTCGGCCTCCTGGGCGACGCCGCCGCGGCGGGACACGGCCAACTGAGAGGCCGCTGGCAGTCGGTGCTGCGGGTGCTGTCCGGGCGGGACACCGTGCCCGGGGTCATCCGGGGGCGGGCCGTGCGGCTCCTGCTCGACGACGGGGAGCTGGCCCAGGACGAGGCGGCACTGCTGATGGGACTCGTCCTGTCACCGGGCACACCGCCGGCGGACGCGGCCGCGTGGATCGAGGGCTTCGTCGGAGGGGGCTCCGGGGGCGGAATGCTCCTGGTGCACGACGAACGGCTGCTCGGCCTGGTCGACGCGTGGCTCACCGGGGTGCCGGCCGAGGCGTTCACGGACGTACTGCCCCTGCTGCGGCGGACGTTCTCGGCGTACGAGCCCGGAGTGCGCCGGACCCTCGGCGAACTGGTCCGGCGTGGGCCGGGAGCCGGTGGCGGCGCGACAGCCTCCGGCTCCGGGATACCCGGCTTCGCGGCCGACGTCGACCTGGTGCGCGCGGACGCCGTGCTGCCGGTCGTGCGGTTGCTGCTCGGGCTGGACGAAGTGGACGAGAACACCGGCAACGACATGGCGGGGGTGACGGGATGACGACCGAGGCACTGAGGCAGCGGACGACGGCACCGGAAACGGGAGCCACCGTGACGGGGCGACTCCGGGCGGAGCGTCCGCCGTCGACGACCGTGCCGGTGATTCCGCTGTGGGAACGGCCGCGCAAGGGAGGACGGGGATGACGTCCGGGATCACGGACCCGGCGCAGGAGCGGTTGCGGCGCTGGCGCCTCGTCCTCGGGGGCGACACGGCGGACGGCACCGGCTGCGCGCTGTCGGGGCAGGACGCGGCGATGGACGGAGCGCTCACCGCGCTCTACGGCAGGAAGGACGGCAGGTCACAGGGGGGCCGGGACCGTTCGGCGGGGCTCGGGGCGTCGGCACCGTCGGTGGCGCGCTGGCTCGGGGACATCCGGACGTACTTCCCCTCCTCCGTCGTGCAGGTCATGCAGCGCGACGCCATCGACCGGCTCGGCCTCGCCGCGCTGCTGCTGGAGCCGGAGATGCTGGAGGCGGTCGAGGCCGACGTGCACCTCGTCGGCACGCTGCTGTCACTCAACAAGGCGATGCCGGAGACGACGAAGGAGACGGCCCGGGCCGTCGTGCGCAAGGTCGTCGAGGACCTGGAGAAGCGGCTCGCCACCCGCACCCGGGCCACTCTCACCGGCGCGCTCGACCGCAGCGCCCGGATCAGCCGGCCGCGCCACCACGACATCGACTGGAACCGCACCATCGCGGCCAACCTCAAGCACTACCTGCCCGAGTACCGAACGATCGTGCCGGAGCGGCTCATCGGGTACGGGCGGGCGACCCAGTCCACGAAGAAGGAGGTCATCCTCTGTATCGACCAGTCGGGATCCATGGCGGCATCGGTTGTGTACGCCTCGGTGTTCGGGGCGGTGCTCGCCTCGATGCGGACGATCTCCACGCGACTCGTCGTCTTCGACACGGCGGTCGTCGACCTCACGGACCAGCTGGACGACCCGGTCGACGTGCTGTTCGGCACGCAGCTCGGCGGTGGCACGGACATCAACCGGGCACTCGCGTACTGCCAGTCGCAGATCACCCGGCCCGCGGAGACGGTGGTCGTACTGATCAGCGACCTCTACGAAGGCGGCATCCGCAACGAGATGCTCAAGCGGGTCTCCGCGATGAAGGCGTCGGGCGTGCAGTTCGTGACGCTGCTGGCGCTGTCGGACGAGGGGGCACCGGCGTACGACCGGGAGCACGCGGCCGCGCTCGCGGCGCTGGGGGCACCGGCGTTCGCCTGCACGCCCGACCTGTTCCCGGAGGTGATGGCGGCGGCGATCGAGAAACGGCCGTTGCCGGTACCGGAGGCGGCGTGAAGCGCCTGGCGTGAAGGGACGGATGACGACTTGTCGCCGTGCCGCGGTCCGACGTGGAGCAGCAAAACGGACATGACGGTCCATCGGTAAGCAAGGGCTTGCGCAACCTCCGCACTCCCGTGCGAGGATCGGCGCCTGCTCGGCCGTGCGTGTGCCGGCCGGGCAGTACCGCTTCCGTCGCACGGGAGGAAGCTTCCCCCCTTGAGCTGGTCAGCAGCCCTGCCCGATGCCGCGTTGCGCATGCCGCGCACAGCGGCCGGGCGGCGTGCGCTTCAAGTAGCCCTGCTGTTGAGCGGGTTGCTGGCCATCGGACTGCTGTGGGGGGAACGGGCCCACGCGACTGACGGTGCAGGGGTGGTGCCGGAGGGGCGGGCCGGGCAGGCCGTCAGTGGCCAGAGGCTCGTTCGGGCTGCCGGTGACGTGGAGGAGACGGCGAGCGGGGAGTCGGCGGGCACCCGTGTGAAGGTGTCGCCGTCCTCGTCGTCCCCGCGGTCGCACTCGCCCCAGCGGCTCCGGGAGCAGCCGACGCTGCCCAAGCCCCCCGCGCACCCGGCGCTGCCCGACCTCCCGGTTCCAGCCGGCTCGCGGGCCTTGCCCACTTGGCCGGAGCAGCCGGAGCAGCCGGAGCAGCCGGCGCCGCCCTCCTCGTCAGGGCTGCCGGACGCACCGCTGCCCGCCTTGCTCGAGCTGCCCAACCCACCCGCGTTGCCGGACCTCCCCGGCCTGCCGGACCTCCCTGGCGTGCCGGACGTTTCCCCGTTCCCCGTCGGTGACGCCCCGCTCCCGGGAACGCCCGCCCTCCCCACACTTCCCGCTCTCCCCAGCCCCGTGACGCCTCCGAGTCGCCCGTTCCCCACCCCGGTCACGGCTGAGCCGCAGCCTGGCGGGGTGGCGGTGCCGGCGGACAAGACCGGCTCTCCGCGGCAGCCCCGCACGTCCGGCCCCGCGGCCCACGGCAGCGAGCCCCACACCATCCACGCAGGCCCGATGGTCCCCGGCATTCACGCGCACCACGTCAGACACCTACACCGCCGCCTCGGCCACGCACACCACCCCAGCCACGCCAGCCACCAGCCCGCCCACGCCGGCCACCCCAGTCACCCCGGCCCGTCCCCGCACGCCGGACACCCCCCGGCCGGCCACTCGCCCGGCGGCCGTCCCGACGGCGTGCTCGGCAACCGGTCCATGGCGGACAGCGGCTCGTCGCGGCACGGTGACGCCCATGCCGTCACCCTGAGCCTCGCGGCTCCGCTCACGCTCATGCCCGGTGCCGGGGCCCCGGCCCTCGCGGCCGGTACCGCGTGCGGCCACCGGGACATCCCCCTCTTCCCCGGCTAGCACGGACAGACCGCCGAGGCTTCCCGTCGTGGGCCCGCCCCGAGGGCGGACGCCCGGGGTGCCTCACCGCCCCCTCCCATGCTTCACGAGGCGTCACGCCCGGACGGCCGAAAGCCGTCGGTGGTCCGCGGCCGCACCCTCGTGGATAGGGCGGGTGGTCCCCATCGGGGTGGGGACCACCCGGCCCGCGCCCCGGAGAGCCGGGCCCTGAACAGGGCTTTCGTGCTCCTTCGGGGGTGCCCTGGGGGCCTCACCGGGTCAACCCCAGCCCGGTGAGGCCCCTCACCCCCGGCACGCCGTGCCAGAGAGCGCGGCATCATGTGACAGGTATCACCGCTCAGGTGTGACCCTCGATTTAGAGGCCCCCCGGAAGCAGCGATAACCTGCGAGACGGACATGCCGCGCGCTCGGACACCGTGTGCGCCTCCCTTGTGACAGACAGCGGACGTCACGTTGCCCTCGCGGCACGCCCACGCAGACAACGAACCGCGAGATCACTGATAGGGACGGAAGCGCGTGGACCTGTTCGAGTACCAGGCGAGGGACCTCTTCGCCAAGCACGATGTACCGGTGCTGGCCGGTGAAGTCATCGACACGCCTGAGGCGGCCCGCGCAGCCACCGAGCGCCTCGGTGGCAAGTCCGTCGTCAAGGCCCAGGTGAAGGTCGGCGGCCGTGGCAAGGCCGGCGGCGTGAAGCTGGCGGCGACCACCGACGAGGCGGTCGAGCACGCGACCAACATCCTCGGCATGGACATCAAGGGCCACACGGTCCACAAGGTGATGATCGCCGAGACGGCTCCGGAGATCCTGGAGGAGTACTACGTCTCCTTCCTCCTGGACCGTGCCAACCGCACCTTCCTCTCCATCGCGTCCGTCGAGGGCGGCATGGAGATCGAGGAGGTGGCGGAGACCCGCCCCGAGGCCGTCGCCAAGACGCCGATCGACGCCAACGAGGGTGTGACCCCCGAGAAGGCCCGCGAGATCGTCGAGGCCGCGAACTTCCCGGCCGAGGTCGCCGACAAGGTCGCGAACATCCTCGTCACCCTGTGGAAGACCTTCGTCGAGGAGGACGCCCTCCTGGTCGAGGTCAACCCGCTGGCCAAGGTGGCCTCCGGTGACGTCATCGCCCTGGACGGCAAGGTCTCCCTGGACGAGAACGCCGAGTTCCGTCAGCCGGAGCACGAGGCCCTCCAGGACAAGGAGGCGGCCAACCCGCTCGAGGCCGCCGCCAAGGAGAAGAACCTCAACTACGTCAAGCTCGACGGCGAGGTCGGCATCATCGGCAACGGCGCGGGTCTCGTCATGAGCACCCTGGACGTCGTCGCGTACGCCGGTGAGGCGCACGGTGGCGTCAAGCCCGCCAACTTCCTCGACATCGGCGGTGGCGCCTCCGCCGCCGTCATGGCGAACGGCCTGGAGATCATCCTCGGCGACCCGGACGTCAAGTCCGTCTTCGTCAACGTCTTCGGTGGCATCACCGCCTGCGACGAGGTCGCCAACGGCATCGTCCAGGCGCTGCAGCTGCTCAAGGACAAGGGCGAGGACGTCACCAAGCCCCTCGTCGTCCGTCTGGACGGCAACAACGCGGAGCTCGGGCGCAAGATCCTCTCCGACGCCAACCACCCGCTGGTGCAGCGTGTGGACACCATGGACGGAGCGGCCGACAAGGCCGCCGAGCTCGCGGCTGCGAAGTAAGGGACGAGGGACTAAACAGCCATGGCTATCTTCCTCAACAAGGACAGCAAGGTCATCGTCCAGGGCATGACCGGTGCCACGGGCATGAAGCACACCAAGCTCATGCTGGCCGACGGCACGAACATCGTCGGTGGCGTGAACCCCCGTAAGGCGGGCACGTCGGTCGACATCGACGGCAACGACATCCCGGTCTTCGGGACGGTCGCCGAGGCGATCGAGAAGACGGGCGCGAACGTGTCCGTCCTCTTCGTGCCGCCGGCCTTCGCCAAGGCCGCCGTCGTCGAGGCCATCGACGCCGAGATCCCGCTCGCGGTCGTCATCACCGAGGGCATCGCCGTCCACGACTCGGCCGCGTTCTACGCGTACGCCGTGTCCAAGGGCAACAAGACCCGGATCATCGGCCCGAACTGCCCCGGTCTCATCACGCCGGGCCAGTCCAACGCCGGCATCATCCCGGGCGACATCACCAAGCCGGGCCGTATCGGCCTGGTGTCGAAGTCGGGCACGCTGACGTACCAGATGATGTACGAGCTGCGGGACATCGGCTTCTCCTCCGCCGTCGGCATCGGTGGCGACCCGGTCATCGGGACGACCCACATCGACGCCCTCGCCGCGTTCGAGGCCGACCCCGACACCGACCTGATCGTCATGATCGGTGAGATCGGCGGCGACGCCGAGGAGCGGGCCGCGGCCTTCATCAAGGAGAACGTGAAGAAGCCGGTCGTCGGCTACGTCGCGGGCTTCACCGCGCCCGAGGGCAAGACCATGGGCCACGCCGGCGCCATCGTCTCCGGCTCCTCCGGCACGGCCGCCGCGAAGAAGGAGGCCCTCGAGGCCGCCGGCGTCAAGGTCGGCAAGACCCCGACCGAGACGGCCAAGCTGGCGCGCGCCATCCTCGGCAGCTGAGGACAGCCTCCCCGGCTGAACCGGCTGAACCGACGCCGTAGCGCAGCACCGGTGGGCCCGCTTCCCTCATGGGGAGCGGGCCCACCGCCGTGTCCGCCCGGTCACCCGTCACCGTGGTTGCGGCAGCAACCGGTCCGGTCCCTTCTGCTCCTCCTTGCGCAGCTTCGCGCGCAGGTCCCGCTCCGACTCCGACAGCGGGCCGGGCGCGACCGGTGGCGGCACACCCTGAACCGTTTCTCCCGCCGGCACCGGCGGCTCGTAGCGGGTGGGGGCCGTGCGCACGGTGAGAGCCGTCGTGCCGATCAGGACGACCGTGAAGGCGATGGCGGCCCGGGTCCAGAAGCGGGCCCGGCGTTCCCCGCCCTTCCGTACGACCAGCGGCTTGGCGGCCCGCAGCCGCTCGGTGGAGGCCAGTTCGACCAGCCGCCAGTGCAGCGTTTCGGGGTCCGCCAGCTCCGGCAGCCGCTCCGCGACCGCCTCGCGCGCGTGCGCCAGCCGGTTCACGGCCGCGCGGGTGCTCGCCTCCGTCTCCGCCGCCGTCTCGGGCAGGCCGAGCCCGACCCCGTCGTGGAGCACCAGCGTGCGGCGGTAGGACGGCGGGAGCTTCAGCAGGGTGTCCATCAGCGCGCGGTCGAACGCGTCCGGTGGCGGCGGCTCGGGGTGCCGGTAGCGCGGCCGGAAGCGGTGCCACGGGGAGAGCGCGCACTCGTAGGCCATCGCGCGCACCCAGCCCGCCGGGTCGCGGTCGCGGGCCACCTCGGGCCAGCGCTGCCAGGCGATCTGAAAGGCCCGCTCCACCGACTCCCGGGCCACTTCACGGCGGCCGGTCAGCAGATAGGCCTGCCGGACGAGCGCGGGGGCGCAGAAGGCGTACAGCGCGTCGAAGGCCTGATCGGGAGTCAGGGCGGCGATGGCGTCCTCAGGCCGGTACGGGGGCTTCGTACGCGGGCGCTCGGTGAGGATGACGCGGTGCCCGTGCGGGGCGGGAGTGCGGCTCCGGTCGGGGACGGTGACGGGGCCGCGGCCACGGTCCTTCGCGGCGGGTCGTTTCCGGTCGGTGGCGGCGGTCTTGCGCCGGGCCCGGGCGGCTCTGTGCGAGGCCGCCGCCCCGGGCGCCGGTTCCGGGTCGTCGGAGTCGGCGGCACCGTCCTGAAGGGGCGTCATCCCCGCCTCGTCGTCCAGCGCGACGAGCAGCTTCGCGTACTTCTCCCCTTTGCGGCCGCGCGGCGTGGAGCGGCCGGTCTCCCACGCGCGCACCGTCTCGCTGGTGACGCCCACCCGGGAGGCCAGCTGAGCCCGCGTCAGCGAGGCGGCCTCGCGCAGGCGTCGGCGTTCCTTGGGTGGGGGGAGCGGGATGGCAGGGCTCTGTGTCACAGGGCGCCCCTCCGTCCGGAAAAGTACATAAACGTATATTGAGCGACACAGCGATGGTTCGCCTGTTACGACGGGAAAGCGCGTGTCGTTGGGAGCATGGCGGTCGTGATCGAGATGACCGCTCGCAGACATTCGCCGTCGCCCCTGCTCACCCCGATGCGCGACCGTTCGCCCGGACTGGTCGGCGGCCTCATGGGTGGTGCGTTCGCGGCGGGCCTCGGGCTCGCGTCGTTCGCCGTGCTCGTGATGCTGCTGTGGATCAGCTCGCCCTACCCGGACAGCGGGCCCGGTGGCGCCCTGCACGTGGCGGCGGCGCTGTGGCTGCTGTCGCACGGCGCCGAACTGGTCCGCACCGACACGCTCTCCGGCGTCCCCGCCCCCCTCGGCCTTCCGCCCCTGCTGCTGCTCACGCTGCCGGTGTGGCTGCTGCACCGGGCGGCGCGGGACGCCACGGACGGCGGGGGAGGAGACGCGGACGACGACTTCGAGGACGGCTTCGAGACGGTCGCGAGCCCGCCCCTGGTCTCCCCTCGCGTCGCGTGGACCGGCGTCGTCCTCGGCTACCTCGCCGTCGCCGCGCCCGCCGCTCTGTACGCCGCCGGCGGTGTGCTGCGGCCGTCGTGGCTGTGGACGGGGGTGTCGGTCCCGCTGATCGCCGTCGTGGCGGCGGGGGCGGGTGTGTGGTCGGCGTACGGACGTCCCGGCCGGCCGCTGCGGCGGCTGCTGGGCGTGCTGCCGGGGGGAGTCCGTCCGCTGGTGCTGGGCCCGGACGGGTGCCCGGGTGTCGCGGCCCGGGCCGCGGCCGCCGGGGTGGCGGTGCTCCTCGGGGGTGGTGCGCTGCTGGTGATGGTGTCGCTCGTGGGCCATGGTGCGGCGGCCCAGGCGTCGTTGCTCCGGCTGACCGAGGGGTGGTCGGGGCGGTTCGCGGTACTGCTGCTGTGCGTGGCCCTGGTCCCGAACGCGGCGGTCTGGGGCGCCGCCTACGCCCTCGGCCCGGGCTTCGCCCTCGGCGCCGGCCACGCGGTCGGCCCGCTCTCCTCGGCCCCGGCTCCGCTCCTGCCGCCGTTTCCGCTGCTGGCGGCGGTGCCGGAGGCGGGGAAGGGGGTGCCGGTGCACTGGGCGGCCGGGGCGGTGCCCGTGGTCGCCGCGGTGGTCATGGGCTGGACGGTGGCCCAGGGCGCGGCATCCGCGGAGCGTGGCGGGACCGGCCCGGGCGGCACGCGGGCCGAGGTCTGGACGGCCGGCCGCACCGCCCTTGCCGCCGCACTGGCTGCGGTGCTGTGCGCGGTCGTGCTCGCGGGGCTGGCCGCCCTGTCGGGCGGTCCCATCGGTTCTGCCGTGCTGTCCCGCTTCGGCCCGGTGTGGTGGCAGGTCGCCGCCGCGACGCTGGCCTGGCTGGGGCTGCTGGCGGTCCCGACGGCGGTGGGAGTACGGGCCCGGCGGCGCCGCTCGCCCCGGGCGGAGGTGCCGGAGAACGGCATGCGGCGGGAGGAAACGGCCGGGCGGCCGCGCAGGGGGGCCCGGGCCGGCCGCGGTTGGTTCACGCGTACCGGAGTCGCCGGAGTCGCGGGGGTGGCCGGGGGCGCCGGGGCCGTCGACGGCACCCGGGGCGATGGGCGAGCCGGGGGTGACCGGGGCGGCCGAGCCGCCGGGGGCACCCGGGGTGCCGGACGAGCCGGGAGCGAGGAGGACACCGGAGGCTTCCGGGGGGAGGAAGATCGCGGCGTCGCCTGGGGCGCCGGGGACGTCGCACGTACGGGGCACGACGCCTCACCGGCGGACGGCACCCGGGCGGCTCACGCCTCGGCCGGCCCGGACACGTCCTACGCGCCCTTCGAGCACAACGCCCTGTACGGCCTGCGCGACCAGGGCCGCGGGACGGACTTCGAGCTCTACGACTTCCTGCCGTCCGACCCGGCCCGTGAACCGTACGAGGCGCCGGCCCCGCCCTACCGGCCCGCCCCGCCGGAAAGCCCCTGAACCGTCAGCCGTCCGTCTCCAGGAACCCCCGGAGCTGCTCCGGCAGAAGCTCGGAGCAGGACTGCTTCGCCTGGTTCGTGAGGGCGTCGTTGGTGCACGTGTAGTAGTCGCGGTAGACCAGCTGCGCCGTGAAGGACGCGGCGACCAGGGCGATCGCCAGGGACGCCGTGACCAGGCCGCTCACCGCCGCCGTCGTCTGGGGGCGGCCGCCCTGCTGTTCCGGGGCCGGGGTGTCCGGGTCGGCGGCCCTGCGGGGCTTGGCACGCAGGGAGCTGATGGCCCAGTAGAGAGCGAGCGCGCCGAGCAGCAGGGCCACGTACGGCCAGCTGAAGAGGGCGAAGAAGAAGGCCCACATGCCCGACAGCAGGGCGTAGCGCGCCCGGCGCTGCGCGGGATCCGTCGGGTCCCAGCGCCCGTTCGGGCCGCCGCCCTGGGGGCCGCCCTGGCCCTCGGGCCCGCCGCGGGGGCGATTCCCGAAGCCGTCGGGGGAGCGGCCGGGCTGCTGGTCGCTCCACTGGCTGCCCCAGGGCGAGCGGCCGCGCCCGCCACCGTCCGGAGAGTCCGGGGAGTCCTGGGAGTCGTCACCCGACGGGCGCCGCGGCTGCCAGGGCCGGTCCGGTGTGCCCTCGGGCGGCGGGGCGAAGGGGTTGTCCTCCTGGGGCCCGCGCCCCCGCTCCTGGCCGCCGTCGCCGCCCGAAGGTGCGTCGGGCGGTGAGCTGGGGCGCTCCCGCAGCAGCACGGCGCCGCGCTCCCCTCCCTGCGTCGACAGCTGGGGGAACGTGAGGAGTCGCAGGCTGCGGTCCGGCATCAAGTGAGCGTCTTCCCGTTGGTGAGGAGGAATGGGTGGACAGAACGGAACGGCGTCGGACCCGGGTCCGTCACCTCCTGAACGCACCACGTCCGGACGTCGTTCCCGAACCGGCTCCGCCCAGACGCTACCTTCCGGCCGTGCCCCCGTCCCGTGGGGGCCGCCCGGTGTGCCGGTATCGTTGCTGACGGCCGGCCGGTTCGTAGGCTTCCCCGTATCCGGGGACGCAAAGCATTCGTATGAATGTACAAAACGTCAAGCGCCGGCCACCTTGGACAGACGCTCCCCCGAGAAAGGCCCCCACCGTGGCCGCCAAGCCCGTGGCCCCGCGCGCCAAGCGCCTCGTCGTGCTGGTCTCCGGATCCGGCACCAACCTGCAGGCGCTGCTCGACGAGATCGCCGCCGTCGGCGCGCAGGAGTACGGGGCCGAGGTCGTCGCCGTCGGCGCGGACCGCGAGGGCATCGAGGGGCTGGCGCGTGCCGAGCGGGCCGGGCTGCCGGTCTTCGTGTGCAAGGTCAAGGACCACGGCAGCCGCGAGGAGTGGGACGTCGCCCTCGCCGAGGCCGTGGCGGCCTTCGAACCCGACCTCGTCGTCTCCGCCGGCTTCATGAAGATCGTCGGCAAGGAGTTCCTCGCGCGGTTCGGCGGGCGGTTCGTCAACACGCACCCCGCCCTGCTGCCCAGTTTCCCCGGAGCTCACGGCGTGCGGGACGCGCTCGCGTACGGCGCCAAGGTCACCGGCTGCACCGTCCACTTCGTCGACGACGGCGTCGACACCGGGCCGATCATCGCGCAGGGCGTGGTGGAGATCCGGGACGAGGACGACGAAGGCGCTCTCCACGAGCGCATCAAGGAAGTCGAGCGAAGGCTGCTCGTCGAGGTCGTGGGGCGCCTCGCCCGCAACGGCCATCGCATTGAGGGACGAAAGGTAGTTATCCAGTGACCGCCGACAGCAACAAGCGGCCCCTTCGCCGGGCGCTCGTCAGCGTCTACGACAAGACCGGGCTCGAGGACCTCGCGCGCGGGCTCCACGAGGCCGGGGTCGAGCTCGTCTCCACCGGCTCCACCGCCGCGAAGATCGCCGCTGCCGGCGTCCCCGTCACCAAGGTCGAGGAGCTCACCGGCTTCCCCGAGTGCCTGGACGGCCGCGTCAAGACCCTGCACCCCCGGGTCCACGCCGGCATCCTCGCCGACCTGCGCCTGGAGGACCACCGGCGGCAGCTCGGCGAGCTGGGTGTCGAGCCGTTCGACCTCGTCGTCGTCAACCTCTACCCGTTCCGCGAGACCGTCGCCTCCGGTGCCACGCCCGACGAGTGCGTCGAGCAGATCGACATCGGCGGGCCGTCGATGGTCCGGGCCGCCGCCAAGAACCACCCGTCGGTCGCGGTCGTCACCAGCCCCGCGCGCTACGCCGACGTCCTGTCCGCCGTGCAGAACGGCGGCTTCGACCTCGCCACCCGCAAGCGGCTGGCCGCCGAGGCCTTCCAGCACACGGCCGCCTACGACGTCGCCGTCGCCTCCTGGTTCGCCTCCTCCTACGCGCCCGTCGACGAGTCGCGGTTCCCCGACTTCCTCGGCGCCACCTGGGAGCGCGAGCACACCCTGCGCTACGGCGAGAACCCGCACCAGCCCGCCGCGCTCTACGTCTCCGGCACGGGTGGCCTCGCCCAGGCCGAGCAGCTGCACGGCAAGGAGATGTCGTACAACAACTACACGGACACGGACGCCGCCCGCCGTGCCGCGTACGACCACGCCGAGCCGTGTGTCGCGATCATCAAGCACGCCAACCCCTGCGGCATCGCCGTCGGCGCGGACGTCGCCGAGGCCCACCGCAAGGCGCACGCCTGCGACCCGCTGTCGGCGTTCGGCGGCGTGATCGCCGTCAACCGCCCGGTCAGCAAGGAGATGGCGGAGCAGGTCGCGGAGATCTTCACCGAGGTCATCGTCGCGCCCGGCTACGAGGACGGGGCCCTGGAGGCCCTCACCAAGAAGAAGAACATCCGCGTGCTGCGCTGCGCCGACGGCCCGGCCGCCCCCGTCGAGGTCAAGCCGATCGACGGCGGCGCGCTGCTCCAGGTCACCGACCGCCTCCAGGCCGACGGCGACGACCCGGCCAACTGGACGCTGGCGACCGGCGACGCGCTGAGCGCCGACGAGCTGGCCGAGCTGGCCTTCGCCTGGAAGGCCTGCCGCGCGGTGAAGTCCAACGCGATCCTGCTCGCCAAGGACGGTGCCTCGGTCGGCGTCGGCATGGGGCAGGTCAACCGGGTGGACTCCGCGAAGCTGGCCGTCGAGCGGGCGGGTGCCGAGCGCGCCGCGGGCGCGTACGCCGCGTCCGACGCGTTCTTCCCCTTCCCGGACGGCCTGGAGATCCTCACCGAGGCCGGCGTGAAGGCCGTGGTCCAGCCCGGCGGTTCCGTCCGCGACGAGCTGGTCGTCGAGGCCGCGCAGAAGGCGGGCGTCACGATGTACTTCACGGGGACGCGGCACTTCTTCCACTGACGGGCACCTGACCCGGGTGGCGCCGCGCCGGATCGGCACTCACGTCGAACTGCGCAGCGCCGCCCAGGTGCCGGGTCCCACCTTGCCGTCCGCGGCGAGGCCCTTGGCCCGCTGGAACTTCTTGACGGCGGCCAGCGTGCCGCCGCCGAACTGTCCGTCCACGCCCGCGTCGCCGACCTTGAAGCCGCGCTGGGTGAGCATGCACTGCACCTGGACCACGCGCTGCCCCTTGTCGCCGCGGACGGTGAGCTCGGTGCCGGAGTAGTGCGTGCACCGCGAGTTCCAGGGAGGGCCTGCGGGCGTGGTGGCCGTCTTGCCGGGCGAGGCGGCCGGAGGGATGCCCTCGTCACTGCCGCCGCCCTCGCCGTTCTCCGGGGCGGCGGTGGGAGTGGTCTCGTCTCCGTTCGTCCTCGGGTCAGGTGACGCCTCGTCCGCTGCCGCCCCCGAGGTGGCTGCCTTCCCCCGCCCGCCCTCCTCCTTCGTCTTCTCCCTGTCGTCGGCGCCGGAGGGTGAGGCGGAGGAACCGGGAACAGGAGAGGTCCGAGCGCCGTCGCGGGCGGTGCCGCCGGCCACCGTCGGTGCGGCCGAGGCGGTTCCGCCGACGGACGGACGGGTCAGGAAGAAGGTTCCTGCAACGACGGCGCACGCGGCGAGACCGGCGGCAAGGGCGAAAAACACCTTCCGCTTCCCGCGCCCGGCGCCGCTCTCGCGGGCGGGACCCCGCGCGGGGCCGGCGGCCGGGGCGGCCGAGCCCTGCGCGGGCGTACGTAACCGGCCGGTCTCCTGGACGGCCTCCTGCACGACCGACCCTTCCAGTACGTCGCAGGCCTGCCGCCGGGCGAGCAGCCGGCCGCCCAGCGGCTCGTGCCAGCAGGGGGAGTGGCGGCCCCCTGCGGCCTCGGCGGCCTCGGTCAGGTGCCGGGGAGTGGGGCGGCCGGCGGGATCCTTGGAGAGACAGGCGGACAGCAGCGCGGCCAGTCCGGCGTCCCGAGCCGCGAGCCCGGCCATGATGCCGGGTCTGGGTTCCTCGAACGCGACACGGTGCATCACGTCGACACCCGTCCCGTCACCGAAGGGCGCGTGTCCGGTGGCGGCGTAGATCAGGCTCCCCGCGAGCGAGAAGACATCGGAGGCGGTGTCGCAGCGGCCCTCGCGCAGATGCTCGGGCGCCATGAAGGCGGGCGTGCCGACCCGGCTCCCCGACGCGGTGATCGCGCTGCTGTCGGTGGCCTGCGCGATGCCGAAGTCGATGACGTGCGCGCCCTGCTGGGTGAGGACCACGTTGGACGGCTTGAGGTCCCGGTGCACGATACCGGCGACGGCCAGTGCCGACAGGGCTCGCCCGAGATCGGAGACCAGCCGCCACACCCCGGCCACGTCCAGCGGGCCGCACTCGCGGACGGCGTCGGCGAGGTTGAGGCCGGGCAGGTACTGCGTCGCCATCCACAGTAAGGAGTCGTCGAATCCGGTGCCGAGCAACTGCGGCGCCCTGGCGCTGCTCACCCGGCCGTGCAGCGATGCCTCCCGCTCGAAACGCCGCCGGAACCGGGGGTCGTCGGCGTACTCGGGGCGGATCACCTTGACGGCGGCGAGGCCCGGGGTGCGGTCGGCGGGGCGGGCGAGGTAGACACGGCCCATGCCGCCGCTGCCGAGCCGTCCGAGCGGTACGTACGGTCCGATGCGCCCCGGATCCGGCGGCTGGAGGGGTAACGCCCCCACCTGCCTCACAGTGGCGTCACCGGACGCCGGGGTGTACGACGGCATGGGCTGCCGCTGGTCTGTCATCGATCCCCCGAGTGCCGTCTCTTCCCAACACGCTGCCGTACCGAGTCAGTTGGGTGAGGCTATCGCGTGGGGCGAGGGAGTGACCCGATGTTCCGGTTCAGCCGTTCTTCGGATACACGATGTACGCGCAACAGTCGGCGCACCCCTTGACCAGCGCCTTGCCGAACTCGCCGCCCGGGGCTGGTGAGGGTCACCTGCCCCGGGCGGCCGCCAGGTGGATCAGCAGCTGTCAGCCGTCCACCTCGTACTGACCCACCTCGAGGAAGTACCGCAACTCCTCCGGCGTCCCGTCGACGGCGTCCTCCGCCGCGGCCCGCAGCGCGTCGCTGATCGTCGGGTCGGCGAGGATGCGGGCGATACGGACGCGGTCGTCCTCGGCCCGGGCGAGGCGGTGACCGGTCTCCAGGAACGCGCGCAGCGTTTCCGGGGTGTTGGCGTCGAGGGCCTCGTTGGCTTCCCGGATGACCGCCCTGTCGGACTTCGGATCGGCGGAGGCGAGGATGCGGGCGATGGCGACGCGGTCGTCCTCGGCCTGGGCTGTCCGGCGCCCTGTCTCCAGGAAGTACCGCTGGTCCTCGATGGTGCCGTCCATGGCCTTCTGGGCGGCGGCGTAGACGGCCTTGCCGGTGTTCGGATCGGCGATGATGCGCATGATCGCGACCCGGACGTCGTCGTCGGACATCTCGTCGACGCTCGAACCGGCCGGGTCGGTCGCGGTCGCCACGGCGACGGCGGACGATGCGGCCGGGCCGGCGGCGAAGGCCGGGCCGGTCAGCAGGAGCGCCGGGGCCAGGGCGGCGGTTGCCACGAGAGTCAGGGCGGTACGGGTCGGTCTCATGTGTGAACCTTCCTTGGACTTGATCACGTCAGGTGCCGGTGGGCGTATCCTCCCCGCGGCCGCGCCGGCGAGCACCCCAATATCCAAGTCCCGCGGGTCACACCTCCCCGCCCTTGCGCAGCGCCTCCCACGTGCCCGGACCCACGACTCCGTCCGCGTCCAGCTTCGCCCGCTTCTGGAAGGTGACGACCGCCCCGTGCGTCATCGGGCCGAAGTCGCCGTCCACTTCGCCGACCTCGGTGATGCCGTGCAGATGCCGGAGCAGGCACTGGGCCTCACGGACCTGGCTGCCGCCGTCACCCTGCTTGATGGTGAAGTCCCACGTGCTGTTCCAGCCCGCGGTGTAGCCGCGGCCGTGGGTCTCGTCCTCGTACACCGCCGGCTTCTCGCAGCTGGGAGGCGCCGCGGTGGCAGGGGGCTCGTCGCGCAGTGCGTACGTCACCGCCGTCGCGCCCAGCAGCGCCGTCGCCACGAGCGCCGCGGCGAGCACCGGACGCCGCCACCGCCGGGGCCGCAACCTCGGCAGACGGGCCGACCGGGAGGCCCCGGCCGCGTCCTCCACCCGGCGCAGGAGCGCACCGGTGTCAGGGATCCGGGCGGCGCGTTCCGTGTGCGTGGGGGCCAGGCAGTCCCGGACGATCTCCCGCCAGGTCTCGGGGAGTTCGGGGGACAGGCGCAACTCCTCGGCGCCGCGCGCGTAGCGCGTCGCGGCGTCGCTTCGCGCCTCCGTGCTTCCGCCCGGCAACGGAAAGGAGCCCGTGAGGGCGACATGGGCGAGGACGCCGAAGGCCCAGACGTCGGCGGAGGGGCGGATGCGGGTGCCCCGCTCGTCGATCTCGGGCCACAGCAGTTCCGGCGGGGTGTAGTCGGGCGTGGCGAAGGCGGGTGCGTAGGCGTGGGTGCCCTCCAGCTCGGCGGCCATGTTGAAGTCGGCCAGGCGTACCGAGCCGTCCTTCAGCAGCAGCACGTTGGCGGGCTTCAGGTCGCCGTGCACCCAGCCGGCGTGGTGCAGCTGGTGCAGGCCCTCGCAGATCTGGGCCAGCAGGGCGGGGCCCGACTCCGGCTTCGGCGAGTGTTCCAGTACGACGTCCAGGGAGCCCTCGGCCTGCTCCAGCACGAGCACGGTGGCACCGTCCAGCTCCGGGTGCCCCGGATCGTCGACCGTCAGGGTGTCGTACATGCGGATCAGCCGGGGTGCGCGCAGGCGGCCAAGCAACTCCACCTCGCGCTCGGCGAGTTCGCGCATGTGCCGCAGCTGCCGAGGTGTGCGGGTGCCGGTGGGCAGGAACTTCAGGGCGGCCCGGCCGGGCATCTCAGGGTCCCCTTCCCCGACGAGCCGCGCCGCGTACACGGTGGCGAACGCGCCGGAGGCCAGAGCCTCGCGCACCTCCCACGGGCCGACCCGGTAGCCCTTAGGGACGGGGACGGCGTACGACCGGCCGGTCACCGGACCATCTCCCCCGCCGGGGTGGCCAGCACCACCAGGTCGTCCTCGCGGACCAGGTCGAAGCGGAGCGCGAGTGAGACCAGCGACTCCTTCTTGCCGTTGACGCGCAGGCCGGGTGCGGCGGTGTCGGGGCCGGGGCGCAGCCGGAGTTTGAGGGCCAGGTAGTCGATGTTCCAGTAGACGGACGAACGGCTGACCGCCGGCCAGACCGGGTGCAGCCGCTGCACCAGCTGTTCCACTGCCGGAAGCGGCGCGTGCGGTTCCCCGCGCAGCCGGGGCTCGCACAGGGCGGCCAGCACCGCGAAATACCGGCTGGTGCGGTCCAGAGCGAACGCCGGTGCCGTGGCGGCGCCGGGGAGCGAGCGGCGGTCGGCGCTGCGGAAGGCGTGGCGTGGCGCCCAGACATCGAAGGTGAGCAGGTCTCCCGCGGCGGGCAGCACCACCCGCGAGAACTCGAACGGTACCGGGGCTTCCATACGGCCAGGCGCGATCTTGAGGTGCTCTCCCGCGCCCTCCGGGTTCTCCACCACGTAGGTCTGGTCCTCGCTGAGGTTGCTCAGCAGCCAGAAGGACCGGTGTGCGGTGATCTCCCCGGCGGCCCGGGGCACCCCCGAGTGGTCGATGGTGAGTCCGCCGCCGGTCCCGGCCCTGCCGAACGCCAGCCGTTCGCCCGCGGCGATCCTGACCTGCCCCTCCGTGCTGCCGCACGTCGGTGGTACGACGATGACGCTGTACATGGAGTGGTCCCCCTCCTCCTGTGAGGCTCGGGGCGCAGCCCCCGGGCCGACGAGAGGCAGGGTATGGGACGTTTTCGAACGAGTACGAAGCATCGCGCCTGATACGGCGCGTCTGTGAAAGCTTTGTGAGAAAAGGCCGGGGCGGCCGGGGCACCGCAGGCCTCGGGGTCACGCACCAGGGCCGTGCCCCCCTTGTTCGGGTGAGGCACGGCCCTTGGCAGCGATCGGTGTGAACCGGTCCGGTGGACCGGGTCCGTTCAGTAACGGGGACGGTTGAACCAGGCCTTGCCGTTGGCGTTGCCGACGAAGACGGCCACCAGGATGGCGAGGACGGTGTGCACCAGGCCCACGATGACGAACGGGTAGATGCCGAGGACGGCCGTGATGATGGCGAAGACCAGGATGGTGATCCGGGCGCCGTTGCCGCCGTTCTTGAACTTCGTCGCCAGGACGGCCGCGAACACCAGCCAGGCCAGGCCGAACACCACGTAGCCCCAGATCAGGCCGGTCGAATCGCCGACCAGGTCCTGAAGAGCGGGGTTGTCCTGCACGGTCGCGTCGTCCTTCGCGGCGTTGATGGCCGCGGCGCCGATCCCGAGGATCACCACGGCGACGACCTGCAGACCGACGATGACCCACATCATCACGCGGGCCGCGCTCACCGAGCCGGGCATCGTGGTCGGCGCGGCGGGGCCGCCGTAGGGGGAGACCGGAGGGGCCTGCGGATAGCCGTAACCGGGGGCCTGTCCCTGGTCCTGCGGGTATCCGTAGCCCGGCTGCTGCGGCTGCTGCCCCTGGGGAGCGCCGTAGGGGTTGTTCGGGTCGCCGTAGCTCATAGGGGACTTTCCTCCGTTGAAATCCGAGTGCGGGGACGACGCGTGACATCCGCACGGAGGAGAGTTCTTCAGTATTGCGACCGTCCCCCCGTTGAGCTGTCCGCGGCACTTGTCAGGTCATCGTTCTTCACCACTGACCGGCTTGTCCAGCCGCATTCCCGATGTGTTGTGCAAGTGCAACATCGCTGATCATGGGCGGATACGGGAGGACGGGCCCCCCGGTGCCCGGATTGCGGCCGGATTGGAACCGTGGCGGGGTCATCCGCGAGGATGGGGCCATGACCGCCCAGATTCTCGATGGCAAGGCCACCGCAGCCGCGATCAAGTCCGATCTGACCGCCCGCGTGGCGGCGCTGAAGGAGAAGGGCGTCACGCCCGGCCTCGGCACGATCCTGGTCGGGGACGACCCCGGCAGCCAGAAGTACGTCGCCGGCAAGCACCGCGACTGCGCGCAGGTGGGCATCGCCTCCATCCAGCGTGAACTGCCCGCCACGGCGACCCAGGAGGAGATCGAGCGGGCCGTCCGCGAGCTGAACGAGGACCCGGCCTGCACCGGGTACATCGTGCAACTGCCGCTGCCCAAGGGCATCGACGAGAACCGCATCCTCGAGCTGATGGACCCCGACAAGGACGCGGACGGGCTGCACCCGATGAACCTGGGTCGCCTCGTCCTCAACGAGCCCGCCCCGCTGCCCTGCACCCCGAACGGCGTGCTGACGCTGCTGCGCCGCTACGGCGTGGAGATCAAGGGTGCCGAGGTCGTCGTGGTCGGACGCGGTGTGACCATCGGCCGGCCGATGCCGCTGCTGCTCACCCGCCGCAGCGAGAACGCGACCGTGACCCAGTGCCACACCGGCACCCGTGATCTGTCGGCGCATCTCAAGCGCGCGGACATCATCGTGGCCGCCGCCGGTTCCGCCCATCTGATCCGCGCCGAGGACGTGAAGCCCGGCGCGGCCGTCCTCGACGTCGGTGTCTCCCGCAGCGCCGAGGGCAAGATCGTGGGCGACGTCCACCCCAGCGTCGCCGAGGTCGCCGCCTGGATCTCCCCGAACCCGGGCGGAGTCGGCCCGATGACCCGTGCCCAGCTGCTCGCCAACGTGGTCGAGGCGGCGGAGCGCAGTGTCGGCTGAGCACCGGACCCCGAGGGGGCACGAGGCGCCGGGCGGGCATGAGACGCCGAGCGGGCCCGAGACGCCGAGCGGGCCCGAGGCGCCCGAGGACCTCACCGTCCGGGACCCCATCAGCGCGCCCGACGCCGAAGGGCGGCCGCGGCGGGTCACCCGGCGCTTCCCGCTGTTCACCCGGGACACCGCACGGCCCGAGGGCGGTGGCCGGGCAGCGTCCGGGGACGCTCCCGCTCCCGCGCGGCAGTGGCCCGTGCTCGCCGTGCTGGGGCTGGCCGGGCTCGGGCTGCTGATCACCGCGTTCGGCCAGTTCCGGCTGGGGACGCTGCTGATCGGCGTCGCCCTGCTGGGCGGTGGCGCGATGCGCTGGCTGTTGCCGGACGTCGGCATGCTCGCCGTCCGCTCCCGCTTCACGGACATCGTCACGTACGCGGTGCTGGGGCTGGTGATCGTCATGCTGGCGCTGATGGCACAGCCGGAACCATGGCTGCAGATCCCGTTCCTGAAGGACACCCTGCACTTCACGGTCACCAACGAATGAAGAGACGACGGCCCGTCCCCTCCCCCGAGGAAGGACGGGCCGCCGTCACGCGCCCCACCCTCCTGCACGGCGAACGGCCTGTTCAACGGCTGTCAGTGCGCTGTGGCACGGAAGTGACGGTTCCGGTACGTCTTGCTTCCGATATCGCACAAAGTGGTGCGACAGCGGGGTTGGCAGGGACAATCAGGACGGTCCAGGGTGTATCGCGCGCGGTCACCATGCTCCTGTGCGCCCCCCTTCAGGGAACTGAGATCCTGAGTGGGCGCATCCCTGTGGGTATCCAGAACGGGGACTCGGCCAAGGCCGCCACGCGCGGGGCGAACAGCGCGAGAAATATCAGCACGACCGGGGGGAAGAGGGGGAGCAATGCCTCGTTGGAGGGCCTTGCCGGATGAGCTCGATCCGCAGATCAGGGAGTTCACCAGCCAACTGCGCAGGCTCGTGGACCGCAGTGGTCTGAGCATCGCGTCGGTGGCGGACCGCACGGGTTACAGCAAGACGTCGTGGGAGCGTTACCTGAACGGCCGGCTGCTCGCGCCGAAGGGCGCGATCGTGGCCCTGGCCGAGGTGACCGGCACCAATCCGGTGCACCTGACCACGATGTGGGAGCTTGCCGAGCGCGCCTGGAGCCGCTCGGAGATGCGGCACGACATGACGATGGAGGCCATCCGGATCTCCCAGGCGCGCGCCGCGCTCGGGGAGTTCGGCGGGCAGGACTTCACCGACCCCTCGGCCGGTGGCAAGGCGGCCTCGGCGGGTCAGGGCAGAGCGGCCTCCGCGGGCAGCGGCAAGCCCGCCCGCCGGAGCGGCAGCACCACGGTCACGCCGGGCATCGCCGGGCCGGCCGGTGTGGCCCCGACCGTGCCTCCGCAGCCGACGGCCCCCGAGGTCCAGGACTCCACCACCGGCGCGGGTGTGCGGGAGGAGAGCGGCCGGGCCGCCGAACCCGAGGTCAACTCGTGGGGAATGGCCGGGTACCAGGGCCCGTCGTCGACGGGCGGGCGCTCCGCCGGACCCGGCACCGGCCGGGGGTCCCGGCCCGGTTCGGCTCCTGGGACCCCCGCCGGGTCGCCCGGCGGCCCCGGCTGGACTCCCGGCGCCGGGTCGGACCCGTACGGCGAGCCGCAGGACGCCGTCCCGGCACGGGCCGGTGGTGCCGGTGCGGGTGGCGCCGGCGGGACCCGCCGCGCCTCCTCCGCTTCCGCGGGCAAGAAGCGGACCGCGACCTTCCTTGCGGGCGTCGTGGGCGTGCTCGTGGTGATCGCCGGCGCGTTCTACCTCACTGGCGGCGGTGGCGACGAGACCGAGGGCGGCGCCAAGTCCCCCTCGCCGACGGTCAGCACCGATCCGAAGCTGCCGCCCGGTGTGAAGTGCAGCGGCGACAGCTGCACCGGCAAGGACGCCGAGGCCATGGGGTGCAGCGGTGACCTGGTGACCACCGCCCGGACCGCGACCGTCGGCACGACCGCCGTCGAGGTCCGCTACAGCGAGACCTGCAAGGCGGCCTGGGGGCGTATCACCCAGGCGGCACAGGGCGACGAGGTCCAGATCAGCTCGGGCAAGGCGAAGCAGACCGGCAGCATCACCGCGGCCGGAGACACCATCGCCTACACCCCGATGGTGGCCGTGAAGAGCGCGGCCGACGCCAAGGCCTGCGCGACGCTGACGGCCGGGCAGCAGGGCTGCACCGACTAGGAGGCCGAGAGGTCCGCCCGGGACGGGGGAAGAATTTCCGAAGGGGAGGAATGCCCGCCGGAAACGGGGGCACGCGAACCGTACCCCCACGGGAGTCCGGCACGGTCGGTATCCCCCAGGCGGCCGCCTTCGTCCTCCTCTCCCGGACGGGCGGCCGCCTTTTGCGTCGGGGCTGGAACGCGCGTGCGGGCGGGGTCGGGGTTGTGGGCTGGGCCACACCGACCCGGACGTCCGGGATCCCGGATGCGCGGTAGCCTGACGGCTGGATGGATCTCTTGATGCCAAGAGATCGATCAAACGTCCGGGGCAGGGACTCCGCCCCACCGCCAGCTGTCATACGGAGAACGCCATGACCCGCACTCCCGTGAACGTCACCGTCACCGGCGCGGCCGGCCAGATCGGTTACGCCCTGCTCTTCCGCATCGCCTCCGGCCAGCTGCTCGGCGCGGACGTGCCGGTGAAGCTGCGCCTGCTGGAGATCACGCCCGCCCTGAAGGCGGCCGAGGGTACGGCCATGGAGCTGGACGACTGCGCGTTCCCGCTCCTGCAGGGCATCGACATCACGGACGACCCGAACGTCGCCTTCGACGGCACCAACGTCGGCCTGCTCGTCGGCGCCCGCCCCCGCACCAAGGGCATGGAGCGCGGCGACCTGCTGGAGGCCAACGGCGGCATCTTCAAGCCGCAGGGCAAGGCCATCAACGACCACGCCGCGGACGACGTCAAGATCCTGGTGGTCGGCAACCCGGCCAACACCAACGCCCTGATCGCCCAGGCCGCCGCGCCGGACGTACCGGCCGAGCGGTTCACCGCGATGACCCGCCTGGACCACAACCGCGCGCTGACCCAGCTCGCGAAGAAGACGGGCTCCACGGTCGCCGACATCAAGCGCCTGACCATCTGGGGCAACCACTCCGCCACCCAGTACCCCGACATCTTCCACGCCACGATCGCCGGCAAGAACGCCGCCGAGGTCGTGAACGACGAGAAGTGGCTGGCCGAGGACTTCATCCCGACCGTCGCCAAGCGCGGCGCCGCCATCATCGAGGCCCGTGGCGCCTCGTCGGCCGCCTCGGCCGCCAACGCCGCCATCGACCACGTCCACTCCTGGGTCAACGGCACCGCCGACGGCGACTGGGTCTCCATGGGCATCCCCTCGGACGGTTCCTACGGCGTGCCGGAGGGGCTCATCTCCTCCTTCCCCGTCACCACCAAGGACGGCAAGTACGAGATCGTCCAGGGCCTGGAGATCAACGAGTTCTCCCGCGCCCGGATCGACGCCTCCGTCAAGGAGCTCGAGGAGGAGCGCGAGGCGGTCCGCGGCCTCGGCCTCATCTGACCGGAGCCGCACAGAACTCCGTACGCGGGCCCCGCACCGGCTTTCCGGTGCGGGGCCCGCGCGCTTTCCAGGGGCCGGCAACGCCCGTTGCGTCAATGGGCCACCCCGGCCGGCTCGCCGCGTTCACCACCCGTGACGGGCGCTTCCCGGGCGTGCGGCGTGTTCTCGGCGGCCTGATCGGGGAGTACGCCGGGCACGCCCGGCCACGCCGATCCGCCGCGCGGGACGATCGCCGGGAGGGTGGGGGAGGACCCGCCCGAAAGCTTCAAGCCACCGGCATCCTGACGCCGACGACCACATCTCCGTACGTTTCGTTCCGATTTGCCCGCATCTCCCGTGACACAGCGCACTTTCGGCCACGGACGCGCATGCATCCGGGGGAGTCGGGCAGGCGAACTCGGTCTCTTAGTGACACGTGTGTGACACAGGGGCGCTGATCAGGAACGGAAGGCGAAGAGCGATCATGGCGGAAAGTACCGAACTTCAGGCGCGTGAAACCATCCATGCGGGAGGAGTGTGGCGTGCGGCCACCTCCGGGGCCACTCGCGAGATCCTCGACCCCGCGGACGCCCTGCCCTTCGCCGTGGTCGCGGAGGGTGACGAGAAGGACGCCGATCTGGCGATCGCCGCAGCCCGGCGCGCCTTCGACGAGGGGCCGTGGCCACACACGCCGGTCACCGAGCGGGCCGCGCTGCTCAGGCGCGTCGCCGACCTGCTCGTGCGGGACCGCGAGGAGCTGGGCCGGCTGGAGGCCCAGGACGCGGGCAAGACCGTCGAGGAGGGCCGCGTCGACATCGACTGCGTCGCCGACGCCTTCCGCTACTTCGCCGACCTGGTCGCCGGCGAGGCCCCCGGCCGGGTCGTGGACGCGGGCTCGACCGACATCCACAGCGTCGTCGTGCACGAGCCCGTCGGCGTCTGCTCGATGATCACGCCCTGGAACTACCCCCTGCTTCAGGCCAGCTGGAAGATCGCCCCCGCCCTCGCCGCCGGCACCACCTTCGTCGTCAAGCCGAGCGAGATCACGCCGATGACGACGATCGCGCTCATCGAGCTGCTCGTCGAGGCCGGACTCCCCGAGGGCGTCGCCAACATCGTCACCGGCCCGGGGCATTCGGTCGGCGCCCGCCTGTCCGAGCACCCCGACGTCGACCTGGTCTCCTTCACCGGCGGCCTGGTCAGCGGCACCAAGGTCGCCCAGGCGGCAGCCCCGACCGTCAAGAAGGTCGCCCTCGAACTCGGCGGCAAGAACCCCAACGTCGTCTTCGCCGACGCCTGCGCCACCGAGGAGGGCTTCGACACCGCCGTCGACCAGGCCCTCAACGCCGGCTTCATCCACAGCGGCCAGGTCTGCTCGGCCGGCGCCCGCCTCATCATCGAGGAGTCCGTCCGGGACCGCTTCGTCACCGAACTCGCCCGGCGCGCCGAGAAGATCCGCCTCGGCCGCGGCACCGAGGACGGCGTCGAGTGCGGCCCGCTCGTCTCCGAGCAGCAGCGCGCCAAGGTCGAGATGTACGTCGAGTCCGCCCTGAAGGAGGGCGCGGTGCTGCGTTCCGGCGGCAAGCGTCCCGAGCCGTCCCCGCAGCGTCCGGAGAACGGCTACTTCTACGAGCCGACCGTCCTCGACCACTGCCACCGCGAGATGCGCGTCGTACGGGAGGAGGTCTTCGGGCCGGTCCTCACCGTCGAGACCTTCCGTACCGAGGACGAGGCCGTCGCCCTCGCCAACGACACCGAGTACGGACTCGCGGGGGGTGTCTGGACCTCCGACGCGGGCCGCGCCCGCCGCGTGGCCGGGCGGCTGCGCCACGGCACGATCTGGATCAACGACTTCCACCCCTACCTGCCGCAGGCGGAGTGGGGCGGATTCGGCAAGAGCGGAGTGGGCCGCGAACTCGGCCCCGCCGGGCTCGCCGAGTACCGGGAGACCAAGCACGTCTACCAGAACCTCGCTCCCCAGCCGGTGCGCTGGTTCGCGGGCTGACCCCCGTCCCCTGCGGGGCTGCCGACCCCCCATCCCGGGCTGACCCCCACACCCCGGGCTGGCGTCCTCCTCCCCGCGAGCCCGTCCACTTCATCCCCACTGGAGCAAGCACGCCATGTCCCACACCAGTCATGAGTACGACTATGTCGTGATAGGCGGCGGAACCGCAGGTTCCGTCATCGCCTCCCGCCTGACCGAGAACCCGGACGTCACCGTCGCCGTCATCGAGGGCGGCCCCAGCGACGTCGGCCGCGACGACGTGCTGACCCTGCGCCGCTGGATGGGCCTGCTCGGCGGCGAGCTCGACTACGACTACCCGACCACCGAACAGCCACGCGGAAACTCGCATATCCGGCACAGCCGGGCCCGCGTCCTGGGCGGCTGCTCCTCGCACAACACCCTGATCGCCTTCAAGCCGCTGCCGGCCGACTGGGACGAGTGGGAGGCCGCCGGCGCCAAGGGCTGGGGCGCGGTGCAGATGGAGGCGTACTTCGCCCGGCTGCTCAACAACATCGTCCCGGTCGACGAGAAGGACCGGAACGCCATCGCCCGCGACTTCGTCGACGCGGCCCAGGAGGCGCTGGGAGTGCCGCGGGTCGACGGCTTCAACAAGAAGCCCTTCACCGAGGGCGTCGGCTTCTTTGACCTCGCCTACCACCCCGAGAACAACAAGCGGTCCTCGGCGTCGGTGGCCTACCTCCACCCGGTCATGGAGGAGCGGCCCAACCTGACGATCCTGCTGGAGACCTGGGCGTACAAGCTGGAGCTGGACGGCAACCGCGCCGAGGGCGTGCACGTGCGGACCAAGGACGGCGAGGAGATCCTCGTCAAGGCACGCCACGAAGTGCTGCTGTGCGCCGGAGCCGTCGACTCGCCCCGGCTGCTGATGCACTCCGGCATCGGCCCGAAGGCGGACCTGGAGAAGCTCGGCATCCCGGTGGCGCACGACCTGCCGGGCGTCGGCGAGAACCTGCTCGACCACCCCGAGTCGGTCATCGTGTGGGAGACGAACGGCCCCATCCCGGAGAACTCCGCGATGGACTCCGACGCCGGCCTGTTCGTGCGCCGCGATCCCGAACTGGCGCACCCCGACCTGATGTTCCACTTCTACCAGATCCCGTTCACGGACAACCCGGAGCGACTGGGCTACCAGCGGCCGGAGTTCGGCGTCTCGATGACCCCGAACATCCCCAAGCCGAAGAGCCGCGGCCGGCTGTACCTGACCAGCGCCGACCCCGAGGCCAAGCCCGCGCTGGACTTCCGCTACTTCACCGACGAGGACGACTACGACGGCAGGACCCTCGTCGACGGCATCAAGATCGCCCGCGAGATCGCCAAGACGGAGCCGCTGGCCGGCTGGCTCAAGCGCGAGGTGGCCCCCGGCCCGGACGTCACCAACGACGAGGAGCTGGGCGAGTACGCCCGCAAGGTCGCGCACACCGTCTACCACCCCGCCGGCACCTGCAAGATGGGCGGCGCCGACGACCGGCTGGCTGTCGTCGACCCCGAGCTGCGCATCCGAGGCCTGGAGGGCATCCGCATCGCCGACGCCTCCGTCTTCCCCACCATGACCACCGTCAACCCGATGATCGGCGTGCTCATGGTCGGGGAGAAGGCCGCCGAGCTGATCGGTGGTGGTTCCCAGTGACCGCGACCCTCGAACCCCCCACGGAGCAGACCATGGACACCACGCCCGTCTTCTCGGTGGAGGGACTGTGGAAGGTGTTCGGCCCCAAGGCCGACCGCGTTCCCGCCGACCCCGAGCTCACCGCCCTCGACCCCGCCGAGCTGCGCTCCCGCACCGGCTGCACGGCCGCCGTCCGGGACGTCAGCTTCGACGTGCGCAAGGGCGAGGTCTTCGTCGTCATGGGCCTGTCCGGCTCCGGCAAGTCCACGCTGGTGCGCTGTCTGACCCGGCTGATCGAGCCGACCGCCGGCACCATCGCCATCGACGGCGAGGACGTCCGCGCCATGGACCGCTCCCGGCTGCGCGAACTGCGCCGCCACCGCGCCGCGATGGTCTTCCAGCACTTCGGCCTGCTGCCGCACCGCACCGTCCTCGACAACGTCGCCTACGGCCTGGAGATCCAGGGCATGGGCAAGGCCGAGCGGCGCGAACGGGCCGCCGAGGTCGTCGCCAAGGTCGGCCTCGAAGGCATGGAGCACCGCCGCCCCGGCCAGCTCTCCGGCGGCCAGCAGCAGCGCGTCGGCCTTGCCCGTGCCCTCGCCGTCGACCCCGAAGTCCTCCTCTTCGACGAGCCGTTCAGCGCGCTCGACCCGATGATCCGGCGCGACATGCAGGAGGAGGTCGTCCGGCTGCACCACGAGGAGGGCCGCACGATGGTCTTCATCACGCACGACCTCCAGGAGGCCCTCAAGCTGGGCGACCGCATCGCCCTGATGCGCGACGGCCGGGTCGTGCAGCTCGGCACGCCCGAGGAGATCGTGGGCTCGCCGGCCGACGACTACGTCCGCGAGTTCGTCCGGGACGTCCCGCGCGAGCAGGTCATGACCGTCCGCACCGCCATGCGCCGCCCCTCGGCGGGCCAGGACGGCAGCGGACCGGCGGTGCGGCCCGACGCGACGGTGTCCGAGGCGATCGAGGCGGTCGCCCGCGCCGGCGCACCGGCCCGGGTCGTCGACGAGGGCCGGTGCGTGGGCGTGGTCGACTCCGACACGCTCCTGGGCGTCGTCGCCGGCACGGAGCAGCCCGCCCCGCCGGGCACCCCGCAGCCCAAGGAGGCGGTGTGATGGCGACCATCACCGCGTCCCCGCCGCGCCTCGGCCTGCCCGGGCTGCTGCGGAACCGTGCCGTCCAGAAGCTCCTTCTGTTGGCCCTCGCCGCCGTGATCCTCGTCCCGCTGGCCAACGCCCGCTGGGCGAGCGGCGCCTGGCCGAACGCGCTCACGGTGGACCTGTCCGAGCCGCTCGCCAAGACCAGCGACTGGATCATCGACAACCGCGACAGCCACCCGCTGTTCCTGTACTTCTTCGGCCACGTCAGCAACGTCGTCGTCATCGCCGTACGGGCCGTCTACCTCACCCTCCTGGCCATCGGCTGGGCGGGCGTCACAGCCCTCGGCGCGCTGGTCGCCTGGCGGGCGGCGGGCGTGCGGCTGGCGCTCGGCACGGCCACCGCTTTCCTCGCCTGCGGGCTGCTCGGCATGTGGGTGCCCACCATGCAGACGCTCGCCCTGATGGTCGCCGCGGTCCTCGCCTCGGTCGTCGTGGGCGCGCTGCTCGGGCTCGCCGCAGGGCTGTCCGACCGCATGGACCGTGTGCTGCGCCCGGTCCTGGACACCATGCAGGTGCTGCCCGCCTTCGCCTACCTCCTGCCGGTCGTGCTGGTCTTCGGCATCGGCGTCCCGGCGGCCGTCCTGGCCACCGTCGTCTACGCCGCCCCGCCCATGGCCCGCCTGACCTCGCTCGGTCTGCGCGGCGCCGACAAGGGGGTGCTGGAGGCCGTCGAGTCGCTGGGCTCCACCGCACGCCAGCGCCTGCTGACGGCCCGCATCCCGCTGGCCCGCAAGGAACTCCTCCTCGGCCTCAACCAGACGATCATGATGGCGCTGTCCATGGCCGTGATCGCGGCCGTCATCGGCGCGGGCGGTCTCGGTGACCGCGTCTACCAGGCGCTGGCCTCCGTCGACGTCGGTGCCGCGCTCGCCGCCGGTATCCCGATCGTGCTGCTGGCCGTCGTCCTGGACCGGGTCACGGCAGCGGCGGGGGAGCGGCTCGGCGCCGACCCCGAGCCCCGCAGCGGCCTCGGCTGGCTCTACGCCCTCGCCGGCGTCGTCGCCGTGGCGGTCGCCGGGCGGCTCGCGGGCCGCCTCGACTGGCCCGACCCCTGGGTCGTCGGCATCGCCGAGCCCGTCAACCGCGCCGTGGACTGGATGACCGCGCACCTGTACTCGGGCGTCCCCGTCATCGGCGGCACCGCCGACTGGGCCGGACACTTCACCACCTGGGTCCTCGACCCGATGCGCGACGGCCTGCAAGCGCTGCCCTGGTGGTCGGTGCTGCTGATCGTCGCCGCGCTGGCCTGGGTGATCGGCACCTGGCACACCGCGCTCACCGCCGTCCTCGCCATGGCCGCGATCGGCGTCCTCGGCGTCTGGAAGCCGTCCCTGGACACCCTCTCCCAGGTCCTCGCGGCCGTCGCCGTCACCCTCGTCGTCGGCTTCGCCGTCGGTATCGCCGCGGCCCGCAGCGACCGCCTGGAGCGGGCGCTGCGCCCGGTCCTCGACGTGTTCCAGACGATGCCGCAGTTCGTGTACCTGATCCCGGTCGTCGCCCTGTTCGGCGTCGGCCGCGCCCCGGCCGTCGCCGCGGCGATCGTCTACGCGCTGCCGGCCGTCGTCCGCATCACCACCCAGGGCCTGCGCCAGGTCGACCCGGCCGCCATGGAGGCCTCCGGTTCGCTCGGCGCGACCAGCTGGCAGCAGCTGAAGCAGGTGCAGCTCCCGCTGGCCCGCCGTGCGCTGCTGCTCGCCGTCAACCAGGGCCTCGTCCTGGTCCTCGCCGTCGTCGTCATCGGCGGCCTGGTCGGCGGTGGCGCCCTCGGCTACGACGTCGTCTTCGGCCTCGCCCAGGGTGACCTGGCGACCGGTCTGGTGGCCGGCGCGGCCATCGTCTGCCTCGGCCTGATGCTCGACCGGGTGACCCAGCCCACCGAACGCCGCGCGAAGAAGGGAGCGTGACATGCGCGTCCGTACGACCGCGATAGCGGCCACCGTGAGCTCCCTGGCGCTGCTCACCGGCTGTGGTGCCGCCGACATGACCAAGCAGGCCTCGCCCTTCGCCAACGCACAGGGCGCCAAGACCGTGACCATGTCCGTGCAGTCCTGGGTCGGCGCGCAGTCCAACGTGGCCGTCGCCCAGTACCTCCTGGAGCACGAGCTCGGCTACCGCGTCGACACCGTCCAGGTCGACGAGGTGCCCGCCTGGGACGCACTCAGCCAGGGCCGCGTCGACGCGCTCCTGGAGGACTGGGGCCACCCCGAGCAGGAGCAGCGGTACGTCAAGGACAAGAAGACGATCGCGCCCGCCGGCGAACTCGGCGTCACCGGCCACATCGGCTGGTTCGTCCCGACGTACCTCGCCAAGCAGCACCCCGACATCACCGACTGGAAGAACCTCAACAAGTACGCCGACCTCTTCCGCACCCCGGAGAGCGGCAACAAGGGCCAGCTGATGGACGGTTCGCCGTCCTACGTCACCAACGACAAGGCGCTGGTGAAGAACCTGAAGCTGGACTACCAGGTGGTGTTCGCCGGGTCCGAGGCGGCGCAGATCACGCAGATGAAGCAGTTCGCCAAGGAGAAGAAGCCCTTCCTCACCTACTGGTACTCGCCGCAGTGGCTCTTCAAGAAGGTCCCGATGACCGAGGTGAAGCTGCCGGCGTACAAGGAGGGCTGCGACGCCGACCCGGAGAAGGTCGCCTGCGCCTACCCGCACACGCCGCTGCAGAAGTACCTCAACTCGGACTTCGCGAAGAACGGCGGCAAGGCGGCGGCGTTCCTGAAGAAGTTCAAGTGGACGACCGAGGACCAGAACGAGGTCTCCCTGCTGATCGCCGACAAGAAGATGACGCCGGAGGACGCGGCGAAGAAGTGGGTGGACAGCCACAAGTCCACGTGGAAGAAGTGGCTGCCCTGAGCGTCCCTACGGTCGCAGGCCTTCGGCGATCTCCCGCAGGGCCCGGGCGGCCCGTCGCTGGAGTCCCGGCCCGAAGGTGATCCGGGTGGCCCCTCGCGCGCCGAGTTCGGCGGGTGAGGGGCCACCGTCGGCCGGGGCCCCCACGTTGACCGGACCCCGGATCCCGGCCCGCAGCAGCGGCAGGACGCCCGGCGGGGCCCCGATCGGGTACACGCAGTCGGCGCCCGCCGCGACGTACAGCGCGGCCCGCTCGATGGCCGGGCCGGGATCGTCCACCCCGCAGGCGAAGGTGTCGATGCGCGCGTTGACGAAGAGCCGGTCACCGGCCGCCTCCCGCACCTCGGCCAGCCGGCCGGCGTGCGCGCGGGGGTCCTTGAGCACCCCGTCCTCGGAGTCCTCCAGGTTGCAGCCGACCGCCCCCACCTCCAGCAGCCGCTCCACGAGGTCCTTCGGCGCGAGCCCGTATCCGCCCTCCACATCCGCCGACACGGGCACGTCGACGGCCCGGGCGATCCGGGCGACCGCCGCGAACATCTCGTCGGCCGGGACCTGCCCGTCCTCGTAGCCGAGCGAGGCGGCGACCCCGGCGCTGGGCGTGGCGAGCGCGGGGAACCCGGCCTCGGCGAACACCCGCGCGCTGGCCGCGTCCCACGGCCCGGGCAGCACGAGCGGATCACCGGGCGCCCGGTGATGATGCAGGGCACGGAACACGTCGGCCTTGCTCATGGCGTGTAACCCCCTGGCGGAATCCGGTGGCTCACCATCACCCGGTTCCAGTTGTTGATGGCGACGATCAGCCCGAGCAGATGGGCGAGCCGGGCCTCGTCGAAGTGCTTCGCGGCGTTGTCGTACACCTCGTCCGGCACGAAACCGGCCGTCAGCACCGTCACCGCTTCCGTCAGGGCCAGCGCGGCCCGCTCCCGCTCGTCGAAGACGTCCCCGGCCTCCTCCCAGGCCGCCAGCAGACCGAGCTGCTGCTCACTCACCCCGTCCTCACGGGCGATCGTGAGGTGCATGTCGAGGCAGAACGCGCAGTGGTTGAGCTGAGAGGCCCGGATCACCACGAGTTCGGCCAGGGCCGGGTCGCCCAGGCCCTTCTTCGCCGCCGCGCTGAGGGCGGACATGGCCCGGCCGGCCGCCGGGTCGAGCAGCCGGGTCCGAGCCGTCACTTGTACTGCCCCGGCTCGTAGTGCCCGGGCGCCATGCGGCAGGTCACCCCGAACCGGTTCCAGGCGTTGATCGCCGTGATCGCGGCGATGACCTGCGCCAGCTCGGCCTCGTCGAAGTGCTTCGCGGCGTTGTCGTACACCTCGTCCGGCACGAAACCGGCGGTCAGGACCGTCACGGCCTCCGTCAGCTCCAGGGCAGCGAGTTCCTTCTCGGTGTAGAAGTGCCGCGACTCGTCCCAGGCGCTGAGCTGGAGGATCCGCTGCACGCTCTCACCCGTCGCGAGGGCGTCCTTGGTGTGCATGTCGATGCAGAAGGCGCAGTGGTTGATCTGGGAGGCGCGGATCTTCACCAGCTCGTACAGCTTGTGGTCGAGGCCCTGCCGGGCGGCGATCTCCAGCCGGACCATCGCCTTGTACACCTCGGGCGCGTGCTTGGCCCAGTCCAGGCGGGCTGGCTGCTCAGGGGCGTACTCCCCGGTCGTCGTGTCAGTGGTGTGCGTCGTCATGCCCTCGACCCTAGGAAGGAAGCAGCCCAGGGGTATGGTCCATTTCCATGGTGGAACAGTGGGCCACTTTGGGCATCGACCTACATCTGGAGCCGACCGGCCCGGGCCTGCGCCGGGGGCTGACCGACGCCCTGCGCGAGGCGGTGCGCTCCGGCCGGCTGGCACCCGGCACCCGGCTGCCGTCCTCCCGTGCGCTCGCCGCCGACCTGGGCCTCGCCCGCAACACGGTCGCCGACGCCTACGCCGACCTGGTCGCCGAGGGCTGGCTCACCGCCCGGCAGGGCTCGGGTACCCGGGTCGCCGCGCGCGAGGTCGTCCCGCCGTCCGGCACGGCACCCCACCCCCGCGCACCCACCCGTCCGACCTACGATCTGCGCCCCGGCAGCCCCGACCTCGCGTCCTTCCCGCGCGCGGAGTGGCTCAAGGCCGCCCGCCGCGCCCTCACCACCGCCCCGTACCACGCGCTCGACTACGGCGACCCGCGTGGCCGCCCCGAGCTGCGGGCCGCGCTCGCCGGCTACCTCTCCCGGGCCCGGGGCGTGCGCGCGGACCCCGGCCGGATCGTGGTGTGCGCCGGGTTCGCGCACGGCCTGAAGCTGCTCGGCACGGTCCTGCGGGCCCGCGGGGCGCGCACGGTCGCGGTCGAGTCGTACGGTCTCGACGCGCACTGGAGGATCCTGGCCGCCTCCGGCCTGGACACCGCCCCGCTGCCCTTCGACCGGCTGGGCACCGACCCGGGCGGATTGCCCGGAGCCGACGCGCTGCTGCTCACCCCCGCCCACCAGTTCCCCATGGGCGTGCCCCTGCACCGCGACCGCCGTACGGCCGTCGTGGACTGGGCCCGGCGCACCGGCGGACTGGTGCTGGAGGACGACTACGACGGCGAGTTCCGCTACGACCGGCAGCCCGTCGGCGCGCTCCAGGGCCTGGACCCCGACCGGGTCGTCCACCTGGGCACCGCCAGCAAGTCCCTCGCGCCCGGCCTCCGGCTGGCCTGGATGGTGCTGCCGCCGGGCCTCGCCGAGGAGGTCGCGGCGGCGAAGGGCGGCGTCGACACCTGCGGGGTGCTGGACCAGCTGACCCTGGCCGAGTTCCTCACGTCCGGCGCCTACGACCGGCACCTCCGGGCGCGACGCCTGCGCTACCGGCGCCGCCGGGACGCCCTGGTCGCCGCTGTCGCGTCCCGGGCCCCGGAAGCCCGCGTCACCGGCATCGCGGCCGGTCTGCACGTCCTGCTGCGGCTGCCGCCCGGCACCGAGCAGTCGGTGGTCCAGGCGGCGAACTGGCGGGGGCTCGCGCTCCACGGACTCGACCGCTACACCCACCCCGCCGCCCGGACCGAGCCCGTCGACGCCCTGGTCGTCGGATACGGCACCCCGCCGGACCACGCCTGGTCGGGAGCGCTGGACGCGCTGGGCGCGGTATTGCCCGGATAATCGCGCGCATTCCCCCTCCGAATTGCGTTCCGGTGGATATGGTCGCTCCATGAGTGAAAATTCCTCCCCGTCCCGCGTGGCCCTGAAGAAAATCACCCCCGACGTCTCCGCGGCCATGGGTTCCCTGCACGCTGCCGCCGTTTCTGCGGCCCAGGAGGCAAAGCTCGAACCGGAACTGCTGGAACTGGTCAGGATCCGCGCCTCGCAGATCAACGGCTGTGCGTTCTGCCTCGACATGCACACCCGGGACGCCCGCGACCAGGGCGAGACCGAGCAGCGCATCCACACGCTGAACGCCTGGCGGGAGACGCCCTTCTTCACCGAACGCGAGCGCGCCGCCCTGGCGTTGACCGAGGCGGTGACGCTGGTCCACGACGGCCGCGTCCCCGACGCCGTCTACGCCGAGGCGGCCGGGGTCTTCGACGAGAACCAGATAGCCGCCCTCATCTGGTCGGCCACCGTCATCAACGCCTACAACCGCATCGCGATAGCGACCCGTATGGTCCCGAAGAGCTGAAAAGGCAGAAGGAAAGCCGCCGGGTCGAATTCGGCCCGGCGTCTCTTTTCTCCCGCAATTCAGTCGGCCGGCAGTGGCTCCACGGCGCTGTCCAGCCATGCCCGCCATTCCCCGGCCCGTTCCGCCGGAGGCACCCGCATCGGCCGTCCGAGCCAGCCCGTCACGGGCCGAATTCCGTGCAGCGCGTTCACCAGCCACACCTCACGGCCGTCCAGCTCGGCCACGGTCCGCTCCCGGTGCGCGATCCGGAACCCGGAGCGCAGCGCCCGTTCCTGGACCAGCCCGGCCGTCACACCCCGCAGGACGGGCAGCCGCGGCGGGGGCAGGCACAGGGTGTCGTCCTCCCACCACAGGACACTGGCGGTGGCCGACTCCAGGACCGTGCCCGAGGGGGCGATCAGCACCGCCTCCTCCGCGCCCTCGCCCGCGGCCCGGCGGCGCACCCGGGCCAGGGTGTCCAGGTCCGGGCCCTTGCGGCGGGGCACGGTCCGCGGATCGGACTGGCCCGCCGCCCAGAGGCGCACCCCCGCGCCCAGCGGCGGAGCGGGCCGCAGCAGCAGCCGCAGCTCAAGGGAGCCCGCCGCGAGTTCCACCCGCGGGAACCACGCTCCCGTGCGCGGCAGCGCGGCGGTCACGTCCCGCCAGAACGCCACGAGACGGCGCGACTCCGGCCCGCCGCACTCACCGCAGGACCGCGAGAACCGCTCCCGGTGCCGGGCGTAGGCCCGCACCCCGCCCTCGCGCAGCAGCCACGAGTCCGCGACGAGAAGCCGCCCCCCGGCCGTCCGCTCCGGGGCCGGGGCCAGGCCACGTCCGGGCGTCCACGCCCACAGGCCCTCCGCCACCGCCGGTTTTGTCACCACGAGGTCCTCCTCAGTACGTGCGGCCCGCGACGGCGGGCGCCCCGTGCCGGGGCCCGTACGGCGCGTGCTCCAGCCAGGATCCACACCACGGCAGTACCGGCGCCAGGGCCGCCGCGGCCCGCTGCCTGAGCCGGACGGTCCGGCGGCGCGGCCGCAGATGGTCCAGGGCCGTACCGGCGGCGGCCATGTTGAACAGGCCCGCCGCGCGCCGCACCTCGGCGAAGCGCGCGACCGCCTCGCCGGTCCCGGCGGCGATCGCCTCGGCGGCGGCCGCCGCGTCCGCGATCCCGCTGTTCATCCCGCGCGCCCCGAACGGCGGGAAGAGATGCGCCGCCTCACCGGCCAGCAGCACCCGCCGGTGCGGATCGGTGAACGAGGCCGCCACCTTGCGCAGGAAGCGGTACGTCGACACCCACAGGATCCTCTCGCCGTAGCCGTCCCCGACGATCGCGGGCAGCCAGCGCCGTACGGCCTCCTCGGTGCCGAACTCCTCCGGCCGGTCGTCGTCGCGGCACTGGAGGTCGATCTGGAAGCCTCCGGTGAACGGCACCCGCATGACACTGCGCCCGCCGGCCCCGGGATGCTCGTAGTGGAAGACCCGCTCCCACGGCAGTTCGGCGCCCGGCACATCGGCGACGTCCACGACGACGTGGAAGCCCTCGCCGCGGGTGCCCTCCAGCTCGATGCCCAGCTCGCGCCGGACCGCCGAGCGGGCCCCGTCGGCGGCGACGACGTGGGAACCGCTCCACTCCCGCCCGTCCGCCCCCGTCAGCCGGACCCCGCTTTCCGTGCTGTGCACGGCCGTCACACGGGCGCCCCACACGAAGCCGGTCCCGGCCCGCTCACAGGCCGCCCGCAGGAAGCGTTCGGTGTCCGTCTGGCGCAGGCTGGTGAAGGGCGGCGGGCCGGACGGGGGCGGGAAGGTCCGGGCGTAGACCTCGCGTCCCCGGTAGAGGGTGCGCCTGGTGTGCCAGGTCCGTCCGTACGAGGTGAACTCCGCGGCGAGGCCGGGCAGCATCCCGTCCAGCAGGGCGAGGGTCTCCCGGTGCACGAACAAGGCCCGGCTCCCGGGCCGTTCACGGTCCTGCGGATCGGCCTCCAGCAGTGTGACCGGCAGACCGTGCGCCCGTAGCGCGAGGGCCGCGGACAGGCCCACCGGTCCGGCCCCCACCACCAGGACCGGGGTCATGCCCCGACCCGTTGGCCGAGCATCCGGGCGATCTCCATCCGCTTCACCTTCCAGGTCGCCGTCATCGGCAGATCCTCGAACCGCCACTGCCGCGGCTCGGCCATCGGCGGCAACCCGGCCGTGGCCCGCCGCCAGCGCTCCGGATCCAGCGGCCGATCGCCGCGCACGCACACCACCGGCACCGGCTCACGGTCCGCCCCCGGCACGATCACGACCTCGCGCAACTCCTCCAGCCGGGACATCAGCGTGTCCTCGACCTCCAGGTTGCTGTGCACCGCGTCGATCCGGTCGGCCTCCCGGTCGATCAGGTACAGCGCGCCCAGGCGGCTGCGGTAGCCCAGGTCGCCCATCTCCCACCAGCCGTCGGTGAGCTGGCGGTCGTAGCGCTCCGGCATGCCGAGGTAGGTGAGGATCCGGCCCCGGGTGCGCGCCTCGATCCGGCCCGGTGTGCCGGGCGGCACCCGCCCGCCCCCGGCGTCGGTCACCCGGACCCGGGTGAAGCCGGGTATCCCGAACCCGACCCGGCGGCCGTCCGCCCGGGCGGCACCGCGCCGGGTCACCACCTGGAACGCCACCGGGCCCGTCTCGCTCTGCCCGTACAGCTGGATCAGCCAGGGCGTACGGCGCCGCGACGCGTCCAGCAGCCGCCGCACGGTACGCGGATGGATCGCGTCGAACGTCGAGCCGTACGACCGGACCCGGGACAGCGGCGCACCGGGCGCACCGGCCAGCTCCTCCCACAGCACGAACGTGTTGGGATGCGTCTCCACGATGCCGGGCCGGTGCCGGACCAGCAGCGGGCCGACCGAGGCCGGGTCCGGGTCGGTGATCAGCACGAGCGGGCTGCCGAAGTGCAGCAGGACCCCGAGCAGATGGTAGAAGCGCGAGTGCACGAAGGACATGTGCAGCGCGGCGGTCTCACCCCGGGTGGGCCAGCCCATCGCCTGCTGCGGCACGAGCCGGTTCCACATGGTCAGCGCGCAGTGCACGGCCAGTTTGGGGACGCCGGTGGTGCCCGAGCTGTGGGTGATCAGGGCGGGTTCACGGGGGTGGAGCCGGACCGGCGGGGGCGGTTCGGCGCCGGTGTACTTCGCCAGGGGCTCGGAACGGGGCGCGCCGTCCACGGACAGCGTCCGCCGCACCAGCCCGGACAGGTCGATGTCCTTCAGGCCGTCGAGCGTCGCGCCGTCGGTGATCAGCCAGGGCTGCCGCAGCCGTTCGAGGAGCTGACCGGCCACCTCGGGGGCCAGCGCGGGCGACAGCAGCACGGGCACGGCCCCGATGCGGGAGACAGCGCAGGTCAGCAGCATGATGTCGACGTTGTCGGCCTTGTGTACGACGACCTGCTCCGAGGGTCGCACCCCGGCCTCCCACAACCGGCCGGACAACTCCTCGACCACATCGGCCAGCACGCTGTAGCTCAGGTCGACGCCCAGGGAGGGGGCGACGTCGAGCGGCCGGTCGAGGGTGACGAAGACGGCCCCGTGCCGGTCGGCCGCACGGCGGAAGACCGGCCCCAGATAGAAGCCGCGGTCCGCGAGCAGGGGCTGTCGCATGGGCTCATTCCTCTCCGTGGTGTTCACCAGGCGCCCTTGCGCACCAGGTGGCGGCGGAGCTTCCCGGTCGCGGTGCGGGGCAGCGACGGGACGAAGCTGACGCTGCGGGGGACCTTGAACGCGGCGAGGCTCTCGCGCGCCAGGCCGGTCAACTCGTCGGCCAGTCCGTCCCGAAGGGGCGGGACGGGGACCACGAAGGCCCGCAGCCGGCTCGCGCCGCGCCCGTCGGGAACGGCGGCGACCGCCACCTCCCGCACCGCCGGATGGCCGCGCAGAACGGCCTCCACCTCCAGCGGGGAGACGGTGATGCCGCCGACCATCTCCATGTCGTCGGCGCGGCCCAGATGCCGGTAGGTGCCGTCCGGTTCGCGGCGGGCCCGGTCCCGCGTGGCCAGCCAGCCGCCGGCCAGCGCCCGGGCGGTCTCCTCCGGCCGGTTCACATAGCCGGGCGTCACCGTCGGCCCGCGCACCCACATCTCACCCTCGTCGCCGTCCGGCACCGGACGCCCGTCACGGTCGCGCAGCTCCACCTCGAAGCCGGGCACGGGCCGGCCCACGGTGCCCGGGTGGTTGTGGGAGAAGCCGTTGGCGCAGAACGCGTGACCGGCCTCGGTGGAGCCGATCTGCTCCAGCACCGGCGCGCCCAGCAGTGCGGTCAGCTGCCCGGCCAGCCCCTCCGGCAGGCCCTCGCCGGCCGACACCGCGGCCCGCACCGAGGCGAAGCAGCCCTCGTGCCCCTGCCCCCGCTCGGCGATCAGCGCGGCGTACGCGGACGGCACCGAGTACAGCAGCGTCACCCGGTGCCGGGCGACGAGCTCGTCGACGGTGGCCGGTCCGGGCCGCCGGTCCACCAGCACGGCGGACGAGCCGGAGAACAGCGGGAAGACGAACGCGTTGCCGAACCCGTAGGCGAAGTACAGCTTCGACACCGACAGGGTGACGTCCTCCGCGGTGATCCGCAGCACCCGCCGCCCCACCAGGTCGTGGTACGTCCGTGGATCGCCGTGCGTGTGCACGACGCCCTTGGGACGGCCCGTGGTGCCGGAGGTGTACTGCACGTAGAGCGGGCTGTGCGCGTCGACCTGGTGCGCGGGGGCGAGCTCGGCGGCGGGGGCGACGGCCATCAGCTGGTCGGCGCCGAGCCCCGTCCGGCCGGCGAACCGGTCCTCCAGGCCCGGTCCCGTCACACACAGCACGGCGTCGGTGTCCTCGGCCAGGAACGCGTGGTCGGCGGCGGGGAGTTCGGGGTTGACCAGGACCGCCACGGCACCGAGCCGGGCGGTGCCGAGGAACGCCGTCACCCAGGCGAGGGAGTCCGGCAGCGCGAGCAGCACCCGGTCTCCCGGGCGCACCCCGTGCCCGGCCAGGACCGTGGCCGCGCGGGCGGCGAGGCCGTGCACCTCACCGTGGGTCCAGGCCCGGTGCCCCTGGTGGAAGGCGGTCCGGCCGGTCCACCCGCGCCGCTCGGCCAGCTCCGCCAGGTGGGCCGCGAGGTTCCCGGGCGCCCCGGCCTCGGGCGGGCTCGGTGCGACCTGCGGACTGGTCATCGCCGGGCCTCCCCGGCCGCCCCGGCCTTCTGCCCCGGTGGGCCCTGCTGCCGCATCCGGTCGGCCGTGTGCCGCTGGAGGGCGCGCATCGGGGCCGCCGTCTTCAGCAGCATCTCCTCGTACTCGGCGTCCGGATCGGAGCCGAGCACGATCGCACCGCCCGCCCCCAGATGCATCGCACCGTCGGCGAAGACGGCGGTCCGGATCACGATGCCGAGGTCCGCACCGCCACCGCACCCGAAGTAGCCGAGGGCGCCGGAGTAGACGCCGCGGGCCTCGGTCTCCAGCGAGTCGATGATCTCCAGCGTGCGCAGCTTCGGCGCGCCGGTCATCGACCCGCCCGGGAAGCAGGCGCGCACACAGTCCACCGCGTCCGTGCCGGCCCGCAGCCTGCCCTGCACGGTGGACACCAGCTGGTGGACGGTGGCGTACGTCTCCGTGGCCATCAGCCGGGACACCCGCACGGTCCCGGTCCGGCAGACCTGCCCCAGGTCGTTGCGCAGCAGGTCCACGATCATCAGGTTCTCGGCCCGCGTCTTGGCGTCCGAGGCGAGCGCGTCCCGCAGCCGGGCGTCCTCCTCCGGCCCGTCGCCCCGGGGCGCGGTGCCCTTGACGGGCCGGGCCTCGGCGGTGCCGTCCCGGCCGATCCGCAGGAACCGCTCGGGCGAGGAGCCGGCCACCTCCAGCTCCCCGAATCTCAGGAACGCGGCGTACGGGGCCGGGTTGTCGCGGCGCAGCGTCCGGTAGAACTCCAGCGCGTCGGGCGGAGCGGGTAACCGGGCGGCGTTCGTCAGGCAGACCTCGTAGCTGATGCCGGACCGCAGGGCCCGCCGGCAGGCCTCGATGTCCTCGAGATACGTCACCCGGTCGCGCACCAGCCACGGCTCGGCGGCGCCGGGGTCGGCCGGGGCAGGCTCCCCGGGCAGCGGCGGGCGCTCCGTCGCCACGCAGGAGAGTCCGGCCAGTACGCCCTCCAGCCAGTCGGCGGCCTCCCGCGCGGCCTGCGGGGTGTCCTCCGCCAGGCACACGGCGTAGGTGAAACCCTCCTCGTGGTCCACCGCGATCACCCGGTCGGCGAACAGCCAGGCGGCGTCCGGGGTGGGGGAGCGGTGCCGGTTGGGCGAGCCGCAGTCCGCCTTCATCTCGTAGCCGAAGTAGCCGACGTAGCCGCCGGTGAAGTCGAACGGCAGCCCGGTCGCGTCCACCCGGCGGTTGCTCAACTGCCGCTTCAGATAATCGAAGACACTCGCCCTCACCCGCCGCACGGGCCGCCCCGCCCGCTCGATCTCACACCGCCCGGCAGCGACGTCGTACCGCACGAACTCGGCGAGCGGCCCCTGGTCGTCCCCGAGGAACGAGAACCGCGACCGCCCCGGCTCGACCAGCGAACTGTCCAGCCAGAAGGACCGCGGCGACCCCGAGAACATCCGGCTGAAGACCGCCTCGGCGTCCACGGCCCCGGTGACCCGCCGGGTGTGCAGCCGATACCCGACCCGCCCGGGCCGGCGGGGGCGGGGGATGGCGGCGGACGCGTCGACCTCGGCGTGCGTCTCCCGCTCCCCGGCCGTGCCGGCCCGGGCCGGCACAGTGACCGAACCGGCCTCGCTGGACACGACCTGCCCAGGCCCGCCGGGTACGACCGTCCGGGGCTCACCGGACACCACCACCCCGGCCCCGCCGCTCGGGCGCGCCGTGGCCTGCCTGAGTGCGGCGGCCTGGAAGGCGGCCGCGGCCACGGGACGACGTAGACCGCCGAGGTCGAGAACACCCCCCGGCATCCGCCGGGCCCCCGTGTCGCACTCCGGGACGAGCGGTCGCCGTCGGAACCCCTCGTGCGACGGCACCGCCGTGTTCTTCGTGCGCAGCTTGCCCGCCCGCTCGGCGGTGAGGTTCCGGAAGTTCACGAGCATGCGGTGCCCGTACTCCGTGAGGACCGACTCCGGATGGAACTGCACCCCCCACAGCGGCCGGCTGCGGTGCCGGAGTCCCATCAGGACGCCGTCCTCCGCCCAGGCCGTGGCCTCCAGCGTCTCCGGCAGCGGTTCGCGCACGGCCAGTGAGTGGTAGCGGACGGCGGTGAAGTGCTGCGGCAGGCCGTGGAACAGGTCCCGTCCGTCATGGCGGATCGTGGACAGATGCCCGTGCCGCGGCTCCGGAGCGGGCCCCACCAGCCCGGCCTCCCCGAGCGCGATGCCCTGATGTCCCAGACACACACCGAGCACGGGAACGGGGGAGGTCGCGAGCAGCCTGCCGCCGATGCCGAAGTCACGGGTCTCGCCCGGATGCCCGGGGCCGGGGGACACCACAAGGTTGTCGAACGCCCGGAGATCAGGAAGACCGTCGACGGGCGCGTCGTTGCGGATCACCACCGGCTCCTCGCCGTTGACCTCGGCGATCAGCTGGAACAGGTTGTACGTGTACGAGTCGTAATTGTCGATGAGCAGGGTCTTCACCCGCCCACCTCCCTCTGTTCGTTCGCGGGCCTATGTGGCCCGGCGTTTGTGCCGCCCGCGCAGTGCCTGGAGCGACGGGTACAGCCATTTCCGGAAGAAACGCTGGAGCCGCGGCATGAGAATCCAGGTGACAAGGGCTGTCACACACAGACACAACAACAGCGTGCGAAACAGTGCATTGAGGTCACCGAGATAGGGAAGCACCGTCAGATTGAACAGGAGCACCGGTGGGAAAACCGCGCTCATATTCACGAACCACAGTTTCCATTTCGACGGCGGAGCGGGCGGCGCGGGTGTGAGGGTCTGCGCGTCGAACCAGGCCCGGGTGCCCGGCACCCTCCGGCGCTCCGCCTCCCGGGCGACCCCATCGAGCTGGGCGTCCCACTGTTCCCGGGAGGGTGATCTCTCCCAGGCCAGGGCCGAACCCTCGCTTGCGAAGCGATAGACGACATGCCACTCCGCCCCTCCGTCGACAAGTACGCCACCCCCCAGAAACCCCGGCTGCCGCGCGGTCGCCCCCAGCATGGCCCACCCCCAGGAGTGGAAGTCGGCCGCACGGCCCGGCGCCACGCGATAGGCCACGGTGACCGTGACGGGTTTACTGGTCACGCCGTCCCATACGGAAAGCGCTCACCGCGCGTTCAAGATTCAACAAACAATTTTCCGGTTGCCCGCAGGACGCCTGGAAGATTGTCCGCGAGGTGAAGACTTTCGGCAGCTCGTAAAGCCCTTCCGCTCACCGCGGTGCGACGGCGCTCTCCTCCGCCTCCACCGGCGCCTCCCCGAACCGCGACAACGCCAGCGCCCCCACCACCGCCACCGCGAAACCGAGGATCGCCAGCCACCCCAGCCCGGGCCGCGTCCGGTCCCCGAGCCACACCACACCGATCAACGCGGGCGCGACGGTCTCCCCGAGCACCAGCCCGGCCGTCGCCGTCGTCACCGACCCCCGCTGCAGGGCCGAGGTCAGCAGCAGGAACGCCGCCCCGCCGCCCAGCAGCAGCGCGTACGTCGCCGGGTTGGGGAACAGCTCACCGGGCGACAGCCCGTCGATGAGCCGCACCGACACCTCCACCACCCCGAAACCGAGCCCCGCCCCCAGCCCGAGCGCCAGCGCCCGGCCCCGCTCCGGCAGCCGCCCGCCCGCCGCACCGAGCAGCAGCACCCCGGCCGCCGCCCCGAGCATCGCCCACTTCAGCCCGGCCGGTCCGGCCTCGTCGCCCTCCGCCCCGGACGCCAGCCCCAGCAGCGCGAGCCCGGCGCACACCACCGCCACCGCCGCCCACTCGACGCGGCTCAGCCGCACCTTGAGCAGCCGCGCCGCGACCACGGCCGTCACGGCGAGGCTCGCGGCCATCGCCGCCCCCACGGCGTAGATCGGCACGGACCGCAGGGCGAGGATCTGGAGCACGAAACCGAGCCCGTCCAGCGCGAGGCCGGCCAGATACCGCCACTGCCGCAGCGCCCGCCACAGCAGTGCCACGTCCCCGCCCGGGCCGGTCGCCGCCGCCGACCGCGCGGCGATCGCCTGCAGCACCGTCGCCGTACCGAAGCAGACGGCCGCACCAAGGGCACACGCCATTCCAAAAAACACAAATCGACAGTAGGGGAGCGGCTGCCGACGGGGGGTCATGCGCGCCCGTTCACACCGATCTCTAGGCTGACCGTCTGTCAGTGCACAACGGGGAGACTGGGGGAGCACGCACATGGCTGAAACACGGCGAAGGCTGCGCTCGAGCACGGTGGTGCTGGGGGGTATGGGTGTCCTCGCGGCGGCCCTGTCCGCGTGCGGTTCGGACCCCGACCGCCGCTGCGTGGACCGGGACAGTCACGACTACATCAACGGCTACAAGATCGTCGCCGACAAGAACTGCTCGTCCGGCACGACCAGCGCCACCGACGCCGACTGGTACTACGACGCCGACGTCAGCGGCGGCTACGCCGACGATGGCACCTTCAGCCGCAGCGAGGCCGTCGACCGGGGCGGCTTCGGCTGCTCCGGCAGCGGCGGCGGCTGACGGGCGGGCACGGCAGATGGAACGCCGGACCATGGAGCCCCGCCCCGGCTGGCAGCAGACCGTCGAGGAACAGGGCCTGATCTACCCCCTCACCCGCTACCCCGACGACTCCCTGCGCCCCTACTGGGACGAGAGCGCGTACTACGTCTTCTCCCTGGAGGAGATCGAGGCCCTCGAAGAGGTGGTCGAGGACCTCCACCGCATGTGCCTGGCGGCCGCCGGCCACATCGTCACCGAGGACCGCTTCGCCGACCTGGGCATCACCGACCCCCGCGTCGCCCGCACGGTCGCCGAGGCCTGGCACCGCCGTGCCGAACTCCCCTCCGTCTACGGCCGCTTCGACCTCCGCTACGACGGCACCGGCCCGGCCAAGCTCCTAGAGTACAACGCCGACACCCCCACCTCACTGGTCGAGGCGGCGTCCCCCCAGTGGTTCTGGATGGAGGACCGTTTCCCCGGCGCCGACCAGTGGAACTCCCTCCACGAACGCCTGATCGACGCCTGGAAGAAACAGGCCGCCCTGCTCCCGCCGGGCAGCCCCCTCTACTTCGCGTACTCCTCCGCCGACGAACTCGGCGAGGACATGATGACGGTCGCCTACCTGAAGGAAACCGCCGAGCAGGCCGGCCTCGCCACCGACTGGATCTCCATGGAGGAGATCGGCTGGGACCGCCTCTCCGGCCGCTTCGTCGACCAGCGCCTCCGCTTCATCCGCAGCGTCTTCAAGCTCTACCCCTGGGAATGGCTCACCACCGACCGCTTCGCGGACCACGTCCTGGACACCCTCGACAACGGCGGCGGCACCGGCTCCACCCTGTGGATCGAGCCCGCCTGGAAGATGCTCCTCAGCAACAAGGCCCTCCTCGCGATCCTCTGGGAGCTGTACCCCGGTCACCCCAACCTCCTCCCGGCGTACCTGGACGGCCCGCGAGACCTGCCGGGCTGGGTCGCCAAGCCCCTCCTCGGCCGAGAGGGCGCGGGCGTCACCGTCCACGAGCCCGGATCCGCCCCCACCGTCCGCGACGAGCCCTGCTGCTACCAGCAGCTGGCACCGCTGCCCGACTTCGACGGCAACCGAGTGGTCCTGGGCGCCTGGGTGGTCGAGAACGAGTCGGCGGGCCTGGGCATCCGCGAATCATCGGGCCTGGTTACGGACGAGTACGCAAGGTTCCTGCCCCACGTGATCCTCTGAAACAGGGCGCAGCGGCTCGTCCCTCAGGGGCGCGGGGAACTGCGCGACCAGCCACGACGCACCCGCGCCCGGCGACGCCCACCCACCCGGCACACGCTTCCCCGGCCCACCCGGTAGGCTGATCGCCGGGCCGTGACTGGCGTGCTGGGATGGGACCGACCATCGGGAAGCGGCCCCCGGACCTGGCTGAACGCCGGGGACCGGAACCGTGCCGTGCGCCTGGGCCGTACCGTGAACGCTGAACGCAACGTCCGGAGGTCCACACATGTCAGCCGAGCCCCTCTCCCCCGCTTCCACCGCCTACCGCGCCGCCCTCGACGTGATCCGCGCGGTGGAACCCCGCGTCGCGGACGCCATCGGCCAGGAGGTCGCCGACCAGCGCGAGATGCTCAAGCTGATCGCCTCCGAGAACTACGCCTCCCCGGCCACGCTCCTGGCGATGGGCAACTGGTTCAGCGACAAGTACGCCGAGGGCACCATCGGCCGCCGCTTCTACGCCGGCTGCCGCAACGTCGACACCGTCGAGGGTCTCGCCGCCGAGCACGCCAAGGAACTCTTCGGCGCCCGCCACGCCTACGTCCAGCCGCACTCCGGCATCGACGCCAACCTCGTCGCCTTCTGGGCCGTCCTCGGCGCCCGCGTCGAGGTGCCCTTCCTGGAGAAGACCGGCGTCCGCCAGATCAACGACCTGACCGACGCCGACTGGGCCGAGCTGCGCCAGGCCTTCGGCAACCAGCGCATGCTCGGCATGTCCCTGGACGCCGGCGGCCACCTCACCCACGGCTTCCGCCCGAACATCTCCGGCAAGATGTTCGACCAGCGCTCCTACGGCACCGACCCGGCCACCGGCCTGATCGACTACGAGGCCCTGCGCGCGAGCGCCCGTGAGTTCAAGCCGCTGATCATCGTTGCGGGCTACTCGGCGTACCCCCGCCTCGTGAATTTCCGGATCATGCGCGAGATCGCCGACGAGGTCGGCGCGACGCTCATGGTCGACATGGCGCACTTCGCCGGCCTGGTCGCGGGCAAGGTCCTGACCGGCGACTTCGACCCGGTCCCGCACGCCCAGATCGTGACGACGACCACCCACAAGTCGCTGCGCGGCCCCCGCGGCGGCATGGTGCTGTGCGACGACTCCCTGAAGGACCAGGTCGACCGCGGCTGCCCGATGGTCCTCGGCGGCCCGCTCCCGCACGTCATGGCCGCCAAGGCCGTGGCCCTGGCCGAGGCCCGCCAGGAGTCCTTCCGTGACTACGCCCAGCGCATCGTCGACAACTCCCGGGCCCTCGCCGAGGGCCTGATGCGCCGCGGCGCGACCCTGGTCACCGGCGGCACGGACAACCACCTGAACCTGATCGACGTCGCCTCCTCCTACGGTCTCACCGGCCGCCAGGCCGAGGCCGCCCTGCTCGACTCGGGCATCGTCACCAACCGCAACGCCATCCCCGCCGACCCGAACGGCGCCTGGTACACCTCCGGCATCCGCATCGGCACCCCCGCCCTGACCACCCGCGGCCTGGGCACCGCCGAGATGGACGAGGTCGCCGGCCTCATCGACCGCGTCCTCACCACGACGGAAGCGGGCACGACCAAGTCGGGCGCCCCCTCCAAGGCCCAGCACGTCCTGGACGCGAAGATCGCCGACGAGATCTCCCACAGGGCGACGGACCTGGTAGCGGGCTTCCCCCTGTACCCGGAGATCGACCTCGGCTGACGAACGCCGTCAGGGCAGCGTCCTCAGGGGCGCGGGGCCGCATCGTTATGCGGCCCCGCCGCGGGGCGCGACCAGCCCCAAACGTCCGCAGTTCCCCACGCACAGAGCCCCCCGAGCTCTCTGAGACAATAAGAAACATGGCCTCTGACCGTCCCCGCGTGCTCTCCGGGATCCAGCCCACCGCCGGCTCGTTCCACCTCGGCAACTACCTCGGCGCCGTCCGCCAGTGGGTGGCCCTCCAGGAGACCCACGACGCGTTCTACATGGTCGTCGACCTGCACGCGATCACCATCCCGCAGGACCCGAAGGACCTGCGCGCGAACACGCGCCTGGCCGTGGCGCAGCTCCTCGCGGCGGGTCTCGACCCGGACCGCTGCACGCTCTTCGTGCAGAGCCACGTCCCCGAGCACGCCCAGCTCGCCTGGATCATGAACTGCCTCACCGGCTTCGGCGAGGCGGGCCGGATGACCCAGTTCAAGGACAAGTCCGCCAAGCAGGGCGCCGAGCGCGCCTCGGTCGGCCTGTTCACGTACCCGATCCTCCAGGTCGCGGACATCCTGCTCTACCAGGCCCACGAGGTCCCGGTCGGTGAGGACCAGCGCCAGCACATCGAGCTCACCCGCGACCTCGCCGAGCGCTTCAACGGCCGTTTCGGCCCGACCTTCACCGTGCCGAAGCCGTACATCCTCAAGGAGACGGCGAAGATCTATGACCTTCAGGACCCGTCGATCAAGATGAGCAAGTCGGCGTCCACGCCGAAGGGCCTCATCAACCTGCTCGACGAGCCCAAGGCCACGGCCAAGAAGGTCAAGAGCGCCGTCACCGACACGGACACCGTCATCCGCTACGACGTCGCCGAGAAGCCGGGCGTCAGCAACCTCCTCAGCATCTACTCGACCCTCACCGGGGCGGGCATCGCCGAGCTGGAGGAGAAGTACGAGGGCAAGGGCTACGGCGCTCTCAAGACGGACCTGGCCGAGGTCATGGTCGACTTCGTGACGCCGTTCCGGGAGCGCACCCAGCAGTACCTGGACGACCCCGAGACGCTCGACTCGATCCTCGCCAAGGGCGCCGAGAAGGCCCGCGCGGTGGCCGCGGAGACCCTCGCGCAGACGTACGACAGGGTCGGCTTCCTGCCCGCCAAGCACTGAACCCACCCCCGCGCACAGCCGTACCACCGAACAGCGCTGTACATCACTCCGGTTGCGCCTGCCCGTAACCCGGCCGTGGCCGTACAGTCGATAACCGGGTGGTCGTATCAGCGGCCACACTGACACGACAGGAGACGACGTGGGGACCGTAACGATCGGTGTCTCGATCGCGGTCCCGGAGCCTCACGGCAGCGAGCTCCAGCAGCTGCGCGCGGGCTTCGGCGACGCCGCTGCTCACGGCATCCCCACGCACGTCACCCTGCTGCCGCCGACGGAGGTCGACGAGGCCTCCCTGCCGGCCGTCGAGGCGCATCTGGCCGAGGTCGCCGCGGCCGGCCGCGCGTTCCCCATGCGGCTGTCCGGCACCGGCACCTTCCGGCCCCTGTCACCGGTGGTGTACGTCCGGGTCGTCTCGGGTGCGGAGGCCTGCACGCGGCTCCAGCAGCAGGTCCGCGACCCCGCCGGGCCGGCCGCACGCGAACTGCAGTTCCCGTACCACCCGCACGTCACCGTGGCACACGGCATCGACGAGGCGGCCATGGACCGCGCCTTCGAGGCACTCGCCGGCTACGAGGCCGAGTGGCCCTGCACCGGCTTCGCCCTCTACGAGCAGGGCGCCGACGGCGTCTGGCGCAAGCTGCGCGACTTCCCCTTCGGCGGCTCGGTGGTACCCCCGCAGGCCGGGCGGGTGGAGCGCGGCTCGGTCCCCACCCGCTGACCCGTCCCCGGGTCAGACCGGCAGTCGCCGGAACACCCCGCGCGGCAGGTGCCGCAGCGCCGCCATCACCACGCGCAGCGCCCCCGGCACCCACACCGTCTCCGAGCGGCGCCGCAGCCCCAGCTCGACGGCCGTCGCGACCGCCTCGGGTGTGGTCGCGAGCGGCGCCTCGGGCAGGCCGGCGGTCATCCGCGTCCGGACGAAGCCGGGGCGTACGACCATGACGTGCACGCCCGTGCCGTGCAGTGCGTCGCCCAGGCCCTGCGCGAAGGCGTCGAGGCCGGCCTTGCTGGATCCGTAGATGAAGTTCGCCCGGCGGGCCCGCTCGCCCGCGACCGAGGACAGCACCACCAGGGAGCCGTGCCCCTGGGACTGGAGCGAGCGGGCGCACACCAGGCCCGCCGAGACCGCGCCCGTGTAGTTGGTCTGCGCGACCCGTACCGCCGCCTGCGGTTCGCGTTCGTCGCGGGCCTGGTCGCCGAGCAGCCCGAAGGCGAGCAGCACCATGTCGATGTCGCCCTCGGCGAAGACCTTGCCGAGCACGGCCTCGTGGGAGGCCGGGTCGAGTGCGTCGAACGCGACGGTGTGGACATCGGCACCGAGCCCGCGCAGCTGCCCGGCGGCCTCTTCCAGCGCGGGGGAGGGGCGGCCGGCGAGCCAGACCGTGCGGGTGCGGCGGGCGATCAGCCGGCGGGCGGTGGCGAGCGCGATCTCGGACGTACCGCCGAGGACGAGCAGGGACTGGGGGAGGCCGAAGGCGTCCTTCATGACAGCAGCTCCTAGAGGTTGCTCAGAGACTGAGGCGGCGGGCCAGGTCGGACACGAACACCCCGCGCGGATCCAGCCGGGCGCGCAGTTCCCGGAAGTCGTCGAGGCGCGGGTACATGGCCGCGAGCAGCTCCGGGCGCAGCCGGGCGTCCTTGGCGAGGTAGACGCGGCCGCCGGCGGTGGCGACCTCCTCGTCGAGTTCGTCGAGGAACGCGCCGAGGCCGGGCAGGCCCGCCGGGATGTCCAGCGCCAGCGTCCAGCCCGGCACGGGGAAGGACAGCCAGCCCGGGTCGGACTCCCCGAAGCGCTTGAGGACGGCCAGGAAGGACGGGCAGCGGCGTTCGGAGATGCGGCGCACGATGCGGCGCAGCGCGTCCTCCCGGCCGTGGCCGACGACGAACTGGTACTGCACGAAGCCGCCGCGGCCGTAGACGCGGTTCCAGTGCGGCACGCCGTCCAGGGGGTGGAAGAAGGCGGAGATGCGCTGGAGTCGGCCGGTGCGGGCACGGGGGGCCTTGCGGTACCAGAGCTCGTTGAACAGGCCCACGGACGTCCGGCTGAGCAGGCCCTCGGGGAGGATCGCGGGGGCCGCCGGGAGACGGGGGGTGCGGAAGGCGAGCGGGTCGCGGCGCAGGCGGGCGGGGAGCGCGTCCAGCGGCGCGTGGTCGCCGCGGGTGAGGACCGCCCGGCCGGTGGCGGCGCCCCGGGCCAGCAGGTCGATCCAGGCGACCGAGTAGCGGTAGCGGTGGTCGGTGGCCGCCAGCCGGGCCATCAGGTCGTCGAGGTCCGTGGCCCGCTCGGTGTCGACGGACATCAGCGACGTCTCGACGGGCTGGAGCCGGATGGTGGCGGTGAGGATCACGCCGGTCAGACCCATGCCGCCGGCGGTGGCGTCGAAGAGCGGCGTGCCGGGGACGACCGTGCGGATCTCGCCGTCGGCGGTGAGCAGTTCGAAGGCGAGGACATGCCGCGCGAAGGAGCCCGAGACGTGGTGGTTCTTGCCGTGGATGTCGGCGCCGATCGCCCCGCCGACGGTGACGTAGCGCGTGCCGGGAGTGACCGGCACGAACCAGCCGAGCGGCAGCAGCACCTCCATCAGCCGGTGCAGGGAGACGCCCGCGTCGCACAGCACGGTCCCGCCGTCGGCGTCGATCGCGTGCACACGGTCCAGGGCCGTCATGTCGAGCACGGACCCGCCCGCGTTCTGCGCCGCGTCCCCGTACGCCCGCCCCAGGCCCCGGGGGATCCCGCCGCGGTCTCCGCAGTCCCGGACGGCTGCCGCGGCCTCCTCGTACGTGCGGGGGCGGATCAGCCGGGCGGCGGTGGGGGCGGTGCGGCCCCAGCCCGTGACAGTGGTGTGGTCCAGGCCCATGACGTCCGGGTCGGAATCGGTGTCGGCAGACATGCCTGTGACCGTATCGCCCTAGTGTGAGCGATTAGTTCGAGAACATGGCACCTCTCCCCGAAATGGGTGATTAATGGGATGTCGCTCAATATTGCCGGAGTTCAGGCCGTATGGGCGTGAACAGTGAGTCCACATGGACGACCTCGACGACCTGCACGACATGGACCACCGGATCGTTTCGGCGCTCAGGGAGTGCGGCACCGACCCGCGTGTGGCCGGCGCCGCGCGTGCCCTGTCCTGGGCGGGCGAGCACGCGGCACTGTGGCTGGCGGCGGGGCTGGCCGGAGCCGCCGTCGACGGCAGGCGGCGCGGCGCCTGGCTGCGCGGCACGGCCCTCACCGCCGGGGCACACCTCGTCAGCATGGGAGTGAAACGGGTCGTGCGCCGACCGCGCCCCGCACACGTCGTGCCCCTGGTACGCACCGCCGGCCGGCACTCCTTCCCCAGCTCGCACGCCAGTTCCGCCGCGGCCGCCGCAGTGGCCTTCGGCGCCCTGGGTGCCAGCGCGGTGCCGCCGCTCGCCGCCGCCGTGTGCCTCTCGCGCCTCGTGGCCGGCGTCCACTACCCCTCCGACGTGGCAGCCGGCGCGGCCCTGGGCGCCCTCACGGCCCGGCTGGGCGCCCGCTGGATGCGAGGAGGCGCCCACCATGACTGAGACGGCCGTCCTGCGGCAGCGCACCCCCCAGGAGCGCCCCGCGCCACCCCGTGGGGGTGGTCTCCTGGCCGGTCTCCTCAGGACCGCGCGCCCCAAGCAGTGGATCAAGAACGTCCTCGTGATCGCCGCCCCGGCCGCCGCCGGCGAGCTCTTCTCCCGCCACGCCCTGATGCAACTCGCCCTGGTCTTCGCCCTCTTCACCGCCTGCGCCGCCGCCGTCTACCTCGTCAACGACGCCCGCGACGCCGACGCCGACCGCGCCCACCCCGTCAAGCGGCACCGCCCGGTCGCCACCGGGCAGGTCCCGGTGCCCGTCGCCTACGCCGTCGGCGGCTGCCTCGGCATCCTCGCGCCCACCACCGCGGTCTGGCTGTGCGGCCCCGCCGTCGCCACCCTCCTGACCGCCTACCTGGCCATGCAACTGGCCTACTGCGTCAGCCTCAAGCACGTCCTCGTCGTCGACCTCGCCGTCGTCACGACCGGCTTCCTGATGCGGGCCATGGTCGGCGGATTCGCCCTCGGCATCCCGCTGTCGCGCTGGTTCCTGATCACCACCGGCTTCGGCGCGCTGTTCATGGTGTCGGCCAAGCGCTACTCCGAAGCCGTCCAGATGGCCGGAAAGGAGGGCGCCACGCGCGCGTTGCTCACCGAGTACACCACCGGCTACCTCCGCTTCGTCTGGCAGCTCGCGGCCGGAGTCGCCGTCCTCGGCTACTGCCTGTGGGCCATGGAGGAGGGCGGCGTCCCGCACACCAGCGTGCTGCCCTGGCGCCAACTGTCCATGGTCGCCTTCGTCCTCGCGATCCTCCGCTACGCCGTCTTCGCCGACCGCGGCACCGCCGGCGAACCCGAGGACGTCGTCCTGCGCGACCGCGCCCTCGCCCTCATCGGCATGGTGTGGGTGGCGATGTACGGCCTTGCGGTGGCGAACTGGTGACCACGCGCGCGTGGCGGAGCCCCACGCTCCCGTGCCGCCGGGAGCTGATCGGCTTCGCCACCGTCGGCCTCCTCGCCTACGCCGTCGACCTCGCCCTGTTCACCGGCCTGCGCGGCCCCGCCGGACTCGACCCGCTCACCGCCAAGTCCCTGTCCTTCCTGGCCGCCTGCACGGTCGCCTACGCGGGCAACGCCCTCGGCACCTACCGGACCACGCGCACACCGGGCCTGCGCCCCTACGCCGTGTTCTTCGCGGTGAACCTCGCCGGAGCCGCCGTCCAACTGCTCTGCCTGGCCGTCAGCCACTACGGCCTCGGCCTCACCTCGCAGCGCGCGGACACCGTCTCCGGAGCGGTCATCGGTATGGCGCTGGCCACAGTCCTGCGGTTCTGGGGTACTCGCACATGGGTGTTCCGGGCGGAGGGCAGAGTCGGATCATGGACTGGCTGAAAAAGCTCCCAGTGGTCGGGCCGTGGGCGGAGCGGCTGATGATCACGCACGCGTGGCGGTCGTACGAGCGGCTGGACCGCGTGAAGTGGACGCGGCTGGCCGCCGCGATGACCTTCAGGAGCTTCGTCGCGCTGTTCCCGCTGCTGACGGTGTCCGCCACCATCGCCGCCGCCACGCTCAGCAAAGATCAGGAAGGCAAGCTGCAGGACAAGATCGCCGAGCAGGTGCCCGGCATCTCCGACCAACTCGACATCGCCGGCCTGGTGGACAACGCCGGCACCATCGGACTCATCGCGGGCGCCCTGCTGTTCTTCACCGGTGTCAGCTGGGCCGGGTCCATGCGCGAGTGCCTGCGGGCGGTGTGGGAGCTGCCCGACGAGGAGGAGAACCCCGCCCTGCGCTACGGCAAGGACGCGGGTGTCCTCATCGGCCTCGGCGGTGCGCTCCTCGTCACCATCGCCGCCTCCGCCGTCGCCTCCGCGATGATCGGCTGGATCACCCGCGGACTCGGTGTCGACGAGGGCGGCTGGGGCGGGGTCCTGCTGCACGTCGTCGCGTTCCTGATCGCCGTCCTCGCCAACTTCCTGCTCCTGCTCTACGTCCTGACCCTGCTGCCCGGCGTCGAGCCGACGCGCCACCGCCTGTTCGTGGCGGCCCTGACCGGCGCGATCGGCTTCGAACTGCTGAAGCTGCTGCTGAGCGGCTATCTGCAGGGCGTGGCCGCGAAGAGCATGTACGGCGCGTTCGGGGTGCCCGTCGCACTGCTGCTGTGGATCAACTTCACCTCGAAGCTGGTGCTGTTCTGCGCCTCCTGGACGGCGACGCAGAGCAAGGAGGAGGAACTCCCGGACGTCACTTCTCGTCGTCCGGGCGAGTCCGGCGGCGCACCAGATCCGGCAGCGGCCAGCGGCGGTTGACCAGGAACGCGCCGCCCGCGAGCAGCACCAGCACCCCGCCCGTGATGCCGAGCGCGGTCCCGATGCCGCTCGAGCCGTCCGCGGCCGGGGCACTGGCCACCGGCTTCGAACCGGTCCCGGCCGTGCCGCCGCCGTCCCCGGAGCCGCCTGCTTCGCCGGACGGGTTCGCGCCGGGCTGGGCATTGGCCTGCGCGGCGCCCTTCGGCGGCACCAGCTCGCCGACCGGCTGCACCTTCCCGGCCGCCTTGAAGCCCCAGTCGAACAGCCGGGCCGTCTCCTTGTAGACCTCGTTGTGCTCGTCCTTCTCCGGGTTCATCACCGTGACGAGCAGCACCTTGCCGTTCCGCTCGGCCACGCCCGTGAAGGTGGCGCCCGCGTTGGTGGTGTTGCCGTTCTTGACGCCGGCGATGCCCTGGTAGACGGGCACGTCCGAGTCACCGGCCAGCAGCCGGTTGGTGTTCTGGATCTCGAAGGACTTGCGGACCGGCTTCCCCTTCTTGCCCTTCTTCGTCTCGCCGGGGAACTTCGTGCTGACCGTCGAGGCGTACTCCCGGAAGTCCTTCTTCTGCAGTCCCGACCGGGCGATCAGCGTCAGGTCGTACGCGGAGGAGACCTGCCCCTCGGCGTCGTAGCCGTCCGGGCTGACGACGTGCGTGTCGAGGGCCTGGAGCTCCTCGGCGTGCTCGTTCATCTCCTCGACGGTGTTCTCGACGCCCTTGTTCATCGCGGACAGCACGCGCACGGCGTCGTTGCCGGAGCGCAGGAAGACGCCCAGCCACAGGTCGCGGACGGTGTACGTCTCGTCCTCCTTTATCCCGACCATGCTGGAGCCCGGGCCGATGCCCGCCAGGTCGGAGGGGGCGACCTTGTGCTTGGTGTCCTTCGGAAACTTCGGCAGCAGCGTGTCCGCGAACAGCATCTTCAGGGTGCTCGCCGGGGCGAGGCGCCAGTGCGCGTTGTGCGCGGCCAGCACGTCACCGGACTCGGCGTCGGCGACGATCCAGGAGCGGGCGCTCACGTCCTTCGGCAGCACCGGCACGCCGCTCGCCAGGTTCACCTGCGGGCCCGGCTGCCCGAGCCGGGCACCGCCCACGGTCGACATCGACGCCGGCGGAGTGGCCGACGGACTGCCCGAGGGGCTCGCCGACGGACTGCCCGAGGGGCTCGCCGACGGACTGCCCGAGGGGCTCGCCGAGGGACTGCCCGAGGGACTCGGGGCCGCGACGGCGGCGGGAGCGGCCAGGGCGAGGGACGACAGGACGGCGGAGGTGACCAGCAGGGATCGCCTGACGGTCTTCTTCGGAGCGGGCACGGTCGGAAACGTACATGCAGTACGCAGGGAAGTCCCGCCTCCGCCCCCACCCCGCGAACGGAACCGGACAGGCTCTGGCGATACTGGTCTCATGAAGCTCAGCCGCCCCGTCTCCTGGTTCCTGCTCGCCTTCGGGGTGTGGAGCTGGGTCATCTGGATCACTTTCGTCAAGAACCTTGTCAAGGACGGCAGCGGGCTCGCCTTCGACGACGGTCATCCCACGGCGTACTTCTGGGTGCACCTGCTGCTCGCGGTCGTCTCCTTCGTATTGGGGACGGTCATCGGGGCCATCGGGTTGCGTGGTCTGCGCGCACTGCGCCGGACGTCATAACGGCAATCGGGAGACACAACACCGTGGCCATGGTCTTCGTGCTCGTCGCAACTCTCGTCCTGGCCGTCATCGTGACGGCCAACTGGTACGTGTGGCGCCGCCTGTTCCGCGACACGACCCGCGGCCCGGGCCTCACCCGCCGCGCGGGCGTGGTCCTGATCGCCGGCGGCTGGACCCTGGCGATCACGGCCCTGGTCGCCGAACGCTCGGGCGCCCCGTTCTGGCTCCAGCAGCTCCTCGCCTGGCCGGGCTTCCTGTGGCTGGCCCTGTCGATATACCTGCTGCTGGCGGTGGTCGCCGGGGAGATCGTCCGACCGCTCCTGCACCGCTTCCTCGAACACCGCGCGAGACGCGACGGCCGGGCCCCGCAGCCCGGCCCGACGACCACCGGGGAGCCGGCTGCGACCTCCCAGCCCGGCGCCGCCGCGGCGGGGGCACCCGGCTCACCCGCGGGCCGTACTCCCGCGACCGGCCCACAGCGGAACGGCAGCGGCACGGTGGCCCCGGCGGCCACACGACCGGCGGACGGCACCGGCACGACTCCCGCGCCCGCGACCGCCTGGCAGGCGGACGGCGCCGGTGGGGCGGCCGCTGCTTCCGCGACGGTGGCAGGCCCGCAGCCGGACGACGACGCGACCCGGGCACCTGCGCCCGCGACGGCGCCCTCCCAGCCCGCCCACGGCCCCGACGCGCCCACGCCCGCGACCGCCTCGCAGGCGAACGGCGGCGGCGTGACCCCCGAGCCCGCACCCTCCGCACCCGCGGCCACCTCCCAGCCCGCCCCCAGCCGTGGCACCACCGTCTCCGCGACCGCCCTCCACCCGCAGGCCGACCCCGCGCCGCTCGCCCCGGAGGGCTCCCCGCAGCCCCCCGCCACCCCTGCCGGGCCCTCCCGCCGTCTCTTCGTCTCGCGGGTCGTCGCCGGGGCCGCCGCGGCCGCCGCCGTCGGGACCGTCGGGTACGGGACGTACGGTGTGCTGCGCGGGCCGCAGGTCAAGCGGGTCACCGTGCCGATGGCCAAGCTGCCGCGGGCCGCGCACGGGTACCGGATCGCCGTGGTCAGTGACGTGCACCTCGGCCCGGTCCTGGGCCGCGGCTTCGCCCAGAAGGTCGTCGACACGATCAACTCGACCCAGCCCGACCTGATCGCGGTCGTCGGTGACCTGGTGGACGGCAGTGTGAAGGACCTCGGTCCCGCAGCGGCCCCGCTCGCCCAGCTGAGGGCCCGTCACGGGTCCTACTTCGTCACCGGCAACCACGAGTACTTCTCCGGCGCCGGGCAGTGGGTCGAGGAGGTCCGCCGCCTGGGCCTGGACCCCCTGGAGAACGCCCGCAGGGAGATGCCGCACTTCGACCTCGCCGGAGTCAACGACGTCGCGGGCGAGGACGAGGGCCAGGGCCCCGACTTCGCGAAGGCGCTCGGCGACCGGGACACCGCGCGCGCGTGCGTGCTGCTCGCGCACCAGCCGGTCCAGATCCACGACGCCGTCGAGCACGGCGTCGACCTCCAGCTGTCCGGCCACACCCACGGCGGCCAGCTCTGGCCCGGCAACCTCATCGCCGCGGGCGCCAACCCCACCGTCGCGGGCCTGGAGCGCTACGGCGACACCCAGCTCTACGTCTCGCGCGGCGCCGGCGCCTGGGGCCCGCCCACCCGCGTGGGCGCACCGTCGGACATCACCCTGATCGAGCTCGCGTCGAAGCAGGCCTGACGGCACGCACCTCCTGTGAGAGTGCTGTGAAACCGGACCGAAAGGCCCATCGGTAAGTTCTTTCCCAACTCGTCGGATGTCCCTTCCCTCTGCCCGAAATCCTGTGATTGTGTGAGCCCGCCACGAAGGGGTGTGGCATATACGTGCAAGGGCCCCGAAGGGCCGCAAAAGGCCTGGGGAGGGCGCAGCCGATGCGATCGGTTCGCATACGGATACTCGCGGGGCTGCTGGTCCTGGCCGCCGCGGGCGTGGGCGCCTGGCAGTTCCTGCCGTCGAAGGGCGAGGAGAGGACCATCACGGTCGGCACGACGGACGGCGTCACCTCGCTCGACCCGGCCGGTGCCTACGACGCGGGCTCCTGGGCACTGTTCAGCAACGTCTTCCAGTCACTGCTGACCTTCGCGCCGGGCGGCACCGCCCCCGTGCCGGACGCGGCCAAGACCTGCGCGTTCGCCCACGGCGACCTCACCACCTACCGCTGCGAGCTGCGCGACGGCCTCACCTTCCCGAGCGGCCGGGCGATGAACGCCGAGGACGTGAAGTACTCCTTCGACCGGATCCTGAAGATCAAGGCCCCGGTCGGCCCGGCGTCCCTGTTCGGCACGCTCTCTTCCGTGGACGCCGACGACATGACCGTCACCTTCCACCTGACCTCGCCGGACGCGACGTTCCCCTTCAAGGTGGCCACCGGCGCCGGTTCCATCGTCGACCACACCGCGTATCCGGCCGGCGAGCTGCGCACCGACGACGGCGTGGACGGCACCGGCCCGTACACCCTCACCTCGTACACGAAGAACCACGACGCGGTCCTCGCACCCAACCAGCACTACCAGGGTGCCGTCAGCGGCACCGGCCGGCCCGTCGAACTGCGCTACTACGCCACCCCCGAGGCCCTGGACACCGCCTGGAAGGACAAGCAGGTCGAGGTCGCGACCGACCAGCTGCCGCCCGGCGTCCTCGCCGACCTCAACCCGAGCGACCCCACCCAGCGCGTCTACGAGGCGGACGGCTCCGAGACCCGGAACCTGTACTTCAACACCCGAGCGGGCAAGCCCCTGCACGATCCGAAGGTCCGGCAGGCCATGGCCTGGCTGATCGACCGCGAGCAGCTGGCCGCCACCGTCTACGACGGCACCGTCGACCCCCTGTACTCCCTGATCCCGGCCGGTCTCACCGGGCACACCGCCTCGTTCTTCGACGACTACCCCGAGCAGGACCCGAAGAAGGCCCGGCAACTGCTCACCCAGGCCGGTGTGAGCCTGCCGGTGCACTTCACCTACGGCTACGCCAAGGGCCGCGGCGCCGGTGAGCAGGAGGCGGCCGAGATCAAGAAGGAACTGGAGGCGAGCGGCCTGTTCCAGGTCACCCTCAAGGGCTACGAATGGACCGCCTTCCAGAAGCAGTGGGCGACCGGCAAGCTCGACGCGTACGCCGTCGGCTGGGTCGCCGACTTCCCCGACCCGGACACCTTCGGCGCCGCGCTCGTCGGCACCGGCAGCGCGATGAACACCGGCTACAGCAGCAAGACCGTCGACCGGCTCATCAAGGACAGCCGGCGCTACGCCGAGCGGACCGAGGCCGACCAGGACTTCCGCTCGGTGCAGCAGACCGTCGCCCAGGACGTCCCGGTGCTGCCGCTGTGGCAGGCCAAGGAGTACGTCGTCACCACCGAGGACGTCGGCGGCGGCCAGTACCTGTCGGACGGCACGGGCGTGTTCCGCCTGTGGAGCCTCACCGCGCTCTGACCCCGCCGGGCCGCGGCTCAGGAGCCGGTGCGCCGCCGGGCCGCCGGATCCGGGATGGCGTTCGTCATCCCCGGCAGGAACTCCGTGAACAGCTCGTGCACCTCCCGCACGAGCGGCCGCAGCACCCGGAAGCGGGCCAGGGCGACGCCCCGCGCGGTGAGCCGGGCACCGCGCTCGGCGAGCCGGTAGCTGCGCTCGCGCCCCTCCGTGCGGTCGAAGATCCAGTACAGGACGAGCCCCATCTGGGACAGCCACATCAACTCGGGCAGGATGTCCCGCAGTTCCTCGGGCACCTTGGTCTTCGTGGCCCCGGCGAGCACCTCCCGGTGGACGCTGATGGCCTCCTCGCGCGCGTGCTCCGACTCGGGCGAGAACGGGCTGAGCGGACTGTCCGGGTCGGCGGCGTTCTTGAAGAACTGCACCGCGAACTCGTGGTAGGGCGCGGCGATGTCCAGCCAGGCCCGCAGCACCCCCGCCAGACGGGCCTCCAGCTCGCTCTCCCGGTCCAGGATCTCCCGGACCGCCACCTGGTGCTCGGCGGCGATCCGGTCGTAGAAGCCCTGGATCAGGTGCTCCTTGCCCGCGAAGTAGTAGTACGCGTTGCCGACGGAGACCCCGGCCTCCTTGGCGATGGCCCGCATCGTCGTCTTGTCGTAGCCGCGCTCCTGGAACAGCCGCATGGCCGTCTCCAGGATCAGGGCGCGGGTCTGCTCGGACTTGGTGGGGGTGGCGCCGTCGTCGGGGCCGTCGTTCTTCGCGGGCACGGGAAGAGAGCCTAACGTCAGCCGGGGTGCGCCTACCGCGGGGCACAGGTGCCGTCGGCGCAGCCCGGCGCGGTGTAGCTCCAGCCCCTGTCGGGGGCGTACGACCAGCCGTCCGCCCGCCGGTACACCCGGCCACCCCACTGCGCCCCGCCGCGCTGCCCCCGAGGCCACTGCGCCCCGCGCCACTTGGCGGCGGCGAGCACCGCCCCCTTGGCGAGCCGGGCGCCGGACGGGGTGCTCAGCCGGTGGGCGAGCGGCCGGTGCTCGCGCAGCGCCCACAGGGTGACCACCCAGGCGGCGGGGCCCCGGTAGACCTGCCCGGCGTCGCCGACGACGGTGATCTCGTCGAGGGTGGCGCCGTGGTCGAGGGCGGGGAAGCGCCGCCGGGCCTCCTCGGAGCCGGCCGGGACCGGCTCCAGCGGCACCAGTTGCGGCTGCCGCAGGAGCCAGTCGCGCAGGAACGCGCACAGGGAGCACTCGGCGTCGTACAGGACGGTGAGCCGGCGGACCGGTGCGGTCGCGTTCATGCCGGTCGCGTTCACGCGGGCCTCCGCTCAGGCCTGCGCCGACGGGGCGACCCAGCCCTGCGGCGGCACCGGCGGCACCTGCTCCCGTTCCATGGCACCCCGGCGCCGGATCCGGTTGAGCACGTAGACGTTGGCCAGGTGCATCACACCGAGCACCAGCAGCACCACGCCGAGCTTGGTCGACAGGGCCTCGAAGATGCCGCGGGCGTCGGTGATGGTCTCGTCGTCGCTCAGGTACAGCGCGACGAAGCCGAGGTTGACGAGGTAGAAGCCGACCACCAGGAGGTGGTTGACGGCGTCGGCGAGCTTCTCGTTGCCGTGCAGCACGTCGGCGAGGAAGACCCTCCCGTTACGGCTGAGCGTGCGGGCCACCCAGATGGTCAGACCGATGCTGACCAGCAGGTAGATGACATAGGAGATGACCGTGCGGTCCATTGCCCCACCCTTCTTGAACACGTTCAAAACGCTGTCGGGATGACTCTAGACCCATTTTTGAACGTGTTCAACACTCGGTCCCGGGTAACACAAGAAGGGCCGGGGCCGCCTTCGACGAAGACGGCCCCGGCCCCACACGTCAGGGAGTCACCCGATGGCGACGCGGGTCCAGCAGTCGGCGCGACTGATGATCTCGGTGCCGGAGCCGGTGAGGGCGGTCTTGCCGCCCGCGTGGAAGCGAACCGATCCGTCGGCGCGGACGGCCCAGATATCGGGATGAGGGCGACTTTCTGGAGGGCCGTGCCGGCGTCGCCGTCGATTCCGGCATTCAGGCAGGTCAGCATGACGTCCGTCAGGAGCCTGGCATGGGGGCCGTCGGGGACCTGTGTCACCAGCAGCAGGCCGTCGATGTTCGCGAAGCGAGCGCCCGGCGTGCGTTCCATGAGCCAGTCGGCCCACTTCGTGAGTGAACGGTCTGCCGGCACACGTGAGTCCTCCACCTGGTCGGGGCGCTCACGTCCTCTCCGTGCCGATGCCCGGCGTCCTGGTCGACCGCGGGCAACTCACTCGAACGAGGCACGACGAGGGCCCCGCCCCGGTGTGGAACCGGAGACGGGGCCCTCGAAAGCCTGCGGAGGAAGATTTCAGAAGCGGCGCGTGATCAGCGCCCGCTTCACCTCCGCGATCGCCTTCGTGACCTCGATGCCACGCGGGCACGCGTCCGTGCAGTTGAACGTCGTGCGGCAGCGCCACACGCCGTCGCGGTCGTTGAGGATCTCCAGGCGCTGCTCGCCGGCCTCGTCACGCGAGTCGAAGATGAAGCGGTGCGCGTTGACGATGGCGGCCGGGCCGAAGTACTGGCCGTCGTTCCAGAAGACCGGGCACGACGTGGTGCAGGCCGCGCAGAGGATGCACTTCGTCGTGTCGTCGAAGCGCTCGCGGTCCTCGGCCGTCTGGAAACGCTCACGCGTCGGCTCGTTCGTGTCCTTCGTGATGAGGAAGGGCATGACGTCGCGGTACGCCTGGAAGAACGGCTCCATGTCGACCACGAGGTCCTTCAGGACCGTGAGGCCCTTGATGGCCTCGACCGTGATCGGCTTCTCCGGGTTGATGTCCTTGATCAGCGTCTTGCAGGCCAGACGGTTCTTGCCGTTGATCCGCATGGCGTCGGAGCCGCAGATGCCGTGCGCGCAGGAGCGGCGGAACGTGAGCGTGCCGTCGAGCTCCCACTTGATCTTGTGGAGGGCGTCGAGGACACGCTCCTTGGGGTCGATCTCCACCTGGAAGTCTTCCCAGACCGCTTCCGCCGCGACCTCGGGGTTGAAGCGGCGGATGCGGAAGGTGACCGTGATGTAGGGGGAGTCGGCGAAACCGGGCTCGGGCTTGCCGGCCGCGTCTTCCTTGTCCAGAACGGGGGTAGCCATCAGTACTTACGCTCCATCGGCTGGTAGCGGGTCTGGACGACCGGCTTGTAGTCGAGACGGACGGTTTCGGAGCCGTCGGCGCCGACCTCGCGGTACGCCATGGTGTGCCGCATGAAGTTGACGTCGTCGCGGTTCGGGTAGTCCTCGCGGTAGTGACCGCCGCGGGACTCCTTGCGGGCGAGCGCGGAGACGGCCATGACCTCGGCGAGGTCGAGCAGGTTGCCCAGCTCGATGGCCTCCAGCAGGTCGGTGTTGAACCGCTTGCCCTTGTCCTGGATCGAGACGTTCAGGTACCGCTCGCGCAGCTCCGCGATCTTCTCGACCGCCGTCTTGATCGTCTGCTCGGTGCGGAACACCATGACGTTCGCGTCCATGGTCTCCTGCAGCTCGCGGCGCAGGACCGAGACCCGCTCGGTGCCCGTCGCGTCCCGCAGCCGCTCCACCTGCGCGACGACCAGCTCCGCCGGGTTCTCCGGCAGCTCGACGAAGTCCGCCTTCTGCGCGTACTCCGCGGCGGCGATGCCCGCGCGCTTGCCGAAGACGTTGATGTCCAGCAGCGAGTTCGTGCCGAGGCGGTTGGCGCCGTGCACGGACACGCAGGCGACCTCGCCGGCCGCGTACAGACCGGGGACGACCGTGGTGTTGTCCGCCAGGACCTCACCCTCGACGTTCGTCGGGATGCCGCCCATGGCGTAGTGCGCGGTGGGCTGGATCGGAATCGGGTCCGTGTAGGGCTCGATGCCGAGGTAGGTGCGGGCGAACTCCGTGATGTCGGGCAGCTTCGCGTCCAGCTGCTCCGGCGGGAGGTGGGTGAGGTCGAGGTAGACGTGGTCGCCCTCGGGGCCGCAGCCGCGGCCTTCACGGATCTCCGTGTAGATGGAGCGGGACACGACGTCACGGGACGCCAGGTCCTTCATGACCGGCGCGTACTTCTCCATGAAGCGCTCGCCGTCCTTGTTGCGGAGGATGCCGCCCTCACCGCGGGCGCCCTCCGTCAGCAGGATGCCCATGCGCCAGATGCCGGTCGGGTGGAACTGGAAGAACTCCATGTCCTCCAGCGGCAGACCGCGGCGGTAGACCGCCGCCTGGCCGTCGCCCGTCAGCGTGTGCGCGTTCGACGTCACCTTGAAGAACTTGCCGCAGCCGCCGGACGCGTAGACCACGGACTTCGCCTGGAAGACGTGGATCTCACCGGTCGCCAGCTCGTACGCCACGACACCGGCCGACTTCTTGACGCCGTCGACCTCGGTGATCAGCTGGTCCAGGACGTAGAACTCGTTGTAGAACTCCACGCCCTCCTTGACGCAGTTCTGGTACAGCGTCTGGAGGATCATGTGGCCGGTGCGGTCGGCCGCGTAGCAGGAGCGGCGGACCGGGGCCTCGCCGTGGTTGCGGCTGTGACCGCCGAAGCGGCGCTGGTCGATCGTGCCGTTCGGGGTGCGGTTGAACGGCAGGCCCATCTTCTCCAGGTCGAGGACCGAGTCGATGGCCTCCTTCGCGAGGATCTCGGCGGCGTCCTGGTCGACCAGGTAGTCACCGCCCTTGACCGTGTCGAAGGTGTGCCACTCCCAGTTGTCCTCCTCCACGTTGGCGAGCGCGGCGGCCATGCCGCCCTGCGCGGCGCCCGTGTGGGAGCGGGTGGGGTACAGCTTGGTCAGCACGGCGGTGCGGCTGCGCTTCGTGGACTCGATGGCCGCGCGCATGCCCGCGCCACCGGCGCCGACGATGACGGTGTCGTACTTGTGGATCTTCATGATTCTCGCAGCCCCGTGCCTAGCGGATGTTCGGGTCGAAGGTGAAGATCACCAGCGTGCCCAGCAGGATGGTGAACACCGTGGCGGTGTAGAGCAGGCCCTTGAGCCAGAGCCGGGTGTTCGCGCGCTCCGCGTAGTCGTTGATGACCGTGCGCAGGCCGTTGGCGCCGTGCAGCATGGCGAGCCACAGCATCAGCAGGTCCCAGACCTGCCAGAACGGGGACGCCCAGCGGCCCGCCACGAAGGCGAAGCCGATCTTGGAGACGCCGCCGTCCAGCACGAGCTGGATCAGCAGGTGGCCGAGGACCAGGACGACCAGCACCACGCCCGACAGGCGCATGAACAGCCAGGCGGCCAGCTCGAAGTTGCCCCGGGTGCTCTTCGGGGTCTTCTTGGTGCGCTGGCGCGGGGCCTCGATGAAGGGCGCCGGGTTGTCGACGGTGTAGACGGCGCCGCCCTCTACGGGGCCGACGCCGGCAGCGGTCTTTTCAGTCGTGGACATTGGCGTCAGCTCCCGAAGAGTTCACGAGCGGCGTGACCGAGGACGGGGTAGATGGCCCCGAGCATCAGTACGACCCACAGGGCGACGACGGTCCAGAGCATCTGCTTCTGGTAGCGGGCGCCCTTGATCCAGAAGTCGACGGCGATGACGCGCAGGCCGTTGAGCGCGTGGAAGAGGATGGCGGCGACGAGGCCGTACTCCAGAAGCGCGACGATCGGCGTCTTGTACGTGGCCACGACGGTGTCGTAGGCCTCGGGCGACACACGGACGAGTGCGGTGTCCAGCACGTGAACGAACAGGAAGAAGAAGATGAGGACGCCGGTGACTCGATGAGCCACCCAGGACCACATTCCTTCCCGGCCGCGGTACAGCGTTCCAGCCGGCACGGAAGTTTCCTCCGGGAGCGGGGATTGGGGCCGCGCCGGCTTGGTGTGTCGGTCGGGCCCGGCCGGGTACGGTCCACCGGCCCCCAGCATCGTAGCGATGCGCTGCCGCCGGGCTGAGCCCGGGGCCCGGGGTGTGATCAAACTGGCACGCAAAGAGGTACTGGTGGGCTAGCGCGGCCAGGGGTGTGGGGTGCTCCGTGATCAGCCGGGTGCGGGTTCGCTGTGGTTGATCGCGCAGTTCCCCGCGCCCCTGAGGGCATCGATCAGCCGTTCTCTCGCCAGACGCCGCAGCTCATCGGCCACCACCGCCCGCTCCTCTTCCGGATCGTTGGTCAATCGTGACCGGATGGCTTCGAGGAGGCGGTCCAGGGTCTCGGACGGGGACAAACCCTCCAGGCAGATGACGAACACGTGTCCGAAGCGGGCCTCGTAGGCGGCGTGGGCCGCACTCAGGGCGGTGTGGGCCGCGGAGTAGGTGTCCGGCGGGAGCGCGGGCAGGGTCTCGGCCGCCAGTGCTTCCGTGAGGTCGGCCCAGGTCAGGTCGTATGCCGCCTCGTCCGCGGCGGCCAGCAGGGAGTCCAGGCCCGGGTAGGGGCGGTGCTCCACGACACGCCGGGCCCAGCGGTGGCTGCGCAGGCAGGGCAGGAGGGCCTGCTCCAGGTCCTCCTCGGAGGCTGCGTTGAAATGCTCCACCGGTATGGCGAGCCGACCGGGGAGGTCTGGGAGACGGTGCGCAGGCAGCGTGGGTCCTCGTGGGCGTCACGTGTGTCGGCAGGGCAAGTTGTGAGAGATGTGACGTCACGCTATCGAGTACGACCATGACGTGTCCGAAGGATGCCTGAATTTCACCCGGGAGAGAGAGTTTCGGAACGCGTGGTGGACGCGCGCCAAGAGGCCTCGGGTCTTAGGTTGGCGGTGTGAGTCAGCACAGGCGCCGGACCTCGGCGAAGCAGGAGAAGCAGCGGCAGGTGCTGGTCGTGACCATGGCTGTAGCCCTGGTCGTGGTCGCGGCCGGGGTGAGCCTCGGGCTCTGGGCGGCCTCGGGCGGCGACGGCGGGTCAACGGCCTCGGAGGCCGGATCCTCGCGGGGGGCCACCGCGGCAGCGCCGCCGGACAGAGCGCCCGGGACGAGCCCCACCCCCGGTCCGACCCGCTCCTATGCCCTGTCCGAGACGCCCCGCACCATCCCCGCCGTCCGTGACCACGAGCCGGCGCGGGGCCCGGGCTGGCGTCCCGAGAAGGGCAACCGGGTGGTCGTGGACGACCCGGCGCTGGCCGACGAGGGGCGGCTGGTCGCCGGCGAGCTGGGAATGGCGTACGCGGGCGAGAAGAGCGACAGGCGAGCCGGGGACCTGCGGCTGGCGCTGAACGCCGGCGAGGGCGCGAACCCGGAGTCGTACGTGATGACCGTGCGCGGCGGGCGGGTGGAGATCGCCGGGCCCTCCGACGCGGGCGTCTTCTACGGCACCCGCACGCTCAAGCAGGAGACGCACGACGGCGGCACCGCCCCCGAGGGCGTGGTGAAGGACGAGCCGGCCAAGGCGCAGCGCGGCTTCATGCTGGACATCGCGCGCAAGCACTTCACGGCCGGCTGGATCGAGGACCGGATCCGGGAACTGGGCGATCTGAAGTTCAACCAGCTGGGGCTGCACTTCTCCGACGACCAGGGCTTCCGGATCGAGTCCTCCTCGCACCCCGAGATCGTGTCCCGGCAGCACCTGACCAAGGCGCAGGTGCGGAAGATCATCGACCTCGCGCGGAGCCGGCACATCACGATCGTGCCCGAGATCGACTCGCCCGGGCACCTCGGCGCGGTCCTCGACGCCCACCCCGACCTGCAACTGCGCACCGCGCAGGGGTCGGCGGTGCAGGGCGCCATCGACATCTCCAAGGCCGAGAGCGCCCAGATCGTCGACGATCTGCTCGACGAGTACGCGGACCTCTTCCCCGGCGGGCCGTGGCACCTCGGCGGCGACGAGTACCAGGCGCTGACCCGGTCGAACCCGGAGGCGTCGTTCCCGCAGCTGGCCGCCGCCGCCCGGGAGAAGTACGGCTCCGGTGCGACGGTCGCCGACCTCACGACCGGCTGGCTCAACGACCGGGCCGACACCGTCCGCAGGCATCAGCGCGTCCCGCGCGCCTGGAACGACGGCTTCTTCCGCGGCACCTCGGTGCAGGCCGCGAAGGACATCCAGGTCGCCTACTGGACCGGCAAGGAGATCGGCGCCCGGCCGCCCCTGGAGTACCTCCAGGCGGGCCGCAAGGTGATCAACTACAACGACGAGTTCCTGTACTACGTGCTCGGCGAGCCGCAGACGTTCGTCTACCCGACGGGTGAGCGGATCTACCAGCAGTGGACGCCGCGGGTGCTGCGCGGCACCGAGGCGGTGCCGGCGCGCTACGACGGCCAGATCCTCGGCGGGTCCTTCGCGGTGTGGTGCGACCTCGCGAACTCCCAGACGGAGGACCAGGTGGCGGCCGGAATCCGGATGCCGCTGCGGGCGACCGTGCAGAAGCTGTGGGACCCCGACAAGCCCGAGCTGTCCTGGGCGGAGTTCCGGGCGCTGGCGGACAGGCTCGGCTGACCGGCGCGAATTGGCGTATACGGCTGCGAACCCCCGTACGGCTGTGGTGGTCTTCTGACGCGGGGGGAAACGAATATGCCAGGGGGAACCGGGACATGGGCTACTGGGGATACTTCGTCGTGGGCCGGGGGGAGCGGCCGCTGCCGGAGCTGGACGCGCTGGCGGGGGCCGGGGACGGTCCCACGCGGCGCGCCTCGGCGCCGGGCGGCTGGCAGGTGTGGGAGTTCCCGAGCAGCGACGGCGACATCGGGAACATGAACGCCCTCGCGCGGGAGACCGGGGCGCCCGCGCTCTTCGGGTACGTCATGAACAGCGAGTGCGTGGTGCTGGAGGCCGCGGCTCCGGAGAGCGGGGCGTGGACGACCTGCCTCGCGCGGTCCGCGATGGCCGGGTATCTGGGGGCGGACCGGGAGGGCCTCACGCTGGAGGACTACTTCCTGGAGCCCGCTGACGCCGCCGAGCGTGCCGTGCGCTGGGCCGCCGAGGCCGGGTGTGAGGTGAACGCCGGCGCGCTGGTGGACGTACTGACGTCAGACCCCGATCCCCTGGCCGAAAACCTGTTGTTCCGCTTCCTCGACGAACTGGGCGTCGGGCCCCTGTGACACTCGAGGGCCGTTGCGCGCAGTAAGGGGAAGTGCGGGTTCCGTGAGGGGCGAGGGTCGGCAGCGGCCTGGTAGGGCCCCTGAGTAGGCCCGCGGAGGGAGGCGTGGATGAGCCTGGTGGAGTTGATCGCACAGGCCGACGAACGCGGGCTGGCCGCGAGCGGGCTGGCTTGTCTGGACCGGTGCGTGCCCCTGCTGGGCGGCGACGACGAGCTCCTGAGACCGGTGTGGGCGAGCCTCGCTGACGACGCCGGTGCCGGTGACTGGGGCGAACGGCTGGAGCAGGCCCGCAGCAAGCTCGACACGGCCGGAGCCGGGGACGAGGCGGCCGTGCTCGCCCACCGGATGCTCGAGGCCGCTCCCGCGGACCGGTCCGCCGCCGGAGTCCGGGTGTGGGCCGACGCCTGCTCCGTCGCCTCCCTCCAGATCCACCGGCTCCTGGACACGGCCGAGGACGAGGCCTCGTCCGTCGCCTCCCGCCGTGAGGGCCGTACGGACGGCATGTCCCCGCTCGTCGCCGCCGAACTGCGCCGCCAGGTCATCGTCCTGGAGGTCCTGGCCGGTCACGGCCCGGCCGGGCTGCGCCGGGCGCTGGAGGTGTCGACCGAGGGCCGTCGGGTGCTGCGCGCGGTGGTGTCCCGCCGGACCCGGCAACAGGGCTGAGGGAGAGGGCTGCTGGGGGCCCGACCGCCCTAAACCCCGCTTCCTGGAAGGGTCCTGTGACTGTCCCTTGAGCGAGCTGGGGTGGTCCTGCGCCGCTTCGGGGAAGCCGCCGATTTCGGGTGACGAAACGCTTCGCCGCAGCGCTTTCCGGGATGTGACGACTCAAGCGGAGACCAGGCCATCGGCGGCTGCCAAGCCGCTGCGATGGGCGGCGGACACTGTGGCGACGATGCGCGAGGGAGCACGGCTGCGCCTCGACTACTCGGCACAGAGTCTGTGGAGCATCGACCGGATGATCGAGGGGATACGGCGGGAAGGGGCACCGGACGCCGCCGTCCAGCAGGTACTGCGCGGCTTCGGCGCCTACGCGGGTGAGGTGATGGTGCGCCAGACCGGCGCCGAGTGGTGGGCGACCGGCGGTGACCACTGGATCCGCACCCCCGACGGGCGCCTGTGGGACCCCATCGACGAGGCCCGCCGCTGCTACTCGGGCCATGGATCGCTGCGGCTGCTGTGCCGGGACGCGGTGAGCACCGCGCCCCGGCGATAGCGTCAGCGCCCGAGCACGTCCTCGTCGTCGTCCAAGAGCGCCGGCGGTTCCGCGGCGGGCTCGGCGGACTTCCCGGCGTTCGCGGCCAGGGTGCGGATCTCGGGCAGGTCGCCGTAAAGGTGCTGGCCGGGGCACTCGGTCGGGTAGCCGTCACGGTGCCCGGAGATGCGGTGGAACATGGCCTTCTGTCCCAGCTTGTACTTGCCGTTGTCGGCACCGGAGGTCAGGACGACCGTCCCCGTCGGGTCGATGCCGTAGAGGCCGAGCTTCCACGCCGCGACCTTCGCGACCGACTCGCGCACCACGGCGTCGGTGGCCGCCTTCGAGTAGTCGCCGAGCACCGAGACGCTACTGGTGGCGGTGTTGAATCCGTAGGAGTGCGCGCCGAGGACGGGCTTGTCGATGCCACCCGCACGGCCCTCGAAGACGGTGCCGCACTTGTCGACGAGGAAGTGGTAGCCGATGTCGTTCCAGCCGTTGCTCTGCACGTGGTAGAGGAACACGCCGCGCACGATCGACGCCGACTCGGAGCAGGCGTAGTCGTTGGTGCCCGCCGTGTGGTGGACGAACATCGCCTTGGTGTCGCCGGTGTACGTCGGCGGGTCCTTCACCAGGGACTCGTCGGCGCCCCAGGCGGAGCGCGACGTCACGACGGGACGCTCGGCCGAGTACGGGCCGGCAGCCGGCCCGACGACGTCCGGCTCGACGGTCGCGGTGTGCACGGCGCCCGACCCGGCCTCCGGGTCGACCAGTTCGACGCGCAGCCCCTCGGGCAGGCGCGAGCCCGAGACGCGCATCTGGACGCCGTCCGAGGGCCCGGTCCACAGCGGCTGGGTGCTGCCCCGCACGCCGGCCCGGTCGCGGTCGGGGCCCGCCTCGGGCGTCCGGACATCGGTCTCCAAGGGGCGCCACGCGCTCCACGTGCCGCTCTCCCGGGAGCGGGTGCGCACCTGGGCGGTGCCGGTCAGCGCCGCGTCCGGGTCGTCCCACGTGACGCCGATCAGGCTGAACGGCTCGGTGGTGCGCGGGGCGAGGGACCGTTCGTGGGGGTCGCCGTCCGGCACCCGGACGGTGTGCACACCGTCCGAGGAGGCGGCCCGGGCGGGCTCGGTCAGACCGAGGGCACCGAGGGCGCCGAGGGCCAGGGCGGTGGCGACGGCGGTGCGCAGGAGGCGGGGTGTCATACGGCGCTCGCCTTTCGTGGGCGGTGACATCGCGAGCAGAGGTCCCCGGTACATCACTTGGCCGAAACCTCCGCGGGGCCGGGCTCCCGAGGACGGCGGGCGGGGTTGACCCGAACGGTCGTCGGCACCCGGCGGCCTGACGCGCTGTGACACTTCCGCGCCGATCGGCGCTGATGACCGTGGGAGGGCGCGCACTCGGCACGGACGAGGACGGTACTTGGGTCAGGGAGCGGAACCCCGGCGCGGACAGGCGTACGACGGGGAACTGGGCGCGGCCGTCGCGCGGGCCCAGCAGGGTGACGAGGCGGCCTTCGCGGTCGCCTACCGGTTCGTGCAGCCCGGACTGCTCGGCTATCTGCGCGGCCTGGTCGGGGACGACGCGGAGGACGTGGCGTCCGACGCCTGGCTGGAAATCGCCCGGGACCTCGGGCGGTTCCGGGGTGACGGGGCCGGCTTCCGCGGCTGGACGGCGACCATCGCCCGGCACCGGGCCCTGGACCATCTGCGCCGGCAGCGGGTACGGCCCCGGCCGTCCGCGCTGGAGCAGGACCTCCTGGACCTGCCAGGACCGCAGAGCACGCACGACCAGGCGCTGGAGGCCATCTCCACCGAGCACGCCCTGGAGCTGGTCCGGGGGCTGCCGCGCGACCAGGCCGAGGCCGTGCTGCTGCGGGTGGTGGTCGGCCTCGACGGCCCCGCGGCCGCACGGGTGCTGGGCAAGCGGCCCGGCGCGGTACGCACGGCCGCCCACCGGGGCCTGAAACGCCTCGCCGGGCAGCTGGGCGCGGCGAGTGTGACGGATGAGGCTCCCCGGACGCTGGGGGAGTCGACGTGAGCGGAACCGGCGGTTTCGCGGACGGTGCGGGCAGCTCCCGCGGGCCCGGCGCCCTGAACAGGGCGGACCGGCGGGACGTACTGGGGCGCGGCGGGCCGGCCGGCGCCGGTGGAGCGGACGGATCGATCGGATCGAGCAGGAACGGAAACGGACATGGGTGAACGGCGCAGCGACGGCGGGCTTTCCGGCCGTGGTTCCCGTCACGCCCTCCTCGACTCCGACGTGGAGGCGCTGATCGTCGCCTCCCTCATCCGGGACGGTGTCGACGCGGAGGCCGAGCAGCGGGCCGTGGCCGCCTTCCGGGCCGCCCGGGACGCCGGTGCCCTGCGGACGCGCACCCGACGCCGGGACGACTGGCGTGCCCGGGAGCGGCGCCACCTGGGACGGTCCCTGAGGACGACGCTCTCCGTGCTGCTCGCGAGTCTCACGCTGGGCGGTGTCGCCGTGGCGGCGATCGGCGCGGCCGGATCGCCCGAGGAGGGCCCGAAGAACGCCCCCGAGCACCCGCCAGCCCCGAGCAGCGCCCCGCGGGACCCGGCCGGGGAGCCTCCCCGCGGAAGCCACAGCCACAGCCCCGGCGACGGCACCGGCTCCGCCCCCGCTCGCCCGGACCGGCCGGCCCCCGCGCAGGACACCGAGTCCCACTGCCGCGCCTACGAGCGGGCCGGGGAACGCGGCAAGGCCATGGGGGCGACGGCCTGGCAGCGTCTGGTGGCCGCCGCGGGCGGTGAGAGGAACGTCACGGCGTACTGCGCCGGGCTACCGGCCGGGCCGAAGGGCGGGAGCGGCGGCTCCGGGAACGGCGATCCCGCCGAGGACGACGGCACACCCGCCGCGGGCGACGGGCCGGACAGCGGCGCGGGCAAGAGCGGGAGCGAGGGCAACAGCCGGGGCGAGGGCAAGCGCTCCCAGCCCAACGGCCGTCAGCGGTAAGGGATCGCGCGAACGCCGCCCGGCACCGCCGGGCGAGTGCCGGGCATCCGCCGGTACCCGCCATGGCAACGGCCGAGGCCGCCACCCCCCACAGGAGAGGCCCCGGCCGTCGCGCGGCACGGGCCGCGCGGCGGCCCGTACTTCCTACAGCGCCCGGCGTGCGTTTTCTGTCACACCCGCGGCGTCACGGCTTAGTTGCATCTCGGACGGACATGGACGGGGAGTGGTTTCAGGTCGTAACGTGCCATTCGCGCCAACGCGAAAGCGGTGCGACCACCGCAACCACCTGCGGGCTTGTAACCGCAACCACCAATGGAGCAACCACGACGGCGAGAACCCGGTCCGCGAGAGCGGCACCGGTTTAGGCGCAGAAGGGCGCGCGGTGCTGGGGGACGACGCGGAGCTGACCGCCGCGGTGCGCGCGGCACAGGACGGAGACGAAAACGCGTTCCGGACTGTCTACCGCACGGTGCATCCGCGGCTGCTCGGGTACGTACGCACGCTGGTCGGCGACCCCGACGCCGAGGACGTGGCGTCCGAGGCGTGGCTTCAGATAGCCCGCGATCTGGAGCGGTTCACCGGTGACGCGGACCGGTTCCGTGGCTGGGCCGCCCGGATCGCCCGCAACCGCGCGCTGGACCACATACGCATGCGCGGCCGCCGGCCCGCGATCGGCGGTGACGAGACCGAGCTGACCGGCCGGGCCGCCGAGTCGGACACCGCGGGCGAGGCCATGGAGGCGCTCGCCACCGACGGTGCGTTCTCCCTGATCTCCCGGCTGCCGCAGGACCAGGCCGAGGCGGTCGTGCTGCGCGTGGTGGTGGGGCTCGACGCGAAGACCGCCGCCGAGACGCTCGGCAAGCGCCCGGGCGCGGTCCGCACGGCGGCGCACCGGGGTCTGAAGCGGCTCGCCGAACTGCTCGGCGACAACCCGCAGGCCGATCCGGAATCGGCCGGGGTGCTCGACGCCCTGCCGCCCCAGCGAGAACCGCGCGGCGGTGCGGTGACGTCCGCAGGTGTGACGAATGGCGTTGCGCGGACGCAGAAGGATGTGTGATGGCCGACGAGCAGTACAGGTGGCTGGACCGCGAAACGGCGGAGCGTTTGCTGAGCGGAGAGCCACTCGGAGCTGTCGAAGGCGCCGGCCGGGACCAGGCCGAACACCTCGCCAGGACCCTCGGCGCACTGTCCGCCACACCCCCGCTGACCAGCGATGAACTCCCCGGCGAGGCCGCGGCGATGGCCGCTTTCCGCAAGGTTCGCGCGGAACGCGCCGACGCGGCCGCGACCCGCCCGGCCACCGGCCGGCAGGACGCGGCCGAGGCCGCCGACGCCGGGCTGGTCCGGATCGGAGCCCCCGGCGACAGCGGCACCGTCGTCGCCCGGCGGCCCCGCTGGGCCCGTCCCGCCCGCCTAGGTCTGGCCGCCGGGCTGGCCGTCGGCATGGTCGGCGGGGTCGCCCTCGCGGCCGGAACCGGAGCCCTGAGGGCACCGTTCGGCGACGGCGAGCCCGGCCCCGGCGCCTCCGTCTCGGCCGCCGTCACCCACCCGGAACGCCCGCTGGTGTCACCCTCGCCGAGCGACGCCGCGCAGGGCGGCTCCACCCCCGACGACGCCCCGAACGGGTCGTCGACGGGCGGGTCCGGTACTCAGGGCCGGGACAAAGACAACGACGGCGCGGACCCGGAGCCGGACGACCGCAGGGACCGCTCCGGCGGCCACCGCGAGGAGATCACCTCCGCCTGCCGCGACCTCCGCGACGGCAAGCGGCTGGACCCTGACCGCAGGCGCGCCCTGCGGGACGCGGCGGGCGGCCTGCGGGCGTGGAAGTACTGCAAGGGCGTCCTGTCCTCGGCCGGCCCCCGCTCGTGGGAACGCGGGGACGACGACCACGCGGACCAGGACCGCCCTCGGGGCAAGGGCACGGACCGGGGCCCCGACCGGGACCGCGACCAGGACCCGAAGCGGGACAAGGCCGACCGGAAGGCCGGCAAGCGGGCCGAGAAGAAGGACGACCACGAGGACACCGCGGATCGTGGCCGGTTCCGGAGCTTTCTCGCACCGCTGTGACCTGCGGTTTCACACTCCGTGGAAACTTCCTGGCCGAGGGTGTGACGTTTTCGGCCGCCCCGGCGCAGTAATGAGTGAGCCGACTGGTCATCGGCCGTCGCACAGAGCCGGGGTTCCCCCCGTACCTACGGCTCGTGCACCTGAGCGCGGGCGGGACACGTTCCCCCGGTCCCGCCCGCGCCCCAACGTCTCTTCCCCGCCGTCACCAGGACACGACGACCTTGTCGCCGTTGCGGACCTGCGCGTACAGCTCCGCGATCGCCGCCTCGTCCCGTACGTTGACGCAGCCGTGGGAGGCGCCGGCGTAGCCCCGGGCGGCGAAGTCCGCCGAGAAGTGCACGGCCTGGCCGCCGCTGAAGAACATCGCGTAGGGCATGGGCGAGTCGTAGAGCGTCGACACGTGGTCGCGGGACTTCCAGTAGACGGAGAAGACGCCCTCCCGGGTCGGCGTGTACTGCGAGCCGAAGCGGACCGCCATCGTCGACACGGTCCGCCCGTCGACCATCCAGCGCAGCGTCCGACTGGTCTTGTCGATGCAGAGCACCCGGCCGGTCCGGCAGCGCGCGTCCGGCGGTTCGGCCGGCTGGCCGCCCATCAGGTACAGGTCCCACCGGCCCGGCTCGCGCGTCATGCGCAGCAGCCGCTGCCAGGTGACGGCGTCGGTCTTCCCGGTGCGGGGGAGCCCGCGCTTGCCCTGGAACCCGCTCACCGCCCGCTCCGTCGGCTCGTCGTACGTGCCGGTCGGCCCGTCGAACAGCCAGGCGACCTGCCGGAGCCGGGCCTGGAGCTCCCGGACGTCCCGGCCGGTGTCGCCGCGGGACCACAGCACGCGGGGCGGGGCGGGAGCCGCACCGGGCTTGTCGTCGTGCGACGGCGGCCCCGGCTTCGGCTCGTCGCCGTCACCGGCGGGCGGGCGGTCCGGGGACGGGGTGGCGTCGGGCAGCTCGATGTGCACCGGCGAGCGGCGCTTGCCCTCGCTGTCGGGGGCCTGCACCGTGCAGCCGGTCAGCGCGGCCACCACGGCCAGTCCCGCCACGAACGCTCTCCCCATGCCCGTAGTACGCACACGGCCCCCGCTCGTCTCACCCTTGTGCCCGGATGTCACCTGAGATGCTTCCCCGGGCGTGACCCGTCGCGAACCAGGGGGCATGGTGGTGAGCGAGGTCACTGCTCTGCGGGAGGCAACCCACCATGGCGCGTGAGTCGGAGTCCGGACTGCCCATCGAGCCGGTCTACGGGCCGCAGTCCCTCGATGGCTGGGATCCGGCGGAGAAGCTGGGGGAGCCGGGGGCGTTCCCCTACACCCGTGGTGTGTATCCGACGATGTACACCGGCCGTCCCTGGACGATGCGCCAGTACGCCGGATTCGGTACGGCCGCGGAGTCCAACGCCCGCTACCGGCAGCTGATCGCCCACGGCACCACGGGTCTGTCGGTCGCCTTCGACCTGCCCACCCAGATGGGCCACGACTCCGACGCCCCGATCGCGCACGGCGAGGTCGGCAAGGTGGGGGTCGCCATCGACTCGGTGGAGGACATGCGGGTGCTGTTCGGCGGGATCCCGCTGGACCAGGTCTCGACGTCGATGACGATCAACGCCCCCGCGGCCCTGCTGCTGCTGATGTACCAGCTGGTCGCCGAGGAGCAGGGGATCGGCGCGGAGAAGCTGACGGGCACGATCCAGAACGACGTCCTGAAGGAGTACATCGCCCGGGGCACCTACATCTTCCCGCCCAAGCCGTCGCTGCGGCTGATCGCGGACATCTTCCGGTACTGCCGGGCCGAGATCCCGAAGTGGAACACCATCTCGATCTCCGGCTACCACATGGCCGAGGCGGGTGCCTCGCCCGTGCAGGAGATCGCCTTCACCCTCGCCGACGGCATCGAGTACGTCCGCACCGCTGTCGCGGCGGGCATGGACGTGGACGACTTCGCCCCGAGGCTGTCGTTCTTCTTCGTGGCCCGCACGACGCTCCTGGAGGAGGTCGCCAAGTTCCGTGCCGCGCGCCGCATCTGGGCCCGGGTGATGCGCGAGGAGTTCGGCGCGCGGGACCCCAAGTCGCTGATGCTGCGCTTCCACACCCAGACGGCGGGGGTGCAGCTGACGGCGCAGCAGCCGGAGGTGAACCTGGTCCGGGTCGCGGTGCAGGGTCTGGCCGCGGTGCTGGGCGGCACGCAGTCCCTGCACACCAACTCCTTCGACGAGGCCATCGCCCTGCCCACCGACAGATCAGCCCGCCTCGCCCTGCGCACCCAGCAGGTCCTCGCCCACGAAACGGACGTGACGGCGACCGTCGATCCGTTCGCCGGGTCCTACGTCATCGAGAAGATGACCGACGACGTCGAGGCCGCCGCGACGGAGCTGATGGCCAAGGTCGAGGAACTGGGCGGCGCCGTCGAGGCCATCGAACGCGGCTTCCAGAAGAACGAGATCGAACGCAACGCCTACCGCATCGCCCAGGAGACCGACTCCGGCGAACGCGTCGTCGTCGGCGTCAACCGCTTCCGGCTCGACGAGGAAGAGCCGTACGAGCCGCTGCGCGTCGACCCCGCCATCGAGGCCCGGCAGGCCGAACGCCTGGCCGAGCTGCGCGCGGAGCGCGACCAGCCGGCCGTGGACGCGGCCCTGGCCGCGCTGAAGAAGGCCGCCGAGGGCGAGGACAACGTCCTCTACCCGATGAGGGAGGCCCTGCGGGCCCGGGCGACCGTCGGCGAGGTCTGCACCGCACTGCGCGAGGTGTGGGGGGCCTACGTCCCGTCCGACGTCTTCTGACCGGACGACTTCCGACCGGACGCCGGGGCGGGATGTCAGACCCGCGTGCCACACTCATTCGCATGTTCGGTGTCGTTGATCTGCCCACCTACCTGGCGGGCCTCGTGCTGATCGTCCTGCTGCCCGGCCCCAACTCGCTGTACGTGCTGTCCGTGGCCGCCCGCCGTGGCGTGCGTGCCGGGTACAGCGGCGCTGCCGGAGTCTGGTGCGGGGACACGGTGTTGATGACGCTGTCCGCAGCCGGAGTCGCCTCGCTGCTCCAGGGGAACGCCGTGCTGTTCGCCGTCGTCAAGTACGCGGGGGCCGGATATCTGACCTGGCTGGCCATCGGCATGCTGCGGGCCGCGTGGGGCATGTGGCGGACGCGTGGGGAGCGGACCGGCAGTGACGGGGTGCCCGGGCCCGCCGAGGAGCGGCCCTTCCGCCGTGCCTTCGTCGTCAGCCTGTTCAACCCGAAGGCGATCCTCTTCTTCGTCGCCTTCTTCGTGCAGTTCGTGGATCCGGGGTACGCCTATCCCGCCCTGTCCTTCGTGGTCCTCGGCACCCTCGCCCAGCTCGCCAGCGTGCTCTACCTCAGCGCGCTGATCTTCGGCGGCACCAGGCTGGCCGCCGCCTTCCGCCGCCGCAGGCGCCTGTCGGCAGGGGCGACTTCGGCGGCGGGTGCGCTGTTCCTGGGCTTCGCGGTGAAGCTGTCGCTGGCGGGTCCGTAGAGCACGCGCGCCGGCACCGGCCGAAGCGGGCCGGGCAGTCCGCGTCTCATGACGTGGTGCGGCGCATCAGGACCGTTTCGCGCGGGCCCGCCGTACGGCCCGGGTGATCACCGGCGGCAGCAGGTCCTTGGCGAGCCGGCGGGCCCGGGACGGAGCGGGCCGGGCCGGGCGCGCCGCACGCGACTCGGCGACCCGGGCGGCGGGGTCCGGCGTGGCCACGGGCTCCACGTAGTGCCGTGAGGGCGGGAAGGACGGCGGCTTCATGCCCCGGGAACGGGCCCGGATCAGCCGGTGCCCGGCCGCCTCCTGCACGCTCAGCCCCACGTCGGAACGCTGCCGCAGCATCTGAAGCAGTTCCTCCTGGAGCGACTCGGGATCGCCCCAGGTGGCGTACAGCTTCTGCGTGCTGAGACAGATCGGGTGCAGACCGCGGTTGAGGACGGCCTCCCAGGCGGCGACCGAGACACCCGGGGTGTGCTCGGACCGGAAGTCGTCGAGGACCACGATGCCCTCGGGCAGCAGGATGTCGTGGGCCGCGCCGATGTCGCCGTACACGTGCTCGTACAGGTGCGAGGCGTCGATGTGGATGAATCGGCAGGTGTCCGCGGCCACCTTCTCCGGCACCAGGGAGCTGGGGCCGGTGATGACCGTCGGCAGGGTGTCGTGGAAGGAGAGGTAGTTCCGCTCGAACGCCTGCTGGGTGAGCGAGGCATACGACTTGGCGGCCTCCGCCTGGTTGGCCCCGTCCGGGGCGTCGCCCTCGAACAGGTCGCAGACGGTGAAGTGCTCGCCGTCCTGGAGGTGGTGGCCGAGGAGGATCGCGCTCTTGCCCATGTAGACGCCGAGTTCCAGCAGGTCGCCCTTCATGCCGGCCTTGTTCTGCTGTTCGAGGAACCAGGTGAACAGCATCTGGTCCAGCGGCGGGAACCAGCCGGGGACGTCCATGAGTTCGCCGGGGTGCGTGTCGGTCGCTTGTGCGTTGGTCATGAGACGAGCCTTCTCTCTGAGCGTTGCCCGAACCGACGGCCGGCTGAACGTCTCGTGAACAGCTCAGCGGGCCTTCGCCAGGGCCGCCCGCAGCAGGGGCGTCAGCGGCTTCTCCACATACTTGTTCAGCAACCACGCCAGCAGCAGCATTGACGCCACCGTCAGCGCGAAGGTCACCCCGGACGCCAGTCCCAGACCGCGGTGCAGGGCGTGGATGACCACCCAGCCGAGGTGCTCGTGGACCAGGTAGAAGGGGTACGTCAGCGCGCCCGCGACCGTCAGCCACCGCCAGTTCACCCGGTTGAGCAGGCCCAGCGCGATCGCGGCGACCGCCACGAAGCCGAACGTCACGACGGCGATGATCCCGAACGAGGAGCGGTAGGAGAAGGCCTCCGGGTCGGGGGCGTGCCACAGCCCCTGCACCGCGTAGTGCTGGCCGATCAGCCAGCTGACGGCCACGATGCCCCACCCGTAGACGTCCCGCCGGTCGCGGTGCACGAGGTAGAGGCCGATGCCGCCGATGAAGAAGGGCGCGTACTCGGGCATCAGGACGATGTCGAGCAGCGGCATGTTCGCGTTCTCGGCGATCACCGCCGCCAGCATCCAGCCCGCGCAGAACATGATCACCCGGCGGCGGTTCGCCCCGGGCAGGACGACGCACAGGGCGAACAGGGCGTAGAAGCGGACTTCCGCCCACAGGGTCCAGCACACGCCGAGTACCCGGTCGACGCCCAGCGGCATCTGCAGCATGGTCAGGTTGACCAGGGCGTCGCTGGGCGAGACCGCCTTGTAGGCCACCATCGGCAGCGCGAACACCGCCGTGACGATGAGTACCGCCACCCAGTAGGCGGGCAGCAGCCGGGAGGCGCGGGAGGCGAAGAACGACTTCAGAGGACGGCCCCAGCCGCTCATGCAGATGACGAACCCGCTGATCACGAAGAACACCTGGACGCCGAGGCAGCCGTAGGCGAACAGGGAGTGCAGGGTCGGGAACTGGTCCTCGGGTGAGGTGCCCCAGGCCTGGGCGACCTCACCGCCGCGTCCGCCGTAGTGGTACAGCGCCACCATCAGCGCGGCCACCAGCCGCAGTCCGTCGAGGGCGCGCAGCCGCCCGGCGGAGTCCTTTCTGCGCCGTGGGACGGTCGTGGCGCCCGGTGGTTCGACCAGCACGGCGACACCGGGCTGGGGCTTGTGGGTGCTGACGGCCGTCTCGGTCACGCTGGAAACCTCTGTGTGGCTCGTATGTCCCTTGCCTGAGCCGCCTGTGGGCGGGCGCCTGTCACCCTAGGACGAGAGTTGACGGAATTACGTTCGACGGCGACAGGCTTCGCCTGCCGGTCCCCATGGGTTCATCCGGATGTCGCCCGGGCCGCCCGGCGGGACCGGCTCAGCGGCGTACCGCCTTGCGCAGTGCCCGGGCCCGCCGGACCACCCGGCGTGCCGTGGAGTTGCGCGGCAGGAACGCCAGCCGCTGCGGAATGCCGCCGGGCAGCCCGAGCGCGGTGAGGCGCCGCTTCTTGAAGTAGCGCCGGGTGCGCGGGCCGAGATGCCGGGCGAGGAACTGCTCGGCCTGCGGGCGCAGATCCGGGTAGATCTGCGGCTGCATGGTGAATCCGAGGGCTGTGAGGAGGGCGGACAGCCGCTCGGCGGGCAGCACGTCATCGTCCGTGCCGCTCTCCAGGTCGGGCAGCAGCGCGTCCGCCAGGGTGGTCGGGACCCGGTTGCTGTTCTGATACGGCGTCAGCCGCTCCAGCAGCAGCTCGGTTCCGATGCGGGCGACCGGCAGGTCGTAGAACGCGGAGGCCGTGAACAGCGCGGTCGAGAAGCAGCCGACGACCAGCGCGGGCCGGGCGCGGTCGAACAGCACCTCGGCGAGCACGGGCGTGTCCAGGACCGTGAGGTCCACGCCGAGCTTCTCGGCCTCGGTCTCCAGGGCGCGGCTGTAGCGGGCCGGGGCGGTCGGGTGGGGCTTGAAGACGACCGTGCGGTGGCCACGGGCGACGGCGCCCCGCATCATCCGCACGTGCAGGTCCTCTTCCTCCTCGGGGGAGAGGATGTTCAGCGCGGACAGGTACTGGCCGAGCAGCAGCGCCGACTCGTCGGGCAGGACGGGCAGTTCGGGCACGGTCTCGGTGACCTCGCCGAGCACCTTCAGGAACGCGGGCGAGGGCACCAGGTGCGCCGGCACGCCGAACTCGGTGAGCAGCATCGGCGTGAGCCCCGGCACCAGATCGAGGTGCAGCAGACGCCGTACACGGGTGCCGACCAGCGGGTCGAGCTTGTTGCGCGTGGGGCCGTAGCTCATCAGCCCGTCGGCGTAGACGTCGATGGGGGCGTCCGTGAACAGCTGCGCCACCGTCAGCGCGGGCGCCACCTGGATCGACTCCAGCACCAGGCTCACCCGGTCGTCGCCGAGGCCCCACAGCAGCCGCAGGTAGCGCTCGAAGAGGGGGATGTCGTCGGCGCGCGGCGTCCAGGCCCCGGGGTGGAAGGGGCGGATGGCCTCGTTCCAGGACAGCACGTCGTCGAAGTGCTCACGCAGCGGGGCGAAGCCCGGCATCTCGTCGAGAGCCGGAGTGGTCTCCGGGGTCGCGGAGTTGTTGAACACCAGAAGCACCCGGCGGTCCGGTTCCTCGAAGAGGTCGGAGTCGATCGCGGCGGCCAGGGTGGCGACGCCGTACAGCGTCGAGGCGCAGAAGATCTGAGTGGTCCCGGGCATCAGGCGGCCGCTCCCGTCGTGGTGACCCGGCGCCGCAGCCGCCGCAGCTTGGACGAGCGGTCCATGTCCATGGCCTCCAGTGCGTCAGCGAGTGCGTCCTGCGGCATGCGCTTGATGGCCGCCGCGCTCATCGACCGCAGCTGCCTGGCCACGGCCGGTTCGAACCTGTCTTCGTTGGAGAGGTGGTGGGCGATGATCGCGCAGTACGTCCGCACCGCCTTGGGCAGCAGCCGGCCGGCGTCGCGGTCCGCGGCGGTCTCCTCGATCACCTGGTCGAAGGCGCGGATGAAGTCGAGCTGGCGGACATCGCCGATCTGCGTCAGGGACGAGGCCACCCCGCGCCGGTAGAACACGCCCAGCAGGCTCACCACGGCGAACGACTCCGCCTCGCGGTGCAGCTTCCAGATCCACGGCCGGTCCTCGGCCGTGCGCAGCCCGTCGGTGAAGTGGAGCACGCCCTTGTCGACGAGACGGCGGTGGTACGCGCCGGCCCAGGCGTAGGCGTAGTCCACCGACGTGGAGCGGTGGGCCGGGAGGATCGCCTCCCGCGGGTCGAAGGCCTCCCAGCGCCGTCCGACCGGGACCCGGTGCACGGAACGGGCGCGCGCGGTGGCCTGGACATGGTCGGTGCGCACGAAGTCGCACCCCAGGTCGTCCATCGCGGACACCAGTTCGGTGAGGTAACCGGGAGCCAGCCAGTCGTCGCCGTCCAGGAACGTCAGGTACTCGCCCTGCGCCGCGTCCAGGCCGGTGTTGCGCGCGGTGGCGAGACCGCCGTTCTGCTCATGGCGGATGTACCGCACCTGCGCGACATCCGAAAGGTCCTCGGCCGCTCGTTCGAGAATGGCCGGAGTTTCGTCCTTGGAACGGTCGTCGACCAGGATGAACTCGAAATCGCGGTCCGCGTTCAACCGAAGGCTTCTGAGGGTGTCCGGGGCATATTGCTGCACGTTGTAAAACGGCACGATCACGGAAAGCTTAGGCACCCGCAAAACGTTAGGAGGCCGCCCGGCAGCGGAACTTTCCTACGAAGGTACACCGGGTGAACTCAATGTGTCAGAACGGTGCACCCCGTGTACTTCCCGCCCCCCAGCAGGCCAGTTCGGCTCTCGGTGGGCTGTTGTTAACTTTTCGTTGATTCGCGGTTCCGCCATACCTAGCATTCGCTTCCTAGCGTCTTCGGTGTGCCAGTAAGTACACCGAAGCGCCCGCGCATCGCGGTCCTCGCGGACTCCGACACCCGATGGAAATGGGGTGCGCTGACCGCCGCCCGCATCGCCCCGGGACCGTCCATGGAAGCCGCACCGAGCGAGGGCGCGCAAGCCGGCCCCCTCCTCGACGGATTCCTGCTGCGCGGCCGGGCGACGCCCACCCCCCGCCAGCTTCAGGAAGTGGGCGTGCCCGCCGACTCGCTGCGGGAGGTCACCGCCGTCGAGTTCCTGCGCGCCATGGCCCAGGGGTCCTACGACGTCCTGGTCCTCTCCCTGGTCGGCGGCGGTGTGCAGGCGATGCTGCACGGCCTGGCACGCGTCTGGGAGAACCGCACCGAGCGGCCCGTCGTCGTCACCGGCTACGTCGGTGTCGTCTACGAGAAGCTCGCCGACGGCCTGCTGCTGCGGCACGGAGCGGACCTGGTCCTCGCCAACTCCCGCCAGGACGCGGACCGTTTCCGGGCCGTCTACGAAGGGGTCGGCGCCGACGCCTCCGCGGTCACCGAGGTGGCCCTGCCGTTCCTCGGGGGAGCGCCGTACGAAGGCGAGCACGACCCCTACACGGTCGTCTTCGCCGCCCAGCCCTCCGTCCCGGAGAGCCGCAAGGACCGTACGTACCTGCTGAACCGGCTGGTGCAGCACGCCCGCCGGCACCCCGAGCGCGAGGTGCTGCTGAAGCTGCGCTCCAAGCCCGGCGAACACACCACCCACATCGAGGAGCTGCCGTACCAGAGGCTGGTGCAGCGCCTCGATCCGCCGGACAACTTCCGCCTGGTGTACGGAAACATGGGCGAGGTCCTCGACCGCACCGACCTGCTGGTGACGGTCAGCTCCACGGCCGCCCTGGAGTCGCTGCACCGCCGTATCCCCACGGTCGTGCTGACGGACCTCGGCATCCGCGAGTCGCTCGGCAACCACCACTTCGTGGGCTCCGGCTGCCTCGCCTCCTGGGACCAGCTCGACGCCGGGCACCGGCCCGCGCCCGCCGAGGACTGGGTCTCGCGGCAGGGCGTCGCGGTGGACGGCTCCTACGACTCCGCCTTCGACGCGGCCCGCGAACGCATCGCCGAGCTGCTCGACCGGCCCGGCGGCCTCCCCTCGCTGACCCCCTACTACACCCCCGTCACCGCGCCCGGCTATCTGCCCGGGATCCTCGCCCGCCACCACCTCGGCCCGGACGGCACCCCGCTGCCCGGCGCGCCCGCCGCCGACGAGGAGCCCGGACCGGTCCGGCAGATCGTGCGCCGGGCGGCGCGCGGCGCCTACCGGCACGGCGTGCAGCGCGTGGCGCCCGTCATCCGGCGGATGGGCGAGCTGTGAGCCGCCCCGAACCCTCCGTCCACGGAGCCCAAGGAGAAGACCCCATGTCCCACCCGGAAGCGGGCCGAGGCGCCCCGGTGCGCCGCGTGCTCGCGGTGATCCCCGCGCGCGGCGGCTCCAAGGGCGTGCCCGCCAAGAACCTCCTCCCCGTCGGCGGAGTCCCGCTGGTGGCGCGGGCGGTCCGCGAGTGCCGGGCCACCCGGCTGGTGACGGACGTCGTCGTCTCCACCGACGACCAGGCCATCGCGGCCGCCGCCCGTGAGGCCGGCGCCGAGGTCGTGTTGCGGCCCGCCGCCATCGCCGGCGACACGGCCACCTCCGAGGCCGCCGTCCTGCACGCCATGGACACCCACGAGGCCCTGCACGGGGCGCCGGTGGACGTGGTGCTGCTCGTGCAGTGCACCAGCCCCTTCATCGTCCGCGAGGACATCGACGGGGTCGCGGGCGCCATCGCCGAGGACGGCGCCGACACCGCGGTGACCGTGGCGCCCTTCCACGGGTTCATCTGGCGGGACGCGGACACCGAGGCCACCTCCGGTGTGACGGCCGGCGGCTACGGCGTCAACCACGACAAGTCCTTCCGGCCCCGCCGCCAGGACCGCCCCCAGGACCTGCTGGAGACCGGCGCCGCCTACGCCATGGAGGCGACCGGCTTCCGCAAGCACCAGCACCGCTTCTTCGGCCGCACCGAACTGGTCCGCACCGACCCCGCGCGCGTCCTGGAGATCGACGACCCGCACGACCTCGCCCGCGCCCGGGCCCTCGCGCCGCTCTTCGACGCGGACCGCCCCGGCGCCCTCCCGACCGCCGACGACATCGACGCGGTCGTCCTCGACTTCGACGGCACCCAGACCGACGACCGGGTGCTCGTCGACTCCGACGGACGGGAGTTCGTCTCCGTGCACCGCGGGGACGGACTCGGTATCGCGGCCCTCCGTGCGAGCGGTCGCCTGAAGATGCTGATCCTGTCCACGGAACAGAACCCTGTGGTCGCCGCCCGGGCCCGGAAGCTCAAGCTCCCGGTGCTGCACGGCATCGACCGCAAGGACCTCGCGCTGAAGCAGTGGTGCGAGGAGCAGGGCATCGCGCCGGAGCGCGTGCTCTACGTCGGCAACGACGTCAATGACCTCCCGTGCTTCGCCCTCGTGGGCTGGCCCGTGGCGGTCGCGAGCGCCCACGACGTCGTGCGCGGCGCCGCACGCGCGGTCACCACCGTCCCCGGTGGCGACGGCGCGATCCGAGAGATCGCCAGCTGGATCCTCGGCCCCTCTCTCGATTCCCTCACCAAGTAAGGACATCTCTGCCATGAGCACCAACTCCCGTATCCGCACGTTCGGTTCGCGCGAGGTCGGCCCGGGCCGTCCGGTCTACGTCTGCGGTGAGATCGGCATCAACCACAACGGCGATCTCGAGAACGCCTTCAAGCTGATCGACGCCGCCGCCGAGGCCGGCTGCGACGCCGTCAAGTTCCAGAAGCGCACCCCGGAGATCTGCACCCCGCGCGACCAGTGGGACATCGAGCGCGACACGCCCTGGGGCCGGATGACCTACATCGACTACCGCCACCGTGTGGAGTTCGGCGAGGACGAGTACCGCGCGATCGACGACTACTGCAAGTCGAAGAACATCGACTGGTTCGCCTCCCCGTGGGACACCGAGGCCGTCGCCTTCCTCGAGAAGTTCGACGTCCCCGCCCACAAGGTGGCCTCCGCCTCCCTCACCGACGACGAGCTGCTGCGCGCCCTGCGCTCCACCGGCCGCGCCGTGATCCTCTCCACCGGTATGTCGACGCCGAAGCAGATCCGCCACGCGGTGGAGGTCCTCGGCTCCGACAACATCCTGATGTGCCACGCCACGTCGACCTACCCGGCGAAGGCCGAGGAGCTCAACCTCCGTGTGATCAACACGCTGGAGAAGGAGTTCCCGAACGTCCCGATCGGCTATTCCGGCCATGAGACCGGCCTGCAGACCACCCTCGCCGCGGTCGCCCTGGGCGCCACCTTCGTCGAGCGCCACATCACCCTCGACCGCGCCATGTGGGGCTCGGACCAGGCCGCCTCCGTGGAGCCGCAGGGCCTCACCCGCCTCGTCCGCGACATCCGCACCATCGAGGCCTCCCTCGGCGACGGCGTGAAGAAGGTCTACGACTCCGAGCTGGCCCCGATGAAGAAGCTGCGCCGCGTCGCCGGCGTGGTCGCCGAGGCGGAGATCGCCGACGCGGCGGGCGAGCCGGTCGGCGTCTGAGCGCACCACCCCACAACCCCCCTTACGACGGGACGGTCGTACGTCGATGAGCCCCCGCGCCGGGAACGCCGGCCCCCACACTCTCGCCTTCGTCGAGAGCCCGGTACAGCTGCTGAACGTGCTGGAGTGGGCGCACGCGCATGCGCCCGGCGTGGGGCTCACCCTCGTGGTGCTGTCACCCGTCGACCCGATGACGCGCGGCCAGCTGCGGCGGATGTCCGACCTGGCCCGCGACGAGGGGCACCAGGTCCGCTGGGAGGAAGCGCGCGGCGGGCCCCTGGCGCCCTTCCAGACCATCGGCGGGCTGACCGGCCTGCTCCGCAGGGCACGCCGGGTCGTGCTGGGGGACCCCTTCTCCCGCTACGTCCAGCTGCTGCTGACGATCACCCGCGCCCGTGACCTGGTCGTCGTCGACGACGGCACGGCCACGATGGAGTTCGTCGGGCAGCTGGCCCGGGGGGAACGCCTGGTGCGCTGGCACCGCAAGGGCGGCCGCCCCGGCCCCCGCGATCTGATCTTCGCGCCGGTGTCCTCCTCCGCCCGCCGCCGCCTGACCCCCTCCGGCGACCGCCGCATCGAGATCTTCTCCTCCATGCCGATGGCGCAGACCCCGGCGGGCGTCACGGTCGCCGCCAACTCCTTCGCCTGGACCCGGGCCCGCTTCGGCCCGCCCCGCATCACCAAGGGCGCGGACCTGGTGGGCACGTCCCTGGTGGAGACCGGCGTGGTGGACGACGGCCGCTACCTGGAGGCCGTCCGCGCCCTGGCCAGGACCCACGGCGCCACCCGGTACTTCGCCCACCGCCGCGAGAGCACGGACAAGCTCCACCGCCTCGCGGTCGAGACGGGCCTGGAGATCGTCCGCCCCGAACTCCCCCTCGAACTGATCGCCCGCCGCGGCCCCATCGGCCGGACGATCCTCAGCTTCCCCTCCACCGTCGTCCACACCCTCCCCCTCGCCCTGTCCGGCACGGAGGTACGGGTCGCGGTGTGCGACATCGACCCGGCCTGGCTGACCGAGACCGCCTCCCCACGAGCCCAGGGCTTCCTGTCCGGGGTCACGGGCACGGCCCGCGACGTCCACCGGCTGCCTTCGACGGCCTCGACGGACCCGGCAGCGCCGTCGCACCCGGACCCGCCCAAGCCGGTCGACCCCACGGAATCGGCAGGCACGGCGAGCTCCACAGCCTCAGCGGCCCCGGCAGGCCTGACGGGGCCGACCGCGACGCCGGGGGCCGCGGGGGCCGTGGCCGCAGGCTGAGGCGAACCCGGCGGACGGCCACAGGGGCCGACGGGCCGCCGGTCGGCAGGAACCGGCGCGGGTGTCCCGACCCCGAGCCGCGGGCGGCTGGTTCCGGTGAGAACCCGGGGACGCGCACGAGGCGCGTACTGGCGGGGGCGCACGTCCGGCAGATGAACACGCCCGTGTTCGCCGCGCAGGGCGTGGTATCCGTGGAGAGGATGGATGGATACCGGAGTCGTGACGCGCATGTGGTCGAAGTCACGCTCTGGGGGATGGGTGGCCCGGTTCGGCCCAAAAGGCAGGCCAGTTTACCCGTCTCACCCGACAGCTATGCGCCCGGCGGTCATATTTTCTTCCCCTATCGGGTTGAAGTTTTGTTGATCCAGGGTCGGAAGACCGCCCCGGCGCCCTACCCTTCAAAGGGTGAAGCAACTGATGTCACTGGAGTCCGAGGTCGATCTTCCCGGGGGAGCCGTACTCCCCGGTGCGCTGCCCGACGCTCTGCGGGCCGAGCTCATCGCGTTCCGACGCGACATGCACATGCACCCGGAGCTCGGCAACCAGGAGTTCCGCACGACCGCCGCGATCAAGGAGCGGCTCGAGCAGGCCGGCCTCAAGCCGCGCGTCCTCGCCGTAGGGACCGGACTCGTCTGTGACATCGGCGTGGAGGGCGAGCAGTGGGACGGCGGTCCCAGCATGCTCGCCCTGCGGGCCGACATCGACGGCCTGCCCATCCCGGACACCAAGACCGAGTGCTCGTACCGCTCGACCGTGCCCGACCGCGCGCACGCCTGCGGCCACGACGTGCACACCACCGTCGTCCTCGGCGCCGGCCTGGTCCTCGCCGAACTGCACCGGCAGGGCACGCTGCCCCGCCCCGTCCGGCTGATCTTCCAGCCCGCCGAGGAGGTGCTGCCCGGCGGCGCCGCCGACGCCATCAAGGGCGGGGCGCTGGAAGGCGTCGGCGCGATCATCGCCGTGCACTGCGACCCCCGCGTGGACGCCGGCAGGATCGGGCTCCGTGAGGGCCCCATCACCTCCGCCTGCGACCGGCTGGAGATCGGCCTCGACGGCCCGGGCGGTCACACCGCCCGCCCCCACCTCACGACCGACCTGGTCACCGCCGCGGCCCGCGTCGTCACCGACGTCCCCGCGCTGGTCGGCCGGCGCTTCGACAGCCGCAGCGGGATCGCCATCACCTGGGGCCGCGTCGAGTCGGGCCACGCGCCGAACGTGATCCCGCAGCACGCCGAGCTGTCCGGCACCGTGCGCTGCCTCGACATCGAGGCGTGGCGGCAGGCCCCCGACGTCGTCGTCGCGGCCATCGACGAGATCGCCAACCTGTACCGCGCCAAGTCGGAGATCAACTACGTGCGCGGCGTCCCGCCCGTCGTCAACGAGCCCGGCGTCACCGAACTGCTGCGCGAGGCCATGATCGCCCGGCGCGGCGTCGAGTCCGTCGAGGGCACCGAGCAGAGCCTCGGCGGCGAGGACTTCTCCTGGTACCTGGAACACGTCCCCGGCGCCATGGCCCGCCTCGGCGTCCGCACCCCCGGCGAACGCCAGATCCGCGACCTCCACCAGGGCGACTTCGACGTGGACGAGTCGGCCATCGCGGTCGGCGTGGAGCTCTTCACCGCGGCGGCGGTGCTCGACGCCTACCTGTAGCCGGAGACGTGCGGGGACCTCGGCTCGGACCCCGAGAGCTGGAGCGGCGGGGCGGATGCCTGTCGCTCCACGCTCTGAGCCCCGCACATCTCCGCCCGTGCTTGGCCAGTTCTTGTCCAAAGCAGTAGCGGAACCTGAAATCCGCTCGCCGTAGCCGATCAGCTTGGCTTATATTTTGATCGCCCGCTGGAGCATATTTTGCGCCGTGCAGGCTAGTTCATGGTCGTTTCCATCCGCTGGGTTCTCTCGACCTTGTGAGGTCTCCATTGAGCGAACTGAGAAAGTACGCGACGGGCTTGAGGCTCTGCCTAGTGGCTGCCCTTGCAGGCGGTTTGGTGACCGCCTTCGGCGGCACCGCGCAGGCAGCCGTGTCCAACTGTGACGTGGGTCGGTCTACCGCCGGCAACCAGGCGTGGGCGGGTTGCCTGAAGGGATTCGGGTCATATCGGGTAGCGGCCAAGTGTGATTCGCCCACTTATCCCTACTCCATCACCATCTACGGCCCTTGGAAGAGCCGCGCATCGGGGGATTCGCATACCTCCTACTCAGAAGTCTTCGGTGACGCTTACGCCTGCCATATCGTGAAGGCTTGGGCAGACACGCGTTAATCTATCGCAGTCTCGGCCTTTCGTAACGGCTCGCCAATTCACTTGGCGGGCCGTTTCGACTTGTCCGGGGAGTCGCTCCGGCCGGTCAGGGTGAGCGATGGTATCCAGCCAAAAGCAGGTCGAGAGCCCGCCTCCCCGGCAATGTCGGCGACGGCACCGCCTTCTCTCCGCACTGGCCGCCCGGCGGTCGCATCGTGCGGGATCGGCCCCGGCGCGCGTGTGTGCACTCTCGTCGGCGGCCGCGTCCTCGGCGGCGGCATTCGGCCAACGCCGTGCCTTGACGCAGGGCGACCGGCGGCCCTCTCCGGGTTGCGACCGCAGTGGCTCCGGGGCAGCCTGGACAGCGAAGGTGTACATACCTGAGTAGCCTCACGCTGAGGTACTCCATCGATACACAGCGTGGGGGATTGAAGGGTGCGCTGCCCCGAGTGCACCTTTCGATCGGGTAGTTCACACGGGCTTAATCAGCGATCGGCACGAATGGATAACGGCAAGGCGAGGCCTGGTTCCCAGGAGTGTCTACGCGCGTTAATGTGCGCCGAACCGAGCACCCACTGCGGGGCTTTGGAGAATGGGGAACTTCAGATGCGTCGGATTTCCAAACTGACCCGCGTCGCGGTGGGGGTCGCGTCGCTCGGGCTCGTCGCCACGGCCTGCGGCGGCACCAGCAGCGACAGCGGCGACAGCGACACCAGCGAGCGCGGCGTCGCGATCGCGTACGACGTCGGCGGCAAGGGCGACCAGTCCTTCAACGACGCCGCCTACGCCGGCCTGACGAAGGCCAAGGACGAGTTCGGCTACAAGACGGCCGACATCGAGCCCACCGAGGGCGAGACGGACGCCGACAAGGAGCAGCGCCTGGCGTCGCTGGCCAAGCAGGGCTACAACCCGGTGATCGGCGTCGGCTACGCCTACGGCCTCGCGATGGAGGCCGTGGCCAAGAAGTACCCGGACACCACCTTCGGGATCGTCGATTCCACGGTCGAGGGCGGCAACGTGGCATCCCTCATCTTCGCCGAGGAGCAGGCCTCGTACCTGGCCGGTGTCGCCGCCGCCAAGGCCACCAAGACGAACACGGTCGGCTTCGTGGGCGGTGTGGACGTCCCGCTGATCCACAAGTTCGAGGCCGGATACAAGCAGGGCGTGCTGGACACCGACCCCAAGGTCAAGGTCCTGTCGCAGTACCTGACGCAGACCGCCGAGGAAGGTGGGTTCGCCAGCCCCGACAAGGGCAAGGCCGCCGCCGAGGGCCAGATCGAGAAGAAGGCCGACGTGCTCTACGCGGCCGCCGGCCTGTCCGGACAGGGCGTCATCGAGGCCGCCGCCAAGGCGAAGGTCTGGGCGATCGGCGTCGACTCCGACCAGTACAAGCAGGCCGCTCTCGCCCCGTACAAGAATTCCATCCTCACCTCCGCGCTCAAGGATGTCGGCGGTGCGGTCTATGCCCTGTCCAAGTCGGTCCAGGACGACAAGCCGCTGACCGGCACCCAGACGTTCGACCTGAAGGTCAACGGCGTGGGCCTGTCGGAGTCCAACCCGGAGTACGCGAAGGTCGCCGGTCTCCAGGACGCCGTGAACAAGGTCAAGCAGGAGATCATCGACGGCAAGATCAAGGTCAACACCGAGTGAGCCGACCGGTCTGACCAGCCGAAGCGGGCGGGCACCCCTCTGGGTGCCCGCCCGCTTCGCGTTTCCCGGCTCTCCCGAAACCGGATCACCCAGCGCCACTCCCCGTTTGCGGTCGGCAATGCCCGGACCAAGGCCCGGTGATGGCTTGGCCACGGGCGCATAACAAGGTGGACAGAAGGGGTTTTCAGGCAGGTCTACGCGCGTTAATCTGCGGCGAAGCCAGCGCTGAAGCTGAACCGTCCCGGCGCTGTGCGACCTCGTTGTACGACAGGAGCACCCACACATGCGCCGGATTTCCCGGATCACGGTCGCAGGCGCAGCGACCGCCTCCCTGGCCCTCGCGCTCTCCGCCTGCGGCGGCACCTCGACCTCCGCCGGGTCGTCGGACTCGAAGGGCGACAAGGGTCTCGCCATCGCCTACGACGTCGGCGGCAAGGGCGACCAGTCTTTCAACGACGCCGCCTACGCCGGCCTGGAGCAGGCGAAGAAGGAGTTCGGGTACCAGACGGCCGACGTGGAGCCCACCGAGGGCGAGACGGACGCCGACAAGGAGCAGCGCCTGGCCTCCCTGGCCAAGCAGGGCTACAACCCGGTCATCGGTGTCGGCTACGCGTACGCCTCGGCCGTGAAGGGTGCCGCCGAGAAGTTCCCGGACACCACCTTCGGCATCGTCGACGACGCCACGATCAACACCAAGAACGTGGCCGACCTGGTCTTCAACGAGGAGCAGGCCTCCTACCTGGCCGGTGTCGCCGCCGCCAGGACGAGCAAGACCAAGGTCGTCGGCTTCGTCGGCGGTGTGGACATCCCGCTGATCCACAAGTTCCAGGCGGGCTTCGCGCAGGGTGTCAAGGACACCGACCCGAAGGTCAAGGTGCTCTCCCAGTACCTCACCCAGACGGCCGAGGAGGGCGGTTTCGCCAGCCCTGACAAGGGCAAGACGGCTGCCGAGGGCCAGATCGAGAAGAAGGCCGACGTCGTCTACGCGGCCGCCGGCCTGTCCGGTCAGGGTGTCATCGAGGCCGCCGCCGCCAACAAGGTGTGGGCCATCGGTGTCGACTCGGACCAGTACCAGCAGGAAGCCCTTGCCAAGTACAAGGACTCCATCCTGACCTCGGCGATGAAGGACGTCGCCAAGGCGGTGTACAACCTGGCGAAGTCGGTCGAGGACGGCAAGCCCGAGACCGGTATCGTTCGTGGCGATCTGAAGACCGGCGAGGTGAGCCTGTCGAACTCCAACCCGAAGTTCGCGGACGACGCCGAGCTCCAGGCAGCCATCAAGACGGCCAAGGAGAAGATCATCAGCGGCGAGATCAAGGTCAAGAGCAGCTGACGAGCGACTGCCTCGAAGCAGGCGGTAACCCCCGGGGTTACGTCCGCTCGACGGGGTACGGGGAGCTGCTCCTCGTACCCCGTTGCCGCGGGGCGTCGGCCCCTTTGTATGCCGTAGGGGCGCTACGCGCGTAGACGGCCCCCGTCCCCAGGAGAGTGCGCCATCAACGCGTCCAGCAGCCCTCCGGCCGGAGCGGCGGTCAACGATTCGGTGACCGCCGTCGAACTCGCCGGGATCACCAAGCGTTTCCCCGGAGTCGTGGCCAACCACGACATCCACCTCAGCGTCCGCAAGGGCACCGTGCACGCCCTCGTCGGCGAGAACGGCGCCGGCAAGTCCACGCTGATGAAGATCCTCTACGGGATGCAGAAGCCGGACGAGGGCACCATCGCCGTCGACGGTCAGCAGGTCAGCTTCTCCTCGCCGGCCGACGCCATCGTCCGCGGCATCGGCATGGTCCACCAGCACTTCATGCTCGCCGACAACCTCACGGTCCTCGAGAACGTGGTCCTCGGCAGCGAGAAGCTCTACGGCATCGGAGCCAGGGCCCGCCGCAAGATCAAGGAGCTCTCCGAGCGCTACGGCCTCGACGTCAAGCCCGACCTCCTCGTCGAGGAACTCGGCGTCGCCGCCCGCCAGCGCGTGGAGATCCTCAAGGTCCTCTACCGCGGCGCCACCACCCTCATCCTCGACGAGCCGACCGCCGTGCTCGTGCCGCAGGAGGTCGACGCGCTCTTCGCGAACCTGCGTGAACTGCGCGCCGAGGGCCTGTCGGTCATCTTCATCTCGCACAAGCTCGGCGAGGTGCTCTCCGTCGCCGACGAGATCACCGTCATCCGCCGCGGCACCACCGTCGGCACGGCCGTCCCCGCCGAGACGACGCCCCGTCAGCTCGCCGAGATGATGGTCGGCAGCGAGCTGCCCACGCCCGAGACGGCCGAGTCCACGGTCACCGACCGCCCCGTCATCAGCGTCGACAAACTGCGCCTCGCGGCCCCCGGCGGCAAGGCCCTCCTCGACGACATCAGCTTCACCATCCACGCGGGCGAGGTCCTCGGCATCGCCGGTGTCGAGGGCAACGGCCAGACCGAACTGGTCGACGCCCTCATCGGCCTGCGGTCCGCCGACAGCGGCACCATCCGGCTCGCCGACGAGGAGATCACCGCCTGGCCCACCCGCAGGCGCCGCGAGCAGGGCATGGGCTACATCCCCGAGGACCGGCACCGCCACGGCCTCCTCCTGGAGTCACCCCTCTGGGAGAACCGCATCCTCGGCCACGTCACGGAGAAGCCCCTCGCCAAGGGCGTCTGGCTGGACCCGAAGGCGGCCCAGGAGGACACCCGCCGGATCGTCACGGAGTACGACGTCCGCACCCCTGGCATCGACGTCACCGCCGCCTCCCTGTCCGGCGGCAACCAGCAGAAGCTGATCGTCGGCCGCGAGATGAGCCACAAGCCGCGCTTCCTCATCGCCGCGCACCCCACCCGGGGCGTGGACGTCGGCGCCCAGGCCGCCATCTGGGACCACATCCGTGACGCCCGCCGCGAAGGCCTGGCCGTGCTGCTGATCTCCGCCGACCTGGACGAGCTGATCGGCCTGTCCGACACGCTGCGCGTGATCTACAACGGCAAGCTGGTCGCGGACGCCGACCCGGCCACCATCACCCCCGAGGAGCTCGGCTCGGCCATGACCGGTGCCGCCACCGGGCACCTCGAGCACGACGAAACCCCCGAGATCTCGAAGGCCGACGCCCCCGAGTCTGGTGAAGACGAGGCCCGCTGATGAAGAAGTTCGACAAGGAGCGCGTGCTCCTCGCGGTGGCCGGACCGGTCATCGCGCTCGCCGTGGCCTTCGTCCTGAGCGCGATCGTGCTGCTCGCGTCGGGCAAGAACCCCGTCGAGCCGTTCGCCCTGATGTTCGAGCAGCTGGGCTTCTCCGACATCCAGGTGCTGATCATCAACCAGGCCTCGATGTACTACATCGCGGCCCTCGCGGTGGCCATCGGCTTCCGGATGAACCTGTTCAACATCGGTGTCGACGGCCAGTACCAGCTCGGCGCCATGATGGCCGCCGTCGTCGGCGCCCACATGAACCTGCCGGCTCCCCTCCAGGTCCCGCTGCTGCTCCTGACCGCCGTCCTCACCGGCGCCTTCTGGTCCGGCATCGCCGGTGTCCTCAAGGTCACCCGCGGCGTCAGCGAGGTCGTCGCCACGATCATGCTCAACGCGATCGCCACCTCCGTGATCGCCTACCTGTGGCTGCCGGACGTCTTCGGTGTGAAGGTCGGCAACAACAACACCACCGGCGAGATGTACGAGTCCGGCTGGATCCCCGGCATCCCCATGGGCGCGGCCGGCGAGATCTACGGCCTGGTGCTGCTCGCCGTCCTGCTCGGCATCGGCTACTGGGTCGTCCTCAACCGCACCCGCTTCGGCTTCGACCTGCGCGCCTCCGGCGCCTCCCAGACCGCCGCCGCGGCCAGCGGCGTCGACCCCAAGCGCATGGTGCTCAGCGCCATGCTGATCTCCGGCGGCATCGCGGGCCTCGCCGGCCTGCCGATCCTGCTCGGCGACACCCACACCTACAGCCTGAACTTCCCCACCGGCATCGGCTTCCTCGGTATCGGCATCGCCCTGCTCGGCCGCAACAGCCCCGTCGGCATCGCCTTCGCCGCCCTGCTGTGGGCCTGGCTCGACAAGGCCTCGCCGGAGCTGGACTTCCACGGCTACGACAAGGAGATCGCGGTCATCATGCAGGGCCTGATCGTGCTCTCGGTCGTCGTCTCCTACGAGGCCGTCCGCGAATGGGGTCTGCGCCGCCAGCAGCGTCGCGTCGGCGCCGAACTCGCCGCCGGACACGTCCTCGGCGCTCAGAACACGAAGGAGGTGGCTGGCCGATGACCACCGCGACCGACGTCAACCAGCCCACGCTGCAGCCCGCGGCGCCGACCGGCCGCCGCCTGTCGTGGCCCGTCCTGCTGCTCATCATCGCCGGAGGCCTGGCGCTCACCTCGATCGTCCGCCTCATCACCGGCGCCGACGGCATCACCAACGTCAGCCAGATGTCCACCGCGCTCCAGCTCGCCGTGCCGATCGGCCTCGCCGGTCTCGGCGGCCTGTGGGCCGAGCGCGCGGGCGTGGTCAACATCGGCCTCGAGGGCATGATGATCCTCGGCACCTGGTTCGGCGCCTGGGCCGGCTTCCAGTGGGGCCCGTGGACCGGTGTCCTGGTCGGCATCCTCGGCGGCGCGATCGGCGGTCTGCTGCACGCCCTCGTGACCGTCACGTTCAACGTCAACCACATCGTCTCCGGTGTGGCCATCAACATCCTCGCCCTCGGCGCCACCCGCTACCTCGCGCCCCTCGCCTTCGAGGGACACACCGGCGGCTCCGCCAAGCAGTCCCCGGCGGTGGACTCGCTCGGCCACTTCACCGTGCCGGGACTGTCCGACGCGCTGCGAGACCTCAACAACCAGGGCTGGTTCTTCCTCTCCGACATCGCCGGCCTGCTCGGCGGCCTGGTCACCAACGTGTCCTGGCTGACCCTGATCGCCATCGCGCTGATCCCCGCCACCTGGTGGATCCTGTGGCGCACCGCGTTCGGCCTGCGGCTGCGCTCCTGCGGCGAGAACCCGGTCGCCGCCGAGTCCCTCGGCGTCAACGTCTACAAGTACAAGTACATCGCCGTCGTCATCTCCGGCGGTCTGGCCGGCCTCGGCGGTGTCTTCCTGTCGACCGTGGCCAACCCCTTCTACCTGGAGGGCCAGGTCAGCGGACGCGGCTTCATCGGCCTCGCGGCGATGATCTTCGGCAACTGGATGCCGGGTGGCCTCGCCCTCGGCGCGGGCCTGTTCGGCTACACCGACAGCCTCAACCTGCGCGGCGGCTCCGCCAACGTCCACGCCCTGCTGCTGCTCGGCGCGCTGCTGCTCATCATCGGCGCCGTCTGGCTGGTCGTCCGCAAGAAGTACGTCCCCGCGATGATCACCGCGGTCGTCGCCGCCCTGGTGTTCGCCTGGTACGCGACCACCGACGAGGTCCCCAACCAGGTCGTCTCCGCCACGCCGTACGTCATCACCCTGGTCGTCCTCGCCCTGTCCGCGCAGCGGCTGCGGATGCCGAGGGCCAACGGCATGCCGTACCGGAAGGGGCAGGGCAAGTGACCGGCACCGGCCCGGACGTCGACTGGGAGAAGCTGCGTGCGGTGGCCCGGGACGCCATGTCCCGGGCGTACGCCCCGTACTCCGGCTACCCGGTCGGCGTGGCGGCCCTGGTCGACGACGGCCGGATCATCTCCGGCTGCAACGTGGAGAACGCCTCGTACGGCCTCGGACTGTGCGCCGAGTGCGGCCTGGTGTCCGAGCTGCACAACACCGGCGGTGGCCGGCTGACGCACTTCACCTGTGTCGACCGCGACGGTGCCACACTCGTCCCGTGCGGCCGCTGCCGCCAGCTGCTCCACGAGTTCGGCGGCCCGGACCTCCTGCTGGAGACCCCGGCGGGGATCCTGTCGCTGTCTCAGATGCTGCCCCAGGCCTTCGGCCCGGACCACCTCACCAAGTAATCCCCGTACGGCCCCCCTGAGTCGCTCACGCGACCGGCTCGGAGGGGCCGTGCGGCTTCTGGAACCCTCGGAAGGAAGCCAAGCCATGGCCATGGACGTCATCTCCGTCATCCGCACCAAGCGGGACCGCGGCGAGCTCAGCGACGCGCAGATCGACTGGGTCATCGACGCGTACACCCGCGGGGAGGTCGCCGACGAGCAGATGTCCGCTCTCGCCATGGCGATCCTGCTGAACGGCATGAACCGCCGCGAGATAGCTCGCTGGACGGCCGCGATGATCGCCTCCGGCGAGCGCATGGACTTCTCGTCCCTGTCCCGCCCGACCGCCGACAAGCACTCCACGGGCGGCGTCGGCGACAAGATCACGCTGCCGCTGGCCCCCCTGGTCGCCGCCTGCGGCGCGGCCGTCCCCCAGCTGTCGGGCCGCGGCCTCGGCCACACCGGCGGCACCCTGGACAAGCTGGAGTCGATCCCCGGCTGGCGCGCCCTGCTCTCGAACGAGGAGATGCTGTCGGTGCTGGACGGCACCGGCGCGGTGATCTGCGCGGCGGGCGACGGCCTGGCCCCCGCCGACAAGAAGCTCTACGCCCTGCGGGACGTCACCGGCACGGTCGAGGCGATCCCGCTGATCGCCTCCTCGATCATGTCGAAGAAGATCGCCGAGGGCACGGGCTCCCTGGTCCTGGACGTGAAGGTCGGCACCGGCGCCTTCATGAAGACGATCGAGGACGCCCGCGAGCTGGCTTCCACCATGGTCGGCCTGGGCACGGACCACGGTGTGAAGACGGTCGCTCTGCTCACGGACATGGCCACGCCCCTCGGCCTGACCGCCGGCAACGCCCTGGAGGTCCGTGAGTCGGTGGAGGTGCTGGCGGGCGGCGGTCCGGCGGACGTGGTCGAGCTGACGATCGCCCTGGCCCGCGAGATGCTCGACGCGGCCGGAGTGAAGGACGCCGACCCGGCCAAGGCCCTGGCCGACGGCTCGGCGATGGACGTCTGGCGGCGCATGATCGCGGCCCAGGGCGGCGACCCGGACGCGGCGCTTCCGGTGGCCCGCGAACAGCACGTGATCAAGGCCCCGGCCTCGGGCGTCCTGACCCGCCTCGACGCCTACGACATCGGCGTCGCGGCCTGGCGCCTCGGCGCGGGCCGCGCCCGCAAGGAGGACCCGGTCCAGGCGGGCGCGGGCGTCGAGATGCACGCCAAGCCCGGCGACCAGGTCACCGAGGGCCAGCCCCTGCTGACCCTCCACACGGACACCCCCGAGCGCTTCGACTACGCCCTCCGGTCGATCGAGGGCTCCTACGACATCGCCGCGCCGGGGACGGACTTCACGGCGTCGCCGGTGGTGCTGGAACGCATCGCCTGACCAGGCGGTTTCCCTTTCGGGCGAACGGGACCGGTGGACCCCCGCCGGTCCCGTTCGGCATGCTGGGACCGGTGACGCATCGATGGGAGACCGCCATGAGCGCACTCACCGTGAGCCGGGCGCTCTGCCTCCTCGTCGACCGCTGGGCTCCCCGGGGGCCGACGGCGACGCTGTACTGGGAGCCGAAGGGCGAGGTGTACCGCGTCCTGAGCGCCGTGAAGTTCGGTGATCCCCTCAAGCTGCCGGACCCGTTCGACGTGACGATCGACACCAGTGAGTTTCCGGTCGACCGACCGTCACCCCAGCACCGCCGCCACCACCACCAGCACCGGCACCGCCAGTACCGTCGACAGCAGGATCGCCTCTCTGGCCAGGACCTCGCCGACCTGGTAGCTGCTCGCGTACGTGAACAGGTTCTGGGCCGCCGGTAGTGCCGACGTCACCACCACGTCGAGCAGGGACGCCCCGTGGAGGCCGAAGACGCCCGCTGCGAGAGCCCAGGCGACCAGCGGCTGGACGACCGCCTTGAGGGCCACGGCGAGGAGGACAGGGGCCCGTTCCGCGCCGCGCAGCGGGAGCGTGCTGCCGCGCAGGGAGATGCCGAAGGCCAGGAGCACGGCCGGCACCGACATGTTGCCGATCAGGGTCAGGGGATCCATCAGAGGTCCCGGCACCGTGACGCCCGACGCCGAGACCGCCACCCCGGCCAGGGAGCCCAGGGCTATCGGATTGCGCAGCGGCGTGAGCAGCCGCTGCCACAGGGGCCGCTTCTCCCCACCGCTCGCCAGGTCCAGGACCGTCAGCGCCACCGGCGTGACCCCGACCAGCTGGAACAGCAGCACCGGTGCGACCAGCGACGCGTCGCCCAGCACGTACACGGCGATCGGGATGCCCAGGTTCCCGGAGTTGACGTAGCTCGAGCACAGCGCGCCGATCGTCGTCCGGCCCACGCCCCAGCCACGCGCCGCACCCACCGCCACGAAGACCCCGGCTGCCGCTGCCGTGCTCAACGCCGTGACCAGCAGCCGGTCGGAGAAGATCACGGACAGGTCGGCCTGCGCGAGGGTCGTGAAGAGCAGCGCCGGGGACGCCACGTGGAAAGCGAGCTTGGTCAGGACCTCGCGCCCGCCTTCGCCGAGATGGCCCCGGCGCCCGATCAGATAGCCGACGCCGATGACGACGGCGATGACCGCGAACCCGCTCAGCACCCCCTGCACGCTGCCTCCCCACCGGTGAGGAGGGCATCGGGCAGCACGGCCGGGGGAGATGGTTGGGGCATACAGCCAACCCTCCGGGGAAGGTGCTGCCCGGGTCAATGTGATCCTTACGGCGCCGACAGGACGGACAGCCGCGATGAGTTACATCCGCCCGCCCGGTCTACCGATCGTGGACGCCATGACACCGCCCGTACTCGTACTGCCCGGCCCCGTCACCCGGGACGAGGTGAGAGGGCTCAGCGACGATGTGCGGGCACTGCTGCACGGCAGCGGTGCCCGGGTCGTGGTGTGCGATGTCGCGGGCCTGGGGCCGCCGGGACTCGCCGCCGTCGACCTGCTGGCGAGGCTCCAGCTGGCCGCCCGGCGGGCCGGGGGCCGGATCCGGCTGCGCGACCCCGACCCGGCCCTACGCGCCCTGCTCGACCTGGTCGGTCTCCGCTTCGAGGTGGAGGGGGAGGTCGAAGAGCGGGAACCAGCGCTGGGTGTCGAGGAAGCAGTGGAACCCGGTGATCCGGCCCTCTGAGATCTCCAGCACCTGGACCGCCCACGGCGTGAAGCCGCCCTTCTCGGGGTCCGGCTTGTACTGGGCGAACCCCGGCAGGCCGTTGACCTGGACGGGCACCAGCCGGGAGCCCGCGCAGGGCGCGCCGAGGGTGGTCATGAAGCCGGTGATGTCCCGCGTGCCGGTCAGCCACAGGTCGAACGGCGGCATCGTCATGACGGCGTCCTCGTGCAGCAGGGCCGTCAGCGCCGTCATGTCGTAGCCCTCGAAGGCCGCCACATAGCGGTCAAGCAGCTTCTGCTGGTCCTCGTCCAGCGGGTCGGCGACGGCCGCGTCGGCGCCCGGCTCCTGCCGCTCGGCCAGGGTCGCGCGGGCCCGCTGCAGGGCGCTGTTCACCGACGCCACCGAGGTGTCCAGCAGCTCGGCGACCTCACTGGCCTTCCAGGCGAGGACCTCGCGCAGGATCAGCACGGCCCGCTGCTTGGCCGGGAGCTGCTGCAGGGCGGCCATGAAGGCGAGCCGCACGGACTCCTTCGCTATCGCCGCCTCGGCCGGGTCCTCGGTCGTGGGCAGCACACGGGCGTCCGGCATGGGCTCCAGCCAGGTGTTGTCCGGGCGGGGGGAGAGAGCTGCCCGGGCGAGCGGGGTGGACTCGGTCAGGTCCATGGGCCGGGCGCGCTTGTTGCCCGCGGTCAGCATGTCCAGGCACACGTTGGTCGCGATGCGGTAGAGCCAGGAGCGCAGACTGGAGCGGCCCTCGAACTTGTCGTAGCTGCGCCAGGCGCGGACCATCGTGTCCTGCACCGCGTCCTCGGCCTCGAAGGAGGAGCCGAGCATCCGGTAGCAGTACCCCGTCAGCTCGGTTCGGTGCGCCTCCAGCCTGATGTCCAGGTCCGTCGATGTCGCCGTGCCGTTCGCCATCTCCACCCACCCCATGTGGACGTTCTGTTCACGCGCCTTTGCGCCCCAGCACTCCGGAAGCTACCGCAGCCCACTGACAACGGCCCCTTGAGCGCACAAAGGCGCAGGTGGGAGCAGGTGATCCAGACCGGCGGCGACAGGCGTGCGGGCCTTCACACGAGCTCCTTGACCGACATGAGCAGATGCCGGTGCTCCCCGGCCTCCGCGCCCGCATCCGCCTCCCCGTCGCCCGGCACGGCGTGCAGCAGCGCCCGCTGCCCCGCCCCGAGCAGTTCCAGCCGTACCCGCGGGCTCTCGAAGGAGGCGAGCGCGTCCAGCAGGTAGGCCGGGTTGAACGCCACCGGCATCTCGTCGGCGCCGCTCAGCGTGGCGGGCAGCCGCTGGGCCGCCACGTCGTCGCCGTAGCCGGCGCGCAGCCGTACGGATCCGCCGGCCGAGAAGTCCAGCCGGACCGGGCTGTTCGCCTCCGCCACCACCGCGACCCGCCGCACCGCCTCCGCGAGGTCCTCGCGCTCCACCTCGGCGACCGCGGCCCCCGCCATGTCGAACAGCGACGTGTACGCCGGCAGCCGCCCGTCCAGCAGCCGCAGCGCGGTCCGCGTCCGCCCGCCCTCGAAGCCGACCAGTCCGCCGCCCCCGCCCGGCTCCCACCCGATCCGCACGTCCCCGCCGCGCCCCAGCGACCGCGCCACGTCCAGCAGCCGCCGCGCGGGCAGCAGCATCTCCACGACCCCGTCACCGGCGGCGGCCTCCGGCTTCCACTCCAGCCGCCGCACCGCGTACCGGTAGCGGTCCGAGGCCGACAAGGTCATCTCGCCGCCGTCGAGGCGCAGTTGTACGCCCGTCAGCAGGGGCAGCGTGTCGTCGCGTCCGGCGGCGACCGCGACCTGGGCGACGGCGGTCGCGAAGGCGGCGGCGTCGACGGTGCCGTAGGGCGCGGGCGGCCCGGGCGGGGACGGGTACTCCGCGAGCGGCAGCGTCGACAGCCCGAAGCGCGTGCCGTCCGCCTCCACGGTGAACCGGGAGGCCTCCAGCACGCAGCCCACCGGCCCGTCCGGCAGCACCCGGCAGACGTCCAGCAGCCGCCGCCCCAGGACGAGCACCCGCCCGGGCGCCGTGACCGCCGCGTCGGCCTCCACCCGGACCGCCGCCTCGAAGTCGAACCCCGTGACGGCCAGCCGTCCCGCGTCCGCCTCCAGCAGCAGCCCGCCCAGCACCGGCACCGGCGTCCGCCCGGGCAGCGCGCGTGCCGCCCGGCCCACGGCGTCGGCGAACTCCGCACGGTCGACCCGGAACTCCATGAAAACTCCCCCTGCTCGGTCCGGTGGTCAGTGGGTGCGGACGGTATCCGCACCCACTGACAACCGGCCCCGACCAGGGGGAGTGGCGTCGATGCTCAGGCAGCCGTGGCCAGTTGCCGGCGCTGCAGGCGTGCCGCCCGGGTCCCGAAGACGGTGATCGTCACGACGCCCAGGACCGCGAGGAGTCCGACCCCGACCGTCCCGGCCCAGCCGCCCGCGTGGAAGGCGATCGCGCCGACCGTGCTGCCCGCGCTGGAGCCGATGTAGTACGCGGACTGGTACAGCGCCGAGGCCTGGGCGCGGCCGTGCGCGGCCGTCTTGCTGACCGCGGAGGAGGCGACCGCGTGGCCCGCGAAGAAGCCGCCCGTGATGAGGACCAGACCCAGCAGGACCAGTGGGAGAGAGCCCGCCAGGGACAGCAGGAGGCCGGCCGCCGTCGTGCCGCCCGCCGCGTACAGCGCGCCCCGGCGGCCCAGCCGCCCGACCAGCCGGCCCGCCGTGGACGCCGACACCGTGCCGACCAGGTACACCAGGAAGACCGAGCCGATGATGCCCTGCGGCAGTGAGAACGGGGCTTCGGTCAGCCGGTAGCCGATGACCGTGTACACGCCGCCGAACACCGTCATGAACAGCGCGCCGATCGCGTACAGCCGGCACAGCAGCGGGTTGGACAGATGGTCGCGGACCGTCCGGCCCAGGACGCGCGGCCGCAGCGAACCGGCCTTGAAGTGCTTCGGGGCGGGCAGCAGCAGCCGGAAGGCCACCGCACACGCCACCGCGATCACCCCGATGACACCGACCGCGATCCGCCAGCCCCACTCCTGTGCGACCCAGCCGGTGATGACCCGGCCGCTCATCCCGCCCACGCTGTTGCCCGCGACGAACAGACCGATCGCCGTGACCAGCGCCTTCGGGCTGACCTCCTCCGCGAGATACGCGGTCGCCGACGCCGGCAGCCCGGCCAGGGCGGCACCCTGCAACGCCCGCAGTGCGATCAGCACACCGAGGGAGGGGGCGAGGGGCACCAGCAGACCGAGCGTGACGGCCACGGCCAGCGACGCGGTCATGACCGCACGGCGTCCGAAGCGCTCCGACAGGGCGCTCATCGGCAGCACGAACAACGCCAGCCCACCCGTCGCGGCGGCCACCGTCCAGCTCGCATCGCTCGCCGCCACCCCGAACTCGCCGGAGATCAGCGGGAGCAGCGCCTGGGTGGAGTACAGCAGTGCGAAGGTCGCGACACCCGCGAGGAAGAGGGCGAAGCTCATCCGGCGGTAGCCGGGGCCGCCCGGGGAGACACGTGAGTCGGCAGCAGGAGCAGAGGCATCGGCGCCCACGACGGTGGACGCCTTGGTACTGGCGGGAGACATGCCTCGAACCTACGGACGCCGTACTCATCCGTCCAATGCACGGAACGGTCATAATCGTTCCCATGGTGCATCAACCGAGCTCACAGCCCCGCCTGTCACCAAGCAGTGACACAGAAGACATGGCAGAGATGTCGAAGGTGCTGGCGCCGCGCCTCGCCTACTTCGCGGGCGTCGCCCGCACCGAGCACGTCACCCGCGCCGCCCAGGAGATGAACGTCCCCCAGTCGACGCTGTCCCGGTCCATGGTTCGCCTGGAGCAGGACCTGGGCGTCGACCTGTTCGCCCGGCACGGTCGCACGGTCTCCCTCACCCCGGCCGGCCGCACCTTCCTCGCCTCCGTCGAACGCGCCCTGGCCGAGGTCGAGCGCGCCGCCGAGGAGGTGCGCGCCGACGCCGACCCGGCCACCGGCAAGGTCGCCTTCGGCTTCCTGCACACCATGGGCGCCGAGACCGTCCCGGGTCTTCTGCACGCCTTCCGCGCCGACCACCCGCGCGTCCGCTTCAGCCTCGTCCAGAACTACGGCGAGGCCATGCTGGAACGCCTTCGCGCCGGGGAGCTCGACCTGTGCCTGACGTCACCGGTGCCGGACGCCCCCGACCTGGTGGCCCGCCGCCTGGACGAGCAGAAGCTGCGCCTGGTCGTCCCCGCCGACCATGCCCTGGCCGGTCGCCGCCGTATCCGCCTCGCCGAGGCGGCGGACGAAACCTTCGTCACCCTGGAACCCGGCTACGGCCTGCGCCGCATCACCGACGACCTCTGCAAGGAGGCCGGCTTCAAGCCACGTATCGCCTTCGAGGGGGAGGAGGCGGAGACCCTGCGGGGCCTGGTGGCGGCGGGCCTGGGTGTGGCCCTCCTGCCCCCACCGGCGGTCCCGCGCCCGGGCGTGGTGGAACTGACGGTCACGGCCCCCCGGGCCGCCCGCGAGATCGGCGTGGCCTGGCTGGAAGGCCACCCGGACACGCCCCCGGTGGCGGCCTTCAAGAAGTTCCTTCTCTCAAGGAGAGGCAGCTTGCTGCCCACCTAGGGGCGCGGGGAGCTGCGCGGCGAGCCACGAACGACCCGCACGGACTCCCTGGCAAGCACGCCAACGGCGCTACCGCCTCGAAGGGCTGAACCCCGCGGCCAGCGGCATCCGCAGCCCCAACGGCGGCGGCGCGGCGAACGCGTCCCGCACGGGCCGCGACACGGCCCGCCCGAACAGCGCCCCCATCACGAAGTCCTGGGCAAGGGCCAGAACTTCGTCCCGGTACTGACTCAACCCGTGTCCGTCCGCGTGTACTTCGAACCGGCACACGTCCCGGTTCGCCTTCTTCGCCCGCGCCGCCAGCCGGAACGACAGCTCGGGGTCCGTCCGCCCGTCGTTCGTGCCGTGCACGATCAGCACCTGGCGTCCGACCAGCTGCTTCACCGGTTCGGGTGGCGCCGCGACGTCCTCCTCCGGCAGCCAAGGGGCGAGCGCCAGCACGGAGTTGACGGCCTCGTGGCCACCCGCCCGCAACCCGGCCCGGCCGCCCATCCCGAGCCCGACGAGGCAGACCGGGACGTCCCCGTAGCGCCGTACGGTCTCGTCGGCCGCCCAGGTCGCGTCCTGCGCGAGATTGGCCTCGCTGCCGTTCCACCCACGGCAGCGGTAGTGCACCACGTGCACGGCGAGACCCTCGTCCCGGCCCGCGCGGGCCAGCCGTCGCCCGAGGCCGCGCACGGAGGCGGTCGCCAGCATGGAAGACGGTCTGCGGCCGGAGACCTCGTCGCCGCCCGGGAGCAGCAGTACCACGCCGCTCACCGCCGTCGGCTCCGGACCGAGTGCCCTGCCCAGCCGGGCCCTGCGAACCGGCGTCGCTTGGTGTGCCATGACAGAACAGTGTCAGAAGCGTGGGTGTACCCGACCCGTCCTTGGGATCACCGTTACGTATCGACGAAAACGCCAAGCATCCGGGAACGCGCCGTCTACGCGCGTAGGAGTTAGAGTGCGGAAATGACGAGCCAGACCATCGCGAACACCCCGACACCGGACCAGATCCGCCGGGCGCCCAAGGTTCTGCTGCACGACCACCTCGACGGCGGTCTGCGCCCCGGCACGATCGTCGAACTCGCCCGCGCCGGCGGCTACTCGCAGCTGCCCGACACCGACCCGGAGAAACTCGGCGTCTGGTTCCGCGAGGCCGCCGACTCCGGTTCCCTGGAACGTTACCTGGAGACGTTCTCCCACACCGTCGGCGTCATGCAGACCCGCGACGCCCTGGTCCGGGTCGCCGCCGAGTGCGCCGAGGACCTGGCCGCGGACGGCGTCGTCTACGCAGAGGTGCGCTACGCCCCCGAGCAGCACCTGGAGGGCGGCCTCAGCCTCGAAGAGGTCGTCGAGGCCGTCAACGAGGGCTTCCGGGAAGGCGAGCGGCGCGCCCGGGAGAGCGGACTGCGCATCCGCGTCGGCGCGCTGCTCACCGCCATGCGGCACGCGGCCCGCGCCCTGGAGATCGCCGAACTCGCCAATCGTCACCGCGACCTGGGTGTCGTCGGCTTCGACATCGCCGGCGCCGAGGCCGGCTACCCGCCCACCCGGCACCTCGACGCCTTCGAGTACCTCAAGCGCGAGAACAACCACTTCACCATCCACGCCGGCGAGGCCTTCGGGCTGCCCTCCATCTGGCAGGCCCTGCAGTGGTGCGGCGCCGACCGGCTCGGGCACGGCGTACGGATCATCGACGACATCCAGGTCCACGAGGACGGCCGGGTCGAACTCGGGCGGCTCGCCTCCTACGTCCGGGACAAGCGCATCCCGCTGGAGCTGTGCCCGAGCTCCAACCTCCAGACCGGAGCGGCCGCCTCGTACGCCGAGCACCCCATCGGGCTGCTGCGCCGCCTGCACTTCCGCGCCACGGTCAACACGGACAACCGCCTGATGTCCCACACCAGCATGAGCCGGGAATTCGAGCACATCGTCGAGGCATTCGGATACACGCTCGACGACATGCAGTGGTTCTCCGTCAATGCGATGAAATCAGCATTCATTCCTTTCGATGAACGGCTGGCCATGATCAATGACGTGATCAAGCCCGGATATGCCGAGCTGAAATCCGAATGGCTGTTCCGTCAGACCGCTTCCACCAGCGGTTCTGACACCTCGGAGGGCTGATCGGGGATATGCCGCGCACAGCGAGTGCGGACGGTGTTCACCATCCGTCCGCATTTCGATGTTTGCGGCGGACGGGGCCGCGTGAATACGGTCGCTGAACCGCTCACACCCGTCATCCCGTTACGAGGACGCATTTCATGAAGCAGTCTGCTGCCAAGACCCTCGGTGTCGCCGCTCTCGGTGCCGCCTTCGCCGCCGCCGGAGCGGGCTCCGCCAACGCCGCCCCGGCCCTCCCGGACACCGCCCAGGCGCTGGAGACCGTCACCGCGGCGCTCCCCGCGGAGCAGCTCTCCCAGACGCTGCCGGCGGGCTCGGGTGAGGCGGTGGGCCAGGGGCAGACCTTGGCCGGTACCGGTCTCGCCGCCGCCCAGCCGGTCGCCGGGCAGCTGCTCGCCCAGGGCCCGACCGGCCCGGCCGCCAAGCTGCTCGGCGGGCTCCCGACGCAGGGCCTGCCGGTGAACGGCGTGCCGGTCGTCTGACCCTCCCCGCCGAGGCGGACACACACGCCGATGGGGCGCACCTGCACGGGGTGCGCCCCATCGGCGTTCTCCAAGACCGGCGTTACCAGGCCGTCTGGGCCTTGCCGTGCGTCTTGTCCTCGGAGGGCAGCAGGATCCACAGCGCGATGTACAGAAGGAACTGCGGGCCGGGCAGCAGGCACGAGACCAGGAAGATCACCCGCATCGTCGTCGCGGAGGTGCCGAAGCGCCGTGCCAGCGCGGCGCACACGCCGCCGATCATGCGGCCGTGGGTGGGGCGGGCGGGGCGGGACATGTGCGACTCCTTCGTGAGGGTGTGTGGGGCCTCTTCTCCGAGTACCCCATCTGCACTCCACGCTACGGAGACGAAGGGGGCAAAGCGTCGCTCCACGGGGCGATCCCGACCCTGGGAATCGTCGGGGTCCGACCCTGAGCCGGCTCCTCCGGGGGGAGGGGCGTATGAAGCAGGCCGGTGGTACGGCGGCGCAGCCAGGAGCGGCCCGCCGGGACCAGCGCGAGATGCGCGAGGGCCACGCCCGCGGTGTTGAGGAACAGCGAGTCGACGTCGACGACCTGGCCGGGCACGCCGGTCTGGAGCAGTTCGATGCCCCACGACAGCAGGGCGGCGGCCGAGACGGTGCGCAGCAGGGACGCCAGTGGAGAGACGGCCAGCCTGCCGCTCACCATCGGCAGCAGCACGCCCAGCGGGGCGAGCAGCGCCAGCTTCTCGCCGATGTGGCGGGCCGCCTCGGGCCAGCCCAGGGCGAGATCGGCCCGGACGCCGGCGAACGGCCGCAGATTGGCGGGCATCACCCAGGGCACGTCCAGCGGACGCAGCGTGAACCAGGCGACGAACGCGAGATGGGCGACGAGGAGGACACCTCCTGTCACACGGATGCGGAACGCGGCGCTGCCGCCGATGGAGCCTTGACGCTGCACGCCCCCCTAGACGCCCCTTCCGGCCGGATCGGTTCCGGGAGGGGGCCCGGTTGGCGTGTGAGGCATGCGCCACAGCCCGGGCGGGTCACTCCCCGGCCACGTCCTTCGACGGCGGTTCCTTGCTGCCCGGCCGCGCCCGCACCTCGTCGGTGCACTCGTAGCGGCGCGGAGCCTCCGCGCCGGGTCCGCCCAGGACCACCGATCCGTCGCCCTCGGCCGCAGCCGAGTCGGAGAAGGTGCAGACGACCTGTGCGAGGGCGTACGAGGTGAGACCGGCCGGTGCCGTGCTCAGCCGCAGCGTGTCCTCCGGGTCGCCGGGACGCGGCCCGCCGACGGTGATGCCGTCGCGGACGTCCGTGCTGTAGCCGGCTTCCTTCTCGGCGGCCGACGGCGGTGTGGCGAGCTGGTCCAGCAGGCCCTGCGCGACGAGCATGCGCCGCTCGGAGTCGGCCGCGCCGTCCGGGACCCGCACGGTCCGGTCGACGGTCACCAGCGAGGACCCGCACAGCAGGAACACCTGCACCGGCAGTCCCCGGGCCGCCTGCGTCGAGACGTCCGGCTCGGAGAGCGAGCACTGCACCCGCGAGGGCGCGGGCCCGAAGTTCGTCGGCACCTCCGTGGCCCGGATGCCGCAGCCGGCCAGCAGCACGGCGAGCGCCGGTACGGCCAGCAGACGAGACACGGCCGCGACACGTGCGGTCCTCATGCGTTCCCCTTCGAGTCCTCGCCCCGCGGCCGGTCGGTGCCGCCCTCGGGCGCCGGCTCGTCCTCGGCGGGCTGCTCCTCCGCGGGGGACGTGCCCCGCGGGAGCCGCAGGGTGAACACCGCGCCCGAGTCGGGCGAATTGGCCGCGGTGATCTCGCCGCCGTGGATGTGGGCGTTCTCCAGCGCGATCGACAGCCCCAGGCCGCTGCCCTCGGAACGCGGCCGGGAGGCGCTGGCCTTGTAGAAGCGGTCGAAGACGTGCGGCAGGACGTCCTCCGGAATGCCGGGCCCGTGGTCCTGCACCTCGATGACGATCGAGTCGTCCGCCTCCCGCACGGACACCCGCACCGGGGAGCCGCCGTGCTTGAGCGCGTTGCCGATGAGGTTGGCCAGGATGACGTCGAGGCGCCGCGGATCCAGGCGGGCGTGCAGGCCGCGCTCGGCGTCCAGCTCGACCGCGTCCAGCCAGGCGCGGGCGTCGATGCAGGCGGTGATCTGGTCGGCGAGGTCGACGTCGTCCAGGACGAGCCGGGCGGTGCCCGCGTCGAAGCGGGTGACCTCCATCAGGTTCTCGACCAGGTCGTTGAGCCGCCGCGTCTCGCTGACCACCAGCCGGACGGCGGGCTCGATCATCGGGTCCATGCTGCCGGTCTCCGCCTCCAGCTCCTCCTCGAGCACCTCCGTCACGGCGGTGATCGCGGTGAGCGGCGTCCGCAGCTCATGGCTCATGTCCGCCACGAACCGCCGGGACGCGTCGTCCCGCGAGGCCATGTCGGCGACCCGCTTCTCCAGTGCCTCGGCCGCGTTGTTGAACGTCCGGGACAGATCGGCCAGTTCATCGGTCCCCGACACCCGCAGCCGGGTGTCCAGCTTGCCCTCGCCGAGCCGCCGCGCGGCCGCCCCGAGCCGCTGCACCGGCTTCAGCACGGTCGTCGCCGCGGCCTGCGCGAGCAGCGCCGAGCCGATCAGCGCGAGCCCCGTGGCGATGCCCAGCGACCAGGCCAGCGAGTTGAGATCCTTGGCCTCCGGCTCCAGCGACTTGAGCATGTAACCGGTCGGGCCGCCGCCGATCACCCGCGTACCGGCCACCAGGTACGGCGTGTCGTGGTCGACTATCCGCTGCCAGTACAGGTGGTGCGGGTGCTTGTCGGCCCCGTCGAGCTTCTGCGTCTTGTTGACCGCCGTGCGCAGCGAGACCGGCACGTCGCGCAGCGAGAAGCCGTTCAGCCCGCCGGAGCTGCCGTAGACGGTCCTGCCCTCGGTGTCGCGGCCGACCAGCAGCACGCTGAAGCGCTGGTCGCTGCCCGCCATCTGGCCCGCTGTGTGCTGCAGCTCGTCCTGCGTCGGGCGTGCGGGCAGCGCGCCCGCCCGGTTCTGCATCTCCTGCTCGAAGTCGCGCAGCACGGCGTCCTGGGTGCGGGTCAGCACGGCCTCGCGATTGAGCCAGTACGCGATCGCGGACGCGGACACGGCGGCCGTCAGGGCCACCAGGCCGAAGACGACGACCAGTCGCAGCCGCAGGCTGGTGAAGCGCAGCCGCGACAGAACTCCCTTGCGCGCCCCGGTCCAGCCGCGGGCCCCCCCTTGGTGCGCCTGGGTCACTGAGGCGCGTCCAGCCGGTAACCGACACCCCGCACGGTACGGATCAGCGTCGGGGACGACGGCACGTCCTCGACCTTGGCGCGCAGCCGCTGGACGCAGGCGTCCACGAGCCGCGAGTCGCCCAGGTAGTCGTGCTCCCACACCAGCCGCAGCAGTTGCTGCCGGGACAGCGCCTGGCCCGGCCGCCGGCTCAGCTCCAGCAGCAGCCGCAGCTCGGTCGGCGTGAGCTGGAGGTCCTCGCCGTTCTTCGTCACCGTCATCGCCGAGCGGTCGATGACGAGGCTGCCGAAGCTCGCCGCGTCGTTCGACTCCCGCTCGCCGCGCCGCAGCACGGCCCGGATCCGGGCGTCGAGCACCCGCCCCTGCACCGGTTTGACGACATAGTCGTCGGCGCCGGACTCCAGCCCGACCACCACGTCGATGTCGTCGCTGCGCGCGGTCAGCAGGATGATCGGCAACTGGTCCGTGCGCCGGATGCGCCGGCACACCTCGAACCCGTCGATGCCGGGCAGCATCACGTCCAGCACGATCAGATCCGGCCGCTGCTCGCGCAAGAGCTTCAGACCGTCCTCACCGCTGGCAGCGGTCGCCACGCGGTGACCCTGGCGCGTCAGTGAGAGCTCCAGGGCCGTCCGGATGGCGTCGTCGTCCTCGATCAGCAACAGGGAAGGCACGCGCTCATTCTGGCCCATGGAGGGCTCGGGGTTCGACCGGTGGGGCCCACTCGGTGCGGCCGGTACCGCCGACGCGTGTGCAGGACCTGTGGTCGACCTGTGGCCGACCCCTGTGACAGGTCTGTGACAGTCGGCGGACACGGCCATGAAAGTGCCGCGGCAAGCTTCTCGGCACAGGCAAGAAAGCCCGCCCGACCGGCGGGCCGCACAACGGAAGTCCACGACGGGGGGCGCGAGATGAACACGCTGCACGGCATCAGCACCAGCGCAGTTGTCACGCGTCTGCACGACGTGCACCGGGGTTCCGAGAAGTCCGGTGCCGTGAGCGGGCGGGGGTGCGCTCGCGGCACCGGGCGTCAGCACACCGCCTACATGACGGTGGTTGACGCACCCACGGGGGAGATCAACAAGGGGTCCGCGGCGGCAGCCGCCGCGGGCACCGCCGGGGGAGCAGCGTACGGGGAGGGCTCGGGGGAGCGCCGTTCGCTGACGGAGGCGGAGTTCACCGCCTACGTCCGGGAGCGCCGCGCCTCCCTGTACGCAACCGCCTACCACCTCACCGGTGACCGCTTCGAGGCCGAGGACCTGCTGCAGAGCGCGCTGTTCTCGACCTACCGGGCGTGGGACCGGATCAGTGACAAGGCGGCGGTCGGCGGATACCTCCGCCGCACCATGACCAACCTGCACATCAGCGCCTGGCGGCGCCGCAAGCTCAACGAGTACCCGACCGAGGAACTGCCGGAGACGGCCGGCGACACGGACGCGATGCGCGGCACCGAGCTGCGCGCGGTCCTGTGGCAGGCGCTGGCCCGGCTGCCCGAACTCCAGCGCACCATGCTGGTCCTGCGCTACTACGAGGGCCGCACGGACCCGGAGATCGCGGAGATCCTCGACATCAGTGTCGGCACGGTGAAGTCCAGCATCTGGCGGTCGCTCCGCCGGCTGCGCGAGGACGAGGTCCTCAGCTTCGGCCGTGACGAGGAGGACGCCTTCGGCGAGCTCGTCGCCTGAAGGCCGGGGGGGAGCACCACAAGGGGGCCCACGGGGGAACTGGGGAGACGCTGGGGGGCGTCTCCACAGGGGAGTGGGGACCAGGGGGAGGACAACGGGGGAGCACAGGAGCGGGGCTGGAGGGCCGGGGGGTCCGTCCAGTCCCGCTTTCTCTGTGCCCTGACCGACTAGGCCGCCGTACGGAGGCCCGCGCACCGGCCGGCCACCGCTGCCGCGAGCCGGCCCATCGCCTCGTCGCGGTCGCAGGCGTACGCGCCGAGCGCCGTCTGGCGGGCCACGATCGTGCGCTCCTGGCGCATCAGGCGCCAGCCGCGGCGCAGCAGGAACGGCACCGACTTGCGGCCCTCCTTCAGATCCCGCAGGAAGCGGCGGCGGAAGGTCTTCACCGGGCCGCGGCTCAGGCACAGCGCGTCGGCGAGGACCCCGAGTTCACGGCAGCGCGTGACGATCTCCGCGGCGAAGATACCCTCCGCGATGAACAGCGGGGTCCGCCCGATGTCCACCGTCTCGCCGCCGGTGCGGGCACTGAGCGAGATGTCGTAGACGGGAACTTCCGTACGGCCCGTGCGGCACAGCCGGGTGATCGCGGCGACGGCCGTGTCCGCGTCCCAGGAGTCCGGGTGGTCCCAGTCGATGTCGGAGCTCTCCGCCACCAGGGGCAGGGTCGGGTCGTCGCCCTCCTTGTAGAAGTCGTCGAGCCGCAGCACCGGGAGGCCGGAGCGGGCCGCGAGAAGGGACTTGCCGGAGCCGGAAGGGCCGCAGAGCAGCACGACTCGCGTCGGTATGGGCAGTGGAGAACTCACGGGACACCAGTGTGAGGCATCCAGCGGGGGCCGTACGCCCCGCGGGTCGCCTTTGATGCGCGCGTCACACCTCAACTACCCTGTGCGTCGATTCGATTACCCAGTGCATCAGAAGGTGGCAGCGATGGCCCGGTATGACTCTCCCAAGAACCCGACCCTCCAGCGCGTCCTGGTCGTCCTCGCGACCGCGGGAGTGGCACTGGGAGCGGGCACGGCGACGGCCGCGGCGGCCACCGACTCGGTCCTGGACGTGGTCCACACGTCCCTCGGCGAAACCGACCCCCAGACCGGCCTGCAGGCCGCGACGGACACCGTGGGCCACGCCACCGGCGCGGCCGCGGGCCTCAAGCCAAACCCCTTGGCCGGCACGGGAGTCGACCCGCTCGACAACAGCGTCGGCACCGAGGTCGCCGACTTCAAGCCGATGACGTCCCGGGAGGTGACGGGGCCGGTGGCGCAGGCCCCGTCGATCGAGAGCATGCCGGTGGTGGGGAAGGTGGCGGGGCTGCTCGCACCGTAGGTCCTCTACGGCGACAGGCGCGCACGGGAGAAGTCCCGGCCCTCCCGGACGGAGGAGGGCCGGGACTTCCGCTGTGAGGGGCGCCTGCCTAGTACGAGGAACCCGACGCGCCCAGTGACCCCGTGGGGTGCCAGACCGTTTTGGTCTCCAGGAACGCCGTCAGGCGGTCGATGCCGGGCGTCTCCGAATAATCCACAGGCTGTGGACGGAGAACGCGCTTGAGGTTGTCGGCCGCCGCGATCTCCAGTTCCTTCGCGAGGACCTCGTCGGCGCCCGCGAGGTCGATCGCGTTGACGTCCTGGTGGGCGGCGAGCGGGGTCGCGATCTCCGCCGTGCGGCCCGAGAGGACGTTGACCACGCCGCCGGGGACGTCCGAGGTGGCCAGCACCTCGGCCAGGGACAGCGCGGGCAGCGGGGCCTTCTCGCTCGCCACCACGATCGCCGTGTTGCCGGTGGCGATCACCGGGGCGAGCACCGACACCAGGCCCAGGAAGGACGACTCCTGCGGCGCCAGGACCGCGACCACGCCCGTCGGCTCGGGGGAGGACAGGTTGAAGAACGGGCCCGCGACCGGGTTGCCGCCGCCCACCACCTGGGCGATCTTGTCGGTCCAGCCCGCGTACCAGACCCAGCGGTCGATCGTGGCGTCCACGACCGCCGCCGCCCTGGACTTCGACAGGCCCTCGGCGTCGGCCACCTCGCGGGTGAACTGCTCGCGGCGGCCCTCCAGCATCTCGGCGACCCGGTAGAGGACCTGGCCCCGGTTGTACGCCGTCGCCCCGGACCAGCCGCCGAACGCCTTGCGGGCCGCGACGACCGCGTCCCGGGCGTCCTTGCGGGAGGACAGGGGCGCGTTCGCCAGCCACTTGCCCTTTGAGTCCGTCACCTCGTACACCCGGCCGCTCTCGGAACGCGGGAACTTCCCGCCGACGTACAGCTTGTAGGTCTTCAGGACGTTGAGCCGATCAGACATCGAGGTACGCCTCCAGGCCGTGGCGGCCGCCCTCGCGGCCGAAGCCCGACTCCTTGTAACCGCCGAACGGCGACGTCGGGTCGAACTTGTTGAACGTGTTGGACCAGACGACACCCGCACGGAGCTTGTTCGCGACCGCGAGGATGCGGGAGCCCTTCTCCGTCCAGATGCCGGCGGACAGGCCGTACGGCGTGTTGTTGGCCTTGGCGACCGCCTCGTCCGGTGTGCGGAACGTCAGCACCGACAGGACCGGGCCGAAGATCTCGTCCCGGGCGACCGTGTGCGCCTGGGTGACGTTCGTGAACAGCGTCGGCGCGAACCAGTAGCCGCTCTCCGGCAGTTCGCACGCCGGAGACCAGCGCTCCGCGCCCTCCGCCTCGCCCTGCTCGACGAGCGAGGTGATACGCGTGAGCTGCTCCTCGGAGTTGATCGCGCCGATGTCCGTGTTCTTGTCCAGCGGATCGCCGAGACGCAGCGTGGACAGGCGGCGCTTCAGGGACTCCAGGAGCTCCTCCTGGATCGACTCCTGCACCAGCAGGCGGCTGCCGGCGCAGCAGACCTGGCCCTGGTTGAAGAAGATGCCGTTGACGATGCCCTCGACGGCCTGGTCGATCGGGGCGTCGTCGAACACGATGTTGGCGCCCTTGCCGCCCAGCTCCAGCGTGACCTTTTTGCGGGTCCCGGCGACCGTGCGGGCGATCTCCTTGCCCACGGCCGTGGAGCCGGTGAAGGCAACCTTGTTCACGTCCGGGTGGGCGATCAGCGCCGCGCCCGCGTCGCCGTAGCCCGGGAGGATGTTGACGACGCCCTTGGGCAGGCCCGCCTGGCGGCAGATGTCCGCGAAGAACAGCGCCGAGAGGGGAGTGGTCTCGGCCGGCTTCAGCACGACCGTGTTGCCGGTCGCCAGCGCCGGGGCGATCTTCCACGCCAGCATCAGGAGGGGGAAGTTCCAGGGGATGACCTGTCCGGCCACGCCGAGCGGCTTCGGGTCGGCGCCGAAGCCGGCGTGGTCGAGCTTGTCGGCCCAGCCCGCGTAGTAGAAGAAGTGCGCGGCGACCAGGGGGAGGTCCGCGTCGCGCGTCTCCTTGATCGGCTTGCCGTTGTCCAGGGTCTCCAGGACGGCCAGCTCCCGGCTGCGCTCCTGGATGATCCGCGCGATGCGGAACAGGTACTTGGCGCGCTCCGCGCCCGGCAGCGCCGACCACTTCTCGAAGGCCCGGCGCGCGGCCTTCACCGCACGGTCGACGTCCTCGGAACCGGCCTGGGCGATCTCGGAGAGGACTTCCTCGGTCGCGGGCGAGACGGTCTTGAAGACCCGGCCCTCGGCCGCCTCCGTGAACTCGCCGTCGATGAACAGGCCGTAGGAGGGCGCGATGTCGACGATCGCGCGCGACTCGGGGGCCGGGGCGTATTCGAATACGGGTGCCATGGTGATCAGTCCACCGTCACGTAGTCGGGACCGGAGTAGCGGCCGGTGGCCAGCTTCTGGCGCTGCATCAGCAGGTCGTTCAGCAGCGAGGAGGCGCCGAAGCGGAACCAGTGGTTGTCCAGCCAGTCCTCGCCCGCCGTCTCGTTGACCAGCACGAGGAACTTGATGGCGTCCTTGGAGGTGCGGATGCCGCCGGCCGGCTTCACACCGACCTGGATGCCGGTCTGCGCCCGGAAGTCACGCACTGCCTCCAGCATGAGCAGCGTGTTCGCCGGGGTCGCGTTGACCGCGACCTTTCCGGTGGAGGTCTTGATGAAGTCCGCGCCCGCCAGCATCCCGAGCCAGCTCGCGCGCCGGATGTTGTCGTACGTCGAGAGCTCGCCCGTCTCGAAGATGACCTTCAGGCGCGCCGAGGTGCCGCAGGCCTCCTTCACGGCGGTGATCTCGTCGTACACCTTCAGGTATCGGCCCGCCAGGAACGCCCCGCGGTCGATGACCATGTCGATCTCGTCGGCACCGGCGGCGATCGCGTCGCGCACGTCGGCCAGCTTGACGTCGAGCGCGGCGCGGCCGGCCGGGAACGCCGTGGCGACCGAGGCGACCTTCACGCCACTGCCGGCGACGGCCTCCTTGGCCACGGCCACCATGTCGGGGTAGACGCAGACCGCGGCCGTGCCGGGGGTCGTACGGTCGGTCGGGTCGGGCCGGACCGCCTTCGCGCCGAGCGCCCGGACCTTGCCCGGGGTGTCCGCGCCTTCCAGCGTCGTCAGGTCGACCATCGAGATGGCGAGGTCGATGGCGTACGCCTTCGCGGTCGCCTTGATCGAACGGGTGCCGAGGGAGGCCGCACGGCCCTCCAGTCCGACCGCGTCGACGCCGGGGAGCCCGTGAAGGAAGCGGCGCAGCGCGCTGTCGGACGCGGCGACGTCCTTGAGGGGGTGAGCTGCGGTGAGTGCAGAACTGGGCATGGTCACCAGACGAGCATATCTACGCGCGTAGCGGCTGTACAGCCCTCCGAATGTCCTGGAGCCGATCCGGCGACTGCCGGCGACTGCCCTTGGGCGGATGCGGGACGTGCGGACGGGTCCGGCAGAATCGAGACATGACGAGCCCCGAATCCCAGTCACCGGCGCCGCAGCCTCCGGAGCCCGAGTCGAAGGACCGGGTGTACCGGTCGGCCCCGGCCATCGCCGGTGGCGTGCTGCTCCTCGCCATCGCCGGGTGGCTCGGCATCGACGCGGCGATCACCGGAGAGGGGCGCACGCCGTGGCTCGCGCTCGCCGTGCTGCTCCTGGTCGTCCCGCTGGTCACCGCCTTCACACTCCGGCCGGCCGTGTACGCCGGCGACGACCGGCTGCGGATCCGCAACCCCTTCCGCGTCGTCGTCGTGCCCTGGGGACAGGTCGCCTCGCTGCGCTCCTCCTACTCGAACGAGGTCCTCACCGAGTCCGGCGCGAAGTACCAGCTGTGGGCCGTGCCGGTCTCGCTGCGCGCCCGCAAGAAGGCCGCCCGGCGCGAGATGCGGGCGACGGCGCAGGCCCGGCGGGAAATGGGGCGGGAAGAGACCCGCGGCAGCGCCCTCGGGATGACCGCCGGGCTGGGGCAGGGCCTGAGCCACGAGCCCGTGTCGGACGGGCCCGCGCGGGCGGAGACCGACCGCATCATGGACGAGCTGCGTGGGCTGCACGAGGCACGGCACCAGGCGGAGTCGGCCCGGGGCGAGGTGACCGTGCGGTGGGCCTACGAGGTGCTGGCGCCGACGGCCGCGGGGGCGGTACTGGTGCTGATCCTGCTGGCGGTGGGCTGACCGCCGGGCCGGCGGGTCCGCCGCGAAAAGCGGTGGAACCGGCGCGCTCCACGAAGTCGGGCTCGGGGCGAGCACCCGTGCCACCGCGCGGAGCACGACGTCCTGCGCGTGGCCTTCAGGCCCGAGAGGGGCCTCACGTACGACGTTGCCGTGCGGCCCGCCATCGCCTTCCGCTTGCTGGACTCCCGGGAGGCCGAGGATGGCCACCTGGGAGCAGCGCGGGTACGGCTGCAAGAACCTCAGGTCCCCGCCGACGACCTCTCCCGGGCGCCTCTCGGCAAGCCGCAGCGGCGGGAGGCCGCCCGGAAGAGCACCTGGGTCATCGGCAGGGGGCGGTGCCGCGGGGCACCGCCCTCAGATGCCCGCCTCAGATGCCCGCCGCCGTCGACAGGTCGCGCTTGATCGACTCCAGGGCCTCCGTCGCCTTCGCCCGGGCCGCCGGAAGGTCCTTGTGGGACCCGACCGGGACCACGACCTCCAGGTAGCACTTCAGCTTCGGCTCGGTGCCGCTCGGGCGGACGATCACCCGGGCGCCGTCGAGGGTGTAGCGCAGACCGTCCGTGGGCGGGAGTCCGGCCGTGCCCTTGGTGAGGTCGTCGGTACGGATGACCGGCAGGCCGGCCAGCTCCGTCGGGGGCTGTTCGCGCAGGCGGCGCATCGCGGCGGCGATGAGGGAGAGGTCCTCGACGCGGACCGAGAGCTGGTCCGTCGCGTGCAGTCCGTGCTCCACCGCCAGGTCGTCCAGCAGGTCGAGGAGCGTGCGGCCCTCCTCCTTGAGCTGTGAGGCCAGCTCCGTGATCAGCAGCGCGGCCGTGATGCCGTCCTTGTCGCGCACGCCGTCGGGGTCCACGCAGTAGCCGAGGGCCTCCTCGTAGCCGTAGCGCAGGCCCTCGGCGCGGGCGATCCACTTGAAGCCGGTGAGGGTCTCGACGTGCGGAAGGCCCGCCTTCTCGGCGATACGGCCGAGGAGGGACGACGAGACGATCGACTCCGCGAACGTGCCGGTCGCTCCGCGGCGGACCAGGTGGGCGGCGAGCAGGGCGCCGACCTCGTCGCCGCGCAGCATGCGCCACTCGGCGCCTTCCTGTACGGCGACGGCACAGCGGTCCGCGTCCGGGTCGTTGGCGATGATCAGGTCCGGGGCGGACGCGGCGGCGCGTGCCGTGGCGAAGGCCAGGTCCATCGCGCCGGGTTCCTCCGGGTTGGGGAACGCGACGGTCGGGAACTCCGGGTCGGGGTCGGCCTGCTCCGCGACCAGGACCGGTTCCGGGAAGCCGGCGCGGGCGAAGGCGGCCAGGAGGACGTCCTTGCCGACGCCGTGCATCGCCGTGTACACCGTGCGGGCGGTGCGGGGGGAGCCCTCGGACAGTACGGCGTCCGTGCGCGCGAGGTAGGCGTCGAGGACGCTGTCGTCGAGGGTGTCCCAGCCTTCGGTGGGGCGCCGGACGGTGGTGAGGGACGGGACGGCGGCGATCTCCGCCGCGATGTCGACGTCCGCCGGGGGGACGATCTGGGAGCCGTCGCCGAGGTAGACCTTGTAGCCGTTGTCGCGGGGCGGGTTGTGGCTGGCGGTGACCTCCACGCCCGCGACCGCGCCGAGGTGCCTTATCGCGAAGGCGAGCACGGGGGTCGGCAGGGGGCGGGGGAGGACGGCGGCGCGCAGGCCGGCGCCGGTCATGACGGCGGCGGTGTCCTGGGCGAAGTCGTGGGACTTGTGGCGGGCGTCGTAGCCGATGACGACGAGGCCGTCGCCGTGGCCCTGCTTCCTGAGGTACGCGGCGAGGCCGGCGGCGGCGCGGATGACGACCGAGCGGTTCATGCGCATGGGGCCGGCGCCGAGTTCTCCGCGGAGGCCGGCGGTGCCGAACTGGAGGGTGCCGCCGAACCGGGCGGCGAGTTCGGTGTGGTCCCGGGCGTCGATGAGGCGGGCGAGCTCGGTGCGGGTTTCCGGGTCGGGGTCATCGGTGAGCCACGCCTGGGCCTGTGCGATGAGTTCGTCGTGCACGGTGTGGTGTCAGCCTCTCCGGTGTGGTGTGGGTGTGCCTGCGGCGGCCTGCGCGGGGTGGTGGGGGTGCGCGTTCTTGCCCGCCGCCGGTCTTGGGTCGGGGCCGCGCCGGGGGGTGTCCGTCCTCGGAACGGCGCGATGGGGTTGCGTACCGACTAACCCCCCGTTGACGCGCCAACCGCTGCGGGCGGACACCCCCCGACATGTCCCCTTCTCGCCGTACGCGGGGGCGGGAGCGCGCCGCGGCGGCTGCCTTCTCGCGCAGGCGACTGCAACCCCCTAGGGGCGCGGGGAACTGCGCGACCAGCCACCACGGGCCCGCAGGCGCCGGACGACCTGCAGAAGCGTCCCTTAGAGGCGGCCCAGGGCCTGAGCCAGCAGGGAGCCCATGCGGGTGGCGCTGTCGCGGCCCGCCTGGAGGACCTCTTCGTGGTTCAGGGGTTCGCCCGTCATGCCCGCGGCGAGGTTGGTGACGAGGGAGATGCCCAGGACCTCGGCGCCGGCCTCGCGCGCGGCGATCGCCTCGAGGACCGTAGACATGCCCACCAGGTCCGCGCCGATGACACGGGCCATGCGGATCTCGGCCGGAGTCTCGTAGTGCGGGCCGGGGAACTGGGCGTAGACGCCCTCCTCCAGGGTGGCGTCGACCTCCTTGCACAGGGCCCGCAGCCGCGGCGAGTACAGGTCGGTCAGGTCGACGAAGTTCGCGCCGATGATGGGGGAGGTGGCGGTGAGGTTGATGTGGTCGCTGATGAGGACCGGCTGGCCGGGGCGCATGCCCTCGCGCAGGCCGCCGCAGCCGTTGGTGAGGACGATCGTCTTGCAGCCGGCCGAGACCGCGGTGCGGACGCCGTGGGCGACCGCGGCCACCCCGCGGCCCTCGTAGTAGTGCGTACGGCCCAGGAAGACCAGCGCCCGCTTGTTGCCGATCCGGTACGAGCGGATCTTGCCTCCGTGGCCCTCCACCGCCGGCGGCGGGAAACCGGGGAGCTCGGTGACCTGGAACTCGGCCTCGGGTGCGCCCAGGGCGTCCACGGCCGGAGCCCAGCCGGAGCCCATCACGAGGGCGACGTCGTGGGTCTCGGCGCCTGTGAGTTCGCGCAGGCGGGCCGCGGCGGCGTCGGCGGCCGCGTGGGGGTCGCCCTGGATGTCGTCCGGAAGAAGAGATGCGTTCACGCCGATGAGGGTAGCCGGTGAAAGCCTACGCGCGTAGATGGCAGAGCTCACGGGGTGGCGATCGTTGTCTTGTCGTTTCCGACGAGGCGGCTCGCGCGGGCGGCCGTCAGCAGGGGCGCTTGCGGAGCTCCATCACGTAGTCGTGGGGGGCGCCGGCCGACTCGGCCGCGTCGGCGATCTCACCCAGGTAGCGGGCGGAGGGCAGGCCGCCCTCGTACGCGTTCAGGGTGAAGGCCCAGGCGGATTCCTCGCCGTCCAGGGTGTGGACCCGTACGCGCGTACGACGGTAGATGTCGAGGCCCACGCCCTCCCAGCGGTCGAGCGACTCCTCGTCCATCGGGGCGATGTCGTACAGCGAGACGAAGACCTGGGAGAGCGGGTCCTCCACGATCGTCGGCAGCGCGCCCTCCCAGCCCATGTGCTCGCCGCCGAAGGTCAGCCGCCAGCCGTTCAGCCAGCCGGTGGCGCGCAGCGGCGAGTGCGGGGCGCGGCGGGACATCAGCCGCGCGTCGAGGTTGCCGGCGTACGCGGCGTAGAGCGACATGGGGAGAGGGTACGGCAGGCGGCCCCGGCGTCACTGTCGTAACAACAGGCGCATCGGCGGGCCCCGGGGCGGTGGCACCTCGAGCGGTGCGGGACAATGGAGTACGTGACTCGGATCGTGATCATCGGTGGCGGACCCGGCGGATACGAAGCGGCGCTGGTGGCCGCTCAACTCGGCGCGGAGGTGACCGTCGTCGATTGCGACGGTCTGGGCGGGGCGTCGGTGCTCACCGACTGCGTGCCGTCGAAGACTCTGATCGCCACGGCCGAGGTGATGACCACCTTCGACTCCTCCTACGAGGAGCTGGGGATCATCGTCGCCGACGACACCCCGCCCATGGAGCAGGCCGCCCGGGTGGTGGGTGTCGACCTGGGCAAGGTCAACCGGCGTGTGAAGCGGCTCGCGCTCGCCCAGTCGCACGACATCACCGCCTCCGTGACGCGTGCCGGGGCGCGTGTCATGCGGGGGCGCGGACGTCTGGAGGGCATGCAGGCGCTCGACGGGTCGCGCAAGGTCGTGGTGCGCACCGCCGACGGGAGTGAAGAGACGCTTACGGCTGACGCCGTGCTCATCGCCACCGGCGGGCACCCCCGTGAGCTGCCCGACGCCCTGCCGGACGGCGAGCGGATCCTGAACTGGACCCAGGTGTACGACCTCGACGAGCTCCCGGAGGAGCTCATCGTGGTCGGGTCGGGTGTGACCGGTGCCGAGTTCGCCGGGGCCTACCAGGCGCTCGGGTCGCGGGTGACGCTCGTGTCGTCGCGGGACCGCGTGCTGCCGGGCGAGGACCCGGACGCGGCCGCCGTGCTGGAGGACGTCTTCCGGCGGCGCGGCATGAACGTCATGGGGCGTTCCCGCGCGCAGTCGGCCAAACGGGTCGGGGACCGGGTCGAGGTGACCCTGGCCGACGGGCGGGTCATCACCGGCTCGCACTGCCTCATGGCCGTCGGCGCCGTGCCCAACAGCGCGGGCATGGGGCTGGAGGACGCCGGCGTCCGGCTGCGCGAGTCCGGCCACATCTGGACGGACAAGGTCTCGCGTACGACCGCGCCGGGCGTGTACGCGGCCGGTGACGTGACCGGCGTGTTCGCCCTTGCCTCCGTGGCCGCCATGCAGGGCCGCATCGCCATGTACCACTTCCTGGGCGACGCCGTGACCCCGCTGAACCTGAAGACGGTCTCGTCGAACGTCTTCACCGACCCGGAGATCGCCACCGTCGGCTACACGCAGGCCGACGTCGACGGCGGGAAGATCGACGCCCGGTCCGTGAAGCTGCCGCTGCTGCGCAATCCCCGCGCGAAGATGCAGGGCATCCGCGACGGCTTCGTCAAGATCTTCTGCCGGCCGGGCACGGGCATCGTGGTGGGCGGTGTCGTCGTGGCGCCGCGCGCCTCGGAACTGATCCACCCCATCTCGATCGCGGTCGACAACAATCTGACAGTCGAACAGATCGCGAACGCCTTCACCGTCTATCCCTCCCTGTCGGGCTCGATCGCCGAGGTGGCACGGCAGTTGCACACCCGTAAGGAGAACGGCGACGGCTGAGGCCGAAACCGACTCCTCGCTGGTCACGGGGAGTGTTCGACCATTCGTACGGCATAGGCGGCGGGACTAGGCCTTATACCACTTCCCGCTGCACTGTGCGAACATCTTCTGCTATTCAGCGCAAACTGCTGAAAGCAGACGGTCGCTGGCGTTACTGTCAGTTTCGTGTTCGCTGCAGAACGTCGCCAATTGATCCTCGAAATGGTGCGAGCGAACGGGGCCGTGTCGCTCCGTGAGCTCGCCCGCGTCGTCCAGACCTCCGAAGTGACCGTACGGCGGGACGTGCGCGCGCTGGAGGCAGAAGGACTCCTCGACCGCCGGCACGGCGGTGCGGTACTGCCGGGCGGTTTCACGCGGGAGTCCGGCTTTCCGCAGAAGTCTCATCTCGCGACCGCCGAGAAGACCGCCATCGCCGACCTCGCCGCGAACTTCGTGGAAGAGGGGGAGGCGATCGTGGTCGGGGCGGGTACGACGACCCAGGAGCTGGCCCGCCGGCTCGCCCGGGTGCCCGGGCTGACCGTCGTCACCAACTCCCTCCTCGTCGCCCAGGCGTTGGCGCATGCCAACCGGGTCGAGGTCGTGATGACCGGCGGTACGCTCCGCGGTTCGAACTACGCGCTGGTCGGCAGCGGGGCCGAACAGTCCCTGCACGGGCTGCGGGTGTCGCGGGCGTTCCTGTCCGGGAGCGGGCTGACCGCCGAGCGCGGGCTGTCCACGTCCAACATGCTGTCGGCATCCGTCGACCGGGCGTTGGTGCAGGCCGCGGCGGAGGTGGTCGTGCTCGCCGACCACACCAAGCTCGGCACCGACACCATGTTCCAGACCGTGCCGACGGATCTCATCACGCGCCTCGTCACGGACGAGCCGCCCGCCCACGACGACCGTGCCGCCACGGAACTCCAGGCGCTTGCCGACCAGGGCGTGCAGATCGCCGTGGCCGGGGGGCAAGGGGGTTCGGCGGGGTCGGGCGCGGGGGGCCCCGGGGGTGATGCCGTCCCGGGTCGTCAGCAGCGCCGGGATGTGCCGCTGCCCGGGCCTCGGCGGCAGGTGCCGGGGGCTGGGGGGCAGTTGAGGTCTGCCTCTGCCTCGATGCTGGGTGAGCAGAGTCCCGGGGCGGAGCGGGCGCGGGTGGCTGATCTGCGGCGGCGTTGACGCCTACGGTGGGCTGAGCCGCGGTTGCTGTTCAGGCCCCCGGCGTTGTCGCTGAGGCCTGGTGGGTCCGCAGCCCGGCGGACCGGGGTGCCGCCTGCGCCCACCCGTGCCGCCCCAGGCGGCACGCATGCCCGCAGGCTACGGGGACCGGGGTGCCGCCTGCGCCCACCCGTGCGGCTGTCCTTGGCGGCACGGTTGCCCGCAGCTCGGGCGACCCGCACCCGCCGGACGACGCAAGGGGACGTGTCGGGGGGTGTCTGCCCGCAGCGGTTGGCGCGTCGACGGACGGTCAGTCGGCGTCCGACCCCATCGCGCCGTTCCGAGGACGGACACCCCCCGGCGCGGCCCCGCCCCCCGAGGGGTGGGTCTGCCGCGCCAGGGGGGGGGAACGTCAGTCCTTGATCTCGCAGATCGCCGCGCCCGACGTCACCGACGCGCCGATCTCGGCCGACAGGCCCTTGATCGTGCCCGACCGGTGGGCGTTCAGCGGCTGCTCCATCTTCATGGCCTCCAGGACGACGACCAGGTCGCCCTCCTTGACCTCCTGGCCCTCCTCGACGGCGACCTTGACGATGGTGCCCTGCATCGGGGAGGCCAGGGTGTCGCCGGAGGCCACCGGGCCCGACTTCTTCGCCGCGCGGCGCTTCGGCTTGGCGCCCGCCGCGAGACCCGTACGGGCCAGCGACATGCCCAGCGACGACGGCAGCGAGACCTCGAGACGCTTGCCGCCGACCTCGACGACGACCGTCTCGCGGCCCGGGTCCTCGTCCGCGTCCACATCGGCCGGCGCGGCGAACGGCTTGATCTCGTTGACGAACTCCGTCTCGATCCAGCGGGTGTGCACCGTGAACGGGTCGGACGAGTCCGTGAGCTCCGGCGCGAACGCCGGGTCCTTCACCACCGCACGGTGGAAGGGGATCGCCGTCGCCATGCCCTCGACCTGGAACTCCTCCAGCGCGCGGGCGGCCCGCTGCAGCGCCTCCTTGCGCGTACGGCCGGTGACGATCAGCTTGGCCAGCAGGGAGTCCCACGCCGGGCCGATGACCGAGCCGGACTCCACCCCCGCGTCCAGACGCACACCCGGGCCGGACGGCGGGGCGAACGTCGTGACCGTGCCGGGTGCCGGGAGGAAGTTGCGGCCCGGGTCCTCGCCGTTGATGCGGAACTCGAAGGAGTGGCCGCGCAGCTCCGGGTCGCCGTAGCCGAGCTCCTCGCCGTCGGCGATGCGGAACATCTCGCGCACGAGGTCGATGCCGGCGACCTCCTCGGTGACCGGGTGCTCCACCTGGAGACGCGTGTTGACCTCCAGGAAGGAGATCGTGCCGTCGAGGCCGACGAGGAACTCGACCGTGCCGGCGCCGACGTAGCCGGCCTCCTTAAGGATCGCCTTGGAGGCGGAGTACAGCTCCGCCACCTGCGCCTCGGACAGGAAGGGCGCGGGGGCCTCCTCCACCAGCTTCTGGTGCCGGCGCTGGAGGGAGCAGTCACGGGTGGAGACGACGACCACGTTGCCGTGGGTGTCGGCCAGGCACTGGGTCTCCACGTGCCGCGGCTTGTCCAGGTACCGCTCGACGAAGCACTCGCCCCGGCCGAACGCGGCGACGGCCTCACGGACCGCCGAGTCGTACAGCTCCGGCACCTCTTCGAGGGTGCGGGCGACCTTCAGACCCCGACCGCCACCACCGAAGGCGGCCTTGATCGCGATCGGCAGGCCGTGCTCCTCGGCGAACGCGACGACCTCGTCCGCACCGGACACCGGGTCGGGCGTACCGGCCACCAGCGGGGCACCCGCGCGCTGCGCGATGTGCCGGGCGGCGACCTTGTCACCGAGGTCCCGGATCGCCTGCGGCGGCGGGCCGATCCAGATCAGGCCCGCGTCCAGGACCGCCTGCGCGAACTCGGCATTCTCGGAGAGGAAGCCGTAGCCGGGGTGGATCGCGTCCGCGCCCGACTCGCGGGCGGCCTTCAGCACCTTCTCGATGTCGAGGTAGCTGGTGCCCGGGGTGTCACCGCCCAGGGCGAACGCCTCATCCGCGGCGCGGACATGCAGAGCGTCCCGGTCCGGGTCCGCGTAGACGGCCACGCTCGCGATACCGGCATCCCGGCAGGCCCGGGCCACGCGGACAGCGATTTCGCCACGGTTGGCGATGAGCACCTTGCGCACGATTGAGGCTCCCTCCTTGAAACAAGCCGAGTTTAGGGACTGCCGACACGGCACTACGACCCGTCCCCAGTGGTGAGCTTGCCCACACGGAGCGTGATGCGTGGCCGCTCAACCCGCGAAATCCCTTGTCGCACCGCGGTACGCAGTACTCCTCCGGGAAACCCTAGCCCTCTCCTGTGGTCAAGGTCTCTGTCATCACGTGCTGCGGGCCACTCGGTTTCTTTGTGGAGTCCCTACGAATGGCCCAATGATTCTTTGCCCGCGGTCGAACCCTTGTCCCGCGGTTTACCGGTTAGTAGCGTTCGCGATGTCTCATAACGGAAGAGGGTGGGCCCGGTGATACGCAGGCCGGTGGCGTGGGTCGTGGCGGTGGTGCTGTTCGCCGAGGCGTTCGGCGTCGCGGTGCTCAACTGGTTCCTGGGGGTCGTCGTCGACCGGCAGGACATGTCGCTGGCAGGGCTGGACCCGCACATGATGTCGGTGTCGTCGAAGATCGGCGGGATCGCCTTCGGCCTCTACTTCGCCCTGTGCGGCCTGGTCGCCCTGCTCGTGGCGCTGCGGGACCGGCCCCCGGCGGGCTTCGGACGCGTACTGCTGATCAGTGCGGCGGTCGTGCACGGGGTGCTGGGCGCGGTCACCTGGGGCCTGGTCGGCTGGCCCGCGTTCCTGTTCATGGTGCTGGTCCTCGCCGTGATCGTGCTGCTGCTGATGACGTACGACCGTCCGGCGGAGCCCGCCGACGCCGCGCCCGGGGGCGGGAAGAGCGGCGACGGGTCCCCGGTCACTTCTCCGCCGGCGCCCACAACTCCGTGATGCCCACGCCCAGTTCGGCCAGCAACCGGCGGACCAGGGGCAGGCTGATGCCGATGACGTTGCCGTGGTCGCCGTCGATGCCGTCGATGAACGGGGCCGAGCGGCCGTCCAGCGTGAACGCCCCGGCGACGTAGAGGGGTTCGCCCGAGGCGACGTAGGCGGCGACCTCCTCGTCGGTGGGCTCGCCGAAGTGGACGACCGTGGAGGCGGTGGCGGAGACGTAGCGGCCGGTGAGCGTGTCGTAGACGCAGTGGCCGGTCTGCAGGGTGCCGGCGCGGCCGCGCATCGACTTCCAGCGGGCGGTGGCCTCCTCGGCGTCCGCCGGCTTGCCGAGGGCCCGGCCGTCCAGGTCGAGCACCGAGTCGCAGCCGATCACGAGCGCGCCCTTGGCCTCCGGCCGGGCCGCCACGACGGAGGCCTTCGCCTCGGCGAGGGCGAGCGCCAGCTCGGCGGGGGTGGGGGCGGTGACGGCGTCCTCGTCGACGCCGCTCACGATGACCTCGGGGGCGAGGCCGGCCTGGCGGAGCAGTCCGAGCCGGGCGGGGGACTGGGAGGCGAGGACGAGTCGCCTGCGGCGCTGAGCAGTCATGCCCGTCAGGTTAGTCACCCGGGCGAGGCGGACTCACCTCACTCCGATCACGATCATCGCGAGCACCATCGCCAGGGCCAGGAGAACGCTCAGCCGCCGCAGCATGTCCTGCGTGTCACGCAGTTCTTCGGGCGGTTCGTTCTCGGGGTCGGACCACAGCATGCCTTCCATGGTCGGACGGGGGGTGGGCCGACGCCTGAGTACGCGTACTCAACTTGTCAGGCCCACCCCCACAGGTCACCCCGGCCAGTAGGTACGGCCCCATGCCGCCGGCCCCGGCTGGGGCAGGCGGTGGGCCGCGATACGGGACGGGTCGGACCAGGAGTCGCGGGTGGCCGGCGCGCCGGGCGGCGTTGCCGCCGCCGCCGCGGCGCGCGCCCTGACCACCGCCAGGGCGGCGGCCAGCTCCTCCGGGGTCGGGTTGCCCCGTACGACTTTGATCGTCATGTGGGCCTCCTGGGGGCTCGCGGGGGCTAGAGGGGGATGTTGCCGTGCTTCTTCGGAGGCAGGGATTCCCGCTTCGTACGCAGTTGACGCAGCCCCCGTACGACGTGCCGGCGGGTCTCGGACGGCATGATCACGGCGTCGACGTAGCCGCGCTCGGCTGCGACGTAGGGGTTGAGGAGGGCGTCCTCGTACTCCTGGATCAGCCGGGCCCGCACCGCCTCCAGGTCCTCACCGCCCGCCTCGGCCTCCGCGATGGTGCGGCGGTGCAGGATGTTGACCGCGCCCTGGGCGCCCATGACGGCGATCTGGGCGGTGGGCCAGGCGAGGTTCAGGTCGGCGCCCAGGTGCTTGGAGCCCATGACGTCGTAGGCGCCGCCGAAGGCCTTGCGCGTGATGATCGTGATGAGCGGGACGGTCGCCTCGGCGTAGGCGTAGATCAGCTTGGCGCCGCGGCGGATGATGCCGTCGTGCTCCTGGTCGACGCCGGGCAGGAAGCCGGGGACGTCGACGAACGTGATGACCGGGACGTTGAAGGCGTCGCAGGTCCGCACGAAGCGGGCGGCCTTCTCGCTGGCCTTGATGTCCAGGCAGCCGGCGAACTGCATCGGCTGGTTGGCGACGATGCCGACCGGGCGGCCCTCGACCCGGCCGAAGCCGGTGACGATGTTCGGCGCGTACAGCGGCTGCGTCTCGAAGAACTCGGCGTCGTCGAGGACGTGCTCGATCACCGTGTGCATGTCGTACGGCTGGTTCGCGCTGTCCGGGACGATCACGTCCAGCTCGCGGTCCTCGTCCCCGACCTCGAGGTCGGCCTCCTCCGGGAAGGCCGGCGCCTCGGAGAGGTTGTTGGACGGCAGGTACGACAGCAGCTGCTTGATGTACTCGATGGCGTCCTTCTCGTCGCCCGCCATGTGGTGGGCGACTCCGGAGGTCGCGTTGTGGGTCCTGGCGCCGCCCAGCTCCTCGAAGCCGACGTCCTCACCGGTGACGGTCTTGATGACGTCGGGGCCGGTGATGAACATGTGCGAGGTCTGGTCGACCATGACCGTGAAGTCGGTGATGGCCGGGGAGTAGACCGCGCCGCCCGCACACGGGCCGACGACCAGGCTGATCTGCGGGATCACGCCGGAGGCGTGGGTGTTGCGGCGGAAGATCTCGCCGTACGCGCCCAGCGAGGCCACACCCTCCTGGATGCGGGCGCCACCGGAGTCGTTGATCCCGATGACCGGGCAGCCGGTCTTCAGGGCGAAGTCCATGACCTTGACGATCTTCTGGCCGTAGACCTCGCCGAGGGCGCCGCCGAAGACGGTGAAGTCCTGGGAGAACACGGCGACCGGGCGGCCGTCGACGGTGCCGTACCCGGTGACGACCCCGTCGCCGTAGGGGCGGTTCTTGTCGAGGCCGAAGTTGGTGGAGCGGTGCCGGGCGAATTCGTCGAGCTCGACGAAGGAGCCCTCGTCGAGCAGGAGCTCGATCCGCTCACGGGCCGTCAGCTTGCCCTTGGCGTGCTGCTTCTCGACGGCACGAGCGGAGCCGGCGTGTGTCGCTTCCTCGATGCGTCGCTGCAGATCCGCGAGCTTGCCCGCGGTCGTGTGAATGTCGGGCTGCTGCTGCTCTTCCGGCTCGGACATCGGGATGCGGCTCCCTGCCTGCTCAAAAGGGGGGACGGTTACTCATCCGTAGAGTAGTGGGGTGCCTCCGCATCGGCAGTGCGGCGTTTACCACACCTAGGGTGGCTTGCATGACGCCGCGAGATGCATCAGAGCCGAACGGAAGCCGGTGGTCGGACCTGGACCGTCCGCCCCTCAACATCACCGCCCTGCGCCGGGGGCTGGTGCGGCAGGGCGGGCTGTGGTCGGAGGTGGAGGTGGTGCAGCGCACCGGCTCCACGAACTCCGATCTGGTGGCCCGGGCGGCGAAGGGCGAGGCGACCGAGGGCGCGGTGCTGGTCGCCGAGGAGCAGACGGCCGGCCGCGGCCGCCTCGACCGCCAGTGGACGGCACCGCCCCGCTCAGGCCTCTTCTTCTCCGTCCTGCTCACTCCGGGCGAGGTGCCGGTGGCGCGGTGGGGCTGGCTGCCGCTGCTCACGGGGGTCGCGGTGGCGACGGGCCTGTCGCGGGCGGCGGGCGTGGACACGGCCCTGAAGTGGCCGAACGACCTGCTGGTCACGGTGGGGGGAGCGGAACGCAAGGCCGGCGGGATCCTGGCCGAGCGGGCCGGCGACGACGGGGTCGTCATCGGGGTCGGCATCAATGTCTCCCTCAGGGAGGACGAGCTGCCCGTGCCGACGGCGGGTTCGCTGGGACTGGCCGGGGCGGTGAGCACGGACCGGGATCCGCTGCTGCGGGGGGTGCTGCGCTCGCTGGAGGACTGGTACGGCAAGTGGCGCGCCGCCGGGGGCGACCCGGGCGTGTGCGGGTTGCACGAGGCATATGCGGCAGGCTGCGCGACGCTCGGCCGTGTGGTCCGGGCGGAGCTGCCGGGGGACCGGGCCGTGGTGGGAGAGGCGGTGGCCGTGGACGGCGACGGACGCCTGGTGCTGGCCACCGGGGAGGGCGTGCAGGAGCCTGTCGGCGCCGGGGACATCGTCCACTTGCGGCCCGCCTGACAGGTGCTCGGCGTGGGGCGGGGGGTTGCGCAACCCGGCGGCCTTCGCAGCGCCGGTGGGCACCATCAGCCCGTCCGGCGATCGAGGACGAGGCCGTTCGGGCCGATCGGGGGTCCAGGGGGCGGAGACACCTGGGGACGGTGGGGCAACGCCGGGTGCCTCGGACACGCCGGGTACCTCACCTCACCCTCCTGCTGAACCTAACGGAGTGAGCTGGCGCACACCTGCCGTAGAGTTGAGGCCGGTCGATACATGACCGTGACAGATCGGAAGGGCAACACGCGTGACCGTCGACGACTCGGGTTCCGGCGAGGACGCGCAGGGCGCCGACTCCGGCGAGGATCCGCTCGCCCTGCGCCTCGAAGGGCTCATCCTGGGCGCCGAGCGCCGCTACACCCCGTTTCAGGCGGCCCGCAGCGCCGGTGTCTCCATGGAGCTGGCCTCCCGCTTCTGGCGGGCCATGGGCTTCGCCGACATCGGCCAGGCCAAGGCCCTCACGGAGGCCGACGTGCTCGCACTGCGGCGCCTCGCCGGCCTCGTCGAGGCGGGGCTGCTGAGCGAGGCGATGGCCGTGCAGGTGGCCCGGTCCACCGGGCAGACCACCGCGCGGCTCGCCGAGTGGCAGATCGACTCCTTCCTGGAGGGCCTGACCGAGCCGCCCGAGCCGGGCATGACGCGCACCGAGGTGACGTATCCGATCGTCGAGCTGCTCCTGCCCGAGCTGGAGGAGTTCCTGGTCTACGTCTGGCGTCGGCAGCTCGCCGCCTCGGCCGGACGGGTCGTGCAGGCGGCCGACGACGAGGAGATGGTCGACCGGCGCCTCGCCGTCGGCTTCGCCGACCTGGTCGGGTTCACGCGGCTCACCCGCCGCATGGAGGAGGAGGAGCTCGGCGAACTGGTCGAGGCCTTCGAGACCACGGCCGCCGACCTGGTGGCCGCGAACGGCGGGCGGTTGATCAAGACCCTCGGCGACGAGGTGCTCTATGCCGCCGACGACGCGGGCACGGCCGCCGAGATCGCCCTGCGGCTGATCGAGACCATGGCGCATGACGAGACGATGCCGGAGCTGCGCGTCGGCATGGCCTTCGGCACGGTGACCACCCGTATGGGTGATGTGTTCGGTACGACGGTAAACCTGGCCTCCCGGCTCACCTCGATAGCTCCGAAGGACGCCGTCCTGGTCGACACCGCCTTCGCCGAGGAACTGATCCGTACGCAGGACGCACCGGCCTCGGAGGCGGAGGCGGCCGACGAGGCCGCGGCGGCGGAGAAGGAGGGCGAGGAGCCCCCGGTGTACCGGTTCGGGCTGCAGCCGATGTGGCAGCGGCCGGTGCGTGGGCTGGGCGTCGTGGAGCCGTGGCTGCTCACGCGGCGGGACGGCGCGCCGTAACCGGCCCATGGGACGTCACCGGCGGTTGACCGGTGAGTCCACACACAGGCCGATGACCGGCAAGCACAGGCCAGGGTCGTGCGGCTTCTTCGGCTCCTCGGGTTCGGCCGCCGGGGCCGGTGCGGTCCGGCTCGGCGGTGCGGGCGGGGCCGGGGGCGTGTCGTCGCCACCCGGGTCCGCCGGCGCCGGGGCCGGCGCCGAGGCGTCCGGCGGGTTCGGTGTGTCGGGGATGGTCGTGGTCGTGGTCGCGGGGGCGGCGGCCGTGGAGGTCGCTGGGGTGCCGGTCGTGGTGGGCGGGGACGGCCGCGCGCCCTTGGTGGCCGGTGACGGGGTGAGGCCGCCCAGGGCCGTGGGCGACGTGGGGCTCGCGTCGGGAGCCGCCGGGAAGTTCGCGGCCGTGCCGGTGGCGTCGTCCGTGGCGGTGGTGACCGGGTCCGGGCGGGGCTGTGCCTCGACGGTGCCGGCGCCTGGGCCGGAGGTCAGGCGCAGGAGGCTCAGGCCGCCCGCGGCGAGGGCGAGGCCGCCGGCGGCGAGCAGGACCTTGCGGGGACGGGGCTTGCGGTGGCGGCCCCGGACCCGGGGGGCGACGGGGCCGGGTTCGGCCGGGGCCGGCTCGTGGGGCGCGGGCGGCTCAGGCCGGTGGGATGCCGTGGCGGTCCTGGTGTCCCCTTGCGGCCTCGTCGGCGTGTTCGTCGTCATCACGGTCCCTCCCCGAAACGGTCCCTCCCCGATGCACATGCGCCCCCTGTGCGCCGTGAGGGACGCACGTTATGCGCTGCCGTGGGCGGTTGGGCCGGAGTCGGGGGGTGATGTCACTCGAACGGGTGGGCGGGGGGTGGTGGGGGAACCGGACACGTCCGCCCTTTCGCGGGTGGGACGCTGCTGCGATGATCTGAGCGTCGACCTTGTTAACCCGCGTTAACCGGAGGGTGTCATGAGTGAGGAACGGTTCGGGGAGTTCGTGCTGGTGCGGCGGCATGAGCAGGGGCATGTCGCGGAGCTCGTCCTCGACCGGCCCAAGGCCATGAACGCGGTGTCGACGGAGATGGCGCGCTCCGTCGCCGGGGCTTGTACGGCGCTGGGGGAGGACAGGGACGTGCGGGCGGTCGTCCTGACCTCCACGCATGAGCGGGCGTTCTGCGTCGGGGCCGATCTGAAGGAGCGGAACTCGTTCAGCGACGCGGATCTGCTGCGGCAGCGGCCGGTGACGCGGGGGGCGTACACCGGGGTGCTGGAGCTGCCGGTGCCGACGGTGGCCGCGGTGCACGGGTTCGCCCTCGGGGGCGGGTTCGAGCTGGCGCTGGCGTGTGACGTGATCGTGGCGGACCGCACGGCGGTGGTGGGGCTGCCGGAGGTGTCGGTCGGGGTGATTCCCGGGGGCGGGGGCACGCAGTTGCTGCCGCGGCGGGTCGGGGCGGCCCGGGCGGCCGAGCTGATCTTCTCCGCACGGCGGGTGGAGGCCGTGGAGGCGGGCGAGTTGGGGCTGGTCGACCAGGTGGTGGAGGAGGGGCGGGACCGGGAGGAGGCGCTGGCGCTGGCGGGCCGGATCGCCGGGAACTCGCCGGTGGGGCTCCGGGCGGCGAAGCGGGCGTTGCGTCTCGGGCAGGGGCTGGATCTGCGGGCCGGGCTCGAGGTCGAGGACGCGGCGTGGCGGGCCACGGCGTTCTCGGGCGACCGGGCGGAGGGTGTCGCGGCGTTCAACGAGCGGCGCAAGCCGCAGTGGCCGGGGGAGTAAGGGGCCGGAGTGCCGCCGGGTGATATCGGTCGTCCCCGTTCGCGTCGTAAACAGGTCAGTCTGGCTGGAAACTCCCTAGCCTGGAGTGATGGGTGAGGACAGACGGCTGGCGGCCGTCGTCGCGTTGGCTCAGGGGATGGCGGCCGCGCACGGGTCGCGTGAGGCCTGGCGTGCCGCGGCCGCCGGGGCGTGCCGGGCGCTGGGTGGGAGTTTCGCCGCGCTGTCGGTGTGGGAGCGGGAGCTCGGGCGGCTGAGGGTCCTCGTGAACGTCGGCGAGCTGGCCGATGGCGAGGAGGAGTTCCCGGAGGACGAGGCCTACCCGGTGCACCAGTTCGCGGAGATCACCGAGTTCCTGCACGAGCAGTGGGCCGGTGGCGGGGAGCCCGACGCATGGGTGGAGACCGCCGAGGGGCCCGCCGCCGGGAGGCCCGGCTACTGCCATCAGCGGGTCGCCGCCCTGCGCCGCCGGGGCCGCGGCTGCTGCGTGGTCGCGCCCATCGTGTTGCACGGCCGGGCCTGGGGTGAGCTGTATGTCGCCCGGCCGGCCGGCGAGGCCGTCTTCGGGCGGGGCGACGCCGACTTCGCCACCGTCCTCGCCTCCGTCGTGGCCGCCGGCATCGCCCAGACCGAGCGGCTGGAGGAGGCCCGGCGGCTCGCCTTCACCGACTCCCTCACCGGACTCGCCAACCGTCGCGCCGTGGACGTACGCCTGGAACGGGCGATCGAGCGGCACCGCAGGGACGGGGCCGTCGTCAGTCTCGTCGTCTGCGATCTGAACGGGCTCAAGCGGGTCAACGACACCCACGGGCACGCCGCCGGCGACCGGCTCCTGGAGCGATTCGGATCGGTCCTGTCGCTGTGCGGAGCCATGCTGCCGGGGGCGCTCGCGGCGCGGCTCGGCGGGGACGAGTTCTGTCTGCTCGCGGTCGGGCCGGCCGCCGACCAGGTCGTCAAGGCGGCCGGTGAACTCTGCCGCAGGGCCGCCGAATTGGAGCTGGGGGACGGTGTGGCCTGCGGGGTCGCCTGCACCGAGGATCCGATCGGACCCGTGCGCTCCGCCCGGCGGCTCTTCCGGCTCGCCGACGCCGCCCAGTACCGGGCCAAGGCCGAGCGGGCGAGTAAGCCGGTCGTGGCAGGCCGGGCCGGGCCCGACGATCCCGTCGTGCGGCTCGCGGACGAGCCGTCCCAGGAGGCCGGCGGTGAGCGCCGGCGGTTCCGGGGCCGGCACGCGCCCTGACCCGGCCGGGCGGTGTGACGTATTCGGTAAGGGGTGAACGCCGCCCCCAGTGGTGACATCATCGAATTCACTGCGTACGCTCCTGAATATGGATATGCACACTGTGGTGGTGGGGACGTCCGGGGTGACCGCGTCCGACGTGCTCGCCGTGGCGCGCGGCGGCGCCCGCGTCCAGCTCTCCGAGGAGGCCGTGGCCGCCCTCGCCGCGGCCCGCGAGATCGTGGACGCGCTGGCGGCCAAGCCGGACCCCGTGTACGGCGTGAGCACCGGCTTCGGCGCCCTGGCGACCCGGCACATCAGCCCGGAGCTGCGCGCACAGCTCCAGCGCAACATCGTCCGCTCACACGCCGCCGGGATGGGCCCGGCCGTGGAGCGGGAAGTCGTCCGCGCCCTGATGTTCCTGCGGCTGAAGACCGTCTGCTCCGGGCACACCGGCGTACGGCCCGAGGTCGCGCAGACCATGGCCGACCTCCTCAACGCCGGTATCACTCCGGTCGTGCACGAGTACGGCTCCCTCGGCTGCTCCGGCGACCTCGCCCCGCTGTCCCACTGCGCGCTCGCGCTCATGGGCGAGGGGGACGCCGAGGGCCCCGACGGTGTCGTACGCCCGGCCGCCGAACTCCTCGCCGCGCACGGCATCCAGCCGGTCGAACTGCGCGAGAAGGAAGGCCTTGCCCTCCTCAACGGCACCGACGGCATGCTCGGCATGCTGGTGATGGCCCTGGCCGACCTGGACACGCTCTACCGGTCCGCAGACGTCACCGCCGCCCTGTCCCTGGAGGCCCTGCTCGGCACCGACCGGGTCCTCGCCCCCGAACTGCACGCCATCCGGCCCCACCCGGGGCAGGCCGCCAGTGCCGCCAACATGGCGGCCGTGCTGAAGGGCTCGGGCCTCACCGGGCACCACCAGGACGACGCCCCGCGCGTCCAGGACGCCTACTCGGTGCGCTGCGCCCCGCAGGTCGCCGGAGCCGGGCGGGACACCATGACCCACGCCCGGCTGGTCGCCGACCGCGAGCTGGCGTCCGCCGTGGACAACCCCGTCGTCCTGCCCGACGGGCGTGTGGAGTCCAACGGCAACTTCCACGGGGCGCCCGTCGCCTACGTCCTGGACTTCCTCGCCATCGCCGCCGCCGACCTCGCCTCCATCGCCGAGCGGCGCACCGACCGGCTGCTCGACAAGAACCGCAGCCACGGTCTGCCGCCGTTCCTCGCCGATGACGCCGGTGTGGACTCGGGCCTGATGATCGCTCAGTACACGCAGGCCGCGCTGGTGAGCGAGCTGAAGCGGCTCGCCGTACCGGCGTCGGCCGACTCGATCCCGTCCTCCGCCATGCAGGAGGACCACGTCTCGATGGGCTGGTCGGCGGCGCGCAAGCTGCGCACGGCCGTCGACAACCTCACGCGTGTGATCGCCATCGAGCTCTACGCCGCCACGCGCGCCGTCGAGTTGCGCGAGGGGCTGGCCCCGGCGCCCGCGTCGCGGGCGGTCATCGACGCCGTACGGGAGGCGGGGGTTCAGGGCACCGGACCGGACCGGTTCCTCGCCCCCGACCTCGCCGCGGCGGACGCGTTCGTGCGCGACGGGCGGCTGCTGGCCGCTGTCGAGAAGGTCACCGGACCGCTCCAGTAGGGCGGTGGGGCCCTGTCGTCCGGCGGGGCCCCCGCGTCAACGGCCGTCAGAAACCGAGGCGTTCCCGGCGTACCGAGTACACGACGAACCCGGCGCCCAGCGTGAGGCAGAAGGTCCCGCCGATCACGTACGGCGTGCTGTCGAAGCTGCCCGTGTCGGCGAGACGGGCGCCGGTGACGGAGGCGTCCGCGGTCGTGGCCGCGATCCGCGCCTGCTCCGTGACCTGCGGCGACGGGCTCGCCGAGACTGCGTCTCTCACCGGTGAGTCCGACGACGCGTTCGCGGAGGGAACGAACCACAGGGCGCCCAGCAGGGACGCCGCGGCGGTGGCGGTCAGCAACGGACGGCGAGCGGATGACACGGAATATCGATCCCCTTGTGGCGCTGGCGAATTGGCCGTGTGGAGCGATGTTAGTGAAAGTCGCGGGTCACAGGAAAGTCACGGGAGGGCCTGGACGTACGCTCCCGCCATGAGCACTCCAGAGACATCACGTTTTGTACGGCTTCGGGTGGAACTCGTTCTCGAGATCGACGACGCGGACGCGGTCACCAAGTCCGCGCTGCGCCGGATCGCCGACGAGGGTGAGATGCCGGCGGCGGAACGGGCGCACGCCGAGGGCGCTGTGACGGAAGACACCGCGGAGGCCCTCGCCTACCTCGTGGACCCCTTCGACCTGGTCAGTCAGGTGCCGGGGGTGCAGCTCCAGCAGGCCTCCTGGAGCAGCGAGCGGATCGACTACGACCCCGATTCGCCGGAGTGGGACCTCGACGAGGATGATGGCGACGACAGCGACGGCTGAGCTGTCCGGGAAACTCGTGACCCCGGGCGGCAACCGCCGCCCGGGGTCTTCGCGTCTCAAGCGGCGCACCGACCGCACCCGTATCGACCGGCCCCGTCCGTCACGGACGTGGTGATCCCCACACCTGCGCGACCTGGGGAACCGGGCGAACCGGTCGTAGCGTTGAAAGTTCCGGATGAGGACTCACGGGTCGTGACGGGGGCACTCAGTTTTCACGGGGACACTCGGGGTTTTGGGGAAATCAGCAACGATGGAGAAGCGTGTGATGACGGTCAGTAAGCGGCGCAAGGGCCTGACGGTCGCGTCCGCACTGCTCGGCGGAGTGCTGATGCTCTCGGCGTGTTCCGGAGGCGACGACAGCGCCTCCGGGAGCGACGGAGGCGACAGCTCCCAGTCGAAGGTCGACGAGGCCGCGGCGAAGAAGGCCTCCGAGGCCCAGATCAAGATCACACCCGAGGACGGCTCCGACAACGCCTCCATCAACAACTCCGCCGCCGTCACCGTGAGCAAGGGCACGCTCACCGACGTGAAGATGACGACGTCGGAGGGCGCGGAGGTCAGCGGTCAGATATCCGCCGACAAGACCAGCTGGAAGCCCACCGCACAGCTGGAGCGGTCCACCACCTACAAGCTGTCGGCCGAGGCGAAGGATTCCGACGGCCGCGTCGCCCACGAGAACGCCTCGTTCACCACCGTCTCCCCGGCCAACAGCTTCATCGGCAACTTCACCCCGGACGACGGCACCACCGTGGGCGTCGGCATGCCGGTCTCGATCAACTTCGACAAGGCGATCACCAACAAGGCCGCGGTCCAGAAGGGCATCAAGGTCAGCACGACCGGCGGCCAGGAGGTCGCCTGCCACTGGTTCAACGCCAACCGCATGGACTGCCGCCCCGAGGACTACTGGAAGGAAGGCTCCACCGTCACGCTGAAGCTCGCGCTCGACGGCGTCGAGGGAGCCAAGGGCGTCTTCGGCGTCCAGCAGAAGACGGTCACCTTCAAGATCGGCCGCAACCAGGTCTCGTACGTCGACGCGAAGACCAAGCAGATGAAGATCACGCAGGACGGCAAGGTCGTCCGCACGATCCCGATCTCCGCCGGCTCGCCCGAGAACAAGACCTACGAGGGCATCATGGTGATGTCCGAGAAGTTCAAGGAGACGCGCATGAACGGCGCGACCGTGGGCTTCACGGACGACGACGGCAAGGGCGAGTACGACATCAAGGACGTGCCGCACGCCATCCGCCTCTCCAGCTCCGGCACGTTCATCCACGGCAACTACTGGGGCGCGAAGTCCATCTTCGGCAGCGCGAACACGAGCCACGGCTGCGTCGGCCTGCAGGACGCCAAGGGTGCCGACGACCCGAACACGCCCGGCGCGTGGTTCTTCAACAACTCGATGCTCGGTGACGTCGTGGTCGTCGAGAACACCGGCGACAAGACGGTCGCGCCGGACAACGGCCTCAACGGCTGGAACATGAGCTGGGCCGACTGGAAGGCCGGTTCGGAGCTCTGACGGTCAGCCGGCTCCACTGACGAAAGGCCGCCGCCCACCCCCGACCGGGGGTGGGCGGCGGCCTTTCGGCTCTTCTCATCCATCTCCCTGACCGGCGGAAACCGCAACGCCATCACCCAGCTTCTGCCCCTGCTCGACAAGATCCCGGCCGTGGCGGGTGCCGTCGGCCGGCCACGGCGACGGCCCGACATACTCTTCGCCGACCGCGGCTACGACCACGACAGATACCGGCGACTCCTGCGGCAACGCGGCATCCGGCCCGCGATCGCCGAACGAGGACAACCGCATGGCACCGGCCTGGGCATCTTCCGCTGGGTCGTCGAACGCACCATCTCCTGGCTGCACGGCTTCCGCCGCCTGCGCATCCGCTGGGAGAGACGCGACGACATCCACGAAGCCTTCCTCGGCCTCGCCGTCTGCCTGATCAACCACCGGCACGTCCGACGCCTTTGCCAGGACCTCTTATGCGCGGCTCAAGCCCTCATCACAGACCGTCCGTGGCTTGCCGCCATGCCCTTCACCTCTCTGAGGCGCCCCTCGCCGCGAGCGTCGGCACGTGGCTGTCGGCCGTCTTCCGCGTGGCCGCGTTCCTGGTGGCGGGCCTGCTGACGTCCTCGGTGGTCTTTCGCCGGGCGCGAGTTCGGCACGCTCAAGGCACTGGGCTGGAGGTCGGGCCGGGTGACGCGGCAGGTGGTCGGAGAGGCGGTGGTCAACGGCCTGGTGGGCGGTGCGCTGGGGATCGCGCTGGGACTGGCGGGGGCGTATGCGGTGACCGCCGTGAGTCCCACGATGCAGGCACAGTTGGGCGGTGGAGGCGGAGCCGGTGGCGGCGGCTTCGGGGGCCTGAGGGGCGGTCCGGGCCGCGAGGCGGCGGCGAAGACCCTCGATGTCGCACTCACCGCCCTGGTCAGCCTGACGACCATCGCCCTCGCGGTCGCCCTGACCGTGGCGGGCTGGCTGACCGCCGGCGCGTTCGGCGGCTGGCGGGCCGCGCGGCTCCGCCCCGCGGACGCTTTGCGCCGAGTCGGACAGCGCCCCGTCAGGGGGCGTGCGCGACGAGATCATGGACGTACTGATCCGTATGTGGAACGAGCTCGGCCTCACTTTCGTGATGGTCACCCACGACTCGGCCCTCGCGGAAAGAGCCCCGCGCGTGGCGACCATCCGCAAGGGCCGGATCGCTGTCAAGAAGAACACGCGTGTGTAACCGCCCGGCCCTGTAACGGAGTTCCGGCGGCCGTGTAACAGTCGGCCGACGGAATTCCTACCTTGTTCTCATCTATTGAGCACCTGATCACCCCTCGGCATACTGCGTATTCCCGGGGGCGTACGGGCACGTGTACGAGACCACCCCCGGCCGGGTGAACGGGGAATTCACCCGGTTCTTCTGCAAGGGGGAAACTTGCGCAGACAAGTGAAAAGGGCGTGCGCGGCCACGGTCGCCACAGCGGCGGCCGTGGCCCTGGCGGCGGGTATGACCAGCCCGGCGTCGGCCAACGGCGAGCAGGCGGCAGCGGCCGCCAAGCCGGCGTCCCTCACCGCCAAGCACCGCGTCACACTGATCACCGGCGACCGCGTCGTCCTGGACGCCAAGGGCCGTGTCATCGGCCTGGAGCACGCCAAGGGCCGTGAGAACGTACCCGTCCAGATCCGCAAGGCCGACGGCCACACACTCGTCATCCCGGCCGACGCGGCCCGCCTGGTCGCCACCGGCAAGCTCGACCAGCGGCTCTTCGACGTCACCGAGCTCAACAAGTCCACGACCCGCAAGGCCCAGAAGAAGGGCCTGAAGGTCATCGTCGGCTACCGGGGCGGCGCCGCGGCCACCAAGGCCGACGTCCGCGAGGCCGGCACCCTGCGCCACGCGCTGAAGTCCGTGAACGCGGACGCGGTGCAGACTCCGCAGCAGGACACGCCCGAGCTCTGGGACGCGGTCACCAACGGCGAGAAGACCGCCTCCGGTATCGCGCACGTCTGGCTCGACGGCGTCCGCAAGGCCAGCCTCGACAAGTCCGTCCCGCAGATCGGCACCCCCAAGGCGTGGGCGGCCGGCTACGACGGCAAGGGCGTCAAGATCGCCGTCCTGGACACCGGTGTCGACGCCACCCACGACGACCTCAAGGGTCAGGTGGTGGGCGCCAAGAACTTCACCACCTCGCCCGACGCCACCGACAAGGTCGGCCACGGCACGCACGTCGCCTCCATCGCGGCCGGCACCGGCAAGAAGTCCGGCGGCAAGTACAAGGGTGTCGCGCCCGGCGCGAAGATCCTCAACGGCAAGGTTCTCGACGACGGCGGATACGGCAGCGACTCCGAGATCCTCGCCGGCATGGAGTGGGCCGCCGCCGAGGGCGCCGACGTCATCAACATGAGCCTGGGCGGCGGCGACACGCCCGCGATCGACCCGCTGGAAGCGGCGGTGAACAAGCTGTCCGACGAAAAGGGCGTCCTGTTCGCCATCGCGGCCGGCAACGAGGGCGACTTCGGCGAGCAGACCGTCGGCTCCCCGGGCAGCGCCGCAGCGGCCCTGACAGTCGGCGCGGTCGACGACAAGGACAAGCTGGCCGACTTCTCCAGCCGCGGCCCCGGCATGGACGGTGCCCTCAAGCCCGACGTGACCGCGCCCGGCGTGGACATCACCGCGGCCTCCGCCCCGGGCAACCAGATAGCCCAGGAGGTCGGCGAGAAGCCGGCCGGCTACATGACGATCTCCGGCACGTCGATGGCGACCCCGCATGTCGCGGGCGCGGCGGCGATCCTCAAGCAGCAGCACCCGGCCTGGAAGTACACCGAGCTCAAGGGTGCCCTCACCGGCTCCACCAAGGGCGGCAAGTACACCCCCTTCCAGCAGGGTTCGGGCCGCATCCAGGTCGACAAGGCCATCAAGCAGTCCGTGATCGCCGAATCGGTCTCGGTCGGCTTCGGGGTGCAGCAGTGGCCGCACACCGACGACAAGCCGGTCACCAAGGAGCTGACGTACCGCAACCTCGGTACGAAGGACGTCACGCTGAAGCTGACGTCGACGGCCACCAACCCGAAGGGCCAGGCCGTCCCGGCCGGTTTCTTCAAGCTCGGCGCCACCTCGGTGACGGTCCCGGCCGGCGGCAAGGCCTCCGTGCCGTTCACCGTCAACACCAAGCTGGGCGGCACCGTCGACGGCGCCTACTCGGCGTACGTGACGGCGACGGGCGGCGGCCAGACCGTCCGCACGGCGGCGGCGGTGCAGCGCGAGGTCGAGTCGTACGACGTGACGCTGAAGTTCCTGGACCGCGACGGCAAGGCGGCGAAGAACTACAGCGCCGACCTGACCGGCATCGCGGGCCTGGGCAAGGGCAAGGGGGCCATGCCGTACGACGCGGACGGCACCGTCACCGCCCGTGTCCCCAAGGGCACCTACGTCCTCAACACGAACATCTACGCGGGCGACGACCCGGAGACGTTCGAGGGCGTCGACTGGCTCGCCCAGCCGAAGCTGAACGTCACCAAGAACACGACGGTCACGCTGGACGCCCGCAAGGCCAAGCCGGTGGACATCACCGTCCCGGCCGCAGGCGCCAAGTCGGAGTTCGCCTCGGCCGACTACACGGTGGAGGCCGGCGACAGCAGCTACGGCTTCGGCTGGTGGCTGGACTCCTACGACAAGTTCCGCAGCGCCCACGTCGGCCCGCAGATCACCGACGGTTCGGTGACCCAGCAGTGGGACGGCCACTGGTCCAAGGGCGACAAGGAGGAGTACAACACCATCGCCGGCGGCCCGGTCAAGCAGCTCGCCACCGGATTCACCAAGCACTACAAGGCGAGTGAACTGGCCACGGTGAAGACCGGCCTCGGTGCTCCCGCGAGCGGCAAGAAGGGCGCCATCAACGCGGTGGGCTGGATGCCGTGGAGCACCGGCGCCTCCTCGATCGGCATCCAGCAGACCCTGCCCGGCACCCGGACGCTGCACCTGTCCGCCCAGGGCGGCGTGGAGTGGCAGCTCGAGTTCGCCCAGTACGGCGGTGTCGACCCGGACGGCTTCCCGGTCGACGAGGCCGCCTACTCGATGGGCACGCAGAAGTACGCGGCCGGCAAGAGCTACTCCAAGACCGTCAACACGGCTGTCTTCGGACCTCGCCTGACCGCCGACTTCGGCCTCTTCCGCGAGGGCAACGAGCTCTACGGTTCCCTGCCGCTGTTCGCCGACGGCAAGGGCAACGCGGGCTTCTCGAAGTTCTCCGCGGTGAACACGACCCTCCACCGCAACGGCACCAAGGTCGGCAGCAACGACGACCCGCTGTTCGGCGAGAAGCAGTTCAAGGTCCCGGCCGGTGACGCCGAGTACAAGCTGACGACGTCGGTCAAGCGCAGCGTCAAGGTCGCGGCGGCCTCCACCCGCATCGACGCCAGCTGGACGTTCCGCTCGAAGAAGACCACCGACATCACGAAGCTGCCCGCCTCCACGGCCCGCTTCCTCGCGACCACGGGTCTCGACAGCAAGGTCCCGGCCGACAAGACCGTCAAGATCCCGGTCACCGTCGAGGGCGCGGCCAAGGGCAGCAACCTGAAGTCGCTGTCGGTGTACGCGTCGTACGACTACGGCAAGACCTGGAAGAAGCTCACCGTCAAGGACGGCAAGGTGAGCGTCAAGAACCCGGCGAAGGGGAAGGCCATCTCCTTCCACGCCAAGATCGCCGACAAGAAGGGCAACAAGTCGACGATCTCGATCTACAACGCGTACTACGGCAAGTAAGCGGTAGCAAGCGCGTTGACGGCCCGTCGGAAGCCTCGGCTTCCGGCGGGCCCGCCGCTGTCAGTAGGGTCTTCGCATGACCGCCGCAGTGACCGCCATGATCACCGCCGTCGTGGGCGTCCTCGGCACGCTCTTCGCGCCGGTGCTCGGCCAGCGGCTCTCCGCGCGGCAGCGGGACGAGGAGACCCGGGCCGACGAGCGGCGACGGCGGTTCGAGGCGCGCAGAGACGCGTACACGGCGATGAACAGGGCCTCACGCCAGTTCCACACGCTCCTGAAGGACGCCCTGCACCGCCTGCGCGACGGGGTCTACGGCGACGCCGAGCGCGTCCAGCTCGAAGAGACCCGGCGCGACTACCGGGACCGGTACGCCGAGGCCCAGATGATCGTGCCGGAGCGGATCCTCGAGGCCTCGCGGTCCGTGAACGAGGTCCTCGCGGGCATCGACGCGGCGGTCAAGCGGCTCGACCGCGGCGTGGCCCGGGACGGCGAGAGCGCGGCGGGCGCGCTGCTGGAGCTGAAGGAGGCCGAGCCGCGGCTGTCCGCGATGCGGAGGCTGATGCGGGAGGACCTCGGCATCGTCGACTGAGGCGGGGTGGCCGAGGCGCGGCCGACTGAGACGGGGTCGACCGGTGCGGGCGCCTGTCAGTCCGACGGTGTGGAAGTCCTGGTGCCGGAGCGGGTCGCGTCCGTCCCCCAGCTCGCCAGCAGTCGCAGGGCCTCCGCCGACGGAGTGTCCGGTTCCGCGTGGTGGGTGATCAGGGACTGCTCGCCGTCGTCGACCAGGCGGAACGTCTCGAAGGAGAGAGTCAGCTCGCCGACCAGGGGGTGGCGCATGCGCTTGACGCCGTAGCTCTTCTCCTTGACGTTGTGGGCGGCCCAGAGGCGGCGGAAGTCCTCGCTCTTCACCGAGAGCTCGCCCACCAGGGCCGACAGCCGTGGGTCGTCCGGGTGGCAGCCCGCGTCCATGCGCAGGTAGCCGACCATGTCGGACGCCTTCTGCTCCCACTCCAGGTACAGCTCGCGGTACTCCGGCCGGAGGAACACCATCCGCGCCCAGTTCCGCTCCTGGGCCGGCATCTCCGCCCAGTCGCCGAAGAGGGCCGCGGCCATCCGGTTCCAGGCCAGGATGTCCGAGCGGCGCCCGACGATGTACGCGGGGACGCTCTCGATCGAGGCCAGGAGATGCCGCAGCGCCGGCCGCACCTGCTGGCTGCGCGCCACCGGCTTCTTCTTGTGCTGCTTCGGCTTCGCCAGATGCATCAGGTGCGCGTGCTCGGCGTCGCTCAGCCGCAGGGCGCGCGCGATCGCGTCCAGCACCTCCGCCGAGACGTTGTTCCCGTTGCCCTGCTCCAGGCGCGTGTAGTACGCCACGGACACCCCGGCCAGCTGCGCGAGCTCCTCGCGGCGCAGCCCGGGCACCCGCCGGCGCCCGAAGTCGGGCAGTCCCACGTCCTCCGGCTTCAGCCGGGCACGCCGGGTGCGCAGGAACTCACTGAGATCAGCGCGCCGGTCCAGGCCGCCACCGGCCGTCTGTGCGGGTTCGGGCTGTTCGTCCATGCGGTCCAGTATTCACGGTCGTACGCATACCAGCCTGACCCCGCCAGTGGTACGCACCGTGTGCGTACGCAAAAGCGTGGTCTGGGTGAGGGCTCGCGGATCGGGCAGGCTGGTGGTCGTGCCCGGTCAGAAGATCCAGAAGGCAGCCGGGCACACAACCCCGCTAGGAGAACCCCCGGCATGACCACTGCTGCTGCGTACGCCGCTCCCGCCCCCAAGGCTCCGCTGGAGCGCACCACCATCGAGCGCCGTGAGGTCGGCGAATTCGACGTCCTGATCGACATCAAGTTCGCCGGCATCTGCCACTCCGACATCCACCAGGCACAGGAGGGCTGGGGCGAGGCGATCTTCCCGATGGTCCCCGGCCACGAGATAGCCGGTGTCGTCTCCGAGGTCGGCCCGGGTGTCACGAAGTTCGCAGTGGGCGACCGCGTGGGCGTCGGCTGCATGGTCGACTCCTGCCGCGAGTGCGAGAACTGCAAGGCCGGCCGTGAGCAGTACTGCGTCCAGGGCAACGTCCCGACGTACAACGGCATCGGCAAGGACGGCGAGCCCACCTACGGTGGCTACGCGCAGAACGTCGTCGTCGACGAGAACTTCGTCGTCCGCATCCCCGACGGCCTCTCCCTCGACGTCGCGGCCCCGCTGCTGTGCGCCGGCATCACCCTCTACTCCCCGCTCCGGCGTTTCGGCGCCGGCCCCGGCAAGAAGGTCGCGATCGTCGGCCTGGGCGGCCTCGGTCACATGGGCGTGAAGATCGCCCACGCGCTCGGCGCCGAGGTGACCGTGCTGTCGCAGTCCCTGCGCAAGCAGGAGGACGGCCTGCGACTGGGCGCGGACCACTACTACGCCACCAGCGACCCGAAGACCTTCGAGGAGCTGGCGGGCACGTTCGACCTGATCGTGTCCACGGTGTCCGCCCCGCTGGACTTCAACGCCTACCTGTCGCTGCTGAAGACCGAGGGCACGCTGGCCAACGTCGGCGCCCCCGAGGAGCCCGTCTCCCTCAACCTCTTCTCGGTGATCGGCGGCGGCAAGACCCTCGCCGGTTCCATGATCGGCGGCATCGCGGAGACCCAGGAGATGCTGGACTTCTGCGCCGAGCACGGCCTCGGCGCCGAGATCGAGCTGATCCGAGGTGACCAGATCAACGAGGCGTACGAGCGGGTCCAGGCCAGCGACGTGCGCTACCGGTTCGTGATCGACACGGCGACTATCTGACGCCCGGCCTCGCCCGGCCTCCCGTGCAGCAGCCCTGAGGGCCCCGGCCGTGTGCCGGGGCCCTCAGGGCGTTCGTGATGCACGGCGGGGCGCACGCGGGTACACATGGGGGAGTGCACCAGGGGGTTCGCCAGGTACGTCAGGGGAGGCCCACCATGACCGTGCAGCTGAACCACACCATCGTCGTCGCCCACGACAAGCGCGCCTCGGCCCGGTTCCTCGCCGACCTCCTGGGGCTCGACGTGAGTCCGCCCTACGGCCCGTTCCTCCCCGTCGAGATCCCCAACGGAGTGACCCTCGACTTCATGGACATCCCCGGCGCCGTCACACCGCAGCACTACGCCTTCCTCGTCTCGGAGGAAGAGTTCGACGAGATCTTCGGCCGCATCCGGGAAGCCGGCCTGACGTACTGGGCGGACCCGTTCCACAGCCGCCCAGGCGAGATCAACCACCACGACGGCGGCCGTGGGGCGTACTTCGACGACCCCGACGGCCACCGTCTGGAGATCATCACGAGGCCCTACGGCAGCGGCGGCTGAACCGTCCGCACCCCTGCTCCGGGGGAGAAGCTGGGCTAGGAGCCCTGCCCCGACCCACCGGGCCGGTCCTGCTCCTCGAAGGTCCACACCGCGCGGGACCCCGGGCCGACCACCAGGGCCGAGTGGCCGATCCGCTCCACGTGCCGGTACGACACCGGCCGGTTCAACGACATCTCCACCTGCCTGAGGCCCACCTGGTCCAGGGGCACGGACTCGAACCGGATCGTGGTGCCGCCGCCCTTCGCGAGCCCGGCAGGGACCGGACGGCGAACCCGCCGGCCTTCAGCAACGGCACGGTGCCGGCGAGGTCGCGTGCGGTCACCGCGAGCCGGATGCCGGTCACGTCCCGCATCCGATGGTCGCGGTAGGCGTCGGGCAGGTAGCGCTCCCGGCCCACGTCACCGGAGTGGGAGGCGGGCTCGGTGTTGCCGCGCGGGTCGGCGAAGTACTCCGGCCGGTACTCCATCCCCCAGGCGCCGAAGAGGTCGTACTGGTCGGTGGTGAAGACGGCGTCGAACCAGGGCACGGGGACGCCGTCGCCGAAGTCGCGTGTCTGCCGGAACTCGACCGGGTCGGTGATCCCCGACGCGTGCAGCCGCTCGACGACCGTGGGCAGGTCCCCGGCGCGCTCGGTCGACACGCCCAGGCCGGCGGAGCCCAGGGTGCCGTCCTTGCCGGGCACGTCACCCACCCCGAACAACTCCAGGTAGGTCTCGCGTCCCATCAGATAGCGGCCGGTCCAGGTCTGCCCGCCGGAGCCGGTCGTGGTGCGGACGTGGAAGTCGGCGAAGTCCCGCAGAGAGGAGGAGTGCTCGATGGCGTCCGCGGTGGCCCGGTCGAGCACTCCGTAGGCGTGGTTGTAGAACAGCAGTTGCCGCCCGGCCGCCGTCCCGTTCTCGGCGGCCCCTGCGGTGCCCGCTCCGCCCTGGACCGCCCCCGCGAGGGCCAGAGCGATGACCATGATCAGCTGTAACGCCCGCCTGAGAACCATGTGAGGGAGCGTAGAGCGGGAGGAGACGCTTCCGCTGCGGATCGCGCCCTTGGCAGGTCAGGTCTTGGTCAGCGGGGACGCCGGCGGGGACGCCGGTGGTGAGGCGGGCGGGGGCTCCTGCCCGCCCATGTCGAGCCGGAACGGCGGGTACTGATCGGTCATGAGCGCGGAGTAGGCCGTCACCCGCGCCGCCCAGCGGGCGAGGCCGATCAGGAAGTCGAAGAGGTGCCGCGGGTAGCGGGCGGTGAAGAGCAGGATGACCACGGCGACCAGGGAGAGATAGGGCATCAGCCCGCCGCCCCGCCAGCCGTCTCCGCCGCCCCAGCCGCCACCGGCGATGATCGCGACGGCGATGTACTGGGGGATCGCCAGTAGCCACCACTTCACCAGCACCAGCCCGCGCGACAGCCGCTCGGGGTAGGCGATGTCGAAGCGCGCCGGGTAGTCGGGCACGTCGGCGAGGGTGAACGGCGGGTACCGGTCGGTGCCGAGCGCGGTGTGCGCGTAGTAGCTGACCCGCCAGTTCCAGCGCAGCACACCGACGTTGAAGCCGAAGAGGGGGCGCGGGTAGCGGGCGGTGAACAGGATGGCGAAGAAGGCGATCACGGTCACGACGGCGAACGCGATCCACAGGAACACCAGCACGATGTAGTGCGGGATGGCGAGCAGCCACTTCACCAGCCACATCCACCGGGACAGGCGAGGATCGACGGACGCCTCCAGACGCACGGGTGACGCGGTGGCAGGATTCATGGGGCGGCTCTCCCTTCGCCTGCACACTCGCAAGCGAGGCGAGGCCCCGCGACCTGAGCGGGGCCGTTCGCGCGTCGGGCCGCCCCACGGGGCGCTACGGCCGCTACGGGCCGCTATGACGGGACGGCGGCTCCGGCATCCGGTTCGCCGGCTCCCGGTGCGCCGGTCCCCGATTCATCCGCCGGGTCGACGAGTTGCTCGCGCACGTAGTTCCAGACCACCGCGATCAGCGCGGCGATCGGCACGGCGAGCAGGCTGCCCACGATGCCGGCCAGGCTGCCGCCCAGGGTCACCGCCAGCAGGACGACGGCCGCGTGCAGACCGAGGCCACGGCTCTGGATCATGGGCTGGAAGACGTTGCCCTCCAGCTGCTGCACCACGACGATGATGGCCAGCACGATCAGCGCGTCCGTCAGGCCGTTGGAGACGAGCGCGATGAGCACCGCGACGAAGCCGGCGAACAGGGCGCCGATGATCGGCACGAACGCCGAGACGAAGGTCAGCACCGCCAGCGGGAGCACCAGCGGGACGCCCAGGATCCACAGGCCCAGGCCGATCAGGACGGCGTCGAGCAGGCCGACGGCCGCCTGGGACCGCACGAAGGCGCCCAGGGTGGCCCAGCCGCGTGCGAACACGGTCGGGACGTCGGTGGCGAGCCGGCCGGGCAGCTGACGGGACAGCCACGGCAGGAACCGCGGGCCGTCCTTGAGGAAGAAGAACATGAGGAAGACCGCGAGGACGGCGGTCACGACGCCGTTCACCACGGTGCTCACCCCCGTGACGACAGCGCCCACCATGCTGCCGACGCCCTCCTGAGCGCGGGAGACCGCGCTGTCGAAGGCCTGGTTGATCTGCGCGTCCCCGATGTTCAGCGGCGGCCCGGCGGCCCACTCGCGCAGCCGCTGGATCCCCTCCACGACACCGTCGGTCAGCTCTCCCGACTGGGACGCGACCGGCACGGCGATCAGCGCCACCACACCGGCGGCGACCAGCAGGAACAGCACGGTCACGACCGACGCGGCCAGGGCGGGCGGCCACCCGCGCCGGCGCAGGAACCGGGCCGCGGGCCAGGTCAGCGTGGTCAGCAGCAGCCCGACCACGAGCGGCCACACCACGGACCACATACGGCCCAGCAGCCACAGGGTCACGGCCAGCCCGGCCAACACCAGCAGGAACTCACCGGACACCCGCGCGGATATCCGCAGCGCGGCACGGGATCTGGAGGTACTCAAGGGCGCAGTCACGAGGGCACCCTATGGGGTGCCCCGGCCCTGCCGGGTCACCCGGTGTCCGAGTCGGCTCTCAGCCGTCGGCCCTGGCCAAGCCGATCGGGCAGGAGACCCCTGTGCCGCCGATGCCGCAGTAGCCCGCGGGGTTCTTGTCCAGGTACTGCTGGTGGTAGCCCTCCGCCGGGTAGAAGGGGCGGCCCTGCGCCGTCACGATCTCCGTGGTGATGTCGCCGTAGCCGGAGGACGTGAGGACCTTCTGGTACTCCTGGCGGGAGGACCTGGCTGTGGCCTCCTGCCCGGGGGTGTGGGTGTAGACCGCCGAGCGGTACTGCGTGCCCACGTCGTCGCCCTGGCGGAAGCCCTGCGTGGGGTCGTGGGACTCCCAGAACGTCTTCAGGAGGCGCTCGTAGGAGATCTGCTCGGGGTCGAAGACCACGCGCACGACCTCGGTGTGGCCCGTCAGGCCCGAGCAGACCTCCTCGTACGTGGGGTTCTCCGTGTGCCCGCCCTGGTAGCCGACGAGGGTCGTCCAGACACCGGCCGGGAGCCGCCAGAAGGTGCGCTCGGCGCCCCAGAAGCAGCCCAGGCCGAAGTCGGCCGTCTCCAGGCCCTCGGGGTAGGGGCCGAGCAGCGGGTTGCCGAGGACGGTGTGGCGGTCGGGGACCGTGAACGCCGGCTCCGCGCGGCCGGACAGTGCCTGCTCGGGGGTGGGCAGCTGGGACGTACGGCTGTGCGGGAACATGCGGTCTCCAATCGGGGCGACGCCCTCTGCAACGAGCCCGGACGTCCCGGAATTCCGGCGGACGCGGCCCCGGCGGGGCTCAGTGCGGCAGGCTCGCCGGGCTGCCGCCGTTCGCCTCGTAGCCCGCCACCGCAAGCGCCCGGTACACCGCGAACTCCGCCGCCGGGTCGGCGGACAGGGTCCAGGGCAGGGCGCCCACGTGGCCGTCGATGTGTATCAGCTGGTTCATGGCCTCCGACCAGCGCTCGCTGCGGACCAGGAAGAACATCAGCATGTGCCGCACATGCGCCAGCATCGGGTCGTCGGGGCGGGCCGAGTGCACCGCGTGCAGCGCGCCGTGAACCGCCTTCGTGACGACCTCGCTCTGCCAGAAGCTGCCGACGAGGGTCACCTCGGGGAGATGCTCGAACACCGCGAAGAGGGGCATCGCCGAGAGAAGGGAACCTCGCGGCGCCCGGGCCGCCGCGGCCTCGGCGAACGCGTACGCCTCCGCACGGGAGCCGTGCCACTTCTCGCACCAGTAGTGCAGCGCGGCCAGGTGCGCCCCCATGTGGGCCGGGGCGCGGTCCAGGATCTTCAGCCAGACCTGCTCGAAGTCCTTCTGGGAATAGCCGAGACCACGGGCCACCGACAGTTCGACGATGTACGGGATCGGGTCACCGGGGGCCAGCAGCGCCGCGTCGCCGCACGCCGCCCGCGCCTCCTCCATGATGATCCGGAACTCGTCCGTCCCGGGCGTCGCCGTCCGCCACGCCTGCTGCACCAGGAACTCGGCGTGCACCGCCGCACCGCCCGCGTCCTTGGGCGCCTCGGCCCGCCACACGCGCAGCCACTGCCCGCCCGGCGCCTCGCTCACCCCGCCGGGCCGCTGCGACAGCTCCAGCGAGGCAGCGCCCGCGAAGGCCTGCACGCGCTGCCAGCGCCGCTCGCCCTGCGTCTCCGTGCCCGCCAGGAGCTGCTGTGCGGCGCGGTAGTCCTGCGTGCGCTGCACCACGTCCAGGACGTCCAGCAGGTCCTGGTCGGGGCCCGGCATGCGGATGTCGAGCTCCTCCTCCAGGACGAAGCCGTAGTTCGCCGGGTCCGCGGCGTCCGGGTGGTCGGGCGAGACCAGCCCTATCGCACCGCGCCTGCGCCGCAGGAAGGGGAGCAGCACGAAGCCCAGCATGACCAGCGCGATCAGGACCCAGAGAATCTCCATGCAACAAGCGAACCAGACGGCGCCGACAATTGGCCAACCTGCTCCCGGAACCTGTGGAAAACCTCGTGTCGCCCCGTCCCCCGGCACTCTTCGCGTCGGCGCACTACCCTCGGTGCTCATGAGCGACAGGCACATCAGTCAGCACTTCGAGACGCTCGCTATCCACGCGGGCAACACCGCCGACCCCTTGACGGGCGCGGTCGTCCCGCCGATCTACCAGGTCTCGACCTACAAGCAGGACGGCGTCGGCGGGCTGCGCGGCGGTTACGAGTACAGTCGCAGCGCCAATCCCACCAGGACCGCGCTGGAGGAGAACCTCGCCGCCCTGGAGGGCGGCCGCCGCGGCCTCGCGTTCGCGTCCGGGCTGGCGGCCGAGGACTGCCTGCTGCGTACGCTGCTCACCCCCGGGGACCACGTGGTCATCCCCAACGACGCGTACGGCGGCACGTTCCGCCTGTTCGCCAAGGTCGTCGCCCGCTGGGGCGTGGAGTGGTCGGTCGCCGACACCAGCGACCCGGCCGCCGTGCGGGCCGCCCTCACCCCGAAGACCAAGGTCGTCTGGGTGGAGACCCCCTCCAACCCGCTCCTGGGCATCACCGACATCGCCGCCGTCGCCCAGGTCGCCCGGGACGCGGGCGCCCGCCTCGTCGTCGACAACACGTTCGCCACGCCCTACCTCCAGCAGCCGCTGGCGCTGGGCGCGGACATCGTCGTGCACTCGCTGACCAAGTACATGGGCGGCCACTCCGATGTCGTCGGCGGCGCCCTGATCACCGGCGACGCCGGCCTGGGCGAGGAACTGGCCTTCCACCAGAACGCGATGGGCGCGGTCGCCGGCCCCTTCGACTCCTGGCTGGTGCTGCGCGGCACCAAGACCCTCTCGGTGCGCATGGACCGGCACAGCGAGAACGCGGCCAGGATCGCCGACATGCTCACCCGGCACGCGCGCGTGAGCAGCGTGCTGTACCCGGGCCTGCCGGAGCACCCCGGTCACGAGGTCGCCGCCAAGCAGATGAAGTCGTTCGGCGGCATGGTCTCCTTCCGGGTCGAGGGCGGTGAGGAGGCGGCCGTCGAGGTCTGCAACCGCGCCAGGATCTTCACCCTGGGCGAGTCCCTGGGCGGCGTCGAGTCGCTGATCGAGCACCCCGGCCGTATGACGCACGCCTCCGTGGCCGGCTCGGCCCTGGAGGTCCCCGGCGACCTGGTGCGTCTGTCCGTGGGCATCGAGAACGCCGAGGACCTGCTGGAGGACCTTCAGCAGGCACTCGGCTAGAGCGGCCCCCTCGGGGGGTCACCAGCCGGTGAGGGGTGGAGTCGTGTCGGACGGCGGCTCCACCCACGGGCGGGCCGTCAGCGCCCACACCGTGAAGGCCAGGGCCGCCGCGAACAGCAGCAGCCACATGACGCGGCGGGCGAGCGTGCGGCGCCGCAGCATGCGGCCGCCGCGGCGCACCGCCTCCGTGTGGATCTCGGTCGGCACGGGCCGTGGCGCCTGCTCCAGGAGCCGCCGTACGGCCGCCTCGCGGTCGTTGCCGCTCATGCCGCCCTCCGGTCGCCGGCCGGGTTCATGACGGCACCGCCTTCGTGGCCGTCACCGCGGGCGCAGGGCCCCGCGGCCGGTGCAGCAGGGTCGACGTCGCCCGGTGGGCGATCGCCCGTACGCGCTCCGGGGACAGGCCGAGCAGGGCCGCCGTCTGCTCCTCGGCGACACCCTCGTGGAGGTGGAGCACCAGGACCAGCCGTTCCTGCGGGGTCAGCGGAGCCATGGGGCTCGTGGAACGCGGCCGGGAGCGGCCGAGCGCGCCGAGATGGTGCCACGCGCCGCGCGCGAAGCGGGTGGCCAGGTACTGGCGGGTGCGGTCGTACGGATCCTCGCCGTGCAGCCGGTCCCAGCTCGCGTACGTGTGGGCCAGCGCCAGCGTCAGCAGGCGCCGCGCGCGGGGGTTGTCGTCGGGGGTTTCGGCGGTGAGCAGTGTGGCGGCGTGCAGCAGCCGCCCGGCCGCGCCCGCGACGAACGCCTCGAACTCCCGGGCGCGAAGGGCTGCCCGGGACGCCTGCCGCTCCAGCACCGCGCCTCCCGCCCTGACGGCGACCCTGAGGATGCGGGCACCCGGCCGTGCGCTTCGGGGCCCGGTCTCATATCAGGCCAGGGACTGCCCCGGGGTCAAGAGCCGCGCACGGCTCGGGCGGTACCGCGCACGCGTGGGGCCCCGGTCGTCGTGCCGTGCGCCGTGCGGATCCCGCGCCGTGAGGCGTTCAGGCCGTCGACTGCGCCTCCGGCCCCGGCACGCCCTGCGCCGCCATCCGGGAGGACAGCGCGGTGTTGAAGCGCGTGAGGAGGTCGCAGAACGCCTCACGCTCGTCCGGCTCCCAGTCGTGGGTCAGCTCGGCCATCAACTGCCGCCGGGAGGAACGCACTTCCTCCAGGCGGGCCTGCCCGCGCGGGGACAGCTGCAGCACCACCGCGCGCCCGTCCTCGGGGTGCGAGGTGCGCTTGACCAGGCCGGTGTCGACGAGCGGAGCCACCTGCCGGGTGACCGTCGACGAGTCGATCCCCATGCTCGCGGCCAGCGCCTTGACGCCCATCGGGCCTTCCTTGTCGAGGCGGTTGAGCAGCAGATACGCGGCGCGGTCCATGGAGTTGCGCACCTGTCCGACTCCGCCGAGCCGGGTCTGTTCGGCACGGCGGGCGAAGAGCGCCACCTCGTGCTGCAGCGTGTCGAGAAGACCGGTGTCACCGACGGTCGTCATGTCCATCGACATTTCAGGTGTTGTGGGCATGGCCGGGGGCTCACTTCGTGGAGGGCTGGCAGATTGGGGGACAGGGTACGCGGCCGGAAGGCAGGCCGTACCGGCGCTGCGCAAAGCGGGTCTCGGAGGTTGGTCACAACGGTCGTTCCCGCCTGTGAACTGCGATGCTGGAGTCATGAGCTACAGCACGGCTGACTCCTTTCGGCCCGTCACCCTCGACGACGTGCGCGGCGCGCAGAAGATGCTCTCGGGTGTGGCGCGGGTGACCGCGATGGAGGGCAGCAGGCACCTGTCCCAGATGGTCGGTGCGCCGGTGCATCTCAAGTGCGAGAACCTCCAGCGGACGGGCTCGTTCAAGCTGCGCGGCGCGTACGTGCGGATCGCCGGTCTGCTGCCGGAGGAGCGCGCCGCCGGTGTCGTGGCCGCGAGCGCCGGCAACCACGCGCAGGGCGTCGCCCTGGCGTCCTCCCTGCTCGGTGTGGGCTCCACGGTGTTCATGCCGAAGGGCGCCCCGCTGCCCAAGGTCAGCGCCACCCGGGACTACGGGGCGGAGGTACGGCTGCACGGCCAGGTGGTCGACGAGACGCTGGCCGCCGCGCAGGAGTACGCGGCCGGGACGGGCGCGGTGTTCATCCACCCCTTCGACCATCCCGACGTCATCGCGGGCCAGGGCACGGTCGGCCTGGAGATCCTCGAGCAGTGCCCCGAGGTACGCACGATCCTGGTCGGGATCGGCGGGGGCGGGCTGGCCGCCGGGATCGCGGTGGCGGTGAAGTCCGTGCGGCCGGACGTGCGGATCGTGGGTGTCCAGGCGGCGGGCGCGGCGGCCTACCCGCCCTCGCTGGCGGCGGGCCGGCCGGTGACGGTCGAGAATCCGGCGACGATGGCCGACGGCATCAAGGTCGGGCGGCCCGGCGACGTGCCGTTCGGGCTCATCGGTGAGCTGGTGGACGAGGTGCGCACGGTCAGCGAGGACGAGCTGTCCGCCGCGTTGCTGCTGTGTCTGGAGCGGGCCAAGCTGGTCGTGGAACCGGCCGGGGCGAGCCCCGTCGCGGCGCTGCTGAGCGAGCCCGGCGCCTTCGAGGGCCCGGTCGTCGCGGTGCTGTCCGGCGGCAACGTCGACCCGGTGCTGATGGAGCGGGTGCTGCGGCACGGCATGGCCGCGCAGGGCCGCTACCTGGCGGTCCGGCTGCGGCTGACGGACCGGCCCGGTGCGCTCGCCACTCTTCTGGGCGCGTTGTCAGTGGTCGACGCTAACGTCCTGGATGTGAGCCACGTGCGAACCGACCCACGGCTCGGGCTCACGGAGGCGGAGGTCGAGCTGCACCTGGAGACGAAGGGCCCGGCGCACTGCGCCGAGGTGGGTCAGGCGCTGCGCGAGGCGGGCTACGCGGTCATCGGCTGACCGGGTACCCGAGTCGGCCGAAGATCGTTTCGTCTCGCGGAGTGCACCGTGGAGAAACTCGTTGTGAGACGCGATACATCGCGTTATGGTGTGTCGGTGAGAACCTGCCGGACGCGTCTGTCCGGTCATCCCCGAAGACGTGGAGACTCATATGCCAGGCGCCATCTACGCCGAAGGTCTGGTCAAGACCTTCGGCGACGTAAAGGCCTTGGACGGCGTCGACCTCGACGTGCCCGAGGGCACGGTCCTCGGCCTGCTCGGGCCGAACGGCGCGGGCAAGACCACCACCGTCCGCTGCCTGACGACCCTGCTGCGGCCCGACAGCGGCCGGGCGGTCGTCGCGGGCCTCGACGTGCTCAAGCAGCCCGACGCGGTCCGCCGCTCCATCGGCCTGTCCGGCCAGTTCGCGGCCGTCGACGAATACCTGACCGGCCGGGAGAACCTCCAGATGGTCGGCCAGCTCTACCAGATGCGGGCGAAGGCGGCGAAGGAGCGCGCGGCCGAACTGCTGGAGCAGTTCCACCTCGCGGACGCCGCCGACCGCCCCACGAAGACCTACTCGGGAGGCATGCGCCGCCGCCTCGACCTCGCGGCCGCCCTGGTCGTCTCGCCGCCCGTGATGTTCATGGACGAGCCGACCACCGGCCTCGACCCCCGCAACCGCCAGCAGCTGTGGGAGGTCATCAAGCAGCTCGTCTCCGGCGGCACGACGCTGCTGCTCACCACGCAGTACCTGGAGGAGGCCGACCACCTGGCCCACGACATCGCGGTCGTCGACCACGGCAAGGTCATCGCCAAGGGCACGTCCGACCAGCTCAAGGCCCGTACCGGCGGCGAGCGCGTCGAGGTCGTGGTGCACGAGCGCGAGCACATCCAGGCCGCCGCCGAGGTCCTCGCCGGCTTCGGCAAGGGTGAGACCACGGTCGAGGAGCACATGCGCAAGCTCACCGCTCCCGTGACCGGCGGCGCCAAGCTCCTCGCCGAAGTCATCCGTGAACTGGACACCCGGGGTATCGAGATCGACGACATCGGCCTGCGCCGGCCGACTCTCGACGACGTCTTCCTTTCCCTCACGGGACACGTGGCCGAGGTCAAGGGCCAGGAGAACGAGAACGACAAGGAGGCCGCCCAGTGAGCGCCGTCACCGACACCGTGCGGGTCGCGCCGGCCGCGAACCCGGTCAGCCAGTCGATCCGGGACTCGATGGTCGTCGCCAAGCGCAACCTGATCCGCATGTCCCGGATCCCCGAGATGATCATTTACGGGCTGATCCAGCCGATCATGTTCGTGGTGCTGTTCACGTACGTCTTCGGCGGCTCCATGCAGATCGGCAACAGCACCAGCGCCGCCGACTACAAGAACTTCCTGATGGCGGGCATTTTCGCGCAGACCGTCACGTTCGCCACCGCCAGCTCCGGCGCCGGCATCGCCGACGACATGCACAAGGGCCTCATCGACCGCTTCCGCTCCCTGCCCATGGCACGCGGCGCGGTACTCACCGGGCGCACTCTCGCCGACTCGGTGCAGACGGCCCTGACCCTGGTGGTCCTCGCCGTGGTCGCCCTGCTGGTCGGCTGGCGCGTCGGGTCGGACGGCAGCACCAACGCCGCCAAGGTCCTCGCCGCTTTCGGCCTGCTGCTCCTGCTCGGCTACGCGTTCACCTGGATCGGCGCTCTGATCGGCATGTCCGTCCGGACCCCCGAGGCGGCCACGTCCAGCGGCCTGATCTGGCTCTTCCCGGTCACGTTCATCTCGAACGCGTTCGTGGACACCAGCCACATGACCCCCTGGCTGCGCCACATCGCCGAGTGGAACCCCTTCAGCGCCACGGTTCAGGCCTGCCGCGTGCTCTTCGCCAACCCGGGCCAGTCGCCCTCGGACGCCTGGCCCATGCAGCACCCCGTGTGGGCCTCGTTGATCTACTCGATCCTGATCCTGGTGGTCTTCCGGACCCTGGCGGTGCGCAAGTACCGCTCGGCGACGGCATGACAGTGCCCCCGGTGCCGCTGCGGCGCCGGGGGCAGATCAGGGCCCGGAAGGCCGGCCGGTCAGCTCTCGTACGGCTCGGCCTTGAGGATCTTCACCGCGGCCTTCTTGCCGTTCGGCAGTTCGTACTCGGCGTCCTCGCCGACCTTGTGGCCGATCACGCCGGTGCCCAGCGGCGACTGCGGCGAGTACGTCTCGATGTCGGAGCTCGCGTACTCGCGGGAGGCGAGCAGGAACGTCAGCGTGTCGTCCTCGTCACCGTCGAACGCGATCGTGACGACCATGCCGGGTGCCACCGCACCGTCCGCCGCGGGCGCCTCACCGACCTTGGCGTTCTCGAGGAGCTGGGTCAGCTGGCGCACACGGAGCTCCTGCTTGCCCTGCTCCTCCTTGGCCGCGTGGTACCCGCCGTTCTCACGCAGGTCGCCCTCCTCGCGCGCCGCGGCGATCTTCGCGGAGATCTCCGCCCGCGCGGGACCAGTAAGGTACTCAAGCTCAGCCCTGAGCTTGTTGTACGCCTCCTGGGTCAGCCAGGTGACGTTCTCGCTGGTCTGGGTCACAGGTGCTCCTCGTAGGTACTGGGATACAAAGCATCGCCCTACCCAGAAGAATGTTCCTTCACGGAAGGGCGAAACCACGAGCCTAACAATTCAGGGGCTAAAGGGGGAGGACATAAGCCACCAGAATCACGTCAAGGCAGGTCAGGCACTACGTATTCCAGGTGACGCCCGGTTGCCGTCAGCCGGCGTGGCAGCCGAGCAGCTCGGCCGTCGTCCCCGGGGAGGTCGTGCGGAGCGTGACCACCTTGTCGATGCGGGTCGCGTCCCCGTCGAAGCGGAAGTCGGCCCGGCCCACCTCGGCCCCGTTCTCGGCCTGTGAGCGCACGGTGCAGTAGCCGTCGGTGCCGGCGTCCTTGCGGACCTCCAGATGCACCTGCACGGACTCCTTGCCCGGCTCGAAGCTGATCACCTCGCCGCTGATCTCGCTCTTGGCCACGTAGTGGTAGCCGAACCAGCCGAGGAGCCCCAGCAGCGCCACCGCGAGGACGGCGCCCACGACCTTGAGTGTGCGGTCGGCGCGCTCGTCCGAGGAACGGCCGTATCGGCCCTCGGGCAGTCGCGTGCTCGCCGTACTCATGATCGTCCTCCAGGCCGGGCCGGGACGAAGGTCCCGGAAGGGGCTCCAGGGCCGGGCCCCGGAATTATTCGCCCCCCGATTCGGTCACTATAGAAGCCGCTGATTGCGCCGAGGCACACAGGGCGCCGACTTACTGAGGATTGAGTCTTGACTGACCAGTTGCGACTGATGGCCGTTCACGCCCACCCCGACGACGAGTCGAGCAAGGGCGCTGCGACCATGGCGAAGTACGTGTCCGAGGGGGTGGACGTGCTGGTCGTGACCTGCACGGGCGGGGAACGCGGCTCCATCCTCAATCCCAAGCTCCAGGGCGACGCGTACATCGAGGAGCACATCCACGAGGTACGCAAGAAGGAGATGGACGAAGCCCGGGAGATCCTGGGCGTCAAGCAGGAGTGGCTCGGCTTCGTCGACTCGGGCCTGCCCGAGGGCGACCCGCTGCCGCCGCTGCCGGAGGGCTGCTTCGCCCTGGAGGACGTGGAATACGCGGCCGGTGAGCTGGTGCGCAAGATCCGTGCCTTCCGTCCGCAGGTGATCACCACCTACGACGAGAACGGCGGCTATCCGCACCCCGACCACATCATGACCCACAAGATCTCGATGGTGGCCTTCGAGTCGGCGGCGGACACCGAGAAGTACCCGGAGGCGGAGTACGGCCCGGCCTACCAGCCGCAGAAGCTCTACTACAACCAGGGCTTCAACCGCCCGCGCACCGAGGCCCTGCACCAGGCGATGCTCGACCGCGGCATGGAGTCCCCCTACGGGGACTGGCTCAAGCGCTGGGAGGAGTTCGGCATGAAGCAGCGCACGCTCACCACCCACATCCCGTGCGCCGAGTTCTTCGAGATCCGCGACAAGGCGCTGATCGCCCACGCCACGCAGATCGACCCGGACGGCGGCTGGTTCAAGGTCCCGATGGAGATCCAGAAGGAGGTCTGGCCGACGGAGGAGTACGAGCTGGCGAAGGCCCTCGTCGATACCTCCCTCCCCGAGGACGACCTCTTTGCGGGCATCCGCGACAATGCCTGACATGAGCGCAAGCGCAAGCCTGGCAATGACGCACCTCGTCTCCTTCGCCAAGGAGGTCGACGAGGACAAGGTCACCCCCGGCGTCCTCGGCTTCATCGTCTTCGCGGCGATGGCCCTGGCGGTGTGGGCCCTGATGAAGTCGATGAGCCGGCACATGAACCGGGTCGACTTCACCCAGGTCCCCGACCCGAAGGCCGAGCAGCCGGAACCGTCCACGGCGGAGCCGTCCGGGACGGAAGCGGAAGCGGAGCCCTCCGGCCGGGGCGGCAAGAAGCAAGGCTGACGCCTCACCCGAGGAGACGCCACCCGTCGGTGGCCCGACACCAAGCGCCCCCGACGGGTTCCTCGCGCGTCGGGGAGCGCCGCCGACGGGTGACTTGCGCGTCGGGGACCGCCGCAGGGGGGTGCCTCGCCCATCGAGGACCGCCGCAGGGGGGTGCCTCGCCCATCGAGGACCCCGCCCACGGGTGACTTGAGCATCGCAGAGAGCCGCCGTGGGGTGGCTAGCGCGCGTTGGGGAGAGCCGCCGAGGGTGCCTCGCGCGTCGGGGACCGCCGCAGTGGGGTGCCTCGCGCGTCGGGGAGCGCCGCGGGCAGGCGGTCGGCGTGACCCGGGGAGCGCCGCCGACGGGGTTGTCCGCGTGCTCCCCAGGTCTACGCCTTCGACTCCACGGCCACGCCCATCACCTCGCGCGCGTGCCGGTTCGGCACCATGCCGAGCCGCCAGGCCTGCCAGCCCGCCTCCAGGGTCACGCCCCGCTCCAGCAGCAGCTGGTACGCGTCGAGGTAGTCGTCCAGCTTCCGGTCCCGCAGCCCATGGCTCTCGCGGGACAACTGCGTCAGCTCCTCCTGGGCCACCGCCGTACCCACCTCCATGCCGCCCGGGGCCGCGTAGGGGAGGAGGGTGCAGCGCAGGAAGCGGGCCCAGTCCTCGCCCCGGCGGTCGCCGTAGGACGCGAAGAGCTCCACCGCCTCGTCGCACAGGGCCAGAGCCTGCTGGGTGCGCGCGTTGCCCGCGTCGACGACCACCAGTTCCAGGCAGGTCCAGGCCTCGCCGTGGGCGACGCCGATGCGCTGGAAGTCGGCCCGGGCATCGACCAGCAACTGCCGTGCGAAGCCCGAATTCCGCAGGGAACCGGTCTGCGCCGCTCGCTGGTCGCGGGTGACCCGGGCCGAGTGGTGGCGGGCGCAGGCCAGACCGTAGACGTCCCGCATGCGGGAGAACATCGTGCGGGCGCGCTCCAGCTCGCGGACCGCCTGATCGAGATCGCCCGTCTCCTCCAGGGCCTGCCCGAGGTAGTACAGGGTCCAGGCCTCGCCGCGCGCGTCCTCGTTGTCGCGATGCCGGGCGGCGGCCCCGCGCAGCTCCTCCACCGCCGGGGACGCGTCACCGGCGACCAGCAGCGCACGGGCCAGCTGGGTCAGGGCCCAGGCCTCACCACGGGCGTCACGGGTGCGGCCGTACAGCTCGAGGGCCGCGCGCAGCTCGGACTCGGCGCGCGGGACGTCGCCCATGCGCAGACCCAGCTGGCCCAGCTGGAAGTGGGCCCATGCCTGGCCGTGCACGGATTCGCCGGCGCGGTGCAGCACCAGGGACTCGGTCAGCAGATCCAGCGCCTCCGCCACCCGGGCACGGTCCCGCTCCACCGCCGCGAGGGCGTGCATCGTCCACGCCCGGTCCACGGCCAGCGCGGGAGAGGCCTGCAACGCCAGGGCCTCGCGGAGCTTCGCCGACGCCTCCGTCAGGTTGCCCTGATGGTGCAGGGTGATGCCGAGGGAGCACAGCGCGCGGGCGGCCCCGGCGTCATGGTGGGCCTCCCGGTAGAGGTCCACGACCGAGGTGAGCGTCGTGCGGGCCTTGTCCAGCTCGCCCAGCTGCCGCGCGGCGATACCCGTACGCCACTGCACCGAGCGGACCAGCAGCCCCTCGTCCACCGCCTGAGCCAGCTCGCTGATCTCGCCCAGGCGGTACAGGTCGCCCCGCAGCAGGCAGTAGTCGCACAGGGCCCCGAGCAGGTTCAGCACCGCCGCCTGGTCCACACCCTCGGCGTGCCGCAGCGCCGCCGTGATGAAGCTCGACTCGTCGTCCAGCCAGCGCAGCGCCTCGTCGAGGGAGGTGAAGCCGTACGGGCTGAAGCGGTTGGTGCGGGTCGACATGTTGCCGTCGACCATCCGCAGCACCGAGTCGGCCAGCTCGGCGTAGTTCACGATCAGCCGCTCCTGCGCCGCCGTGCGCTCGGCAGGGTCCTCCTCGTCGAGCAGGCGGGCCTGGGCGAAGGAACGGACCAGGTCGTGCAGCCGGTAGCGGTCGCCCCGGACGTGGTCGATCAGCCCGGCACGGGTCAGGGTCTGCAGGTGACGCTTGGCCTCCGCCTCGTCCGTGGCCAGCAGCGCGGCGGCCGCGGCGGCGCCGAGCGAGGCCCGGCCGGCCAGGGCCAGCCGGCGCAGCAGCCGCCGTACGGTCTCCGGCTGGTCGGTGTAGCGCAGCCACAGGGCGCGCTCGACCGGTTCGACCGGGCCGTACGCCGCGAGGTCCGTGGCCAGCGCCCGCGGGGAGCGCGGGCCGAGGCACGAGCCCGCGATGCGCAGCGCCAGCGGCAGCCCGCCGCACAGCTCCCGGACCCGGTCCGCGGACTCCGCGTCGTACGGTCCGGAACGGTCCTGCGCCGCCGCGCCCAGCAGCTCCTCCGCACCGGCGGCGTCCAGCGGCGCCACCGCCAGCTGGTGCACCCGCGCGGGCAGGCCCTCCAGCTCCAGCGGGCCCCGCGCGGTCACCAGCACCAGGCTGTCGGACCGCTCCGGGATCAGGGCACGGATCTGCTCCGCGCCCGAGGCGTCGTCGAGGACGACCGTGACCGGCAGGCCCGTCAGATGCTGGTGATACAACTCGCTCAGCCGCCTGACCTGCTGGTCCGGGGAGGAACGCTCACGGAACAGCAGCTGCTCGCGGGGCGCGCCGAGCCGGTTCAGCAGATGCAGCAGGGCGTCCCGCGTGGACAGCGGGGACTCGCCCGGCCCGTCGGCGCGCAGATCGACGACACAGGCGCCGCGGAAGTAGTCCTTCAGATCGTGCGTCGCGTGCACCGCGAGCGTCGTACGGCCGCCGCCGGGCGTGCCGTGCAGCACGACCACCGTCGGCTGCGTCTCCGTGCTCGCCCGGGCCGACTGCACCCACTGCCGGATCTGCGCCAGCTCGTGCCGCCGCCCCGCGAACGGCTCCGCCGGCTCCGGGAGCTGTCCGAAGGACTGCTCCAGCACGTTGCGTCCGCGTGCCGCCGCGCTCTTGTCCGTGCCCCGCAGTCGCGGCCCGGTCTTCTTCGGCCCGGTGGAGGCCGCGAGCACCCGCTGCTGGTCCAGGAACGGCCGGATGCCCCGCACCTCCAGCGCCGTCAGCCACTGCAGCCGCAGCTGCTCCGGCCCGCCCGGCTGGCTCACGGCACCGGCGCGACGGCTCGCGGCCGGCAGATGCGACCCGACCACCTTCACCACCGTCGCGGCGGCACCCACGACACCCACCGTCACACCCGCGCCCAGCGCCGTCCCGGTGTCCGTGCCGAGTGCCATGTCGGCGACGACGGCCGCGACGGCCGCGACCCCGGCCACCAGCAGTGGCGTCCCGGCTCCCTCCCGGGCGTAACGCTGCCCGAAGGTCAGGTGCCCGGCCGCCGCCTCGTCCAGGGCGCGCGTGTAGGCCTCGTACTCCTCGCTCGCGCTCCGCGCCATCGCGTCGAGCCCTCCGCGTGCCCGCGCGAGCAGCACCTTCCCGTCGCTGCGCCCGCCAGAGCGGCGGACCTCCTCCTCCACGGCCCGCGCCAACAGCCGCTCGGCCTCCGCCCGATGACTGTCCCGCATGTCAGGTCCCCCTCCGGCGGCAACTCCTGTGCCTAAGAGTGTCCTTGGTGGGAGGCGTGAGCGCGAGGGGGCGACGATCAACGTTTGGGGTCCGGTGACCTACGAGCTGCTCGCTCGCCCGGGGGACGGGTTCCGAGGCCGGGTGGCCGCCGTGAGGCAGGATGGAAGCATGCCGAACCGACTGGCGCACGAGACGTCCCCCTACCTCCTTCAGCACGCCGACAACCCCGTCGACTGGTGGCCCTGGTCGGCCGAGGCCTTCGAGGAGGCCCGGAAGCGGAACGTGCCTGTGCTGCTCAGCATCGGATACAGCAGCTGTCACTGGTGTCACGTCATGGCTCACGAGTCATTCGAGGACCAGGAGACCGCCGAGTACCTCAACGCGCACTTCGTGAGCGTGAAGGTCGACCGCGAAGAACGCCCCGACGTCGACGCCGTCTACATGGAGGCCGTGCAGGCGGCGACCGGGCAGGGCGGCTGGCCCATGACCGTCTTTCTCACCGCGGACGCCGAGCCGTTCTACTTCGGTACGTACTTCCCGCCCGCTCCCCGCCAGGGCATGCCGTCCTTCCGGCAGGTGCTCCAGGGCGTGCACCAGGCGTGGGACGACCGGCGGGACGAGGTGACCGAGGTCGCCGGGAAGATCGTCCGGGACCTGGCCGGGCGGGAGATCTCCTACGGCGACGCGCGGACCCCCGGCGAGGAGGAGCTCGCGCAGGCGCTGCTCGGGCTGACCCGGGAGTACGACCCGCAGCGCGGCGGATTCGGCGGGGCGCCGAAGTTCCCGCCGTCCATGGTGCTGGAGTTCCTGCTGCGCCACCACGCCCGCACGGGTGCCGAGGGGGCCCTGCAGATGGCGCAGGACACCTGCGAGCGCATGGCCCGGGGCGGTATGTACGACCAGCTCGGGGGCGGCTTCGCCCGCTACTCCGTCGACCGCGACTGGGTCGTGCCGCACTTCGAGAAAATGCTCTACGACAATGCTCTGCTGTGCCGGGTCTACGCCCACCTCTGGCGCGCCACCGGCTCGGAGCTGGCGCGCCGGGTCGCTCTGGAGACCGCCGACTTCATGGTGCGTGAACTGCGCACGAACGAGGGCGGGTTCGCCTCGGCGCTGGACGCCGACAGCGACGACGGCACGGGCAGGCACGTCGAGGGCGCGTACTACGTGTGGACGCCGGAGCAGTTGCGCGAGGTGCTCGGGGAACAGGATGCCGAGCTCGCGGCGCAGCACTTCGGCGTGACCGAGGAGGGGACCTTCGAGGAGGGCGCGTCCGTCCTCCAACTTCCCGTGCGGGAGGGTGTGTTCGACGCGGAGAAGCTCGCCTCGGTCTCGGAGCGGCTGCTGGCGAAGCGGTCCGAGCGGCCCGCGCCCGGCCGGGACGACAAGATCGTCGCCGCCTGGAACGGCCTCGCGATCGCCGCGCTCGCCGAGACCGGCGCCTACTTCGACCGGCCTGACCTGGTCGAGGCCGCCGTCGCCGCCGCCGACCTCCTGGTCCGGCTGCATCTGGACGAGCAGGCCCGGCTCACCCGCACCAGCAAGGACGGCCACGCCGGCGCCAACGCGGGTGTCCTGGAGGACTACGCGGACGTGGCGGAGGGCTTCCTCGCGCTCGCGTCCGTCACCGGGGAGGGTGTCTGGCTGGAGTTCGCCGGGTTCCTCCTCGATCACGTCCTGGTGCGCTTCACCGACCCCGAGTCGGGCTCGCTGTACGACACCGCGGCCGACGCCGAGCGGCTGATCCGCCGTCCGCAGGACCCGACCGACAACGCCGCTCCGTCCGGCTGGACCGCGGCTGCGAACGCCCTGCTGAGTTACGCCGCGCACACCGGGTCCGCGCCGCATCGCGCCGCCGCCGAGAAGGCGCTCGGGGTCGTCAAGGCGCTCGGGCCGCGGGTGCCGCGCTTCATCGGCTGGGGGCTCGCCGCGGCGGAGGCCGTGCTGGACGGGCCGCGCGAGGTCGCGATCGTGGGGCCGGCCCTCGACCACGAGGGCACAAGGACCTTGCACCGCACGGCACTTCTGGGCACCGCGCCCGGTGCGGTGGTCGCCGTGGGCGCCCCGGAGAGCGATGAGTTCCCGCTGCTCGCGGACCGTCCGCTGGTCGGCGGTGAACCGGCCGCGTACGTCTGCCGTAACTTCACATGCGATGCCCCGACGACGAGGCCTGACCGGCTGCGTACGGTCTTGAGTGGCTGAAGTCACGTATCAACGGAAACATGGTCTTTATCTGAACAGCCCCCAGGCTTCACAGTTCCCCCCTAATCTCTGCACAGTGACGTGGCGGATGAGGCCGCACCGGCCCACCGTCACGATCGGGGGTTCTGGGATCTGGGGGGATCTGTTTGCTGACGTCTGTCTTCATCGCTGCCGTTTCACTGGCCCTGTTCTGGATGGCGGCCTTCACCCTGTGGTGGCAGATGCACGCCTGGCGTACGCCGGAAGTGCTCGCCTCCACCCGGTTCAGCAGTCCGGACGGGGACGAGCACGTCTCCTTCTCGCTGCTGCTGCCCGCGCGGCACGAACAGGCGGTGCTGGACCACACGATCCAGCGGCTGCTGGAGTCGAGCCACACCGACTTCGAGATCATCGTGATCGTCGGGCACGACGACCCGGAGACCACCGCGGTGGCCGAGCAGGCCGCCGCGCGTGACCCTCGGGTCCGGGTCGTCGTCGACACGCACGAGAAGAAGAACAAGCCGAAGGCCATGAACACGGCGCTGCCGCACTGCCGCGGCGACGTCGTCGGGGTCTTCGACGCGGAGGACCAGGTCCACCCCGAGCTCCTCGCCCACGTCGACCACGCCTTCCGCACCACCGGCGCGGACGTCGTTCAGGGCGGGGTGCAGCTGATCAACTTCCACTCCAGCTGGTACAGCCTGCGCAACTGCCTGGAGTACTTCTTCTGGTTCCGCTCGCGGCTCCACCTGCACGCGCAGAAAGGTTTCATTCCGCTCGGCGGCAACACCGTCTTCGTCCGCACGCACGTCCTGAGGGACGCCGAGGGCTGGGATCCGAACTGCCTCGCCGAGGACTGCGACCTGGGCGTGCGCCTGTCCAGCATCGGCAAGAAGGTCGTCGTCGCCTACGACTCGGACATGGTGACCCGTGAGGAGACCCCGGGCTCGCTGATGTCCCTGCTGAAGCAGCGCACCCGCTGGAACCAGGGGTTCCTCCAGGTCTACCGGAAGAAGGACTGGAAGCAACTGCCCACCCTCGGGCAGCGGCTGCTCGCCCGCTACACCCTGATGACGCCGTTCATGCAGGCCTTCACCGGCCTGATCATCCCGCTGAACGTGGCGATCGCGCTGTTCCTCGACGTGCCCGTCGGCATCGCCTTCATCACCTTCCTGCCGGCCGTCACCGCACTGGTCACCTTCGTCTTCGAGATCGTCGGACTGCACGACTTCGGCAAGCAGTACGGGCTGCGGGTCCGCTTCGCGCACTACCTGAAGCTGATTCTGGGCGGCCCCTTCTACCAGGTCCTGCTCGCCGGTGCGGCCGTGCGGGCCGTGTGGCGTGAGCAGCGCGGCCGCAACGACTGGGAGCTGACGACCCATGTAGGCGCGCATCTCGGCGGGACGGCCACGAGCCGCCAGGGCGTCCCCGTGACCCGAGAGGACGTGCCCGCGTGACCTCCACCCTTCCCGTGGTGACCGCTGCGAAGGTCCCCGCGCAGCGCCGGCCTGCGCCCGGCACCGGTGCGCACCGTCGCCCGGAGCCGCCGAGCCGGCTGCGCTCCTCCCGGCCCGACCTGATCCTGTGCGGTGTCCTCCTCGCGGCGATCCTCGTCGTGCAGGGCTGGAACATCGGCGACTACCCGGCCCTCAGCGACGACGAGGGCACCTATCTCGCCCAGGCCTGGTCGGTCCAGCAGGGCGACGGCCTCGCCCACTACACCTACTGGTACGACCATCCGCCGCTCGGCTGGATCCAGATCGCCGTGCTGACCTGGATCCCCGCGCTGATCAGCCCCGAGTCGATGACGGTGGGCACCATGCGCGCCGCGATGCTGGTGATCAGCGGCATCAGCGCGGTCCTCGTCTACGTCCTGGGCCGCCGCCTCGCCCTGCCCCGCTGGGCCGCCGGGCTCGGCATGGTGTTCTTCGGCCTCTCGCCGCTGGCGGTCGTCCTCCAGCGGGAGATCTTCCTCGACAACCTCGCGGTGATGTGGACGCTGCTGGCGTTCACGCTGGCCGCGTCCCCGAGCCGCCACCTCTGGCACCACTTCGGCGCGGGCATCGCGGCGGCGACGGCCGTCCTCACCAAGGAGACGATGCTCGTCGTCCTGCCCGCCCTGTTCCTCACCATGTGGCGCCACAGCCATCGGGACACCCGCAAGTTCGCCCTCACCGGAGCCGTCACGGCCTGCGTCCTGATCGGCTTCTCGTACCCCCTGTTCGCCCTGCTGAAGGGCGAGTTGCTGCCGGGCGCCGGGCACGTGTCCCTCTGGGACGGCGTCAAGTACCAGATGACCCGACCCGGTTCGGGCTTCATCCTCGACCAGGGCTCCGGCTCCTGGGGCGTGCTCCAGTCGTGGCTGTACTACGACAAGGTCCTGCCCCTCGGCGGCCTCGCGGGCGCGCTGCTCCTGCTCGTCACCTGGCGCTGGTCGGTCACCGCCCGCGCCCTGGCCGGACCCGCCCTGGCCGTGGCGATCTTCGCCGCGCTGGCCCTGCGCCCGAACGGCTACCTGCCCGCGATGTACGTGATCCAGGCTCTGCCGTTCCTCGCGCTGGTCCTCGCCGGAGGAACCGCCTCCGTCGCCCACGCGGTGCTGAGCCGCTGGCGCTCCGAGGCGGAGAAACGGTACGTCAGTGTGAGCCGGTACGCGCTCGCCGCCGTCCTCGCCCTGGCCGCCGGCGCCTACGTCGTCCCGCGCTGGTACGACGGTGCCCGCACGGCTGTCACCACCGACGCCAACGCTCCCTACAAGGCGGCGTCCAAGTGGCTGGCCACGGAGGTCGAGGACCCGGAGCGCACCCGCGTCCTGGTCGACGACGCCCTCTGGCTGGACCTGGTGCACCAGGGCTACCGGCCGGGCCTCGGCGTCATCTGGTTCTACAAGGCCGACCTCGACCCGGCGGTGACGAAGACGATGCCGCGCGGCTGGAAGGACCTGGACTACGTCGTCGCCTCACCGACGGTGCGTCGCGACGCGGCCGACCTGCCCAACGTCAAGGCCGCCATGGAGCACTCGGACCCGGTCGCCACCTTCGGCACCGGCGAGGACCGCATCGAGATCCGCCAGATCCAGACGTCCGCCGGAGGCGCGCGATGAGCCAGGAGTCCACCGTCCCCGGCGAGGTCGTCGAGACCGCCGAGATCCCCGAACCGGGCGCCGTCACCATCGTCGTACCGACGTTCAACGAGTCGGCGAACGTACGGCAGTTGCTGCGCCAGATCACCGAAGCCGTCCCCGCCCGGCTGCCCTGTGAGGTCGTCTTCGTGGACGACTCCACCGACGACACGCCCGACGTCATCGAGAAGGCGGCGCAGGACTGCCCCTTCCCGGTGACCGTGCTGCACCGGGAGGAGCCGGTGGGCGGGCTGGGCGGCGCCGTCGTCGAGGGACTGAAGGCGGCCACCTCCGACTGGATCGTCGTCATGGACGGCGACTGCCAGCACCCGCCGTCCCTCGTGCCCGACCTGGTCGCCACCGGTGAGCGGGCCAACGCCGGCCTCGTCGTCGCCTCGCGGTACATCAAGGGCGGCAGCCGGGCCGGACTCGCGGGCAGCTACCGCGTGGCCGTCTCCCGCGGGGCGACCTGGCTGACCAAGGCGCTGTTCCCGCGCCGGCTGCACGGCATCAGCGACCCGATGAGCGGCTTCTTCGCGATCCGCCGCAGCGCGGTCACGGCGGAGGTGCTCCAGCCGCTCGGCTACAAGATCCTCCTGGAACTCGCCGTCCGCAGCCGCCCGGGCAGGGTCACCGAGGTGCCCTTCGTCTTCCAGGACCGGTTCGCCGGGGAGTCCAAGTCGACCGCCCAGGAGGGCTTCCGCTTCCTGCGCCATCTGGCCGGGCTGCGCGCCGCCTCGCCGGTCGCGCGGATGATCGGCTTCGGTCTGATCGGGCTGACCGGCTTCGTACCGAACCTGCTCGGCCTGTGGGCGCTGACCGCCACCGGCATGCACTACGTACCGGCGGAGATCCTCGCCAACCAGCTCGGGGTCGCCTGGAACTTCGTGCTCATCGAGCATCTGCTGTTCCGCGAGCGGCGCCGGCACCGGCGCTGGTGGGACCGGGCCGGGCGGTTCGCGCTGCTCGCCAACGCCGATCTCGTGCTGCGCATCCCGCTGATCGCCCTGTTCGTGCACCAGTTCCACCTGGGCGTGCTGTCCGCCACCGCGCTCGCGCTGGTCACGACGTTCGTCCTGCGCTTCGTGGCGACCGAAGCGCTGGTCTACCTGCCGCGCCGGGCCGGTGAGGAGCCCGCGTGCGACGGCCGCACCGCGAGGAGAGCCGTGTGAACAAGTACCGGAGAAGGACCGCACTCGTCGGCGTGGGCGCGCTCACGGCCGGCCTCCTGCTGACCGCACCCCAGCCGGCCTCGGCCGCCAACCTCATCAAGAACCCGGGATTCGAGACCGCCGGCACCGGCGACATGCCGTACTGCTGGGAGAAGTCCGGCTGGGGCGACAACGACTTCACCTTCACCGCCACGGCCGACGCGCACACCGGCTCCAAGGCCATGAAGGTCGAGCTGACCCGCCGGGCCGAGGGCGACCGCAAGGCGCTGATCACCGAGTCCGCCGACTGCGCGCCGGTGGTGACGCCGGGCAAGCAGTACGACCTCGGGCTCTGGTACAAGACGACGACCCCGGACGCGGCGATCACCCTGTTCCGGCACGACGCCACGGCCGGCTGGCAGTACTGGACGGACCTGAAGACACTGGACATGGCCGGCGACTGGACCGAGGCCACGGTCCGCACCCCCGAGGTGCCGGCCGGCACGGACCGCATCTCCTGGGGCGTTTCCGTCTACGGCACGGGCTCCGCCACTACCGACGACTACACGATGGACCAGGTCCCCGACCCGGTCCTGCCACCGCAGTGCACCGGCACGGCCGAGCAGTGCGCGAACGGCGAGTGGGACGTACTGCCCACGCAGAACCCGGTCCGCTCCATGCACTCCGTGGTACTGCGGGGCGGCAAGGTGCTGCTCATCGCGGGCTCCGGCAACGACGAGTCGATGTTCGAGGCCGGCACCTTCACCTCCGCCGTCTACGACCCGGCGAACGGCTCCTACAAGGTCATCCCGACACCGAAGGACATGTTCTGCGCCGGCCATGTGCAGCTCCAGGACGGGCGCGTGCTCGTGATGAGCGGCAACAAGGGCTATCCCACGGCGGACGGCAGCGTCGGCTACCAGGGCTACAAGGACTCGTACATCTTCGATCCGGAGACCGAGACCTACACCAAGACCAACGACATGAACGACGGCCACTGGTACCCGTCGGCGACGATTCTCGGCAACGGTGACGTCATCTCCTTCGGCGGGCTGCGCGAGGACTCCACCGGCTCGGTCACCGCCGAACTGTTCTCCGAGGCCGAGCAGCAGTGGCAGCCGCTGTGGAAGGTCAACCAGACCTGGTCGTACTGGGGCCTGTACCCGTCGATGATCCTGATGCAGGACGGCCGCCTCTTCTACTCGGGCAGCCACGTCTTCGGCAACAACATTCCCGGCACCGGCTCGGCGATCTACGACTACGACGCCAACACCACCACCCAGGTCCCGGGCCTGCGGAACAAGGACGAGCGCGACCAGTCGGCCAGCGTGCTGCTGCCCCCGGCGCAGGACCAGAAGGTCCTCACCCTCGGCGGCGGCAACATCGACTCCAACCCGGAGGCCAACCGGCTGACCGACATCATCGACCTCAAGCAGCCCAGCCCCTCGTACGTGGCCGGGCCGCCGATCCCGCAGGGCACGGTCGACCTGGGCAACGGGCCCGTCCCGCAGACCGGGAACCAGGGCAAGATGTACGTCTCCGCGGTGCTCCTGCCCGACGGCAAGGTGCTCGAGACCGGCGGCGCGCTGCACAACCGCGCCAACCCCGTCTACGAGACGTCGATCTTCGACCCCGCGTCGGAGACCTTCGACCCGGTGGCCGTCGACCCCGAGGCGCGCGGCTACCACTCCTCGGCGTTCCTGCTGCCCGACGGCCGCGTGATGACCACCGGCGACAACCCGGGCAACGGCTCCTGGAACCACGACGTGTCGGTCTACAGCCCGCCCTACCTGTTCAAGGGCCCGCGTCCGCAGATCACTTCCGTCATCGACACCGAGTGGAACTACGGCGACACCCAGCGGATCACCGTCGACCGGCCCATCGCCAAGGCCGAACTGATCCGCCCGGCCGCCGTCACGCACTCCTCGGACCCGAACCAGCGGTTCGTGGACCTGCCGCTGTCCGTCGACGGTGACAACGTCGACCTGAACGTGACGAGCAATCCCAACCTGGCCCCGCCCGGCTGGTACATGCTCTTCGCGGTCGATGCCGACGGCGTGCCGTCGGTGGCGAAGTGGGTGCACCTCCAAGGCCCGCAGGCCCTCAGGGCGACCGACGCCTCGGCCCACGTCCACGACTTCGCCGACGCGCCCCGGGGCAAGGTCACGGGCCCCGGCAAGAAGCGGGCGGCACAGAAGGTCAGCCCGACGATCTCCGGCTGCGACCGCCACTACGGCTCGATCAACGTCTGCGTGCCGACCGACTTCCCGGCGGAGGTGAAGAAGACGACGGCAGCCCGCTGCGAGTGGCTGAAGGCGAACGACTACGGCCGCCTGAAGGTCAACGGCAAGGACGACCCACTGGGCCTGGACCGGAACCGGGACGGGACCGCCTGCGGCACGGGTGACGTGAAACGCCGCTAGCCGTTGCTGCGCGACTCCTCCAGGGCGCGCTCCACGATGGCTTCCAGCTGCTCGTGGTGCGCGCCCTTCCAATACGCCCGGCCGCACGCGGTGCACTGCGCGAACACGTCGTACGTGGCATGCGTGCCGTGCTTCAGCTGGTCCGCGACCTCGTCCTTGGTCGCCTTGCGGAGCAGCCCGTTGCACGCGGTGCAGCGCGTCCACGGAAGCAGCTCGGGCCGGAACCGGTCCAGGACATCGCGCAGCTGCTCCTCGGGACTCGTGCTGTACACGAACGCCCCCGCCCACAGCTCGCGCCTGCGCAGCAACCCCCGGTCGCGGCTCAGCAACACCCGCTGCTCGGCCGCCGAACGGGTCGCGAGGGCCGGGTCGCCGATGTCGGTCGACTCGTAGGCCGTGTCCACGCCGAGGAGCCGCAGCCGGCGGGCCAGTGTGCCGAGGTGCACGTCGAGGAGGAAGCGCAGGGGAGCGCCCGGGACCTTCTGGGGGCGCGTCACGGTCCGTACGGTCACCGACTCGCCGGCCGTCGGAACGTGCGCGAAGGGCACCTCGCGGCCGTCCACCAGCAGCGCGCCGACCTCGGTCAGCGGCACACCCAGCGACTCGATGACATGGCCGAGGCTGGAGAAGCCGTCGGTGGCGGCCCGCACGCTGCCCGCCTGCCGGGCCCGGGGCACGAACACCTGAAGCTCGGGGGCGAACTCGACATGGATCTCGGGACCGTTCACCCGGTCAGGATGCCATGGCGAAGGCGCCGGTCTCAGGGTCTTCCGGTCGGCAGGCCGACCTCCAGGACGTCCAGGGCGCGGTCGACGAGGTTCCGGATGTCGTCGCGGTGGCCGGTCTCGGCCCAGTAGTGGGAGACCTCCATCAGACCACCCATCACGGACATGGCGAAGACCCGGAGCTCCAGGCTGTCCGGGTCGAGCCCGGAGCGCTCGGCGAGGGCCTCGCGCAGCAGCCGGCCGGTCGCGGCCATGCTCTCCATCATCCGGGCGCGGACGGCCGGGACCTCGACCCCGAGCCGCGTCCGCAGCCGCGTCACCTCGGGCTCCTCGGCGAGGCTCAGGTCGAGGGCCGTGCGCATCACGTGCCGGAGGGTGTCGGCCCACGACTCGTCCAGCGGCCGGGTCCGCAGCTCCTCCATCATCACCGGGTCCCACTCGTCGGTGATGACGATGTCCTCCTTGGTAGGGAAGTACCGGAAGACGGTCGACGGCGACACCTCGGCGCGCTCGGCGATCTGCTCGATCGTCGTGGCGTCGTAGCCCTGCTGCTCGATCAGCGCGTAGGTCGCGGTGCGGATCGCCCGGCGGGTCTTGATCTTCTTCCGTTCCCGGAGTCCCGGCTGGGGGCGGTCGGCGGGGGTGGTGCGTGCGGCCGTCATGGAGGTCATTGTCGGGCATCGGCCTCGGGCCCGGCCATGGCCGGGGTGTCGTGCTCGCCGTCCGGGGCGGTCCGGGTGCCGGGCAGGAACGCCCCGGCGAGCAGCGCGGCGACCAGGGCCGCGACACCGCACACCAGCAGCACGACGCCCATGCCGTGGACGTAGGCGCTGTCCGCGGAGGTGGCCAGGCCGGCCGCGCCGGTGCGTTCGGCGACGAGGTGCGCGGCCACCACGGACTCCCCGGCGGTGTCGGCGGCCCGGGCGGGCAGTCCGGTGACGTCGAGGCGGTCCCGGTAGACGCCCGCGAGCAGGCTGCCGAGCAGGGCGATGCCGATCGCGCTGCCGACCTGGCGCAGGGTCATCAGGAGCCCGGATCCGCTGCCGGCCCGGTCGGCGGGCAGTGCGGCCAGCGCCCCGTCGATCGCCGGGACCACCGCGAAGCCGAAGCCGAGACCGGTGACGGTCAGCCACAACGCGGTGAAGCCGTAGCCGGAGTCGGGTGCCGTACGGCTGCCGAGCAGGGCGGCGAACGCCAGCACCACCAGGCCGCAGGTGATGACCGCGCGAGGGCCGAACCGGGCGACGACCGGCTGGGCGCCGCGCGCCGCGACCATCAGGCCGCCCATCATCGGCAGCAGCCGCAGCCCGGTGCCGAGGGCGTCGTGGCCGAGGACGGCCTGAAGGTAGGGCGGCAGCAGGAACAGCAGGCCCGCCAGGACGAAGGTGACCAGAGTCGCCGTGAGGGCGTTCACGAGGAAGCCGCGGTGGCCGAGGAGCTCCATGTCGAGCATGGGCCGTGCCGCCCGCCGCTCCCGCAGCACCAGCCCGGCGAGCAGGACGGCGGCTCCGGTGAGGAACCCGGCCACCAGGGGGTCGGCCCAGCCGCGGGTGGGCGCCTCGATGATGGCGCAGACCAGGGCGCCGAGACCGGCCGCGGTCAGGGCCGTGGCGATGATGTCGACCTTGGGGGAGGACGGGTCGCGCGTCTCGGGGAGAAGGAACAGGCAGGCCGCGACGCCGATGCCGACCATCGGGACGTTGATCAGGAAGACGGAGCCCCACCAGAAGTGGTCGAGCAGCCAGCCGCCCAGGACCGGGCCGAGCGGCATGCCCAGCGCGGAGGCGGCCGACATGACGCCGATCGCCTTGGAGCGCTCGTCCGGTCCGAAGAGCGCGGGCAGCACGGCCAGCGCGAGCGGCATGACCAGCGCGCCGCCGACGCCCATCACGGCCCGGGCGGCGACAACCCAGGTCACGTCCGGGGCCAGGGCGCCCATGACCGAGCCGGCCAGGAAGATCCCGAGCCCGGTGACCAGCATCAGCCGCCGCCCGAACCGGTCTCCGAGCAGCCCGGCGGGGAGCATCAGCGCCGCGAAGACGACGACGTACGCGTCCGCCGTCCACTGCTGTTCGCCCGTGCTCGCGCCGAGTTCCTCGGCCATGGTCGGCAGCGCGACGTTGAGGATCGTCATGTCGAAGCCGAGCGTGAGCATGCTCGCGACCAGGGCCGTCAGGGCCCACCAGCGGCGGGGGTCGGGCGTAATGACAGTAGCCATGAAATGAAAGTAACTATCAAAAGATAGCGACTGTCAACCTCTGGCGATCCCCGGGCATGCAAAAAGGCCACGGCTCGCAAGCCGTGGCCTTTCGCGGGCGAGAGGGGGACTACCCGTGCTGGTACGCCACCAGTGAGATCCCCACGTAGTGCGCGATGAAGGCTGCCAGGGTGAGGGAGTGGAACACCTCGTGGAAGCCGAACCAGCGGGGTGAGGGGTTCGGCCGCTTGATCCCGTAGACCACGCCGCCCGCGCTGTAGAGCAGACCGCCGACGATGACCAGGACGAGGACGGCGACACCGCCGGTCCGCATGAAGTCCGGCAGGTAGAAGACGGCGGCCCAGCCCATCGCGATGTAGCAGGGCGTGTAGAGCCAGCGCGGGGCGCCGACCCAGAAGACGCGGAAGAGGATGCCGGCCACGGCTGCGGCCCAGACGCCCCACAGCAGCCACTGCCCCTTGGTGCCGGGCAGCAGCAGCATGGTCAGCGGTGTGTACGTGCCCGCGATGATCAGGAAGATGTTGGCGTGGTCCAGCCGCCGCAGGACGCGGTCCATGCGCGGGCTCCAGTCGCCCCGGTGGTACAGCGCGCTCACGCCGAACAGCAGGCATGCCGTCAGGGCGAAGATGCCGCAGGCGATACGCCCTCTGGAGGAGTCGGCGAGGGCGGTCAGTGCCAGGCCCGCGACCAGAACGGCCGGGAACATGCCGAGGTGCAGCCAGCCGCGCAGCTTCGGCTTCACCGGGTGCGGCAGGGAGAGTGCCTGCGGACCGTGGCCGTCGGCCGCCGAGTCCGTGGGCGCGTCGGGGACGAACGCAGTCATGGCCAAATGGTAGCTACGGAACCGTAAGTGGCGTGTCGGTGCCACGGATCGACCGGCGAAGAGTGGCCATCCTCTCACTGTGACCTGACGATGGTCACGCAAACGGACTGCCAGGTGAACGCAATGTGCACGTAAAGCGGGCGCGGGAAACCGTGGCGAGCCTCACGTTGCTCACCTGTGCGCCCCTCTGGACAGATGGGCGCGAGCATCGGATGATCAAATGAGTGCGGTCGGCACCGGATGAGCGCCAAGATCTCCGTGAAGCATCCGGGTCGCAGCCCCCACGGGGCCTCCACATCACAAAAAATCCCTCATTTAGGAGCAATCGTGGCGCGCGATATCGCGGCTCCCACCGTCCCCACCACCCATCAGGGGCTGATCTCGTGGGTCAACGAGATCGCTGAACTGACGCAGCCGGACAACGTGGTCTGGTGTGACGGATCCGAGGCCGAGTACGAGCGGCTGTGCGAGGAGCTCGTCGAGAAGGGCACCTTCCGCAAACTCGACCCGATCAAGCGCCCCCACTCCTACTACGCGGCCTCCGACCCCACCGACGTCGCCCGCGTCGAGGACCGGACGTTCATCTGCTCCGAGAAGGAGGCGGACGCCGGCCCGACCAACCACTGGAAGGCCCCCGCCGAGATGCGGGAGATCTTCCAGGGCTCCGGCGGCAGTGGCGGTCTGTTCCGCGGCTCGATGCGTGGCCGCACCATGTACGTCGTGCCCTTCTGCATGGGCCCGCTCGGCTCGCCGCTGTCCGCGCTCGGCGTCGAGATCACCGACTCGGCGTACGTCGCCGTGTCCATGCGCACCATGACCCGTATGGGTCAGGCGGTCCTGGACGAGCTCGGCTCCGACGGCTTCTTCGTCAAGGCCGTGCACACCCTGGGCGCCCCGCTGGAGGCCGGCCAGGCGGACGTTCCCTGGCCCTGCAACCAGACCAAGTACATCTCGCACTTCCCCGAGGACCGCGAGATCTGGTCCTACGGCTCGGGCTACGGCGGCAACGCCCTGCTCGGCAAGAAGTGCTATGCCCTGCGCATCGCCTCCGTCATGGCCCGTGACGAGGGCTGGCTCGCCGAGCACATGCTCGTCCTGAAGCTGACCCCGCCGCGCGGCGAGGCCAAGTACGTCGCCGCGGCCTTCCCGAGCGCCTGCGGCAAGACCAACCTCGCCATGCTGGAGCCGACCGTTCCCGGCTGGACGGTCGAGACCATCGGCGACGACATCGCCTGGATGCGCTTCGGTGAGGACGGCCGGCTCTACGCCATCAACCCCGAGGCCGGCTTCTTCGGTGTCGCGCCCGGCACCGGCGAGCACACCAACGCCAACGCCATGAAGACGCTGTGGGGCAACTCCGTCTTCACCAACGTCGCCCTCACCGACGACAACGACGTGTGGTGGGAGGGCATGACCGAGGAGTCCCCGGCCCACCTGACGGACTGGAAGGGCAACGACTGGACGCCCGAGTCGGGCGTCCCGGCCGCGCACCCCAACGCCCGCTTCACCGTCCCGGCCTCGCAGTGCCCGATCATCGCGCCGGAGTGGGAGGACCCCAAGGGCGTGCCGATCTCGGCGATCCTCTTCGGCGGCCGCCGCGCCACCGCCGTCCCGCTGGTGACGGAGTCCTTCGACTGGAACCACGGCGTCTTCCTCGGCGCCAACGTGGCCTCCGAGAAGACCGCCGCCGCCGAGGGCAAGGTCGGCGAGCTGCGCCGCGACCCGTTCGCGATGCTGCCGTTCTGCGGCTACAACATGGGCGACTACATGGCCCACTGGATCGACGTGGCCAAGGACAAGGACCAGTCCAAGCTGCCGAAGATCTACTACGTCAACTGGTTCCGCAAGGACGACGAGGGCAAGTTCGTCTGGCCCGGCTTCGGCGAGAACAGCCGCGTCCTGAAGTGGATCGTGGAGCGCCTGGACGGCACGGCCGAGGGCGTCGAGACGCCGATCGGCATCCTGCCGACCAAGGACGCCCTCGACACGAACGGCCTGGAGCTGGCCGACTCCGACCTGGAGTTCCTGCTCGCGGTCGACAAGGAGGTCTGGCGCGAGGAGGCCGCCCTGGTCCCCGAGCACCTCAACACCTTCGGCGAGCACACGCCGAAGGAGCTGTGGGACCAGTACCGCGCGCTGGTGCAGCGCCTGGGGTGAAACAACCCTTCCAGAACTCCGCGGCCGGTCCACCGAGAGTGCCCTGACCAGCAACATCGTCACGGCCGGCCGCGGTGACAGCACACAGCACCACCGGGCAGGGGTCCGCACAACGGCGTGCGGGCCCCTGCTTTGGTTGTCACGGGTATGGCGGCGGTCGGCGGGGGTACCTGAAGGCTCTCACGAGGGTGATGGCGCCCGGTCCGCGCGTCGCTGCGGGTGCGCGCGGACCGGGGCCGTACGGGGGAGCCCCGAAGGGCTCAGCGGGACGCGAGTTCGCGCGGCTCCAGGGCCGCCGCGTGGGCGTCCATCCGCTCTGCGGCCAGGATCGCGGCCGCCGTGTCGGCGCGGGAGGCGGCGACGACCAGCGCGCGGCCCGCCAGGGCGTGCGCCCGCCGGTGCAGGTCCGTGGCGCTCCGCTCGCGCCGGGCGCCGGACACCCGGGCCGGGGCGGGTCCGCCCCTCAGCCGGCCGACCTGCTCCGCGAGCCGCTCCGCCGCCGCGTCCAGGTCGGCCGAGGCCTGTGTCGCGCGCAGCTCGTCCGTGACGGCGAGCAGGGCGGCGAGGTGGCCCGCGAGCTGGATGTCCAGCTCTTCCTCACGGGAACGGTGGGGGAAGTCGGGGTTGGGGCCGTCCACCGTGCTGTGGACCGACTTGGCGCGGATCGGTTCGTACATGGGAAGGCCTCCTGAGTTCTTACAGGAAACCATCCTAGCTTAGATTTCGTCTAAAGTTGAGTTGGTCACAAAATAGGACTGCCCGCGCACATAGTGTGAGCGGGCAGTCGGGTGAGGCCGGGCCTCGCGGGATCAGGGCTGGCTGTAGCCGTCCAGGAAGTGACCGATCCGCCCCATCGCGTCGGTCAGATCCCCGACCGTCGGCAGGGTCACCACCCGGAAGTGGTCCGGCTCCGGCCAGTTGAAGCCCGTGCCCTGGACGACCATGATCTTCTCGCGCCGGAGCAGGTCCAGGACCATCCGGCGGTCGTCCTTGATCTTGAAGACCTTGGGGTCGAGGCGCGGGAAGAGGTACAGCGCGCCCTTGGGCTTCACGCAGCTCACCCCGGGGATCTGGGTCAGCAGCTCGTACGCCGTGTCCCGCTGCTCGCGCAGCCGCCCGCCCGGCAGCACCAGGTCGTTGATCGTCTGCCGTCCGCTGAGCGCCGCGACGACTCCGTGCTGCCCGGGCATGTTCGCGCACAGGCGCATGTTCGCCAGGATCGTCAGACCCTCGATGTAGGAGTCGGCGTGGGCGCGCGGCCCGGAGATCGACATCCAGCCGACCCGGTAGCCGGCCACCCGGTAGGCCTTCGACATGCCGTTGAAGGTGAGGGTGAGCAGGTCCGGGGCGACGGAGGCGGTCGGGGTGTGCACGGCCTCGTCGTAGAGGATCTTGTCGTAGATCTCGTCGGAGCAGACGAGCAGGTTGTGCCGGCGGGCGATGTCGGTCAGGCCCTTGATCATCGCCTCGTCGTAGACGGCACCCGTGGGGTTGTTCGGGTTGATGATCACGAGCGCCTTGGTGCGGTCGGTGACCTTGCGCTCGATGTCGGCGAGGTCCGGCATCCAGTCGGCCTGCTCGTCACAGCGGTAGTGCACAGCGGTGCCGCCGGACAGGGACACGGCGGCGGTCCACAGCGGGTAGTCGGGCGCGGGCACGAGGACCTCGTCGCCGTCGTCCAGCAGGCCCTGCATCGCCATCACGATCAGCTCGGAGACGCCGTTGCCGATGAAGACGTGCTCGACGTCCGTCTCGATGCCGAGGGTCTGGTTGTGCATGACGACCGCCCGGCGTGCGGCCAGCAGGCCCTTGGCGTCGCCGTAGCCGTGCGCCGACGACACGTTCCGGAGGACGTCCTCCAGGATCTCCGGCGGGCACTCGAAGCCGAACGCGGCCGGGTTGCCGGTGTTCAGCTTGAGGATCCGATGACCGGCGGCTTCCAGCCTCATCGCCTCCTCGAGCACCGGGCCCCGGATCTCGTAACAGACGTTGGCGAGCTTGGTCGACTGGATCACCTGCATGTCTGGGAGCTTACGGCCCGGTAATGCCTCCCGGGCCGTGTTTTCCGCCACGTGAGACGCGGGGATTTGGGGCGATATCGCCACACGCTGTCCCACCAGCACCTTCGGTCCCTAGAATGCGCCGCCATGTCCGAGCCATTCGAGTACGCCGACGGAGTGACCGCTCGCGGGTCGCAGGACCCGCCGAACGTGTACCTGCCGCAGGCCGCCGCGCCGCCCGCCTACGACGCGTACGCGGATCCGGCGGCGGCGCACGGATGGCAGGACGTGTACGACGCGGCGGCCGCCGGCGATGCCGGGCACCCGGACGGCGCGGACGGCGCGGTCAGCTCCCGGCCCCGTGCCCGTCCCGGCGACGGTGCGGACGCCGCCGGCGCCCGTCCCGGCGACGCCCCCGGCCGCGTGCGCCTCGACGGCACGGGCGGTGCGGACGGCACCGGTGGCACGCGTGAACTGCCGTCGGTGCAGACGCGTGGCCGGTCCGGCGCGGGGCGCCGCGCCCGGCGCAAACCTGCTCCCCGGCTCGCGCGTCGTGTGGCGGTCGCCGTCGGTGCCGTGGGTGCCGTGTCTGCGGTCGCTCTGATCGCCGGGGCATCGCTCTCGGGCACGCCCTCCGGCGGGACGCGGGGCGGCGAAGGCGGCCGCAGCGCTCCGACGGCGGGGGAGTCGCCGACGGCGGAGCCCGCGAGTTCGGGCCCGGCGGACACCGCCGACGCTCCGCTCGTCGCCGGGCCGGGCGATCCTGACGACCCGTCCGGCGAGGTGTCCGCGCCGCCGTCCCCCACCGCGAGCCGAACTCCCTCCGCGTCCGCCACGGACGCCGCGTCACCCCCGGCCGGCAGCCCGACGGCCGGCGCCACGGCGGACCCCGTCCCCACCGCCACGACCTCCGCACCCGGCCGGTCCGGCGAGAAACCCGGGCGCGGCCCCGGCGGGACCAAGGGACCCAAGTGACCGGCCCGTAAGGGCGGTTGAGTAGGGTCGGACAGGACGCCGGAATTCCGGTTGTGGAACAGGTTCTTGTGTCACCCCCTCGCGACGATCACAATGCACATGACAACAGTGCAGGCGGCCGGAGGATTTCCGGTCGCCTCCGTCGCAAGAGGGGACCCCCCATGAGAAAACCTCTCGCCGCCGCGTTCTGCGCCCTGGCGATAGCCGGGGCCGGCGCGGCCCCCGCGACCGCCGCCGATGCCGCCCCCACGGGCGTCGGCAAGGTCGCGGACACGGGCTCGGCCACGTCCGCCGTCTCCGGCGTGGTCACGTCCGTGGAGCAGACGCTGTCCGGGCTCCGCGGTTCCCAGGCCAAGGCCGTGAACTTCGCCGGCACCGTCGCGCTCAGCAACTGCTCCGGCTCCGTCGTCCGCATGCCGGACGCCGAGGACAACGACCCGGCGCTCGTGATGACCAACGGCCACTGTCTGGAGTCCGGGTTCCCCGGCCCCGGCGAGGTCCTCGTCGACAAGGCCTCCAGCCGCACCTTCAGCCTGCTCAACGCCTCCGGCTCGCGCGTCGCCACCCTGCGCGCCGCCAAGCTCGCCTACGGCACGATGACCGACACGGACGTCGCGCTGTACCAGCTCACCACCACGTACGCGCAGATCAAGAGCTCGTACAACATCAACGCGCTGACGCTGAACGACGCTCACCCGGTCGCCGGCACCGCCATCAGCATTCCCTCCGGCTACTGGAAGCGGATCTACAGCTGCAACATCGACGGGTTCGTGCCCACCCTGAAGGAGGGCGACTGGACCTGGAAGGACTCCGTCCGCTACACCTCCGCCTGCAACACCATCGGCGGCACGTCCGGCTCGCCCGTCGTCGACCAGGCCACCAACAAGGTCGTCGCCATCAACAACACCGGCAACGAGGACGGTGAGCGCTGCACGGTGAACAACCCCTGCGAGGTCGACGCGAACGGCACCGTGACCGTCCGCAAGGGCATCAACTACGCCCAGGAGACCTACGGGATCCCGGCCTGTTTCGGGATCGACAGCAAGCTCGACCTGAGCGCGAGCGGCTGCACCCTGCCCAAGCCGTAAGGCAGGGTGCCGGCCGGGCGGTCACGCGGAAGGAGTCCTGCGGACCGCCCGGCCCGCCAGCACGTCCGTGCGCCGGCCGTCCTCGATCACGAACCGGCCGTCGACCAAGACGTGGGGGATGCCCGTCGGGAGGGCGCGCGGTTGCGCGAAGGTGGACCCCGCCGCGACCGTCGCCGGGTCGAAGAGCACCAGGTCGGCCCTGTAACCCTCGCGGACCAGTCCCCGGTCGGGCAGCCGGAGCCGCGCCGCCGGGCGGGACGTGAGGTGCGCGACGCACTCCTCCAGCGACAGCACCCCCAACTCCCTGACGTAATGCCCGAGGTAGTGCGGGAATGTGCCGTAGGCGCGCGGGTGCGGCTTCGCGCCCTGGAGGATGCCGTCCGAGCCGCCCGTGTGCACCCGATGGCGCATGATCTCCCGGACGTTCTCCTCGTGGCCCACGTGCTGGAGGATCGTCGGGGCCAGCCGGTCGGCCAGCAGCAGTGCGCGAGCGGTCACCCAGGGCGTCTCGCCCCGGACGGCCGCCGACTCCTCGATCGTCCGGCCGACGTAGCCGGCCAGGGCCGGGTCGTTCACGCCGGAGATCTCGATGGTGTCCCACTCGACCGGCACGCCGTGGCAGCCGTCGGACCCGGTGACCTCCAGGTCGTGGCGGATGCGTTCCGCCGTCCCCTCGTCCGCCAGCCGCCCGAGGGTCGCCTCCGGGCCACCCTCGCTCGCCCAGCTCGGCAGCACGGCCGCCAGCGTCGTACAGCCCGGGGTGTACGGGTAGGTGTCGAGGCTGATGTCGGATCCGGCCGCGAGTGCCTGGTCCAGCAGGGCCAGCAGGTCGGGTGCCCGGCCCTTGTTCACTCCGAAGTTCATGGTGGCGTGCGCGAGATGGAGGGAACAGCCCGCCTCCCGGGTCAGCGCGACCATCTCCTCGTACGCCTGAAGGGCACCGGCCCCGTAGGAGCGGTGGTGCGGGCAGTAGTAGCCGCCGTACGACGCCACCACCCGGCACAGCTCCGTCAGTTCGGCGTCCGGCGCGTACATGCCGGGCGTGTACGTCAGTCCTGACGACATGCCGACGGCGCCCTGCTCCAGGCCCTCGGCGACCAGCCGGCGCATCCGGTCCAGTTCGCCGGGTGTGGCCTCGCGGTCCTCCCAGCCGACGGCGAGCGCCCGGACCGTGCCCTGCGGGATCAGGTAGGCCGCGTTCACGGCGATCCCGCGGTCGAGCCGGTCCAGGTACTCGCCCACCGACCGCCAGTCGAAGTCGATGTCGTCCCCCGGGCCGTTCCACCCGGCGATGGCCCGCCGCACCTCGCCCAGCGTGCGGTCGTCGACCGGCGCGTACGACAGACCGTCCTGGCCGATGACCTCCAGGGTCACCCCCTGTGCGGCCTTGGCGCTGTGGTCCGGGTCGCGCAGCAGCGCCAGGTCGCTGTGGGCGTGCATGTCGACGAAGCCGGGGGAGAGGACGAGGCCCTCGGCGTCCAGTTCCCGGCGGGCCTTCGGCCGCTGGCAGCCGGCCGCGGCGGCCTCCTTGACGATCGAGACGATCCGGCCGCCGTCGACCACGACATCGGCCCGGTACGCGTCCGAGCCGGAGCCGTCGACGACGTCGGCGTCCCGGATGACGAGCTCTTCCATCGCGCCCGGCCTCCTAGAAGAACGTGCGGACGTAGTCGACGACCGTGCCGTCGGCCTCCGCGACGGGGATCAGCTGCCACTTGTCGAACGAGGTGCACGGGTGGGACAGCCCGAGCCCGACCCAGTCGCCGACCTCCAGATCCGCCTCCGGCGTGGTGGCCAGCCAGGCGTGCTGGTCGGACAGGGCGGTCACCGAGACACCGGTGGCCGGGCACTCGGCGCCGTCCCGGCGGATCACCTGGGCGAAGGGCAGGTCGAGGTCGTGAGCGGCGTCCCGCTTGCCCGCGTTGACGAAGGCCTGCTCGGCCGAAGGCCGCGACACCACCTGTGTCCACAGCCGGAACGCCGGCTCCAGGGCGCCCTCCTCGGGGACCCGGTTGAACGGGGTCAGCTTGCGGTAGTGGCCGTCGTCGTGCGAGACGTACGCGCCCGAGCGCAGCAACTTCAGCACCGGAAGGGAGAGTTCGGGGATCCCGGCGAATACCTCGGCGACCGCGTCGAACCAGGCGCTGCCGCCCGCGCTGACCACGATCCCGTCCAGCCCGGTGAAGCGACCCGCCTTGTCGAAGTCGGCGGCGAGCGCGACCAGCCGCCGCAGCCACGCCGTCACCCGCTCGGTGTCGGCCTTCGGCACCTCGCCCTCGTAGCCCGCGACACCGACGAGCCGCAGGGTGCGGGTACCCGCCACCGCGTCCGCGACCGCCGCGCACTCCGCCTCCGTACGCACTCCGGTCCGGGCGCCCTCCCCGGCGGCGAGCTCGACGACGACGTCCACGGGGCGCGTGGCGTCGGCGTCCCGCAGGGCGGCGTCCATCAGCTCGACGCCGCGCACGGAGTCGACGTAGCAGACCAGCTCGAAGTCGGGGTCGGCGTCGAGTTCGGTGGCGATCCAGCGCAGGGCCGCCGCGTCCACCAGCTCGTTCGCGAGGAACACGCGCCGCGTCCCGAAGGCCCGCGCCACCCGCACCTGGTGCGGTACGGCCAGCGTGATGCCCCACGCCCCGTGCTCGATCTGCCGCTGGAACAGCTGCGGCGCCATCGACGTCTTGCCGTGCGGCGCGAAGGCCAGGCCGTGCCGGGCCGCGTAGGTCTCCATCAGCCTCAGGTTGTGCTCCAGGCGCTCGGCGGACAGCGCGAGCACGGGCGTGGCGAAGCCGCCGGTGAAGAGGTTGCGGCGCTGCCCGGCCAGCTCGGCGACGGTCAGTCCGTCGGCGTCCGGCGGGAGGCCCTTGAAGCGGTGATCGACGCGCTCGGCGGCGAGCCGGGCGAGGGACTGGGCGGTGTCGGCCGTCATGAAGCCTCCCTGATCAGCGGTGTTGCAGTCTCTGCAACATTCATTGCGTATGGCGCTGAACGCTGTCTAACATCTCGGCCACCGCCGGTCAATGAAACCGCCACCGGCCGCCCCGACGAGGAGCTACGAGCATCGTGACCCCCACCGGACCCTGCAACGCCCCCGACGTCGTGGACGTCGTCGCGCTCGGCGAGTCCATGGTCACGTTCCTGCCCTCCCGGCCGGGGCGCCTCGCCGAGGTGCCGTCCTTCGAGCGGGGGATCGGCGGGGCGGAGTCGAACGTGGCGTGTGTGCTGGCCGCGGCCGGGCACTCCGCGCGCTGGGTCAGCCGGGTGGGGGCCGACCCGTTCGGTGACCACCTGGTCGAGGCGATCGGCGGGTACGGCGTCGACGTGGCGCACGTCCGGCGCGACCCCGGCCGCCCCACCGGCATCTACTTCCGCACCGCCGGGGACCGGGCCGGCGACGCCCACGAGGTGGCGTACTACCGGGCCGGTTCCGCGGCCTCCGCGATGACCGCGACGGACCCGGACCCGGCAGCCGTGCGCGCCGGGCGCGTGCTGCACCTCTCCGGTATCACCGCCGCGCTGTCCGGGACCTGCCTGGACCTGATGCGCGAGCTGACCGCCCGCCGCGCCGACCGCCCCCTGGTCTCCTTCGACGTCAACCACCGGCCCGGCCTGTGGCGCGACACGGCCGCCCCGGCCGTGCTGCGCGATCTCGCCCGGGGCGCGGACCTCGTGTTCGTCGGGCAGGACGAGGCGTGGGGGCTGCACAGCGCCGAAGCCGTCCGTGCCGCCCTGCCCGAACCCGAGGTGCTGGTCGTCAAGCAGGGCGCCGCCGGAGCCACCGTCTTCGAGGGGCGGCACGTCACCTTCGTGCCCGCACCCCGGGTCGACGTCGTCGCCGCCGTCGGTGCCGGGGACGCCTTCGCCGCCGGGTTCCTCTCCGCCACCCTGCGCGGACTGCCCGTCCGGCACCGGCTGCGGCACGGGCACCTGATGGCCGCCGCCGCGCTCACCGTGCCCGGCGACCTCGCCACACCGCCCGCGCGGGAGCACGCCGACCGGCTCGCCGCCCTGGACGACACGGCATGGGGGAGACTGCGACTCGGCCCGGGCTGGACCGAGCGGACACAGCGGGCCGACGAGGAGGTACGTACGCCATGAGCCAGACCGTCGACCGCGCGCTCAGCATCCTGCCGCTGCTCGCCGAGGGCCCCGCCGACCTGGGGCAGGTCGCCGACCGCCTCGGTGTCCACAAGTCCACGGCCCTGCGCCTGCTGCGCACCCTGCACGAGCACGGGCTCGTCTACCGCCAGTCCGACCAGCGCTACCGCCTGGGCGCCCGCCTCTTCGCCCTCGCCCAGGAGGCGATGGAGAACCTCGACGTCCGCGAGATCGCCCACCCCCACCTGGTCCGCCTCAACGAGAACTGCGGTCACACCGTGCACCTCGCCGTGTACGAGGAGAACGAGGTCCTCTACATCGACAAGGTCGAGAGCCGCTACCCCGTGCGGATGTACTCCCGCATCGGCAAACCCGTCGCCATCACCGTCGCCGCGGTCGCGAAGCTGCTGCTCGCCGACCTGCCCGAGCACGAGCGGCGGGCGGTCGCGGAGAAGCTCGACTACCCCACGTACACGTCCCGTTCGACACCCAACGCCGGCGCGTTCCTGCGCGAGCTGGACAAGGTGCGCGAACAGGGCTGGGCCACCGACCTCGGCGGCCACGAGGAGTCCATCAACTGCGTCGCGGCCCCCGTCCGCGGCGCCGACGGCCGGGTCGTCGCCGCGATGTCGGTCTCCGCGCCGAACGTCGTCGTCACCGCCGACGAACTCCTCACCCTCCTGCCGCTGGTGCGCCGCACGGCGGACGCCATCAGCGGCGAGTACTCCGGCAGGACACCAGTGAAGGGCACCGAATGACGGACAAGATCGCACTCACCCCGAAGACCCACACCACCCCGCCGGCGAAGTTCTCGCACGGTGTGCGGAAGGGCAACATCCTCCAGGTCGCCGGCCAGGTCGGCTTCCTGCCCGCCGAGGAGGGCAAGGCACCCACGCCCGCCGGGCCGACCCTGCGCGAGCAGACCCTCCAGACCCTCGCCAACGTCAAGGCCATCCTGGAGGAGGGCGGCGCCTCCTGGGACGACGTGATGATGATCCGCGTCTACCTGACCGACGTGGCCCACTTCGCCGAGATGAACGAGATCTACAACGCGTACTTCGAGGAGCAGGGCCTGACCCAGCCGCCCGCCGCGCGCACGACGGTCTACGTCGGCCTGCCCGCGGGTCTCCTCGTCGAGATCGACGCGCTGGCCGTCCTCGGCTGACCCTCCCCACCCCGCCTTCCCGGGGCGCGGCGCCGTTCGATGCGCCGCGCCGCGCTCCCCCCTGCCCAGAAGCCGTATGCCTTTACGCAGAGGACCCCCGAATGTCCCCTTCGCTCGCCGCGTCCGCCCCTGCCGAGACCCCACCCCACACCGGAGGACTGCTCCTCCTCGTCGACGGTACGGCCGGACTCCTGCTCACCGCCGCGCTCGGCATCGTGCTGCTGCTGTTCCTCATCATCAGGATGAGACTCCAGCCGTTCGTCGCCCTGCTCGCGGTCTCCATAGCCGTCGGCCTCGCCGCCGGTCTGTCGGTCACCGAACTCTTCGGCACGGTCCAGAAGTCGGACGCCGTCTCCACCATCGAATCCGGCATGGGCGGCATCCTCGGCCATGTCGCGATCATCATCGGCCTGGGCACCATGCTCGGCGCGATCCTCGAAGTCAGCGGCGGCGCCGAGGTGCTGGCGAAGCGTCTGCTCGGTCTGTTCGGTGAGCAGCGCGCGCCGCTCGCCATGGGCCTCACGGGCCTGATCTTCGGCATCCCGGTCTTCTTCGACGTCGGCATCTTCGTCCTGGCCCCGATCGTCTACGCCGCCGCCAAGCGCTCCGGAAAATCGATCCTGCTGTACTGCCTGCCGCTGCTCGCGGGCCTCTCCGTGACGCACGCGTTCCTGCCGCCGCACCCCGGCCCGGTCGCCGCGGCCGGCCTCCTCAACGTGGACCTCGGCTGGGTCATCCTGATGGGCATCGTCTGCGGTCTGCCGGCCGTGGTGGCCGCGTGGGGCTACGCGGCGTGGGTCGGCCGCCGCATCTTCGTGCCCGTCCCTCAGGACATGGTCGAGGCGGCCCAGGAGGCCAAGCAGGCCGTCGTCGACGAGCAGCGGGCCGCCGGGGTCGCCCCCAGCGAGCAGCCGGTCTCCCTCGGCACGGTCCTCGGCATCATCGGCACGCCCCTGGTGCTCATCCTCGCCGCGACCTTCTCCTCGATCGCCCTCGACCCCTCCACGCTCCGCTCGGTGATCGAGTTCTTCGGCAACCCGTTCGTGGCGCTGACGATCGCCCTGCTCCTCGCGTACTACCTGCTCGGCATCCGCCGCGGCTGGTCCCGCAAGTCCCTGGAGACGGTGTCGACCGCGTCCCTCAAGCCGGTCGGCAACATCCTGCTGGTGGTCGGCGCGGGCGGCGTCTTCGGCGCCGTCCTCAAGGCCAGCGGCGTCGCCCAGGCCCTCTCGGACACGTTCCACGACGTGGGCCTGCCGGTGCTCGTCCTCTCCTACCTGATCTCCGTGGTCCTGCGCGTGGCCCAGGGCTCGGCGACGGTCGCCATCGTCACGACGGCCGGCATCGTCGCCCCCCTGCTCTCCGAGGGCGACCACTCCCAGGCCTTCGTCGCCCTGGTCATCATGGCCATCTCGGCGGGCTCCATCGTCGCCTCGCACGTCAACGACGGCGGCTTCTGGATGGTGGCCAAGTACTTCGGCATCAGCGAGCGGGACACCCTCAAGACGTGGACGGTGCTGGAGAGTGCGCTGTCGGTGGCGGGGTTCGCGGTGGCGGCGGTGCTGAGCCTGTTCGTGTAGGCGTCTGATAACGAAGTCGGGGTCGACTGTGTGCGGCACAGGTTTGTCGACCATACTGCTTCGCTGTGGAGCAGCGCATAGGTTCGAACAGCCAGCCCCTGGAAGGCGCCGGATTCGACCCGGCATTCATCCCCGGGCTCACGTCACCCGCGTCCGCAGAGAAGGCGGAGGAGGACGGGCCGGAGAAGGAGCCTGAGGTCGCCGAGGCCGAGGAGGCCGCCCCCGGGCCGGGAGAGGCCGAGGAGGCGTCCCCTGCCGAGCAGGAGGAGGAGACCGACACCGACGGCCCCGTCTTCGAGGCGTCCGACCGCCGCGCGAAGATGGTCGCCGATCACAGAGGCGTACACCTGTCCCTGGACGATCAGGAGTGTGAGTTCCGCTGGGACGAGATCGGCGCGGTCGAGACGGAGACGGCCCGCTTCGGCAAGCGGTACACCGTCACCGTCCACACCCCTGACCGGCGCTGGTACCCGATCGAGATCGAGGCGCCGGCCAGGAGTCACTTCAAGGAGTGGGACGAGCAGCTGGACGCGGTGCTGGACGCCTACTTCGAGGAAGCGGAAGAAGCCGGCTAACCGCAGTACTGGCTCTCCTTGCCGATCGACCGGTACATGCAGTCCGCGTTCTCCAGCAGTTGCAGCACCGCATCGCGGTTACGGGAGGTCTCCCGCTCGATCACCTCGTCGGGCGGGTAGAACCCACCCCCACCGGACCTCGGATACATCTCGAACGTGTAGCCGAAGATCTTGTGCGCGCCCCAGAGGTAGTCGTCGATCGACCCGTCCGTGATGTACAGGTCGCTGGACTGCTCCGCCGTGTACCCGTTGCTCGCGGCCATCTTCTGCCCGACCGTCTTGAACGCCGCGTGGTCGTCGGCGGTCATCCCGGTCGTCGTGTCGGAGTACGTGTAGCCGAACGGCCACAGCACCAGCTCGCTGTACGTGTGGAAGTCGACCCCGGCCTTGATCTGCTGCTTGCCGCCGACGACCCGGCTGCGCACGAAGTCGGCGACGACCTTCACCTCGGGCGCCGACTCCGCCGACGGGCCCCGGTAGGTGTCGGAGGACGTGGAGCCCGAGGAGCCGCCGCAGCAGCCCCAGCGGTAGTTCCAGTTGCGGTTGAGGTCGGTGCCGACGTACGAACTGCCGGTGTTGGGCTGCCGGTTCTTGCGCCAGGAGCGGTACGAGCCGGTGGCGATGTCGTACTCGCCGCCGTCCGGGTTGATGTCCGGGACGATCCAGATCTCGCGGTTGTTCACCATGCTGGTGACACGCGAGTCGGAACCGTAGTCGGACGTCAGCTCGCGCAGCAGGTAGAGCGCCATCTCGACGGTCAGGTGCTCGCGGGCGTGCTGGTGGTGGGTGAACAGCACCTCCGGCTCGGACTCGTCACCGGCCACGTTGTCGCTGATCTTGATGGCGACGATGTTCCGGCCCTGGTACGACTTGCCGATCACGCGCTGGCTCGCGATGGACGGGTGGGCCGAGACGATCGAGTTGATCTCGCTCGTCATCTCCGCGTAGTTGTGGTACTTCGAGTCGGCCGACGGGAAGTCGAGGAGCCGGACGTCGTCCTCGCCGGCGGAGCGGTCGGGCACCGCGCCGAGCGGGGTGACCTCGTAGCCCAGCGCACGCAGCTTCTTGATCTGGTCCGCGCGGCCGGAGACGACGACACCGTGACCGTGCGCCTCGTCGACGGTCACGCCCGTGCGCTGAAGTGCCGTGCGGTCCTCGGCCGTCGCGTGCAGGTGGACCTCGTACTGCCGGACGTCGTCGGCCGAAGCGGCCGCTTTGCGGGCGCTGTCGGCGGTGGCGTCGCTCGTCGTCGCGGACAGGGGCGCCGCGAGGGCGAGGGCGAGGAGGCCGGCGAGGGCCGCGGTGCGTCTGCCGGTGCGGGCACCGGATGCTCGTATGCGAAGTCGCATGAAGTCTCCTTGTGGGAGGTGGGGTTGTTCCGTGCGACGTACTGGTGCGGGTGGCGCACATCGTTCTGCTAGTGGCATGAGCAGGTCAAGACTGAAAGCAGCCGCGCAGTGTACGCGCGCGGCGCCACGGTCGAGGTGTACCGGCGGAAGTACACCCACAGGTGTGGCCCCGGCGTGCATATATGTACGCACCGGGAGAGAGTGAGGGTCCGCGCAAGGGGAGCCGCAGTAACCGGGTCCCCGGACCCCCACCCCTCAGAGGACTGGCTGATCATGGGCGGATCAGCGCCACGACGGGACCACCACCTGCCGGCCGAGACGACCAGCTTCGTCGACCGGCGTGGCGAACTGACCCAGGGCCGCGAACTGCTGGCCCGCGCACGGCTGGTGACGCTGACCGGGCCGGGCGGCGTCGGCAAGACCCGGCTCGCCGCACGCATCGCGGCCCGGGTACAGCGGGCCTTCCCGGACGGCGTGCGTTTCGTGCACCTGTCCGGACTGCACGACCCGGCGCTCGTCCCGCTCGCCGCCGCCGACGCGTTGGGCCTCCACGACCGTTCCGCCCAGCCTCCCCTGGACGCCCTCGTCGACCAGCTGCGGGACCGGCGGCTGCTCCTCGTCGTCGACAACTGCGAGCATCTGGCGGGCGCGTGCGCCCGGCTGGCCGCGGCCCTGCTGCACGGCACCGAGGGCGTCCGGATCCTCGCCACCAGCCGGCACCGGCTCGGCCTCACCGAGGAGCACCTGCTGGAGGTACGGCCGCTGCCGGTGCCCGACCCGGACGGCGACCTGTCCGCCGCCGAGGGATACCCGGCCCTCACCCTCTTCGCCGACCGGGCCGCCGCCGTCGTCCCCGGCTTCCGCCTCACCCCCGCCAACCGCGCCTCCGTCGCCCGGCTGTGCCACCGCCTGGACGGGCTGCCCCTCGCCATCGAACTCGCCGCCGTCCGCATGCGCGTCCTCGACGTCGACCAGCTCCTGGACCGCCTCGACGACCGCTACCGCTTCCTCACCACCGGCAGCCCCGCCGCCCTGCCCCGCCACCAGACCCTGCGGGCGGCGGTCTCCTGGAGCCACGATCTGTGCACTCTCCCCGAGCGGACCGTGTGGGCCCGGCTGTCGGTCCTGGCGGGCGGCTTCGACCTGGAGACGGCGGAGGCGGTGTGCGCGGTCGGTACCCCGGAGGGCGACGCCCGGCCTTCCGAGGGTGACGTCCCGCCTCCGGAAGGCGGGGCCCGACACGTCGCGCTCCCGCACGCCGCCCTGCCCGCGCTGCCGGCCCGGCCCACGGACGGCTCCGGCGCACCCGCCCGGCCCGCGGCGGCGCCCACCGGGACCATCACCCTGCTCCCACCCCCGGGCCCGCGCACGGACGACGTCCTGGAAGCCGTCGCCGGGCTCGTGGACAAGTCCGTGCTCTGCCGTGAGCCCGGGCCCGGCAGCGTGCGGTACCGGCTGCTCGACACCCTGCGGCAGTACGGGCTGGAGCACTTGCGGCGGTGCGCCGGACAGGAGGAGGCCGCCCGGCGGCGGTTACGGGACTGGATGGTGCGACGGGCCGCGGAGTGCGAGCACGGCTGGTTCGGCCCCGGGCAGCCGGAGACCGTCGCCCGGCTGCGCGCCGACCGGGACAACCTGCGCGCCGCCCTCGACTTCAGCCTCTCCACCCCCGGCGAGGCCGTCGCCGGGCTGCGCCTCGCCGGCACGCTCTGGTTCTACTGGCACGCCTGCGGAGCCGCCCGCGAGGGCCTGTACTGGCTCGACCGCGCCCTGAGCGCCGCCCCCGAACCGACCCGGGAACGCGCCCGCGGCCTGTGGGTCGCCGGCCTGCTGGCCGCCGCAACCCGGGACTTCCCCCGGGGCCGCCGCCACGCCACCGACGCCCTCGCGCTCGCCCACGGCCTCGGCGACACCGCCGAGGCCGCGCACGCCGAGTACGTGCTCGGCGTCATCCGGCTGTTCGGCGACGACCTGCCCGGAGCGCTGCGGCACTTCGAGGCCACCGTCGCCCGCGGCCCCGTGCCCGGCCAGCACCTCAGCCTCTTCGGCCTCGACCAGGTCGAACTCGCCTGCGCGCTGGGCTTCCTGGGCGAGGCCGAGCGGGCCGTCGAGGTCTGCGAGCAAGCCCTGCGGCTGTGCGAGCGGCACGGCGAGCAGTGGGTCCGGTCCTACGTGCTGCGCATGCTCGCCCTCGCGCACACCGTGCTCGGCGACTGGCCCAGGGCCGAACGGCACGCCCGGGAGGCCCTGCGGCTCAAACTCGCCGTCCACGACGTCATCGGCATCGCCCTCACCCTCGACCTGCTCGCCTCGATCGCGGCCGAACGCGGCGCCCACGAGCACGCCGCCGTGCTGCTGGGCGGCGCCGACCGCGTCTGGGCCGACATCGACACCGGCCGCTGGGGCTCCCACACCCTCAACTCCGTACGCCGGGACAGCGAGGAGCGGGTGGGCCGGGCCCTCGGGCGCGAGGTGTTCGAGCGGGCCCACCGGCGGGGCGGGGCGCTCGGTCTCGCGGAGCTGGTCGGCCACGGGCTCCGCGAGCCGGGCCGCCCGCACCCCCAAGAGGCCTCCGTCCCCCCGCCGCCGCACGACGACACCACGGTCCGGCTCACCCGCCGCGAGACCGAGGTCGCCCGGCTCGTCGCCGAGGGGCTCGCCAACCAGCAGATCGCCGACCGCCTGGTGATCGCCCGCCGCACCGCCGAAGGCCATGTGGAACGCATCCTCAGCAAGCTCGGCTTCAGCAACCGCAGCCAGATCGCGGCCTGGATGACGGCACAGCGCTGACCCGCCCCGCTCCCGCCCACACCCACCCGAGGGGATCACATGACCACCGCTGAACTCAGCGCGTTCGACCACCGCATGGCCGTCTTCGACTCCGACGACGGCTTCCTGGCCGCCGCCCTGCCCTTCCTCGGCGAAGGCCTCGGCGCCTCCGGCGAACCCCCGCCGGTGGCCATCGCCGCCCCGCGCAACCTGGACCTCCTGCGCGACGCCCTCGGCCCCGACGCGAAGGACGTCACCTGCATCCCGCACACCGACTGGTACACCGGCTCCGCCGCCAACGCCGTCGCCCGGGCCGCCGCGTACCTCACCGCGCACGCCGCCCCCGGCGGCCGGATCCACCTCGTCATGGAACCCGTCTGGAGCGGCCGTGCCGGCCGCTCGGCCCGCGAGACCACCGAGTGGATCCGCTACGAGGCCCTCGCCAACCTCCTCTTCGCTCCCCTGTCCACGACCGCCCTGTGCGCGTACGACACCCGCACCGCGGGGCCCGCCGTCATCGCGGCGGCCCGCCGCACCCACCCCGACACGGAGGTGTACGAGGACCCGCTGCGGCTCGCCGCCGAGCTCGACGCCGTGCCGCTGCCGTTGCCCCCGGCCGGGGCGCGCACCCTCGCGGAGCCGCACGCCGCGGCCGTGCGGAGCTGGGCGGAGGGGCGTGGACTGCCCGTCGCGGACGCCGAGCTGTTCGCCGCCGCCGTGGCGGAGACCGCGGCCGCCCTCGCGCCCCTCGGCGGTGACGCCCTGCTGTGGGGCGAGGCACCCGCCTGCGTCTGCGAACTGCGCTCGGTCCGGCGGCTCGACGACCCGCTCGCCGGATTCGTCCCGCCGGGCGCCGGCCCGGAACCGGGCCCGGGGCTGTGGTACGCGCGTCAGGTCTGCGCGTACGTGGACATCCGCGACGACGCCGGGGGAGCGACGGTCCGTCTCCAGTACGCATAGCCCCCTGCCTGCACAAGCAGGTAGGGGATCGGGTAGTCCTCCCCCTGCGCCGGACCCCACCCCCGGATCACCCTGGACCCATGCTGCGACTCTCCGGGCGGCACCTCCCGGACCCCGACGCCCACTACGGCCCGTTCCCGCAACCACCGCTGGGAGCAGGCCATCTGAGTGTCGAGTACGCCCCGCGGCCCTCCGCCGTCCGCGAGGCACGCGCGGAGGTCCGCAGGCAGTTGGAAGGATGGGGGATCGCCGAGCGCGGTGAGGTCGCGGACGTGGCCGAACTCCTCGTCGGCGAACTGGTCACCAACGCCGTGGTGCACGCCGGGAGCCGCTTGCGGCTCACGCTCTTCGCCGCGCACGGCGTACTGCGCTGCGAGGTCGCCGACACCGAACGCCGCGTGCCGCGGGTGCTGGCCGCGGGCACCGGGGAGAGCGGCCGTGGAATGTTCCTGGTGGACGCGCTCGCCCAGCGCTGGGGCTGCCACCGGGACGGGCCGGGCAAGACCGTGTGGTTCGAGCTCGGCACGTGCGGGGCGGACGGCTGTGGTCGGCGACAGCCGTGACGCTCCGCCGGGTGGGCCCTGGCGGAGCGTCCTGCCCGCCTGGGCCCGTCCACCGGCCGCGGGTTCGTGTGGTTGATCGCGCAGTTCCCCGCCCCCCCCACGAGTGGGACGACTCCTGCGCTCTTGCCGGTTGGGGCTCTTTGCGGTTTCTTGATCTGCATGGCGGACACCACGGGCAACACCACGAACCACGAGGCCACACCGCAACCCCCGATGCGCAAGTCGAGTTGGAAGTACATCGGGCCGGGGATCGTCGTCGCGGCGACCGGGGTGGGGGCCGGGGACCTCGTCGCCACACTCATCGCGGGCAGCAACTTCGGCTACACCCTCCTGTGGGCGGCGATCATCGGCTGCCTGGTGAAGATCTCCCTGGCCGAGGCGGCGGGCCGCTGGCATCTGTCCACGGGCCGCACCCTGTTCGACGGCTGGGCGAGCCTCGGCCGCTGGACGACCTGGTTCTTCGCCGTCTACGTCGTGGTCTGGGGCTTCGTCTACGGCGCGGCGGCGATGTCGTCGAGCGCGCTGCCGCTGCAGGCGCTGTTCCCCGACGTGATGGACCTCAAGTGGTGGGGCATCGCCTGCGGTCTGGTCGGTCTGGTCTTCGTCTGGTTCAACAAGTACGCGGTGTTCGAGAAGGTCATGACGGTCCTGGTGGGCGTCATGTTCGTGGTGACGGTGTACCTGGCGATCCGGGTCACGCCGAACCTCGCCGACGCCTTCGCCGGTCTCCTCCCGGTCCTGCCCGACGAGAAGGACTCGATCCTCAACACGCTGGGCCTGATCGGCGGCGTGGGCGGCACGATCACGCTCGCGGCGTACGGCTACTGGGTCAACGCCAAGGGCTGGACCGACTCCGGCTGGATGAAGGTCATGCGGCTGGACAACCGCGTCGCCTACGCCACCACCGGCATCTTCGTCATCGCCATGCTGTTCGTCGGCGCGGAGTTGCTCCACTCGGCGAACGTCGCGATCGCGAGCGGTGACAAGGGCCTGATCCAGCTGGGCGACATCCTGGAGGACGAGTACGGCCCGGCGACGGCGAAGTTCTTCCTGATCGGCTTCTTCGCCACGTCCTTCACCTCGCTGATCGGCGTCTGGCACGGCGTGAGCCTGATGTTCGCCGACTTCGTGGCCCGCCTGTCCGGCAAGGGGCAGGCCAAGGGCGAGGAGGTCGCCTCGGGGACACGCGAACGCTCCTGGCCGTTCCGCGTCTACCTGCTCTGGCTGACCTTCCCGCCGATGATCCTGCTCTTCGAGGGCCAGCCCTTCCGCCTGATCATCATCTACGGCGTCCTCGGCGCGGCCTTCCTGCCCTTCCTCGCCGCCACCCTGATCTGGCTCCTCAACTCCTCCCGTACACCCCCCGAGTGGCGCAGCGGCCCCCTCAGCAACGCGATGCTCGCCATCGCGGGCCTGCTGTTCCTGACCCTGTGCGTGAAGCAGATCTGGGACCAGCCGTGGGGGGAGTTCTTCTAGGGGAGGGGGCCGGGGCAGGGAGAATGTCTCACCGCAGTACCGAGACGTTCCCAGCGAGCACGAGGACCGAGGACCCGACGGATGAGCCAGCAGTACCCACCACCCGGCCCCGGTCCCGGCTTCGGCCCGCCCCCGCCGCAGTACGCGCCCGCGCCGCCCCCGTACGGGCCCGCACAGCCTTCGTACGCCCAGGCTCCACCGCAGCCGGTGGCGGGCGGACCGGACTTCCTGGCCGTCGACAAGCGCAACGCGGTCGTCGTCGACGCGTCCGGCGTCGCCTTCGAGTCGTCCGGTCTCTCGATCGAGTTCCGCTGGCCAGAGATCCGCAGCGTCCACTACCGGGCGAGCCCGGACGGCAAGGCGCTGATGGTCGCCGTGGTCCACGTGGACGGCCGGTTCTTCGAGTGCGTGGTGGTGGCCAAGCCCCGGTCGCGGCTCCAGGAGTGGTTCCCGCAGCTGGCGTGGGTGCTCGGCCACTACCGGCCGACGGGGTGAGGGGAACGTCCCTCACCCCACGGTGATGTCGGCCCCGGCTACGGCAGCCCGTGCACATGCGGTCCCACCGCGTTGGACCACGCGTTGCCCGCCGTCGCGTCCCAGTTGGTCGACCAGGTCATCGCACCCCGCAGGTCGGGGTACGTCCGGGGCGGCTTGAAGGAGCCGCAGCCGGTGCCCTTGGCCAGGCAGTCCAGGGCGTCGTTGACCACGGTCGGAGAGACGTAGCCGCTGCCCGCCCCGCGTGGCGAGGCCGGGAGGCCCAGGCCCACCTGGGACGGGGCGAGGCCGTTCTCCAGCTGGATGCAGGCCAGGGCCGTCAGGAAGTCGACCGAGCCCTGGCTGTAGACCTTGCCGTCGCAGCCGAGCATGGAACCGCTGTTGTAGTACTGCATGTTGACGACCGTGAGGATGTCCTTCACGTTCAGCGCGGTCCGGAAGTACGCGTTGGACGTCGACTGCATGTCGATCGTCTGCGGAGCCATCGTGAGGACGAGCGACGGGCCCGCCTTCGCGGCCAGGGCGCGCAGCGCCTGCGTCATGTACGTCGCGTTCAGGCCGTTCTCCAGGTCGATGTCGACGCCGTCGAAGCCGTACGTCTGCATCACGGAGTACACGCTGTTCGCGAAGTTCGCCGCCGACGTCGCGTCGTTGACCGACACCGTGCCGCGCTCGCCGCCGACCGAGATGACGACCTTCTTGCCGGCGGCCTGCTTCGCCTTCACGTCCGCCTTGAACTGGTCGACGGTGTAGCCCTTCAGCCCGGCCGAGTCCAGGGTGAAGGACACTGCCCCGGGCGTGCCCGTCGCGTCGGCGAAGGCCACCGCGATGATGTCGTAGGCGGCGGGGACGTCCGAGATGCGCTGGACCGTCGCGCCGTTGTCGAAGTTCTGCCAGTAGCCGGTCACCGCGTGCTTGGGCAGCGCGGGGCCCGGACCGCTGGGCTTGTTCGTGGTACCGGTCACCGCCGCCGACTTCGGCGACTCACCCGCCGCGTTCGTCGCCGTGACCTGGAAGGAGTACGACGTAGAGGCCGCGAGCCCGGTCACCGTCGCCGACGTGCCGGAGACGGCCGTCCCCTTCGTGCCGTCGCGGTACACGGTGTACCCCGTCGCTCCCGGCACGGTGTTCCAGGCGAGGGACACCGAGGAGGACGTCGTCCCCGAGACGTTCAGGCCGCCCGGCGCGGAGGGGATCGTGGGGCCCGGGTCCGTGCCCCCGCCGCCGTCGGGGCCGAACACCGACACGTCGTCCGCGTGGTACGCCGCCTGCCCGTACCAGCCGTGCGTGTAGACCGTCACCGAGGTCGTCGAGGATCCCGTGGTGAAGGTGGTCGACAGCTGCTTCCAGGAGGAGGAGCCGGGCGTCCAGGTGGACACGTCCGTCGTGCCCGTGCCCGTCACGCCGAGGTAGGCGTACCCGCCCTGGACCCAGGCGCCCAGCGTGTACGTCGAGCCGGGCTTCACCCGTACCGTCTGGGCGCACCGGGCGTTGTCCTGCCCCGACGGGGTCGCCCGCAGCGCGGCCGTGCCGGTGTGAACCGGGGAGGAGACCGTCGCGCCGCTGCCCGCCGAGCAGGCCCAGTCGCCCAGGCCCGACTCGAAGCCGGCGTTCCTGGCGTTGTTGACGTCGGCGGCGCTGGCCTGGCCGACGGTCGTGACAGTGAGGGCCAGGGCAGCCGTGAGGGCACCCGACCACAGCCGCAGGGATCGTCTGTGTCTGGACATGACAAGAAAATGGTCCAGACCAGAGGTGGTGTCAAGAGGTCCAGACCAAGCTGTCGAGCGGCGGTCCCACCGCACCCCGTCGGCGGCACACCCGCGCCGCCGCCCTCGCCCGGGAACCGCCGAGCCCGCCGCGGCGACCGGCAAGATGCTCAACCTGCCCCGTTTTGACGCATCTTGTGCAACGGCAGTTGCTCCTCAGCTACACAAACGCTGTTCTCCGGTCACAGAGCCGTGGATACAGTGCTGAGGTAGTCACGCAGTGAAGTCGACACGGTGCGCCGGAGTGACACCCGGCGTTCCGGTGGGCATGGGGAAACGGGGAGCTGCGCGTGCCAACTGCCATTGCCGTGACCAGCGCCGACATGGCGCTGCCACCACAGGACGAACGCACCCTGCCCGCCGTCGTGCTGCGGGACGTCGAACGACGCCCTCTGGATCAGGCACTGGCGGAGATGCAGGCGCTGGTCGAACACCACGGCCATGTGATCGTGGTCTGCTCAGAGGCCGCGCCCACCGCGGTGCGGCGACGGCTGCACACCCTGCGCTCCCTCATGGAGAGCGACCGGATCGCCCTGTTCCGGCCGGACCTGCCGCCCCTCGGACTGGCCGTCCTGGCCCGCCAGTTACGGCAGCTCGCCTCCTGCGACATCAGCCCCGGCGTACTCGCCTCGGCCGGCCGGCTGCTCGTCCACTACATCCACGCCGGGGCGCTGCTGGGCTCCGTCGCCCGCCTCGACCGCGTCCCCGTCGGCCTGAAGTCGCACGCCAAGTCCTGGATGCCCGGGAGCCAGTTCGGCGTCCTCGCCCATCCCGAGCCGCACCTCGTCCGCATCACCCCCGAGGCCCACCTGCCCGGCCCCGAGTTCGGCACCTGGATGCTGGTCGCCAAGGGCCAGCTCCAGCCCGACTGGGTCACGGGCACCCTCGCCCCCTCCTGGAAGGTGCAGGGACTGCGCGAGACCCCGCTCCCGGCCGAGTCGCCCGGCTGGTGGGGCACCGGCAAGCTCATCGAGTTCTGCAGCTACCTGCCCGACCTGTCCGTCCTCTACCAGCTGGTCACCTCCGTCCGGCGCAGCCAGTGCCACTGGTGCGGCATCGACGTCATCGGCGACCGCTGCGTCTTCTGCTCGGCCACGCCACCCGTCCACGACAGCCCGCCCCGCAGACAGCTCGAGAGCCGAACGGCCGTCGGGTGAGGCCTGACACCGCTCGTCAGCACTGTTCCGATCCCGCTCGACCGATATCCACAACGAGGTTGTCCGGTTCATGAACTCCCGTCAGCGCCGCGGCGTGATTCTCCTGCTCCTTTCGGTCGTCTGCGCCCTCGGCGCCTTCGCCGGCGTGCTCTCCGTCATCAGCGACGTGAAGTCGAAGGTCGGCCCCGAGGTCACCGCCTACCGGCTCACCTCCGACGTGCCGCCCTACACCACCCTCAGCACGGGCCAGTTCGAGAAGATCAAGATGCCCGAACGGTGGCTGTCCGACAACGCGGTCACCGATCTGCGGGAGATCCAGGGCAAGATCGCCGTGACCACGCTGCGCGCGGGCTCCCTGCTCCAGTCCGACATGATCGTCCGCCGGCCGGCCCTCCAGCCCGGCCAGCAGGAGGTCGCCATCATGATCGACGCGGCTACCGGCGTGGCCGGCAAGATCACGCCCGGGGCCTCGGTCAACGTCTACGCCACGTTCGAGGGCGCGCGCGAGGGCGACCCCGACCAGTCGAAGATCATCATCACCGAAGCCAGGGTCCTCGACGTCGGCGAGATCACCGCCCTCAAGCCCGACGAGGGCAACCGCACCCAGCAGCCCACCGACGCAGTCCCCATCACCTTCGCGCTGTCCGCCCTGGACGCCCAGCGCATCACCTACGCCGAGTCGTTCGCCAAGCGGGTCCGGCTCGCCCTCGTCGCGCCCGGCAGCGACACCACCGTCCCCGAGCGGGACCGGACGTACGAACTCGCGAAGGACAAGTGAGAGGCTGCCATGCCCACGAGGATCCTCCCGGCAGTCGGTGACGCGGACGCGGTCCGGTCCGTCACGACACTGCTCAGCCAGCTCCCGGACGCCGAACCCGTCACCCCCGTGGTCGACTCCACCCAGCTCATCGACACCCTCGCGCGGCTGGCCGCCGAATCGGTCGACGAGCTGCCGGAGGTCGTGATCGTCCACGAGCGCATCGGCCCCGTCCCCGCGCTGGAACTGATCCGCGAAGTGGCCCTGCGCTTCCCGGCCGCCGGCGTCATCCTCATCACCTCCGACGCGAGCCCCGGCCTCTTCCAGGCCGCCATGGACTACGGCGCCCGCGGCCTGGTCGCCCTGCCCCTCAGCTACGAGGAACTCGCCAGCCGCGTCCAGGCGGTCGCCCAGTGGTCCGCCGGCGTACGACGGCACCTGGGCGCCGGCGGCGACGTGTTCACCGGCGTCGGCGGCACCGTCGTCACCGTCAGCGGCGCCAAGGGCGGTACCGGAGCCACCCTGACCGCGATCCAGCTGGCCCTGGCCGCCCAGGCCTCCGGCCGCAGCACCGCCCTGGTCGACATGGACCTCCAGACCGGCGACATCGCCTCCTACCTGGACGTCCAGTTCCGCCGCTCCGTCGTCGACCTGGCCGCCATCACCGACATCTCCCCGCGCGTCCTGGCCGACGCCGTCTTCCGCCACGACACCGGCCTCGCCCTGCTGCTCGCCCCCGCCGAAGGAGAACGCGGCGAGGACGTCACCGACCGCGCCGCCCGCCAGATCGTCAGCGCCCTGCGCTCCCGCTACGAGGTCGTCGTCATCGACTGCGGCGCCCAGCTCGGCGGCGCCGGGGCGGCGGCCGTGGAGATGGCCGACCGGGCCCTGCTGATCACCACCCCGGACGTGGTCGCCGTACGGGGCGCCAAACGAGCCGTGCGGATGTGGGACCGGCTGCAGATCCGCAAGGCCGAGGAGACGACCGTCGTCGTCAACCGGCACTCGCGCGCCACGGAGATCCAGCCGCCCCTGATCCAGAAGATCACCGGCACGGCGGTCGCGTCGACCGTGGTCCCCGCCAACTTCAAGGAACTGCAGAGCGTCGTGGACGCGGGCCGGGTCCACGAACTGGAGAGCAAGAGCTCGGTGAAGCAGGCCCTGTGGGGCCTGGCGGGCGAACTGGGCCTGGTCAAGGCCGCGGAGGGTGGCCAGAAGGGGGGCCGGTTCCGGGGCGGGGACCGGGGGTCGGTGAGCTTCCGACGGCGGAGGGAGGGGTGAACGTGCCTTCACGAGAGCGGGACGAGGGCCAGGTGACCATCGAGTTCCTCGGGATGATGCCGACGATCATCGTGACGCTGATCGCGCTGTGGCAGGTCGTTCTCGTCGGCTACACCTTCATTCTCGCGGGGAACGCCGCGGACGAGGCGGTACGGCAGGCGACGGCGGCCGAGCCGGGAGCACGGCAGGCCGCGTGCGAGGCGGCCGGGCTCAAGCACCTGTCGGAGGCGTGGCGCTCGGGTGCCGACGTGACCTGCGGGGGCTCCGGCTACGTCACGGCCGACGTGAACCTCCAGGTCCCGATTCTCTTCCCGGGCACGCTGTCCTTCCCCTTCACGGTCCACGGCCACGCCGGCGCGGTCGAGGAGGCGGACTGAGATGCCGTACACACGCAGAGCCCGCGACCGCGGCCAGGTCGCCATCGAGTTCATCGGCTTCCTGCCGATCCTGCTGCTCGTCGGCCTCGCGGCCGTGCAGCTCGGCCTGATCGCCTACACGGCCCAGCAGGCCGGGACAGCGGCCCGGACCGGAGCGCGCAGTGCCTCACTGGACGGACCGCACGAGGCGGACTGCCGGGCAGCGGTGAGCAGTTGGCTCGCCGACGGGACGAGCTGCCCCGCCTCGCTCGGCGCTGACGAGGTCACCGTCACGGCCACGGTGCAGATCCCGTCCCTGGTGCCGGGCTGGGACTTCGACCCGGCCGTCAAGACCGCGACGATGCCGCGCGACCACTGAACGGAGCACGGACTCATGAGCCTGCGAGCACGGATCAACACCCCCGAGGAGAACGGCAACCGGGGCGAGGACGGCCACATGGTCGCCTCCTACCGGGCCAAGCTCCTGGAGGAGATCGACCTCGCGGAGATGAGTTCGCTGGCCGCCGCCGAGCGCAGGGCGCGGCTGGAGCGGGTGCTCGGGCACATCATCAGCCGCGAGGGTCCGGTCCTGTCGACGGTGGAGCGCTCGCAGCTGATCCGCCGGGTGGTCGACGAGGCGCTGGGCCTCGGCATCCTGGAGCCGCTCCTGGAGGACGCGTCCATCACCGAGATCATGGTCAACGGACCCGACGCGATCTTCGTGGAACGCGGCGGCCGCGTCGAGCAACTGCCCCTGCGCTTCGCCTCCAACGACCAGCTCATGCAGACCATCGAGCGCATCGTCTCGACGGTCAACCGCCGGGTGGACGAGTCGAACCCCATGGTCGACGCCCGCCTGCCCTCCGGAGAGCGCGTCAACGTCATCATCCCGCCCCTGTCCCTGACGGGCGCCACCCTCACCATCCGCCGCTTCCCGCGCTCCTTCACCCTCCAGGAACTGATCGGCCTCGGCTCGCTCGACGAGCACATGCTGTACCTGCTGGCGGGCCTGGTGCAGGCGAAGTTCAACATCATCGTCTCGGGTGCGACGGGCACCGGAAAGACGACCCTGCTGAACGCCCTGTCGGGACTCATCCCCCAGGGCGAACGCATCATCACCATCGAGGACTCCGCCGAACTCCAGCTCCAGCAACCCCACGTGATCCGCCTGGAGTCGCGGCCCCCGAACGTCGAAGGCAAGGGACAGATCACGATCCGCGACCTCGTCCGCAACTCCCTGCGCATGCGCCCCGACCGGATCGTCGTCGGTGAGGTCCGCGGCGGCGAGTCCCTCGACATGCTCCAGGCGATGTCCACGGGCCACGACGGCTCACTCGCCACGGTCCACGCCAACAGCGCCGAGGACGCGCTGATGCGGCTCCAGACCCTGGCGTCCATGTCCGACGTGGAGATCCCCTTCGTGGCGCTGCACGACCAGATCAACAGCGCGATCGACGTCATCGTGCAGCTGACGAGGTTCGCGGACGGCGCCCGCCGCATCACCGAGATCGCCCTGATGGACAGCCACGGCAGCGACCCCTACCGCCTGGTCACCGTCGCCCGCTTCAACGCCCGGCCGATGAGCTCCGACGGCCGTATCCACGGCGCCTTCGAGTACTACCCCCTCCCACGCCGCACCGCCGACCGCCTCTACATGGCGAGCCAGCCCCTCCCGCAGGCCTTCGGCATCGCCCGGTCCGCGGACCAGCTAGCCACCCGAGAAGCCAGGTAGGACCGACCGATGGAACTGCAACAGCTCATCACGCTCACCACCGGCATCACCCTGCTGACCTGCGTCCTCGCGGTCGTCGGCCTGCACTCCTACGCCATGGGCAGGGCACAGCGGCAGGCACTGGTGGAGCGCCTTTCCGCCACCGGTCAGATCCCGGCGGGTGGCCGGCGCCGCAACTTCCGCGGGATCGACCGCCGTCTGCGGCGCACCAAGCTCGGCAAGAAGCTGGAACTGCGCCTGGCGGCGACCGGACTGGACATCACCCCGGGTGAGTTCTTCGTCTACATGCTCGCCACGGTCGCGGGTCTGTGGCTGATCGGCCAGGCGGCCCTGGCTCCGTTCTTCGGGCCGCTGGCAGGTCTGCTCGGCATCGGGGTCGCCGTCCAGTTCCTCAACTGGCAACGCCAGAAGCGCATCGAGAAGTTCATCAACCAGCTCCCCGAAATGGCCCGCATCCTCGCCAACGCCACCCAGGCAGGCCTCGCCCTGCGCACGGCGATCGGCATGGCCGCGGAGGAGATGGAGGCCCCGGCCGGTGAGGAACTCGGCAAGGTGTCCAACCAGCTGGCGGTCGGCGCTTCCATGGACGACGCCCTGGGGGAACTCGCCGACCGCCTCCCGTCCCGTGAACTGGTCGTCCTCGTCACCACCCTCGTCCTCTCGAACCGGGCCGGCGGTCAAGTGGTGAGCGCCCTGCGCAACCTCACGGAGACCCTGGAGGAACGCAAGGAGACCCGGCGCGAGGTCCGCACCCAGCTCTCCCAGGTCAACATGACGTCGTACGCCGTCCCGGTTCTGGGCGTCGGTTCGCTCTTCCTCATGAACGGGGTGAAGGACGGCGCCCTGGACCGCATGACCGGCTCCTCCTTCGGCCAGGCGGCGGTCATCATCGCCTTCTCGCTCTACGCCGTCGGCTTCGTCCTCATCCGCCGCCTGTCCCGCATCGACGTCTGAGAGCCCGGAGGCAACCATGGGACTGCTCCTCGCCCTGCTGATGGGTCTCAGCGTCTGGGGTGTCTTCGCCGGCCTCCGCATGTACCGCGCGGAGGCCAAACTGCCCGGTGATCTCGCCCTGGCCCTGGAGGTCGGCTCCACCCGCACCGGCGCGGTCGACTCGCTCATCGACCGCATGGGCATGCGCTACGCGCCCGTCGTCCTGCGCCTGATGGGCCCGAAGCAGGTGGCGAAGTACCGTCGCAAGATCGACCTCGCGGGCAACCCCGGCGGCCTGACGATCGACAGATACGCGGCGCGGCGGGCGGTCTACGGCTTCCTCGGGACCGTGGGCTTCCTGGTCTTCCTCATGCGGGGCCAACTGCTGGTCGCCCTGCTCCTGCTGGCCTTCGGGGCGTTCTGGACGGAGGTCGGCATCTGGTCGGCGATCCGCATCCGCAGGGACGTCATCGAACGGACCCTGCCGGACTTCCTGGACGTGCTGGCGGTCGTGGTGAGCGCGGGCCTCGGCTTCCGCCAGGCACTGGACCGGGTCGCGTCCCGTTACGAGGGTCCCTGGGCCGACGAACTGCGCATCACCCTGCGCCAGATGGACCTCGGCATGAGTCGCCGCCAGGCCTTCGCGGAACTGCGCCGCCGCAACGACTCCGAGCAGGTGGCGATGTTCGTGACGGCGCTCCAGCAGGGCGAGGAACTGGGCGCGCCCATCGTCGACACGCTGGTGTCCCTCGCGAAGGACATGCGCCGTACGGACGCGCAGAACGCCCGCCGCAAGGCGGCCCGGGCCGTCCCCAAGGCCACGATGATGATCACGACCTTCATGGTCCCGGCCACGATGCTGCTGCTCGGCGCGGGCCTGATCCTCGGCTCGGGCACCGACTTCGGCTCGGTGACGGGGAAGTAGGGGAGGGGCGACGGCATGCCGATGACAGGGGAACGGACGGGGCTGCTGGCGCGTCGCCGCCGCCGGGCCGAACAGACACCGGAGATCACGACGCCTCCGGCGGGGACGGTGCTGCCGGCTCATGTCCGCACGGGTGCGCCGGACGTCCCGGTGACGTCCGTGACGCCCGCGCTGCCGCCGGGGTGGGAGGCGGCCGGGGCCCTTGCCGGTGGGGAGCCGACCCTGCGGATCAAGGGGGGTGGGCGCAGAAAGGCGGGGCCGCCTCACGCGGATGCGGCAGCCTCTGCTCAGAGCCTGGTGCCGACGGCCGAGAACAGCGGACCGGCCGGAAACGGGACACGCGGTCCGGCAAGGCGGGCGAAGGACGGTCAGGCATCGCGGGCCGACTCCGGGCCGCAAGGGCCTGCGGACAGCCGGTGGGCCGGCGCCGCGCCCCCACAGGGCCCAGCCGCACCCGTCGACGACGGCGGCGCGGCCGGCGCGGCCGGGCACCCGGCCCCGACCGAAGGCAGGGCGAACGGCACGCCCGCCAACCCCGCGATCGACATCCAGGTCAACGCCCTACAGGCCATGTGCCGCCAGGTGTTCGGCTTTCGCCTTGCCATGATCGCCCTGGCCACCCCCACCGCCCTCGTCAACGCGAACGACGGCCTGCCCACCCGCCTCGTCGGCGCGGCCGTGGTCGTCACGTTCATGACCTCCTACGTCCTCTTCAGAGACTGGGAACGCTTCGGCCCCCTCCTTCTGCGCCACCCCTCCCTCCTCGCCGCGGACACCCTCTTCGGAGCCCTCCTCCTCATCGCCGCCGGCCACGACAGCACCCTCGCCTACGTCAGCGTCTGCACCCCCCTTCTGGCAGGCCTGGTCTACGGCTGGCGTGGCGCAGCGGTCTTCGCCTCGCTCCAGGCGCTCCTCCTGCTCCTCATCCACGCGGCGCAGGAGAACCCGGCCCCCGGCATCGCCGAGTCCGCCCTCCTGCCCGGCCTCTGCGTCATCGCCGGAGCCGTCGGCTCCAGCCTCCGCAACCTCATGCTCCGCTTCGGCGCGGCCACCCAGGCCCTCACCACCGTCCAGGCCCGCCTCGCCGTGACAGAGGCGGTCAGCGCCGAACGCGCCCGCCTGGCCCGCGAGATGCACGACTCCGTCGCCAAGACCCTGCACGGCGTGGCCCTGGCCGCCGACAGCCTGACCGGCTCGGCCGGTGCCGACCGCATGGACCCGGCCTTGATCAGGCAACAGGCGGCACTGGTCGCCCGTTCGGCCCGCCGAGCCGCGGCCGAATCCCGCGAACTCCTGGCCGACCTGCGCCGCGAATCGGACCCCACCCAGGCCACGGACGTCCTGGTCGAACTCGCCGCCCGCACCCGCGACTTCAGCACCCGCACCGGCCTGCCGGCGGTCTACCGCCCCACCGGCGCCCACGCCGTGCCCCCGGTCCCACCGGCGGTGGCCCGCCAACTGCTCACCATCGCGTCCGAAGCCATGGAGAACGCCCACCGCCACGCACACCCCACCCGCGTCGACGTCAGCGCCGGCGTCCACGGCGACCTGCTCCGCATCAGCGTCTACGACGACGGCCGCGGCCTCCCACCCGGCACCACCCTCGAACAGCTGCGCCGAGCCGGCCACTTCGGCCTGGTCGGCATGGTCGAACGCGCCGCCTCGGTCGGCGCCCGCATCCGCATAGGCCGCGGCGGCCACCCCCAGGGCACGGAGGTCCGCGTGGAACTTCCCCTGGCCGCCCTGACCACCCCCACCGCATGACCCCACGACCCGAGAGGAGGCCCCTGATGCCGGACCACACGCCCCACCCCACCGGTGCCCCGCAGCCGCCCCCGCACCCGCCCTTCGCCGACCTCCCGCTCCCGCAGCCGGCCCAACCGGCCCGCCGCCTGCGGGTCGTCGTGGCGGACGACAACCCCGTGGTCCGCGCCGGTCTCACCGCCCTGCTCTCCGGCCGCGCGGACATCGAGGTGGTGGCGGAGGCCGCCGACGGCCACCAGGCCTATGAGGCCGCCCACCAGCACCGCCCGGACGTCGTCCTCCTCGACGTCCGCATGCCCGGCGTGGACGGCATCTCGGCGCTCCCGTACCTGGTGGGGATCGCCCCGGTGGTGATGCTGACCTACAGCAGGGAGTCGGAGATCGTCCAGGAGGCCCTGCGCAGGGGAGCGGGCGGCTACCTGGTCCACGGCGAGTTCACGGCCGAACAACTGGTCGAAGCCGTACGGGACATCAAGGAGGGCCGGGCCCACTTCACCCCCACGGCGGCGGGCGCCCTGCTGGCCCGACTCCGCCAGGACCGGTCGCCGGCCCCACCCCTGCCGGAAGGCCTGGGCACGTCATCGAGTGCGACTGCATACGGAATTTCCGCCTCCGCGCAATCGTATAAGCAACCTCAACCACCCACTCCACCAGCGTATTTCGCTCCCCCCTTCACCTCACGCCCGCCCACTTCTCCGGAAAACCTTTCGCAAGTGCAACCGCATATGGGACAGTCTTCGTCTGAGTGGACGAGTGGCCGTCCGGCCGCTCCCGACAGGTCGCGGTTCCAACTGAGCACGAGGGAGGCGGAAATCATGGACCTCATCGCCTCCGGCATGAACAACCAGCAGATCGCCGCCACGTGCTTCATCAGCGAGAAGACCGTCAAGAACCACATCAACCGCATCTTCGCCAAACTCCACAGCACCAGTCGTTCCGAGGCCGCCGCGAAGTGGATCGGCACGGCGCCGGACGCACAGCGGGGACTGGGGTGACCTTCGGTGACGCCATGGAGGAACAACCAGTCGGGCCCGGGCGATTGGGCCCGGAATTGGGCCCAGGGGCCCTCTGGCGGACAGGGCGTTCCGCCGTACGTTCCTCGTGTCGAAAGCGACACAGCCGAACCCGGAGGGGAACACCATGAGCGACCTGATGCTGAAGACCGCCGTCGCGACCAAGGTCCGCGTGAACGGCTGGAAGAACACGACGGCCGCGGCGATGCAGCGCCGCGCCGGCGACAAGGGGCAGACGGCGGTCGAGTACCTGGGCATCATCGCGGTGGTGGTGGCGATCGTGTTGGCGATCACCGGCACGAACATCGGTCAGACGATCCTCAACAAGATCCAGGAGAAGATCAACGAAATCACCTGATGCCTCCGCGCAGGTGCGGTGACGCAGGGCAGGCCTTCCCCATCTACATCACGATGGTGGCAGGTCTGCTCTTCCTTGCGTTTGCGTACTTTGCGGTCGGTCAGGCCGCTGTGAATCGAAACGGTGCCCAGACAGCCGCCGATGCGGCGGCCCTCGCGGCAGCTCAGGACACCCGGGACAAGCTCGCAGGTGAGTGGCTTGAGAAGGTGCTCGATCCCGCTACGTGGCAGGACATCTTCGACGGCGATGGTGCAGAGCTGGACGGGTGCGGACACGCGGACCAGCTTGCGGCGCAGAATGACGCCGAAGTGCGGAACTGCGGGGCGGGTCCCTGGCCCTTGAGCTACAAAGTTGATGTCCAGTCCAGCGAACCTGTCGGAGAGTCCATCGTCCCGGGCACGGAGAACCAGTACGCGGCAGCCTCCGCTACAGCGGTGATCGAGAAGCGTTGCAGCGTCGAGTTGCCTGCGGAGAACGCCCCGGACGATTCGCTGCCTACGCTCGACTGTGCGGGTCAGAAGTGGAATCTCAACCCCGACGACCTCACAGATCTCCCAGAGCCCCAAGACCTTTTCGACGTCCACCTGGCCGACTGACTAGCGAACGACGAGTGATGAAGGAAGCCTACAGATGAGCATTCGGTTCACTGGGAACGCCCGCAGGGGGATCGTCGCGATGGCTGTAGTGGCCGGACTGGCCCTCGGTGCGGCCGGCTGTGGCGGGGGTGGTGACGGTGAAGACAAGAAGCCGAACTCTTCGGCGTCAGCTTCCAAGGGAGACGGATCCCAGCCCAGTGCTCAGGAGGGACAGTCCGAGACGCCCTTGGCCGAGCTCAAAGGTACTGAAGGACTTCTCCTGCAGATCACCTCCGCAGCCAGGGACGCGGGTGGGTTCATCACTGTGAGCGGGAACCTGAAGAATGATGGGGCAAAGTCGGTGGTCATCCCGTCCCAGATGAGTGGTGATGAAACGGAAGTCATCAAACACGGCCCCTCCCTGGGCGGCGCAACGCTCGTGGATTCCAAGGGCAAAAAGCGCTATTACGTGCTACGCGACACGGATGGGCGGCCGTTGACGACAACCGGATTCGGAACACTCGATGCCGGCCAGAATCTTCCGGTGTTCATGCAGTTCCCTGCTCCGCCGGCCGAAACGGCTGACGTCACCCTCCAAATCCCCACGTTCTCCAGCGGCACCATCAAGATCTCCGGGTGAGGCCGGCCATGACGACCCGCACACGTACCCGACCGGCGACTCCACGCCTGGCCCTCGTCCTCACCGCCGCAGGCCTCATGGTCGCCGCGAACCTCTACGGCGCCGTCTCGGCCCATGCCGACGAAACCCCCGGCGTCCCCCCTGGCACCGAGGCCTCCGCCTCTCCCCCCGTCGAGGTCGACCCCAACGACCCGGACCTCAAGCTGCCCGAAGGCGCCACCCTGGCCAGCGCCAAGGTCCTGGACATCAAACAGGTCGTGGAAGACCAAAGCGGCGACGAACGCCGTGAAGACACCAACGCCGACGTCAAGTTCGCCCTCCAGGCCGAGGTCCTCTTCGGCAAGGACAGCGCGAAACTCGGCGCCGAGGCGAAGGCCCGGATTTCCGCGATCGCCGAGGAGATCAAGACGCAGAACGCGACGAAGATCCGTGTCTTCGGCTTCACGGACAACCTCGGTTCCTCCGCCCACGGAGACGTCCTGTCCCGGAAGCGAGCCGACGCCGTACAGAACGTCCTCGACCAGGAACTGACCGACTCCAACGTCACATACGAGGTCCGTGGCTACGGCGAGCAGTACCCGATCGCCGACAACTCCACGGAAACCGGCCGTAAGAAGAACCGCCGGGTCGAGGTCTCCTTCCCCCGCTCGGAGGGCTGACCGGCGCCACCCCACCCCGCGTCTCCCTCGACCCGTTGGGCCTGCCCCTTGGGCCCCGATTTGGGGCCACGGACCCATCTCGCCCCGCCCGCCCCTCCCTACTCTCGGGCGGTGTCATAGACCGAGGGAGGGGGCGGGGGCATGGCCTGGAGCGGGCAACCATCGAACTCGGGGGCCGCAGCGGCGTGGCACCCGCCGGGCCCCGGCGGCCGCCGTCCGATGCCGGCCTCACTCGCGACGGCCCTGGTCCTCGTCCACACCCTCTTCGCGATCACGGTGCTCGGCGGTCTAGGCCTGCTGCTCACCGCGGCCTCGTACGACGCCGTCGACGGTCACCTCCTCGCCCTGACCGCCTACGCGGCAGCCCCGGGCACCCTTGGCTGGTGGCTCGCCCGCCGCACCCGGCAGGGCGGGACCAGGACCCGGGCCGCGCTGATCGCCGTACAGGCATGGCTGATCCTCGGCGCGTGCACGAATATCACCGACGGATCACCCCGCGGCTGTACCCAGCTCTTCCTCCCGGCGTTGGTCCTCTACTTCCTCACCCGCGAGGAAAGCCGCGGCTGGTACCGCCTCCCCGACAGGGAGCGCGCCGAACGCCGCCCCTTCTCTTTGCCCCGCATGATCCGCCGGCGCCGGGACGAGGGCCAGACGGCGGTGGAGTACGCCGGTCTCATCGCGGTCGTCGCCGCCGTCATCGCGGCCCTCGTCGTCAGCGGCCTGGGCCCCCAGATCTACGGCGGTCTCCAGTCGGCCGTCTGCAAGGTCACGGGAACGGCCTGCCACGAGACGTTGATGGGACGCGCGGATGAGTGAGTCGGGCCCGGAGCCGAATGCCGAGGAGACGTGGGATCCGCAGGTGGCGCGGTGGCGCGACCCGGAGGGGGACTACGTCCTGCCCCGCGCGCTGCGGTCCCTGCCCCAGCCCTGGGACGCGAGCGACTGGAGGCGGGTCGTGAAGTTGCCGCGCACCGGCGAGCGGTTGGCCGAAGCCCGGCGCGTGCTGACCGTGCTCCTGGAGGATCCGGCACTGGCTCCGCAGGTGCCCCAGCCCCCTTCACCCGGCCTGTTGTGGCACGTGTGGGAGGAATTCCACCAGGCCGTCGGGGAGACCATGCCCCGGCCGAGCCAGGTGACATGGTCCGGCGTCGACGAGCTGGTCCGCGCCTGGCGGGCTCGATCGCAGCTGTATCCGCTGCAGCGGCACGTCGTGCGGCATGTCGAAGCGGCGATGCTGGCCATGATTCCGTCGCTGCGGGACGACATCGCCGATTCGGTGTTCCGCTGGCTGGCTCTCGACCCTGCTCCGGGGCGCTTCGCCCCCTGGGCGGTAGACCTGGCCGAGCGTTGCGTCATCGAGGACATCGGTGCCGACCCGGCCGTGGAACTGCTGGGCGCGATGGGGGGCCCGGAGGCCAGGGCGGCACTGGAGCGCCTGTCGGTGAAGCCGGGCGGGCCGGCACGTTGGGAGAACGCGGACGCGGCACAGAGCGCGCTCTTCGACCTGGGGAGCGAAGGAACGAGCCACTGACAGCGCCACTCGGGTCCGAGATGCCGGGGCTGACCGATGCTCTGTGACCCCCTGCACGACGCCCTATCCGCCCTCCGCCGGCACGACCACCTCCACCCGGGCCCCTTTCCGCATCCCCCACTCGGCCATCGCCCCGGCCCCCGCCTCCACCACATGCCGGGCCCGCAGCCGCGGCATCCCCAGCCGCCCCGGCGGCATGGTCCGCACGGCGATGACGCGCAGGTGACGGTCCAGGTAGGCGACATCGATCGGGATGCGCATACGGAAGGTGTGCACGCTGTTGGCGGGGGAGAGCAGGATCGCCCCGTCGATGGAGTCCCGCCCCAACAGCCCCTTGGTACGGGCCCGATAGGAGGTGGCGATCTCCAGCGGCACTGTGACGGACGGCTCCCCGCCGCCCGCGTGCACGACCAGCTCCCCACGTCCGTCCCGCCCATGCCGCCCCATCCGGAACCCACCTCCGACCGTGCCGCCTGCCCATGGCTCTCCGGCCCCGAACGTACCGGCAGAGGGCAGTCCTCACATGGGCCCACAGACCCATGCCCTTTGCTCGTTCCTGACTGAAACGCCCCACACGGCACCACTGTCGGCGCCCGGCCTTGACGCGTTATGCAACCGTTATGGCTGGAACGGGACGACGAATCGCCGATTCCTCCCCATACGGCCCGCCAGTTGACAACCTCCACCCTGGTGCGGCCGCACCCCGCTGGATAGCTTTGGTTCGCTCAAGAGAAGCCTCGCCTCTGACCGGGAGCCGACCGTGAACCGCCGCCCCACCCTCCTCGCAGCGCTCACGCTGACCGCCGCTGCGGCCCTGACGCTGTCCGCGTGCGGGAGCGACGACAGCTCCAAGGACAAGGACAACGACAAGATCGCGGGCGCCGGCACGGGGAGTGAGGCCTCGGCATCCCCGACCGCTTCCGACCTCGCACCGGCCGAACGGCCGAAGATCGACCTGCCGTCCGACCTCTCCTACACCTTCGACTGGCCCAAGACCGGAGACAAGGAGAAGGACGCGATCCTGGCCGACGGCGAGCAGTCGATCAAGGCCGTCGACCTCGCGATCGTCAACCAGGATGCGCTCGACAAGCCGTACCTCTTCTACTACGAGGGCGAGGCCGCTGCCGGCACACAGAAGTTCGTCCAGAACTACGTCGACCACAAGGCGGCCGTCACCGGCGCATACCGCTTCTACGCTCCGCAAGTGGCTGTCGACAAGGACGGCACGGCGTCCTTCAGCTACTGCGAGGACCAGGGCAAGGCGTATGTGAAGGACCTCAAGACCAACAAGGCCAAGAAGACCGAGGTCACCGCCAAGAGTTACGTCATCTACCACACGTCGCTCAAGAAGAACGACAAGGGTGTATGGGTGATCCAGAAGATGGTGTCGCAGAGTGGGAGCCCCAAGTGCCAGCCCTGAAGCGCCCGGTGAGGACGTTCTCTTCGGTGGTCATGGCCGGCACGTGCTGGTCGCTCCTCGCCTCTACTGGAGTGGCGTACGCCGACGACACCCTCGGCGGCGCCACCCAGGGCACGAATCAGGAAGCCGACGCCGGTGAGGACGGCACCGTCTCCGTCACCGTGGGCGGCGTCGTCTTCGACCGTTCCAAGAACGGCAGCGGCAAGTCCGCCGGCGCACTCACCTCGTCCACCTCCTGGACCCCGCCCCCCTGCTGGTACGCCCCGAAGTACACCCCGGAACAGCTTCAGAAGTACCTGGAGCCGACCTGGGAGGCCGGTTCCACGGGCCACGAGTGGGACGCCGAGCAGCGGGACCGTTACGTCAACGGGCACCCCTACAAGGACTTCAACAAGGACAAGACCGGCAAGGGCTACTTCTGGGACTCGTTCGTCAACAGGGACTTCCCCCCGGGCTGGGACTCCTGCGACAAACCCGTCTTCTGGGTGGACCAGGGCGACCCCCCGCCCGCGAACATCGAGAACGCCGTCACTCCGAAGGTCCTGGCCGAACTCGCCTACGCCGAGATCCGCGTCCCCAGCACCGAGGTCACCCTCGCGCCCGCCGCCGCGACCAAGGTCAACCTGCCGACCTGGGCGTGGCTGGACGTCGCGGACTTCAAACCGGTGTCCGTCACCGCGTCCGTACCCGTCATCGGCATCACCGCGACCGCGACCGCGCGACCGGTGTCGCTCAGGGTCGAACCGGGCACCGAGGACGCCGTGACCTACCCGGCCTCCGGCGTCTGCGAAGTCGACGACGACCGCATCGGCGAGCCCTACGCCAAGGGCAAGGCCGACCAGGCCCCGCCCTGCGGAGTGAGGTACCTGCGTTCCTCGGGCAACGGCACGTACCCCCTCCAGGCCACCGTCACCTGGGAGATCGACTGGACCGGCACCGGCGGCGCAGGCGGCGACCTCCCCGACGGCACGTTCGGCGCGACCCAGGACGTGGTCGTGCAGGAGATCCAGGCCGTCAACCGCTGAGCCGACTGCCGACTCGGGCACAGCTCATAAGTGTGTTGCCCGGCACTCCCATTCCCGGGTAGGAAGCCACCATGACCACACTAGGCGCGGTCTTCCGCCCCCAACTCGCCCCCGAGCGACTCCGATCCGTGGCTCGGCTGGCCGATGAGGCCGGGCTCGAAGAGCTCTGGCTCTGGGAGGACTGCTTCAGAGAAGGCGGCATCTCCACCGCCGCCGCTGCCCTCGCGTGGACCGAGCGGGTGCGGGTGGGGGTCGGGCTGCTGCCGGTGCCCTTGCGGAACGTCGCCATCACGGCCATGGAGATCGCCTCGCTGCACCGGATGTTCCCGGGGCGGGCGATCCTCGGTGTGGGGCACGGCGTGCAGGACTGGATGGGGCAGGTCGGCGCCCGGGCCGAGTCGCCCGTCACCCTGCTGCGGGAGCATCTCCTCGCGCTTCGGGCCCTGTTGGGCGGCGAGCGGGTCACCGTCGACGGGCGGTACGTCAAGCTCGACGACGTTGCCCTCGACTGGCCGCCGGAAGGGCCCCACGGCGGGGTGCTGGCCGGGGCCACCGGGCCGCGGTCGCTGCGGCTCAGCGGCGAGGCCGCCGACGGGACCGTTCTCACCGCCTCCACGAACGCCGAGGGTGTGCGCAAGGCGCGGCAGCTCGTGGCGGAGGGGCGGGCGGCCGCCGGACGTGGGGACGGGCCGCACCCCGTCGTCGTCTATCTGCTCACCGCCACCGGGCCCGACGCCGCCGCCCGGCTGCGCGCGGAGATCGCGGACGAGGGGCTCGAAGCCGTTCCGGACCTCGGGGTCGCCGGAGACGCCGGGGCCGTAGCCAAGGCCGTCGGGCGGCTGGTCGAGGCCGGGGCCGACAGCGTCGTACTGCAGCCGACCGCGGACGAGCCCGACCCCGAGGGGTTCGTGCGGTTCGCGGCCGAGGAAGTGCGTCCCCTGGTTCCCTGAGGGGCCGTTGTCGGTGGTGGCCGCGAGCTCGCCCGGGAAGCCCTGGCCGGTGGCCGTCCGGCCGGGGCGTCCTCGTCGGTGGAAAATACCGGGCGTTCGCGCCCACCCCTCTGCCACCATCCCCTCCATGGCAGAGCACCCGGAAGGCCACCCCCCGCACCCCGCCACCTTCGAGGACCTCCTGGCCGAAGGCGCCTCCGTCCCGACGGACGGCTGGGACTTCTCCTGGTTCGAAGGGCGGGCGACGGAAGCACGCCCCTCCTGGGGCTACGCCGTGTCGATGGCCGAGCGGCTGGGCAGGGCGTGTGCCGTGCTCGATGTGCAGACCGGGGGAGGGGAGGTGCTGGACTTCGTCCTCGCCGAGGCCACGGACAGTGCCGCCGAAACCGCCGGGAGCGCCCCAGCGAAGCCACCCCTCCTCACCATCGCCACCGAAGGGTGGCCCCCCAACGTCGCCAAAGCCACCGCCCTGCTCCGTCCGCGCGGCGTCGCGGTCGTCGCGGCTGCCGAGGACGACCCGCTGCCCTTCGCCGACGGTGCCTTCGACCTGGTCGTCAGCCGTCATCCCGTCCGTCCGCACTGGGACGAGATCGCCCGCGTCCTCCAGCCCGGCGGGACGTACTTCGCCCAGCACGTGGGTCCGGGCAGCGTCTTCGAACTGGTCGAGTTCTTCCTCGGGCCTCAGCCGGACGACGTACGCAGCGCCCGCCATCCCGGCCGTGAGCGTGCCGACGCCGAGGCCGCCGGGCTCGAGGTCGTCGGGCTGCGGGCGGAGCGGCTGCGCATGGAGTTCCGTGACATCGGCGCGGTCGTGCACTTTCTGCGCAAGGTGGTCTGGATGGTGCCCGGCTTCACCGTCGAGGCGTACGAGCCGCGGCTCCGGGAGCTGCACGAGCGCATCCGGGCCGAAGGCCCCTTCGTCGCCCACAGCACCCGCCACCTCTTCGACGTGCGCAAGCCGGGTGGTCGCACACCGAGCTCGTGATCACGCGTGCGGGCCCACCGTCACCTCTCCCACCACCAGCTCCGCCGTCGCCTCCAGCACTTCACCCACGCGTTCCGCCTGCTCGCCCAGCTCCCGTTCCTGCCGTGCCGTCAGCCGGACGAGCGGCTCGACCGTGACGGTCGTACGGCGGCCCCGGCGGCGCTGGTGCCACACGCCCGCCACGACACCGTCGACGAGCAGCACCGGGTAGTTGCCCGCCTGGCCGCCGCCGAGGGCGCGTTGGTACGCCTTTCCGGGGAACAGCCGTTCGCGGGGTTGGCCGGCGACGACGTAGGCGTCGAAGTAGGGGAGCAGGCGCACACCGCGTGCCGGGCCGTCCGGGAAGTCGGTGTCGCCCGCCGCCACCCACGCGGGTGTCCCCTCGAAGCGGACCTCCTCGATACGGCCCGCCGCGGCCAGTCGGCCGAAGAGGGCCGTGGCCCAGCCGGGCGGCGCCGCCAGCCAGCGCGCGAAGTGCTGCGGTGTCGCCGGGCCGTACGCGTGCAGATAGCGGTGGACGAACGCGGACAGCGCGTCGCCCCCTTCGTCCCCGGCCTCCGCCCCTGGAACCCCGTACGCCGGGCGCGTGTACGTCGCCTTGCGGCCGCGGTTCGGGCCGAAGCACAGCGAGCCCGCCCAGCCGGCCCGGTGCACCACCTGGCGCCAGCGCGGCCACAGGTCCTGGAACGCCGGCATCACGCGGTCGCCGGCCCAGGGGCCCGTGCGGGCGACGACCTCCTCGGACAGCTCGTCGAGCGTCAGGCACCTGCCGTCGAGCGCTTCACCGATCGCCGTCACGACCTGGCCGGCCTGCTCCTCGGTGAGCCGTACGTCGGGCGGGAACCCGCCCGGTCCGGTCGGCACCGCGGTCAGCGCCGCCGAGAAGAGGGGGAGTTCACGGGCGGGGAGAAGGTGGACCGTGCCGCGTGGGCCGTACGTCTTGATCAGGGACCGGTCGTCCCAGAGCGCGGCCCGTACGTCCGCCCGTGTCACCCCGTCCGCCCGCATCCCCACCGATACCTCGGCCGCGGAGATCACCTGCGCGTGCGCGCCCAGCATCGCGCCGACCACCTCGTCGACCGGTGTGCCGGTCCCGGCCGGCCCGGCCAGGAACTGCCGCTCCGCCCGGCGTGCGCTCGCCGCTTCCCACGTGATGCCCACGGTCGTCGTCATGGCTCGACGCTAGAGGGGAAAGAGGACGGACCTTGTCCTAGATCCCGGAGCCGATCCCTTGCGGCGCCGGGTCACTCCTGTCACTCACTGCACTTGCGCATCTTCCGACGGGAGTTTTCACATCGTTATCGCCTGCGACTCGCCTCCGCGCCGCCACTCACGTAAATTCGGACCGAGGCGATTCGCGTGAGCAAAGCTGCGCGGGCGGTACCGCGCAGTGGAGGGGGCTGCGCGGTGCCAGGGCTTTCCCGCCGAGCCGGGCAGCGGCGATGTCGAGGCGGCAAAGCGGCGAATCGGAGACGGCCCGGTGGCGGCTCCGGGTCAAGTGAACGCTCGGGCCCGGTTCACCCGTCGGGGGGATGCCGGGACAAGTCACCCGACCGGCCCCCAAGGTGCGGCAAATCCTCCGGATCCTGCCCCAGGACGCCCGATTCCCCAGCGTATGCGCCATGTTTCGGCCAGAAGCGAGCCCTGAACGCGGGCCTCCGCGGGCATCGCGGCGTTGCCGGGCGGCTCCGGAGAGTAGTTGTGGCACGCCGATGCACGCAGCATCACTTACAAAGGGTTATGGTGGAAACCCCCCCTCGGGCCGGTCCGTCTCCCCCCCACGGACCGGCCCGTTTTTCTTGCTCCGCCCCGGCGGCTCGAACCACCGACCGGAACCGCGCGTTCCGCCCCGGTTGGCGGCCCGCGGGCGCAGCGGGGGTAGGCTTCGCCCCCGGGGACCGCCATACGGGCAGGGACCGCCCGCGGCCACGACCGGGCCGCACGCCGCGGCCTGTCCGATCCGTACGGAGGGGCTGACGATCACGTGAACCTGCGCGACAAGCTGCGCGGCCTGCTGGTCAGGCTGTACGCACGCCGGGTGGAAGGTCACCTGGACCACGCTCAGGTGCCCAAGCACATCGGCGTCATCATGGACGGCAACCGGCGCTGGGCGAAGGCCGCCGGATCCAGCACCGTCGACGGTCACCGGGCCGGTGCCGGAAAGATCGAGGAGTTCCTCGGCTGGTGCTCGGAGACCGATGTCGAGGTCGTCACGCTCTGGCTGCTGTCCACGGACAACTTCGACCGGCCACAGAACGAGCTCGGCCCCCTGCTCGGCATCATCGAGGACGTCGCCCGCACCCTGGCCGCCGACGGCCGCTGGCGCGTGCGCCACGTCGGCACGCCGGACCTGCTGCCCTCCGGGATGCAGACGGTCCTCAAGGAGGCGGAGGAGTCCACCGCACACGTCGACGGGATAGTGGTCAACGTCGCCATCGGCTACGGCGGCCGCCAGGAGATCGCCGACGCCGTGCGCTCGATGCTGCTCGACGCCCGGGACAAGGGCACCTCGATGGAGGAGCTCGCCGAGGCGGTCGACATCGAGATGATCGGGCGTCACCTCTACACGAGCGACCAGCCCGACCCCGACCTGGTGATCCGCACCAGCGGCGAGCAGCGGCTGTCCGGATTCATGCTCTGGCAGACCGCGCACTCCGAGTACTACTTCTGTGACGTGTTCTGGCCGGCGTTCCGCAAGGTCGACTTCCTGCGCGCCATGCGTGACTACGCGGCCCGCCACCGGCGCTACGGCGGCTGAACCACCCGTCCGCGGACCCCGCGGACGCGGGACGTCCCACGTCGCGACCCCTCCCGGTACCCCTTCGCAGACGCGCGTAACACGGAGTTCACCGGCTTGCCGTCATATGCCGTGGCATGGCGACGCTCGTTCGAGGGCATAACCCAGACAGGTCGACGCCCGAACCACGGGTGTCGGATCTCAGCGGACGGCACGGGGCCGTCCGCCCGGGAGGCCCTTTGCACCAGCCCGATCGTGCGGTCACAGCACGGACGAAGAGGCGGAGGGCCGGTTTTCGGCCCGCGCAGGGCGGCCGACGACCGGTCCAGCTCCATACCGTCGCTCCCCGACCTCATCCGAGGGGGTACGTCCTTCCGTGGTGACCAGCACAAAGCGCCACAAGCCCGACCGGCGCACCTATGTTCTCGACACCAGCGTCCTGCTGGCCGACCCGAACGCCCTGAACCGCTTCGACGAGCACGAGGTCGTGCTCCCCATCGTCGTGGTCACGGAGCTGGAGGCCAAGAGGCACCATCCCGAACTCGGCTACTTCGCCCGGCAGGCCCTGCGCCTGCTCGACGAGTTCCGCGTCCGGCACGGCCGCCTCGACGCCCCCATCCCGATCGGGGATCTGGGCGGGACCGTCCGTGTCGAGCTCAACCACTCGGACCCCAGCGTGCTGCCCAGCGGCTACCGCCTGGGGGACAACGACTCCCGCATCCTCGCGGTCGCCCGCAATCTGCAGGCCGAGGGGTTCGACGTCACCGTCGTGTCCAAGGACCTCCCGCTCAGGATCAAGGCCTCCTCCGTCGGACTCCTCGCCGAGGAGTACCGTGCGGAACTCGCCATCACGGACTCCTCCGGCTGGACCGGAATGTCCGAACTGACCCTGCCCGGCGAGCAGGTGGACATCCTCTTCGAGGAGGGGCACGTCTACGTCCCCGAGGCCGCCGGCCTGCCGGTGCACACGGGCCTGATGATCCAGTCGGAGCGCGGCAAGGCGCTCGGGCGGGTCACGCCCGAGGGCACCATTCGTGTCGTGCGCGGGGATCGTGAGGTATTCGGCATCAAGGGCCGCAGCGCCGAGCAGCGGATCGCGCTGGACCTGCTGCTCGATCCGGACGTGGGGATCGTGTCCATGGGCGGCCGGGCCGGCACCGGCAAGTCGGCGCTCGCGCTGTGCGCGGGGCTGGAGGCGGTGCTGGAGCGGCGTCAGCACCAGAAGGTGATGGTCTTCCGTCCGCTGTACGCGGTGGGCGGGCAGGAGCTGGGCTATCTGCCGGGTTCCGAGGCCGAGAAGATGAGCCCCTGGGCGCAGGCCGTGTTCGACACGCTGTCGGCGGTCACGTCCCGGGAGGTCATCGAGGAGGTCACCGCACGCGGCATGCTGGAGGTCCTGCCGCTCACCCACATCCGCGGACGTTCGCTGCACGACGCGTTCGTGATCGTGGACGAGGCCCAGTCGCTGGAACGGAACGTACTTCTCACCGTTCTGTCCCGGATCGGGGCCAATTCACGGGTGGTTCTCACCCATGACGTGGCCCAGCGGGACAACCTCAGGGTCGGCCGGTACGACGGTGTCGTCGCCGTCGTCGAGAAGCTGAAGGGGCATCCGCTCTTCGCGCACGTGACCCTGACGCGGTCCGAGAGGTCTCAGATCGCCGCCCTTGTGACCGAAATGCTCGAAGACGGTCAGATCTGACCGTCCCGATCAAATAGTGGCGGTTACACGACAGTTGGCGCCGTCCGGAAAAGGCGAAGAGCCTAGCCGGGCGGCGCCTTCGCATGTGGACCTTTCTGTGAATCTCCCGCGCCAAACGGGATGTGAGCTTTCACACGCGACTCGGAATTGCCTTGCCCCGTCGGGTTACGGCAGAGTCTCACTCCTGTCAGGCCCCGCATACGACACACCTGTACCCCCAGCGGTACGGCACCACAAAGCAACAGCATCAACTGCATAGCGATGTCGTATGCCGCCCGAGCAACACACGGCGCTCCCCCCGGGGGAGTTGCCCACCGGGCCCGCGCCTCCCGTGACCCCGCAGTTGGGGAGGCCTGTGCCAGGGGCACGATTGCGTCCGCGAGGGTCACCGAAGCGGGCGATGCTGGAAGGAAAACCGTGTGAGCCGGATCTCGGTCCGGGGATTCGCAGTGGCTTCGGCCACAGCGGTCACCGCTGTCGGAAGCGTCGTCGGCGTTGCCTCGGGCAGCACCGCGCAGAACAACGACGCCGAAGCGACGGCAAGCGGCGCGACGCTGCTCGCGGACATCCCCGCGGGCCAGCAGGCCCAGGTGCAGACCGCGTCGCTGACGCAGCAGGCCGACGCACAGGCCATCCAGGCGGACGCGAGCGCGAAGAAGGACGCCGAGGAGGCTGCCCGCAAGGCCGCCGCCGAGACGGCCGTCGCCAAGAAGGAGGCCGCCGAGAAGGCGGCCAAGGCGGCGAAGGAGGCCAAGGAGCGCGCCGCGGAGGTCAAGGCAGCCGCCGCCAGCCGCTCCAAGGACATCTCCGACTTCCCCGTCGCGAACTCCTACAGCATCGCGCAGCTCCAGGCGATGGCACGGCAGATCGTGCCGTCGGGTCAGTTCCAGTGCTTCAGCAACATCGTGGACCACGAGTCCGACTGGAACTACAAGGCGGTCAACCCCTCCTCCGGTGCCTACGGCATGTTCCAGGCGCTGCCCGGTTCCAAGATGTCGTCCGTGGGCGCCGACTGGCGGACCAACCCGGCCACCCAGATCAAGTGGGGCCTGAACTACATGAACGACCGCTACGGCAGCCCCTGTGAGGCCTGGTCGTTCTGGCAGGCCAACAACTGGTACTGAGCCGGCCGGCCCACGGCCCACCCCGTCCTTCGCGCGAGCCCCGCACCGTCGTCCGGTGCGGGGCTCGCGCGATGTACGGTCGGACGGACGGCTCCCCGGGGGGAGTGGTGCGCCAAGACGGGGGAAAAGGACGGATCATGTCGCGAGTGCCAGGGTGGCTCGGCCGGCTCGGTGCCGGGCTGACGGAAATGAACGAGCGGTACAACCAACGCCGTGCCGAGGCCGAACGGGATCAGGACGACTCCGAGTCCCGGACGCTCGCCGACGAACACGTGCCGCCGCCCCCGGACTACGCGCCCGACGTCCCCGCCCGCCCCGACCCCGCGCTGGCCGTGCCGTGGGGGGTGCGGGTCGCCGCCGAGGCCGGCTGGCGGCTCCTCGTTCTCGCGGGCACCCTGTGGGTGCTGATGCGGGTCATCAGCGCCGTCCAGCTCGTGGTGCTCTCGTTCGTCATCGCGCTGCTCATCACGGCGATGCTGCAGCCGACGGTGGCGCGGCTGCGGCGCCGCGGCGTGCCGCGCGGCCCGGCCACCGCGCTGACGGCGATCCTCGGCTTCGTCGTCATGGGCCTCATCGGCTGGTTCGTGACCTGGCAGGTCATGGAGAACATCGACGACCTCTCGGGCCAGATCCAGGACGGCATCGACGAGTTGCGGAACTGGCTGCTGAACAGCCCCTTCCACGTCACGGACAAGCAGATCAACGAGATCGCCAAGAACCTGCGTGAGGCGGTCGGGGCGAACACCGACCAGATCACCTCGGCGGGCCTGGAGGGCGTGACGGTCGTCGTCGAGGCGCTGACCGGGATCCTGCTCGCCGTCTTCTGCACGCTGTTCCTGCTCTACGACGGCAAGCGGATCTGGCAGTGGACGCTGAAGCTGGTGCCGTCGGCGGCGCGGCCGGGGGTGGCCGGGGCCGGTCCGGCGGCGTGGCGGACGCTGACGGCGTATGTGCGGGGCACGGTGATCGTCGCGCTGATCGACGCGACCTTCATCGGGCTCGGCATCTACTTCCTCGATGTGCCGATGGCCGTGCCGCTGGCGGTGTTCATCTTCCTGGGCGCGTTCATCCCGCTGGTGGGCGCGGTGGCCTCCGGGGCGCTGGCCGTGGTCGTCGCACTGGTCACCCAGGGGGTGTTCACGGCGGTCATGACGCTGGTGGTGGTGCTCGCGGTGCAGCAGATCGAGGGGCACATCCTGCAGCCGTTCATCCTGGGACGAGCCGTGCGGGTGCATCCGCTGGCGGTGGTGCTGTCGGTCGCGGCCGGCGGGATGGTGGCCGGGATCGGGGGTGCGGTCGTGGCCGTGCCGCTCGTGGCGGTGACCAACACGGTCGTGGGGTATCTGCGGTCGTACTCGCAGAAGGCGGCGCTCCGGCATTCGGTGCGGCCGCGCGGCGCCACGGCGGTGACTGCGGAGCCGGTCCCTCAGACGCCGTCGGAGTAGCCGGGCCCGCAACACCAACAGAGCCCCGCCCACCGGTCAGGTGGGCGGGGCCCTGTCGTACGGGCGTGCGGCCGGGGATTACTCGGCCAGAACCGCCTCGGCGTCCAGCGTGACGCCGACCGCCTGGATCACGGAGGCGATCTTGAACGCCTCCTGGACGACCTCGCGGTCGAGGCCGGCCTTGCGCAGCACCTGCTCGTGGGAGTCCAGGCACATGCCGCAGCCGTTGATGGCCGAGACGGCGAAGGACCACAGCTCGAAGTCGACCTTGTCGACGCCCGGGTTGCCGATGACGTTCATCCGCAGGCCGGCGCGCAGGGTGCCGTACTCGTGGTCCGACAGGAGGTGACGGGTGCGGTAGAAGACGTTGTTCATCGCCATCACCGCGGCGGCGGCCTTGGCGGCCGTGTACGCCTCCGGCGACAGGTTCGCCTTCGCCTCCGGCTCCAGCTCGCGCAGCACGATCGGGGAACGCGAGGCGATCGCCGTCGACAGCACCGTGCCCCACAACTGCTGGGCCGGCAGGTCGGAGTTGCCGATGACCGAGCCCAGGTTGAGCTTCAGGTCCTTGGCGTAGTCCGGTATGGCGGACTTCAGGGCATCCAGCGACATGTCAGATCACTCCCCGGAGAGCAGCGCGACCGGGTCGAGGGTCTCGTCGCCCTTCGACCAGTTGCAGGGGCAGAGCTCGTCCGTCTGGAGCGCGTCCAGGACCCGGAGGACCTCCTTCGGGTTACGGCCGACCGAGCCCGCGGTCACCATCGAGAACTGGATCTCGTTGTTCTGGTCCACGATGAACACCGCGCGCTTGGCGAAGCCGTCCTCGCCCTCGATGCCGAGGTCGCGCATCAGCTCGTGCTTGGAGTCGGCCATCATCGGGAACGGCAGGTCACGCAGGTCGTCGTGGTCCTTGCGCCAGGCGTGGTGGACGAACTCGGAGTCGCCGGAGAAGCCGAGGACCTGCGCGTCGCGGTCCGCGAACTCCTCGTTCAGCTTGCCGAAGGCGGCGATCTCGGTCGGGCACACGAAGGTGAAGTCCTTGGGCCACGCGAAGATGACCTTCCACTGACCCTCGTAGGTCTTGTGGTTGATCTGCTGGAACTCCTTGCCCTTCTCCAGCGAGACGCAGGCGGTCAGGTCGAACTCGGGGAACTTGTCACCGACGGTGAGCACACACACTCCTTGCAGCGAAGAAACACCCGGATTGCGGGGGTTTCCCATGGGTTGGACTGTGTTGATGTTGGCACAGGCTCGATTGATTACGGAAATAGCTACACTCGGTCGAGTTGATCGGAGGTAGTTATCAGTGACTGTCGGTAATAAGCGCAGGCAGCCCAGCCTGGCCCAGCTCCGCGCCTTCGCGGCGGTGGCCGAGCACCTTCATTTCCGGGACGCGGCCGCGGCGATCGGTATGAGCCAGCCCGCCCTCTCGGGCGCCGTGTCGGCCCTGGAGGAAACACTCGGAGTGACGCTCCTCGAGCGTACGACGCGCAAGGTGCTGCTCTCACCCGAGGGTGAGCGGATCGCCGTACGCGCCAAGGCCGTTCTGGGGGAGGTGGGTGCGCTCCTGGAGGAGGCCGAGGCGGTCCGGGCGCCCTTCACCGGGGTGCTGCGGCTCGGTGTGATCCCGACGGTCGCGCCCTATCTGCTGCCGACCGTCCTGCGGCTCGTCCACGAACGCTATCCGCACCTCGACCTCCAGGTGCACGAGGAGCAGACCGGCAGCCTGCTCGACGGCCTCGCCGGCGGCCGGCTCGACCTCCTGCTGCTCGCCGTGCCCCTGGGCGTACCGGGCGTGATCGAACTGCCGCTGTTCGACGAGGACTTCGTGCTCGTCACCCCGCTCGACCACCGGCTCGGCGGCCGCGAGGGCATTCCGCGCCAGGCGTTGCGCGAGCTGAATCTGCTGCTGCTGGACGAGGGACACTGCCTGCGGGACCAGGCCCTCGACATCTGCCGGGAGGCCGGCCGCGACGACGTGCCGGTCACCACCACCGCGGCCGGGCTGTCCACGCTGGTGCAGCTCGTCGCGGGCGGACTCGGCGTCACACTGCTGCCGCGCACCGCCCTCAAGGTCGAGATCTCCCGCAGCAACCAGCTCCTCACCGGGTACTTCGCCGACCCGGCCCCCACCCGGCGGATCGCCCTGGCGATGCGGATGGGGGCCGCGCGCGGCGCGGAGTACGAGGAGCTCGCGGCCGCCCTGCGCCAGGCGCTGTGCCCGCTGCCCGTACGGGTGCTGGAGCAGGACGCCTGACGCGTACGGGCTGCGGGACCCGCTACTCGGTGCGCAGCCCGTCCGGCCGCATCAGCCTCACCAGCGGGGGCAGGCTCAGCAGCGTCACCACGAGGACGACACCGGCGCCGATGCCGGTCATCGACAGCACGCTCGGCCAGTCCACCCGGACCGAGGTGTTGGTCATCCGCAGCAGGACCGCGCCCAGGGCCGTGCCCACCGCCGCGGCGAGCAGCAGACCCAGACCGATCGGGATCGCCGTCTGCCACAGCACCGACAGGCTGAGGGTGCGGCGGCGGGTGCCGAAGGCGACCAGGGCCGACAGCAGCTTGCGGCGCTCGCGCAGCTGCTCCAGCTGCGAGACCAGCAGGCTCGCCCCGATCAGCGCCAGCACGCAGGCGGCGCCGACGGACAGGCCGGTGCGGATGGTGGCGTAGCGGTCGTTGCTCTCGATGCTCTGCCAGGTCATCGGCTGGACCGCCGGGTCGAGCCGCGCGGCCGTGTTGCGCACGTGGTCGTACGCGTCCGGTATCGAGCTGTCCAGGCTCAGGAAGAGCTGCGGGGAGGTGAACGCCGCGAGCTTCTCGGGCAGCGCGCCGGGGGTGACCAGGAGGCCGCCGCGCTGGTACCCGGTGGGGTCCTCCCGGGACTGGGCCTGCCGGAGTTTCTGCGGCACGGTGAAGGAGGCCCGGCGGTCGCCGGAGCGGCCGGAGTCCTCCGGGTCGGCCCACAGGGTCGTGCCGGGCTTGGCCAGGTGGGCGCCCTCGGTGTCGTCCTCCGAGCCCTGGACGGCGAAGACCTCGCCGTCGCGGCAGGAGGGGAGTGTGGCCACCTCGCGCAGCGACGCGCAGTCGGCCACGGTGATCTGGATGTAGGAGTCCGCCTCGCCGCGCCGGTCGCCGAGATAGACGTCGGACAGTGCGGTGACCTTGCGTACGCCCTCGGTGTCGCGGTACTTCCCGATGACGGCCGAGGCGTCGGCGTCGTTCGGCAAGTCCACGCTCATCTGGGCCCGGGAGACGTCGTACTGCGACGCCCTGGTGTAGTTGCCCTCCACTCCGGCGAACAGCATCTGCAGCGCGATCGCCCCGGCCACCGCCACCGCGATGCCGTTGACCATCCGGGCCGCCGCACCACTGCTCAACTGGAGCCTGCGCACGGCGAGTTGCCAGGCGATCCCGCCCGAGCCGAGCCGGGCAACGACCGTCTCCACCACCCAGGGCAGCAGGGTCGTGACGCCGACCAGCAGGAGCATCACGCCGCCGACGACGCGGTACTGATTGAACTCCCCGCCGTCGTCGCCCTGCCCGACCATCGGGAAGAGCAGCGCGAGCCCGCCCAGCGGCAGCAGCAGCCGCCACCACAGCCGGCGCCGCGCGGGCTTGGCGGTGCGCACCACGCCGAGCGGCTCGATGACCACCCCGCGCAGGGCGAGGATCGTCACCACGACCGCGGCCGCCGGCACCGCCAGGGCGACCAGGACGGCCAGCACGGGCGAGGGGTTCAGATAGCTCGGGAACACGCTGACGTGGAACACCTCGGCGGACGCCGCCAGTTGCCGTCCGAGCAGGAAGAACCCGGTGCCGAGGACGAGCCCCAGCACCGAACCGGCGAGCGCCTCGCCGGCGGCGATCCGCCGGGTCATCCGGCTGTCGGAGCCGACCAGCCGCAGCGCCGCCAGGCGGCGGTCACGCCGCTCGCCGCCGAACCGCACGGCCGCGGCGATGAACACGGCGACCGGCATCAGCAGCACCACGAAGACGACCAGCACCAGCAGGAGCAGCACCGGGTCCCATGGGTCGGCCGACCCCAGGTCCGGATTGCCGAAGCTGTCGATCCGGGCCCCGCTGGCGAGGCCCTCGAGCCGTTCCGCGAGTCCCGTGCCGCCCGCGAAGTAGGCGAGTTCCCGTGGGCCGACGAGCCCCTCCTCGCCGATGGTGCCCGCAACGCGGTAGTCCAGCCGTTCCCGCAGCAGCTTGCCCTCGTCGGAGGCGAGCAGTTCCTTCAGCGCGGGGGAGACGACCATCTCGCCCGCGGCCGGGAACTGCGCGACCCCCGGGGGCAGCGGAGCCCGCGGGCCCTCCGCCTCCAGCATCCGGCCGCGCACGTCCTGGTCCCGGAACGTGGTGTCCGAGTCGAGGACGATCAGGGTGTCCTCGGCCTTCGGTATCTTCTGCTGGCTGAAGGTGTGGTCGCTGCGCGCCTCCTCCCGCCGGTCCCGCTCCGCCAGCGCGTTCGGGATGGCGGTGGTGAGCAGCAGCAGCGCGACACCGAGCCCGACGCCGACGGCCGTGAGCAGCGCCCGGGTCCAGCCCTCACGTCCGCCGGCGAAGGCGAACCGGGCCCCCATCGCCAGGTCCCGGGTCCACTGACCGACGCTCATACGACGCGCTCCATGTCCCGGGACCTGCCGTCCCGTACGACGATCTCGCGGTCGGAGTAGGCGGCCACCCGCGCCTCGTGCGTGACGAGCACCACGGCCGTGCTGGCGGACCGGGCGGCGTCCGTGAGCAGGTCCATCACGCGCTCGCCGTTGAAGGAGTCGAGCGCGCCGGTCGGCTCGTCGGCGAACACCACCCGCGGGTTCGTCACCAGCGACCGGGCGACGGCGACCCGCTGCCCCTGACCGCCGGAGACCTCGCCGGGCCGCTTCTTTCGCAGGTCGTCGACCTCCAGCCGTTCCATCCACGCCAGCGCGGTCCGTTCGGCCTCCTTGCGGGACGACCCGTTCAGCCGCAGCGGCAGCGCGACGTTCTCCACGCAGGTGAGTTCCGGTACGAGCTGCCCGAACTGGAAGACGAACCCGAACTCGGAGCGCCGCAGCGCACTGCGCTCGGCGTCGCTCATCGCGGTCACCTCACGCCCGTTGTACGTGATCGAGCCCGAGTCGGGCATGACGATCCCGGCGAGACAGTGCAGCAGCGTCGACTTGCCCGACCCGGACGGGCCCATCACGGCGACGACCTCGCCGGGGTGGATGGAGAACTCGGCGCCGTCGAGCGCGGTCGTCGGCCCGTACGTCTTGCGCAGGTCCTGGGCGGTGAGGAGCGAACCAGCGGGAATGGTCACCGGGTCACCGCCTCGCGGAGCTTGTCCAGACGCGCCGCGGTCAGCTCCAGCCAGCGCAGGTCCGCCTCCAGGTGGAACAGCGCGTGGTCGCAGATGAGCTGGTCGGCCAGATCGCCCTTGCGCTTGCGGTCGGTGAGGATCCGCATGCTGCGCAGGTGCTCCGAGCGCTGGGTGTCGAGGATGTCACCGGCGTCGCGGCCGGTGAGCAGCGCGAGGACGACCTTGGTGTAGAGGGTCGACTGGAGGTACGGCTCCGGCTTCTCGGGCGTGGCGAGCCAGCGCGCGACGTCGGTGATGCCGGCTTCGGTGATGGCGTACCGCTTGCGTTCGGGCCCGCCGCCCGCCTCGATGCCGTCGACCTCGACGAGCCCGTTCTTCAGCAGACGGGACATCGTCGAGTAGACCTGGCCGTAGTGGAGCGGCCGGTCGTGACCGAACTTCTCGTCGAAGGCCCGCTTCAGGTCGTAACCGTGGCGCGGGCCGGACTCCAGGAGCCCCAGGAGAGTGTGACCGATGGACATGACCAGGACTGTACTCGGGGTGTATACGCGGCATGTATACGCCGGGTGTGTAGAGCGGGGCGGACGGTACGGCTGCGCAGGTGGGGACGTGTTGTCACGGTTCCGCAACAGCCGTGATGTCCGTGCGTTCAGGTCGGCGGCGGTCCGGGGGCGGAACCTCCGGGAGAGCCGGGCGGCCGCCCGCGCCGGGGCAGCGGCCCGGTCTCCCGCGGCAGCCGCCCCGCCTCCGCCAGCGCCCTGCGCAACAGGAACTCGATCTGCGCGTTCGCCGACCGCAGCTCGTCGCCGGCCCACCGCGCGAGCGCCTCGTGCACCGCCGGGTCCAGCCGCAGCAGCACCTGCTTGCGCTGCTGCTGCGGCCGGCGCTGCGGGCCCGGACCTTCGGGAGGGACCGTCACTGGTAGAGGGACCCGGTGTTGAGGACCGGCTGCGCGGCCCGGTCACCGCACAGCACCACCATCAGGTTCGACACCATCGCCGCCTTCCGTTCGGAGTCCAGCTCCACGATGTCCCGCTCGGTGATGCGGGCGATCGCGGCCTCCACCATGCCCACCGCGCCGTCCACGATCTGCCGCCGCGCCGCGACCACCGCTCCGGCCTGCTGCCGCTGGAGCATCGCCGAGGCGATCTCGGGGGCGTAGGCGAGGTGCGTGAAGCGGGACTCGATGATCTGCACCCCCGCCGCCTCCACGCGCGCGTGCAGTTCGACGGCGAGCTTCTCGGTGATCTCCTCGGCGTTGCCACGCAGCGAGAGGCCGTCCTCCTCGTGGGCGTCGTAGGGGTACTCGATGGCGATGTGCCGCACCGCCGCCTCGGTCTGGGTGGAGACGAACTCGATGTAGTCGTCGACCTCGAAGGTGGCCTGGGCGGTGTCCTCGACGCGCCACACCACGACCGCGGCGAGTTCGATCGGGTTGCCGTAGGCGTCGTTGACCTTGAGGACGGCGGTCTCGTGGTTGCGGACGCGCGTCGAGATCTTGGTGCGCGAGGTGAAGGGGTTCACCCAGCGCAGGCCGTCCTGGCGGATGGTGCCCCGGTAGCGGCCGAAGAGCTGGACGACCCGGGCCTCGCCCGGCGCCACCATGTTCAGTCCGCACATGGCGAGGAACGCCGCGAGCGCGACCAGGATGCCGCCGATGATCAGCCCGGCCTTGGCGCCGTCCCCGTCGACCGAGGTGGCGAGCGCGATCAGCCCCGCTCCGGCCAGCAGCCCGAGCAGGCCGAGCAGCAGGGCGAGCCCGCCGCCGATGCTGTGCGCGGTGAACTCCCGCACGCGTGGCGCCGGCATCTCGGGCACGTCGGCGGTGACCTGCGTGTCGTGTGTGGACATGGGTGGTCCCCCGTTCTTCTGTCGAAGCCACTCCTGCATAGCTTCTGTCTAGCTAAGTGATATCACTTTATTGCGTCATGGCAACCCTGCGCGTGTCTCGTACGTCGGTTCCGTTGGGATGGGTGCTGATTGTCACGTCCGCAAAGGGCCGGATCGGCAGCCCTATCTCTTATCTCCCGGTGTTAGCTTTCTGAGCTGACCTGAGCGGCGAACCTGTGTGACATGTGAGCACACATGAACGAAGCGGAGCGGATCGGACCCATGGGACGAGCGGAAGAGAGACGCGCCCGACAGCGCGGTGGGCGCCGGGCGGCACCCAAGCGCCGCCGTTCGTCGGGCGCGGCCGGGAAGAGCGGCATACGCCGGCTCTTCACCTGGAAGAAGATTCTCGGCACCTTCCTCGGCCTGTGCCTGCTGGGCATGGGTGCCTTCATCGTGCTGTACATGATGATCGGCATCCCCGAGGGGAACGCCGACGCCAAGCGCCAGAGCAACATCTACAAGTACAGCGACGGTTCGATCATGGCCCGCGACGGCAAGGTCAACCGCGAGGTCGTGGACCTGTCCAGGGTCTCCAAGAACGTGCGGCTGACCTTCGTGGCGGCCGAGAACAAGACGTTCTACAAGGACGCCGGCGTCGACCTGAAGGGCACGGCCCGCGGTCTGCTCAACACCGTCACCGGCAAGGGTGCGCAGGGTGGTTCCACGATCACCCAGCAGTACGTCAAGAACTACTACCTGACGCAGGAACAGACCGTCTCGCGCAAGCTGAAGGAACTGGTCATCTCGCTGAAGCTGGACCGCGAGAAGTCCAAGGACTACATCCTCGCCGGCTACATCAACACCAGCTACTACGGCCGCAACGCCTACGGCATCCAGGCCGCCGCCCAGGCCTATTACCGCACCGACGCCGAGAAGCTCACGGTCGCACAGGGCGCCTACCTCGCCGCGCTGCTCCAGGCGCCGAGCCAGTACGACTGGGCCGTCGCCTCCGAGGACGGCAAGAAGCTGGTGAAGGCGCGCTGGAACTACGTCCTGAACAACATGGTCGACGAGGGCTGGCTGAGCCGGTCCGAGCGAGCGGACATGAAGTTCCCGGTGCCGAAGGAGCCCAAGCCCGCCCCCGGCATGGAGGGCCAGAAGGGCTACCTGGTCAACGCGGCCAACTCCGCGCTGGAGAAGCAGCTCGTCGCCGAGGGCACCGCCGACAGCACCAAGGAAGCCGAGGCGATGGTCAACGCCGGCGGCTGGACCCTCACGCTCAACATCGACAAGAAGAAGCAGGCGGCGCTGGAGAAGTCCGTCAAGCAGCAGCTGACCGGCAAGCTCGACCCCGCCAAGCGCAAGGTCGACGGGAACGTCCAGGCCGGTGCCGCGTCCGTGAACCCCAAGACCGGCGCGGTGGTCGCGATGTACGGCGGCGAGGACTACTTCAAGCACTACACGAACAACGCCACCCGCTCCGACTACCAGCCGGCCTCCACCTTCAAGCCGGTCATCCTGGCCGCGGCCCTGGAGGAGCAGGCGAAGACGCAGGACGGCAAGCCGATCACCGCGAACACGGTCTACGACGGCACGAGCAAGCGCCAGGTCATGGAGGGCGGCACCAAGGTCGGCTTCGCCCCCGAGAACGAGGACGACCGGAACTACGGACCGATCTCCGTCCAGACGGCGATGAACAAGTCCGTCAACTCCGTCTTCGCGCAGATGGGCGTCGACGTCGGAATGACCGACGTGGTGGACGTCGCCGGCAAGCTCGGCATGGACACCGAGAATATGGAGGCCGTCCCCGCGCAGACCCTGGGCAGCATGGGCGCGAGCCCCCTGCAGATGGCCGGTGTCTACGCGACCCTCGACAACCACGGCAAGAAGGTCACCCCGGCGCTGGTGAAGTCGGCCGAGCATCTCAACCGGACGGTCACCATGCCCGACGCGGTCGGCGACCAGGTCATCAGCCGCGAGGCCGCCGACTCGGTCACCTCGGTACTGACCGGCGTGGTCGACGACGGCACCGCCCAGGCTTCCGTACGGGACAACCCCCGGCGCGACGGCCAGCAGGTCGCCGGCAAGACGGGCACGTCCGACAACAACAAGTCGGCCTGGTTCACCGGCTACACGCCGGACCTGGTGACCTCCGTCGGCCTGTTCGGCGAGGACGCCAAGACCCACGCCCAGGTCCCGATGTACAAGGCGGGCGGCAAGCCCCGGGTCGACGGCGGTGGCTTCCCGGCGCAGATCTGGGCGGCGTACACCTTCGGCGTGATGGACGACGTCAGAAAGTTCGACCTGGACACCCAGCAGGGCGCGGCCGTCCAGCCGACCTGGACGCCGCCCCCGACGCGGGAACCGACCAAGGAACCCACCCAGGAGCCGACGACCGAGGAGCCGTCGTCCTCCCCGCCGCCGACCACGGAGGAGCCCTCGTCGTCCCCGCCGCCGAGCCCGTCGACGACACCGCCCACCTTCACCCCGCCCACAGCCCCGCAGACGACACCGCCGGGCGACGGCGGTGACCCGTTCGACCCGATCAAGCCGGGCGACGACGACCAGTAGGAGACGCCGAAGGGCGCCCGGTGCACACCGGGCGCCCTTCGGCTTGTTCGTACGCGGCTGAGTCAGCTGCGGTTGAGCTCGAACCAGACCACCTTGCCCGTGCTGAGCCGGGTCGCGCCCCAGCGCCGGGCCAGCCGGTTCACCAGGTACAGCCCGCGCCCGCCCTCGTCGGTGGCGCGTGCCTGACGCAGCCGCGGCAGTTGCGGCACGTCGTCGCCGACCTCACAGCGCAGCACGTCTGTGCGCAGCAGCCGCAGGGTCACCGGCCGGGACGCGTACCGCACGGCGTTCGTCACGACTTCGCTGACCAGCAGCTCGACGGAGTCGCTGAGCTCTTCCAGGCCCCAGCGCTGCAACGCGCGCCGGGCGAGGCGGCGGGCCCGGCCGGGGGCGGCGTCCTCCGGCTCCAGGAACCAGTACGCCACATCGCTGGGCGCGATCCCGTCGAAGCGGGCGGCGAGCAGCGCGATGTCGTCGTCCCGGTCGCCCGGGCCGAGCATGTCGAGCACCTCGTCGCACAGCGCTTCCAGGGGCGGCGGATGGTCCGGCCCGGTGAGCTGCGCGACCGCGGCGAGCTTCTCCCGCAGCTGCTCGATGCCGGTCCACACGTCGCGCAGCCGGGACTCGACCAGGCCGTCGGTGTAGAGCAGCAGGGTCGCACCGGCGGGCGCGTCCAGCTCCACCGCCTCGAAGTCCACGCCGCCGACCCCGATCGGGGCGCCGGCGGGCACCCGCAGCACCTCGGCGCGGCCGCCCAGGTGGAGCAGGACGGGCGGCGGATGACCGGCGTTGGCGATGGTGATGCGGTGCGATACCGGGTCGTAGACCGCGTAGAGGCACGTCGCCATGCGGTCCACGCCCAGGCGCTGGGCCTGCTCGTCGAGGTGGTGCAGGACCTCCTGCGGCGGCAGGTCGAGGCCGGCGAGGGTCTGGGCCGTGGTGCGCAGCTGGCCCATGATGGCGGCCGACGTCATGGAATGCCCCATGACGTCACCGACGACCAGGGCGACCCGGCTGCCGGGCAGCGGGATCGCGTCGTACCAGTCGCCGCCCACCCGGGCCGTCTCCGCGGCCGGCAGGTAGCGGGAGGCCAGCCGCACACCCGTCGGGCGGGGCAGCGTCTCGGGCAGCATGGTGCGCTGCAGCTCGTCCGCGATGTAGGCCTCGCGGCCGTACAGCACGGCCTTGTCGATGCCGAGGGCGCTGTGCGTGGCGAGCTGGGCTGCCACGAGCAGGTCGTCCGGCTCGAAGGCCATGCGTTCGGGCCGGCGCAGGAACAGCGCGGCACCGATGACCCGGCGCCGGCCGCGCAGCGGCGCGAGGATCGCGCGCTGCCCGTCCGGCACGGCGAACTCGCCGCCCTCACCCAGCAGTTCCGGCAGCGCGGCGCGAGCCGCGGGGGCGTCGGTGAACACCGGGCGCACGCCCCGCAGGACTTCGGCGAGCGCGCTGCCGGGCCGCACCTCGCACAACTCGGCGCCGACCGTGTCCAGCTCGTTCGGCTCGGGCTGTGCGGCCGGCAGGAAGCCGTTCTCGGTGTCGCGCTCCGCCGGTATCCGGTCGGTGCGGCGCAGCCGCAGCACCAGCGGGCCCATGGGTCGCTCGTCGCCGACGGGCAGCGGGTCGCGCAGATAGACCAGGATCGCGTCGGAGAAGGTGGGCACGGTGGCCCGGCACAGCCCCATCACGATCTCGTCGAGATCGATGCCGCGGGCGATCCGCCGGGTGGCGGCCCCCACGAACCTCAGCCGGTCGCCGTCCCGCCGCATGGGCGTGGGGCGGCCGGGCGGCAGGCTCTGGCCGCTGCGGCGCTCCTGTCCGTCGGAGTTCACCACCGGCCGGTCCTGTTCGTCGGCCGGCTGGACCGGAATGCCCTCGGGGGCGGGGCGCGGCCGAGGGGTCTCGCGCTCGGCTGTCTGCTCGGCACCCGGCTGGGAGTGCTCGGAGGCGGGGTCGCTCACGGTGTCCTTGCCCTTGCCGAACGGCGTGGAGGTGCCCGGCTCCGACGTGCCCGGCGTGCTGTGTGCCGTCGTGACCGGAACGGTGACGTCGCCGCCGGGGCGGCCCTGTACCGGTAAGGCGCCCGCACCGGGCGCACGCGCCGGTGTCGGGGTATGCGCGAACGCCCCGCGGGGATCCGCGGGGTCGACGCCCGTCTGGGGGCGTTCGAACGAGGTCGGCTGCTCCGTCACGCGTGTCGAATCCATCCGTCCGGGGCTGCGCGCCGCGCGCGCAGTTGGTCCCGCCGAAACTCCGATACCCGGAATACGTGTCCCAGGAACGGAATTCCCGCGTGGTCAGAGGTTGTTCCTGTGCCACCGGCCGGCCGTCTGCGGCTCAGGGGGCCTGTGGCGCAGGCCCTGCCGGTGTTGCCCTCGTACCCCTCGCTCACGTCCTGCCGCCCCTCGGTGACGATCGGTCAAGCCCAGCGCGTGCTCCGGTAGTTGCCGCCGCGCGCCCTTGCGGAGGACGATCCTACGTTTCTTGCCCGGGGGCGCATCAAGGGTCTCATGAGGACACTTGCGCAGGCGTACGATCCCAGTCCTCCGGCAGTGACGGTACCGCCCAGGACGGATCCGGGCGCCAGTGCTGCCAGCCTTCCGAGAACGGCGGCCCCCAGGCACGGATCAGCTCGACCGCCTCCCGCCCCGCCTCCCGTACCCTTTCCGCCCGCTGGTCGTCCATCAGCCCGTCCCGCAGGGCCTGGGCGAACTCGTCCTCGTCCCGCCAGTGCCAACTCCGGTCGGGATGGACGGAGATGTCCAGGTAGTGGTCGATGGAGTCGACGCCGCCCGCCCAACGGGCCAGCGGCTCCTCCAGGTTCACGTACCAGTTCTTGAACTGCCAGCCCGGCTCCCAGAACAGCCACACCGACCAGGGTTCGCCGGGCCGGGCCAGCTTCAGCACACCCGTGCCGAACCACCGGTCGCGCTGCACGGTCCGCGGCTTGGTGTAGCGCGACTCCAGCGGTTCCAGGTGCACGGGCGTGCCGTCGGCGAGCACGGGCTTCACGCACTCGGTGCCGGGCGCCAGCCACACGGCGAGCAGGTCGGCGTCGTCCTGGACGACGGTGACGGGACGCGCGATGTGCACGTGCGTGCCGCCGTTCTCCCGGTACCGCCACAGGATCCGGCTCCCGGGTGCCCAGAAGCCCGCCGCACCACCCGTTTCCACGCGTCTCATCGCTCCACCGTCCGCCATGAACAGATATTAGGTGCCGTAGGCATACGACGCTGCGGCGCGTGTCACGGTTCACGCGCCGGTCACACGTCGCGTTCCCTCGTCACGGGTGTGTCATCCGCAGGACGTCGAGCGCCTCGTCGAGCTGCTCCGCGGTCAGGTCCCCTCGCTCCACATACCCGCCGTCCAGCACGACCTGACGGATCGTCTTCCGTTCGGCCAGCGCCTTCTTGGCGACCTTCGCGGCCTCCTCGTAGCCGATGTACTTGTTGAGCGGGGTGACGACCGAGGGGGAGGACTCGGCGTACTCCCGCGCCCGCTCACGGTCGGCGGTGATGCCGTCCACGGTCCGGTCGGCGAGCAGCCGCGTCGCGTTGGCGAGCAGCCGGATCGACTCCAGCAGGTTCTTCGCGATGACGGGCAGCATGACGTTGAGCTCGAAGTTCCCGGCGGCGCCCGCGGTGGCGACGGTGGCGTCGTTGCCCACGACCTGCGCGGCGACCATCAGCACGGCCTCCGGAATGACCGGGTTCACCTTGCCCGGCATGATCGAGGAGCCGGGCTGGAGGTCGGGCAGGGCGATCTCGGCGAGGCCGGTGCGCGGCCCGGAGGACATCCACCGCAGGTCGTTGGCGATCTTCGTCAGCCCGACCGCGATGGTCCGCAGCTGCCCGCTGGTCTCGACGACGCTGTCCCGGGCGCCCTGCGCCTCGAAGTGGTTCCGGGCCTCGGTGAGGGGCAGTCCCGTCGTGCGGGCGACCTCCTCGATGACGGCGGCGGAGAAGCCGGGCGGGGTGTTGATGCCCGTGCCGACGGCCGTACCGCCGAGGGGCAGTTCGGCGAGCCGGGGGAGGGAGGCCTCCAGCCGCTCGATGCCGTACCGCACCTGGGCGGCGTACCCGCCGAACTCCTGGCCCAGCGTCACGGGCGTGGCGTCCATGAGGTGCGTCCGCCCGGACTTCACGACGTCGGCGAACTCCTCGGCCTTGCGCTCCAGGGAGGCGGCGAGGTGGTCCAGGGCGGGGACGAGGTCGCGCGTCACGGCGGCCGTGGCGGCGATGTGGATCGAGGAGGGGAAGACGTCGTTGGACGACTGGGAGGCGTTGACGTGGTCGTTCGGGTGCACGGCCCGCCCGAGCCGCTCACCGGCCAGGGTGGCGATGACCTCGTTGGTGTTCATGTTGGACGAGGTCCCGGACCCGGTCTGGAACACGTCGACCGGGAAGTGCTCGTCCCACGTCCCCTCGGCGACCTCCCCGGCCGCCTCCTGGATCGCCTGGGCGATGTCCTTGTCCAGGACTCCCAGCTCGGCGTTGACCTTGGCCGCCGCCCCCTTGATCCGGGCCAGTGCCTCGATGTGCGCGCGCTCGATGCGCTGCCCGGAGACCGGGAAGTTCTCCACGGCGCGCTGGGTCTGGGCACGCCACTTGGCGTGGGCGGGCACCCGCACCTCGCCCATGGAGTCGTGCTCGGTGCGGTACTCGGTCCTGTCCTGCTCGTCGGTCATCGACGATCACCTCCACGTGTCACAGCGTCAGCGCCGCGACCACTGTTCCCCGTGGAGGTGAATCGTCACCGCCCTTCTCAGGCGAGTCCCGGACCGCGTACCGGAATGGAGGTGAACGTGGGCGCCGGCGCGGGGTCCTGGAAGAAGTCGTTGCCCTTGTCGTCGACCACGATGAACGCCGGGAAGTCCTCGACCTCGATCTTCCAGACGGCCTCCATGCCGAGCTCCTCGTACTCGACGACCTCGACCTTCTTGATGCAGTCCTGCGCCAGGCGCGCGGCCGGGCCGCCGATGGAGCCGAGGTAGAAGCCGCCGTGGGCGTCACAGGCGGCCGTGACCTGCTTGCTGCGGTTGCCCTTGGCCAGCATCACCTTGGAGCCGCCCGCCGCCTGGAACTGCTCCACGTAGGAGTCCATCCGGCCGGCCGTGGTCGGGCCGAAGGAGCCCGACGCGTAGCCCTCGGGCGTCTTGGCCGGACCGGCGTAGTACACCGGGTGGTCCTTCAGGTACTGCGGCATCTCCTCGCCCGCGTCCAGCCGCTCCTTGATCTTGGCGTGCGCGATGTCGCGGGCCACGACCAGCGGGCCGGTCAGGGACAGGCGGGTCTTCACCGGGTACTTGGTGAGCTCGGCGAGGATCGTCTCCATCGGCTGGTTCAGGTCGATCCTGACGACGTCGCTCTCGTCGAGGTGCTCGTCCGTCGTCTCCGGCAGGAACCGCGCCGGGTCCGTCTCCAGCTGCTCCAGGAAGACGCCCTCGGCGGTGATCTTCGCGACGGCCTGGCGGTCGGCGGAGCAGGACACCGCGATGGCGACCGGGCAGGACGCGCCGTGCCGCGGCAGACGCACCACCCGCACGTCGTGGCAGAAGTACTTGCCGCCGAACTGGGCGCCGATGCCGATCTTCTGCGTCAGCTCGAAGACCTTCTCCTCCAGCTCCTTGTCCCGGAAGCCGTGCCCGAGCTCGGAGCCCTCGGCCGGGATCTCGTCCAGGTAGTGCGCGGAGGCGTACTTGGCGGTCTTGAGCGCGTACTCGGCGGACGTACCACCGACCACGATCGCCAGGTGGTAGGGCGGGCAGGCCGCCGTGCCCAGCGAACGGATCTTCTCCTCCAGGAACTTCATCATGGAGGACTCGTTCAGGACGGCCTTCGTCTCCTGGTACAGGAACGACTTGTTGGCCGAGCCGCCGCCCTTGGCCATGAACAGGAACTTGTAGGCGCCGCCGTCGGCCGCGTACAGCTCGATCTGCGCGGGGAGGTTGGAACCGGTGTTCTTCTCCTCCCACATGGTGAGCGGAGCCATCTGCGAGTAGCGCAGGTTCAGGTTCTGGTACGCGTCGTAGATGCCGCGGCTCAGCGCCTCCTCGTCGCGGCCGGCCGTCAGCACGTTCTGCCCGCGCTTGCCCATCACGATCGCCGTGCCCGTGTCCTGGCACATCGGCAGCACACCGGCCGCCGCGATGTTCGCGTTCTTCAGCAGGTCCAGCGCCACGAACTTGTCGTTGCCCGACGCCTCGGGGTCGTCGATGATGCGGCGCAGCTGCGCGAGGTGGGCCGGGCGCAGGTAGTGCTGGATGTCGTGGACGGCCTCCTCGGCGAGCTTGCGCAGCGCCTCCGGCTCCACCTGGAGGAAGGTCCGCCCGTCCGGCCCCTCGACCGTGGAGACACCCTCGGAGGTCACCAGCCGGTAGGGGGTGGTGTCCTCTCCCTGGGGGAGCAGATCGGTGTACGCGAACTCAGGCATCTCAGCCCATTCCTCACTCGACGGACGGCGGCCCGCCTCCGTTGGCGGGCGTCAACCAGCGTAGAACCTGCCGCTGACGGCGAGCTTGTGAGGTAAGGCTCAGTTCGTCACACAGCAAGGATCGTGGGGGTGTCGCGATCTATCGTGTTTCGGTACCCTGCTGCCGTGGACCTTCACAAGCAGGACCTTCAGAAGCAGGGGCCCGCCGTCTCAGCGCCCCGCGCCTCCGACACGGAGCTCCGCGCCTCCGACGCCGAGCGCGACCGCATCGCCGACATCCTGCACGACGCCCTGGCCGAGGGCCGCCTCACCGCGGACGAGCACGCCGAGCGCGTCGACGGGGTGCTGCGCGCCAAGACCGTCGGCGAACTGGAGGTCTTCATACGGGACCTGCCCGCGGCCCATCGCCAGGGCCCCGGCCCCGGCCATGCCCCGGCCCCCCAGCGCCCCACGGCCGGCGCCATCCCGATCGACCCGGACGACAACGTGGTCGCGGTCTTCAGCGGCGCCGTCCGCAAAGGCCGCTGGCGCGCCGGCCGCCGCATCCACGCGTACGCGATCTTCGGCAGCGTCGAGATAGATCTCAGCGAGGCCCTCTTCGATCACCAGCAGGTCGTCGTCAAGTCGTTCGCGATCTTCGGCAGCGTCGACATCCGCGTCCCGGAGAACGTGTCGTTGCGCGGCATGGGCGGCGGAGTCCTCGGCAGCTTCGAGGTGGCCACGCTCGACTCGGGCGAACCGGAGGCCCCCATCGTCTACGTCGACGGTTGGGCGATCATGGGCAGCGTCGAGGCGCGGCCGAAGCGGGGCAGGGTGGTGGCGGACATCCTGGACCGGGTGCAGCGCAAGGTGGACAGGAGTTTGCGCAAACACCTGGGACATTGACAGTCGCGAATCACTCGAATCCGGCGGTTCGGAACTCAGTGCATAGGCGCGCGTACAGCGGGTAGGCCTTGCTGCATCGTCTCTCGCTCGCGAAGCCGTCGTCAGGAGTAGACCGTGCTGCAACCGCCGCATTCGTCCCTGCAGGTCGCTGCCGTTCCGGCCCCGCGGGTGCCAGCGCGAGACAGGGACCAAGACGCCCCGTGGCACACCGAGGCGGTGTGCCGGCGTGACGAGGCCGGCCTGTTCTTCGCCCCCTCCAAGGAACCGACCGCCGCGCGGCTGTCCCGGGAGGAAGCGGCGAAACGGGTCTGTGCCCGCTGCCCGGTGATGGTCGAGTGCCGGGAACACGCCCTGCTCCAGCCCGAGCCCTACGGCGTCTGGGGCGGCCTCACCGCCGCGGAACGCCGCGTGGTCCTGGCCCGGCGCCGCCGCCGCGACATGGAGCTGAAGAAGGCGGCCCGCCCGGCGAACCAGATAGCGGCGGCAGGCTGACGGCCGAGCAGTACGGCAAGGGCGTCCCCACCGCACCGGGGACGCCCTTTCGCTGTGCCGGCCTGCTTCTCCTCGGGGCTACTTCCCCTTGTCGAAGTCGATCGCGCTGTAGGCCCGCAGCTTGCTCAGCCGGTGCTCGGAGGAGATCCGGCGGACCGTGCCCGACCGCGAGCGCATCACGATCGAGTCGGTCGTGGCGGTCTCCGCCCGGTAGCGAACCCCCCGCAGCAGCTCCCCGTCGGTGATGCCGGTGGCCACGAAGAACACGTTCTCCCCGGTGACCAGGTCCTCGGTGGTCAGCACCCGGTCGAGATCGTGCCCCGCGTCGATCGCCCGCTGCCGCTCCTCGTCGTCCTTGGGCCACAGCTTGCCCTGGATCGTGCCGCCCAGGCACTTCACCGCGCACGCCGAGATGATGCCCTCCGGCGTACCGCCGATGCCGAGCAGCAGGTCGACGCCCGTGCCCTCGCGCAGCGCCAGGATCGAGCCGGCCACATCGCCGTCGGAGATCAGCCTGATGCGGGCCCCGGTGTCCCGGATCTCCTTGATGATGCCCTCGTGCCGCGGGCGGTCCAGGATCACCACCGTCACGTCCTCCGGCGCGGACCGCTTCGCCTTGGCGACCCGGCGGATGTTCACCGAGACCGGGGCGTTGATGTCGACGAAGTCGGCCGCCTCGGGCCCGGTGACGAGCTTGTCCATGTAGAAGACGGCGGACGGGTCGAACATGGACCCGCGCTCGGCGGCGGCCAGCACCGCGATCGCGTTGGTCATGCCCTTCGCGGTCAGCGTGGTGCCGTCGATCGGGTCGACGGCGATGTCGCACTCGGGCCCGGTCCCGTCGCCCACGCGCTCCCCGTTGAACAGCATCGGGGCTTCGTCCTTCTCGCCCTCGCCGATGACGACGACGCCGTTCATCGAGACGGTGGAGACGAGAGTGCGCATGGCACGCACCGCGGCGCCGTCGGCGCCGTTCTTGTCACCCCGCCCGACCCAACGGCCCGCGGCCATCGCCGCCGCCTCGGTGACCCGGACCAGTTCCAGGGCGAGGTTGCGGTCGGGGGCCTCGGAGGGCACATCGAGTTCGGACGGCAAGTGATGATGCTCGGTCATCGGAGCGCACCTTTCTGTACGACGACGGCCGGATGAGGGTTGCGTCGCCCGACTCTATCGCCGACCCCGCAAAATGAGCAGGGGCCCCCACGGATGAGCGCGGCAGGGACCTGCGACGATAGGGGCGTGGCAGGCACGAACGGCAAGCAGAAGACGGCGCGGGACATGATCCTCTCCATGGGAATCATCGTCCTGGTGGCGGGCTTCGTGTACCTCTTCATCCCGCACGACGACAGTGCGCCCGACGTCAAGCCCGTCGACTACCGGGTCGAGCTGCTCACGGCACGCCGCGCCGCCTCCTACCCGGTGGCCGCGCCCCAGGGCCTGCCCGGCGCGTGGAAGGCCACCTCCGTCCGCTTCGAGGGCGACCGGTTCGACGCCTGGCACCTCGGCTTCCACGATCCCGAGGGGGAGTACGTGGCGGTCGAGCAGTCCACTCAGCGGCGTCCCGTCTTCCTCGACGAGGCGACGCAGGGCGCGCGGGAGACCGGCAAGACCGAGAAGATCGGCGACGAGACCTGGATCCGCTACGAGGGCGGCCGGTACGACGCGCTGGTCCTCGAGGGCACCAAGGGCTCGACGACGGTCGTGACGGGCACCGCGTCGTTCGCACAGCTGACGAAGATGGCCGAGGCGCTGCGGACGAAGTGAACGCGCAGGAGAAAGGCCCCCGGCGGGTGCCGGGGGCCTTTGTCGTGTCCGTCGCTCAGACGGTCGAGACGACCTGGTCGAACTCCAGGCGCGGGGAGCGCGGGTGCCAGGCGTCCGGGCCGGGGCGGCCGATGTTGACGACCATCAGCGGGGTGTGGTCGTCGTCCAGGAACTCCTTGCGGATGCCCTCCAGGTCCGCGCCCGTCATCGGACCGGCGGCCAGGCCGGCCGCGCGCACGCCGATGATGAAGTAGGCGGCCTGCAGGCCGGCGTTCATCGCGGCGGCGCTCTCACGCACCGGGCGCTCGGTGAAGAAGGCGTCCCTGGCCTGCGGGAAGGCCGGGAACAGGTGCGGCAGCTCCTCGTGGAACTCGTTGTCCGCGGAGAGGATCGCCACCAGCGGGGCGCTCGCCGTCTTGGCCCGGTTGCCTTCGGCCATGTGCGCGAGCAGGCGCTCGCGGGCCTCCGGGGAGCGGACCAGGGTGATGCGCAGCGGGGTCTGGTTGAAGGCGGTCGGACCGTACTTGACCAGGTCGTAGATCGCCTGCACCTGCTCGTCGGTCACCGGCTCGTCGGTGAAGGTGTTGGCGGTGCGGGCCTCGCGGAACAGGAGGTCCTGGGCGGCGCGGTCAAGAGCGAGGGACATGGATGTACTTTCTCGTGTCCGGTCCGGAAGATCGGCTGACGGCTTCGACCGTACGCGAATGAAGTTCAACGTTCAACCAAAGTGGGGGTGTCATGTGCCACTCCCCGACCGACCGGTCCGGGTTACTCCGCGTCCTCGTGCTCCGCGGCCTCCTCCGCCAGCGCCGCGTCCAGCCGCGCCCGGGCCCCCTCCAGCCAGCGCCGGCACACCTTGGCCAGTTCCTCGCCCCGCTCCCAGAGCGCGAGGGACTCCTCCAGCGTCGTACCGCCCGCCTCCAGCCGCCGGACGACCTCGATCAGCTCGTCCCGCGCCTGCTCGTACCCGAGCGCCTCGCCGGCGCCCGGTGTCTCATCAACCTCGCTGGTCATCCACCCACCCTATGTGTCCACTCGTACGGAGAACTCACCCTCGGAGACCCGCGCGCGCAGGGCCTCGCCGGCCGCCACCTCGCCGGGGTCGCGGACCGCGTGCCCGTCCGCCTTCTGCAGCACCGCGTACCCGCGCTTCAACGTCGCGGCGGGGGAGAGGGCCACCACGCGCGCGTGCGTGTGCGTCAGCTCCGACTCGGCGCGGTCGAGCTGGTGCCGCAGGCAGCGCCGGCCCCGGTCGAGCAGGTCCGCCACCTGGTCGGCGCGCACGTCGATCATCCGGTGCGGATCCTCTATGGACGGCCGCGCGAGCGCGTGCGCCAGCCCGCGCTCCTCCCTGTCCACCAGCGCCGCCACGCACCGCCGCGCCCGGTCCCGCAGCAGCCGCACCCGCTCGTACTCCTCGCCGACGTCCGGCACGACCTTCTTGGCGGCGTCGGTCGGGGTGGAGGCGCGCAGGTCGGCGACGTGGTCCAGCAGCGGGTTGTCCGGCTCGTGCCCGATGGCGGACACCACGGGCGTACGGCACTGCGCGACCGTGCGGATCAGCTGCTCGTCGGAGAACGGCAGCAGGTCCTCCACGCTGCCGCCGCCCCGCGCGACGATGATCACGTCCACGTCGTCGATCGCGTCGAGCTCCTTCACGGCCTGCACGACCTGCGGCACGGCGTGCACGCCCTGCACGGCGACGTTGCGCACCTCGAAGCGCACCGCGGGCCAGCGGTGCCGGGCGTTCTCCAGCACGTCCCGCTCGGCGGCCGAGGCCCGTCCGCAGACCAGCCCGACCAGCTGCGGCAGGAACGGCAGCGGCTTCTTCCGCTCCGGCGCGAACAGCCCCTCCCGCGCAAGGGACTTCTTCAGCTGCTCCAGACGCGCGAGCAGTTCCCCGACCCCGACGGGCCGTATCTCGGCCGCCCGCAGCGACAGCTGCCCCCGCGGGGCGTACCACTCGGGCTTCGCGAGGACGACGACCCGGGCACCCTCGCTCACCACGTCCGCGACGGCGTCGAACACCTGCCGGTAGCAGGTGACGCTCACCGAGATGTCGTACGACGGGTCCCGCAGCGTCAGGAACACCACACCCGCACCCGGCCGCCGCGACAACTGCGTGATCTGCCCCTCGACCCACACCGCCCCGAGCCGGTCGATCCAGCCCCCGATGAGCCGCGACACCTCGCCGACGGGCAGCGGGGCTTCCGGAGTCGTGTTCACAGCCATGCCCGCGAGAGTAGTGGCCGTCGCTGACATCGCCGGACACCCGCCCGCTGCCGCATCACGCCCGGCCCCGGCGAGCGCGCCGCAGCGGCCGCCGTCCCGGTCGCGGATGTCGTGCCTCCGCTCCCGCCGTACGTCACTCGCGTCACACCATCTCGGTCTTCCCGGGGACTTCACCCACACACGATCTTCGACCCGCCGGACGCGGCCTTACGATGGGACGCATGTCTGCTTCGCCTGGCCGCCGTGTCCTGCTCGCCGCCCCCCGTGGCTACTGCGCGGGTGTGGACCGCGCCGTGATCGCCGTCGAGAAAGCCCTGGAGCAGTACGGCGCTCCGGTGTATGTCCGGCACGAGATCGTCCACAACAAGTACGTCGTGCAGACCCTGGAGAAGAAGGGCGCGATCTTCGTCGAGCGGACGGAGGAGGTCCCCCCGGGCAACATCGTGATGTTCTCGGCGCACGGGGTCGCCCCCGTCGTCCACGAGGAGGCCGAGCGCGGTCGCCTCGCCACCATCGACGCCACCTGCCCCCTGGTCACCAAGGTCCACAAGGAAGCCGTCCGCTTCGCGAGCGAGGACTACGACATCCTCCTGATCGGCCACGAGGGCCACGAAGAGGTCATCGGCACCTCCGGCGAGGCCCCCGACCACATCCAGCTCGTCGACGGACCGGGCGATGTGGCGAAGGTCGAGGTCCGTGACCCGTCCAAGGTCGTCTGGCTCTCCCAGACCACACTGTCCGTCGACGAGACCATGGAGACCGTCGACGCCCTGAAGGACAAGTTCCCGCAGCTCATCTCCCCGCCCAGCGACGACATCTGCTACGCCACGCAGAACCGCCAGCTGGCCGTGAAGCAGATGGGCGCCGAGTCGGAGCTGGTCATCGTGGTCGGCTCGCGCAACTCCTCCAACTCCAAGCGGCTCGTCGAGGTCGCCAAGATCGCCGGCGCCCGTGAGGCCTACCTCGTGGACTACGCCGACGAGATCGACGAGGCCTGGCTGGAGGGCGTGAGCACCGTCGGCGTCACCTCGGGCGCCTCCGTCCCGGAGGTCCTGGTCGAGCAGGTCCTGGAATGGCTGTCCCAGCGCGGCTACGAGGACGTCGAGATCGTCAAGGCGGCGGAGGAGTCCATCACGTTCTCCCTGCCCAAGGAGCTGCGCCGCGACCTGCGCGAGGAGGCCGTGGCCCTGGCCGCCGAGCGCGGCGGCGCCGGGACCGGTGAAAATTCCGGGCAGTGATCGGGAACAGGCCGGGCAGCACCGCCGTCCGGCCTGTGACCGTCAGTCGTTCGTCGTAGCGTAGGGCCATGCAGATCTTCGGAGTGGACATCGGCGGATCCGGGATCAAGGGTGCGCCGGTGGACCTGGACAAGGGCGACCTGGCGCAGGAGCGCCACAAGGTCCTCACCCCCCACCCGGCCACGCCCGACGCGGTGGCCGACGGCGTCAAGCAGGTCGTCGACCACTTCGGGTGGACGGGCCCGGTCGGGGTCACCTTCCCGGGCGTGGTCACCGACGGAGCCACGATCCGCACGGCGGCGAACGTCGACGACGGCTGGATCGACACCGACGCCCGCGCGCTGCTCGGCGAGCGGCTCGGCGGGCTGCCGGTGACGGTGGTCAACGACGCGGACGCGGCGGGTGTCGCCGAGATGCACTTCGGCGCCGGCCGCGACCGCCGGGGCACGGTGATCCTGCTGACCCTCGGCACGGGCATCGGCAGCGCGGTCTTCGTCGACGGTGTCCTCGTCCCCAACACCGAGCTGGGCCACTTGGAACTCGACGGGCACGACGCGGAGAAGCGGGCCTCCAGCAAAGCCCGTGAGGACCACGACATGACGTGGGAGCACTGGGCGGTACACCGCGTGCGCAAGTACCTCGCCCACGTCGAGATGCTGTTCTCGCCGGAGCTGTTCATCATCGGCGGCGGCGTCAGCCGCAAGTCCCACAAGTTCCTGCCCAGCATCGAGGGCATCAAGGCCGAGATCGTCCCGGCGCAGCTGCAGAACAACGCGGGCATCGTGGGCGCGGCGATGCGGGCGGCCGAGCGGTAGGGGCCGTTTCGTACGGGGTGTGTCACACCGGCGGCCGGGCCCCGGCCGTCCGCCGCCGGTGCACCAGCCGGATCCGCCGGACGATCACGATCAGCCCGGCGATCAGAGTCCCGGCGTACAGCCAGCCGGCCTGCGTGGCGAGCGCCGTCACCAGGCCCATCAGCGTACCGCCGGCCCCTCCCTCACCGTCGGCCACCGGCAGCAGCCCCACGACGAACGCGATCGGCACCACGACCGGCGCGGTCATCAGGTCACCCCGGCGCACCCAGAGGGCGGTCAGCACGCACACCGGCAGGAACAGCACGCCGTAGGCCGTCATGGACGCCCCGAACAGCGCCGAGCAGAGCGCGCCCAGCAGGAACATCACCACCGCGCAGAACAGCCCGCCGCCCAGGCCGGTCAGCCGGGGGTTCGGCAGCCGGCCGGCGGCGGGCGCCGGTGCGGGCAGGGGCCGTCGCACCTGCGCCGGGCGGCGCCGCGGCCCGGGCGCTCGCGCCGCACGCACGGGCTCGCCCCCCGCTCCCCGCCCCGCCTGGGACGGCACGGGTTGGCGGGGAGGCCCGGGCGGCCGGTCCCGTCGCGGTCCGTACTGGGGAGATCGCGTCCTGTATTGCTCCACCGCACCAACTTAGGTCGTTCAATATGCCGAATAGCCCTTCTGACACGCCGTCGGCCGCAGCTTGGCCAAGCGTTCGACACATCGCCGGGGCGGTTCCGGACACGCCGTAGACTGGTGGATCGGCCGGTCCCCTGGCCCCCTGGCCCTCCACTCACGGGAAGTCGCAACGTGTCGCTCACGATCGGAATCGTCGGTCTGCCGAATGTCGGCAAGTCGACCCTGTTCAACGCCCTGACCAAGAACGACGTGCTGGCGGCCAACTACCCGTTCGCCACGATCGAGCCCAACGTCGGCGTCGTCGGCGTGCCCGACCCCCGCCTGACGAAACTGGCGGAGATCTTCTCCTCGCAGCGGGTCCTTCCGGCCACGGTCGACTTCGTCGACATCGCCGGCATCGTGCGCGGCGCCTCCGAGGGGGAGGGCCTGGGCAACAAGTTCCTCGCGAACATCCGCGAGTCCGACGCGATCTGCCAGGTCATCCGTGCCTTCAAGGACGAGAACGTCGTGCACGTGGACGGCAAGGTCTCGCCCAAGGACGACATCGAGACGATCAACACCGAGCTGATCCTCGCCGACCTGCAGACCATCGAGAAGGTCCTGCCGCGCCTCCAGAAGGAGTCGCGCATCAAGAAGGACATCGCGCCGAAGGTCAAGGCCGTCGAGGAGGCCAAGGAGATCCTGGAGAAGGGCGACACGCTCTTCGTCCACGGCCTCGTCCAGGGCAGCGAGCGCGCCGAGCTCCTGCACGACCTGCACCTGCTCACCACCAAGCCGTTCCTCTACGTCTTCAACGTCGACGAGGACGAGCTGACCGATGAGGACTTCAAGAACGAGCAGCGGGCCCTGGTCGCCCCCGCCGAGGCGATCTTCCTCAACGCCAAGCTGGAGGCGGACCTCGCCGAGCTCGACGAGGACGAGGCGCTGGAACTCCTCCAGTCCGTCGGCCAGGAAGAGCCGGGCCTGGCGACCCTGGCCCACGTCGGCTTCCGCACGCTGGGGCTCCAGACGTACCTGACCGCCGGCCCCAAGGAATCCCGCGCCTGGACCATCAAGAAGGGCGCCACGGCCCCCGAGGCCGCCGGCGTCATCCACACCGACTTCCAGAAGGGCTTCATCAAGGCCGAGGTCATCTCCTTCGGCGACCTGGTGGAGACGGGCTCGGTGGCGGAGGCCCGCGCGAAGGGGAAGGCCCGGATGGAGGGCAAGGAGTACGTCATGCAGGACGGGGATGTGGTGGAGTTCCGGTTCAACGTGTGAGCGGATGAAACAACACCACGTTGGCGACCTGGCAAACATGCAGGTCAAGTGGGGTCGGCTCCTCCGGGTGCCGGCCCCTTGCTGTTTCCCGTGCTGGGATGGTGCTGGGTTTTTTGGTTGTCCGTCACCTTATTGGCTCTGTTTGAGGCGGCCGTGAGTGGTGCGTTATCCGGTACCACTTGAGGTAGGGAGCCGGCTTATGTCGGTTACTCGAGCGAAGCCCGCAAGGCTCACTTTCCGCTGATCAAGAAGGTCAACGACGACCACGAGGCCATCGAGATCGTCTCCAAGCATGGCAACGCAGTGCTTGCCTCGGCCGAGGACTACGCGGCGCTGCGCGAGGGCTCGTACCTGCTGCGCTCGCCTGTGAACGCACGGCGACTGCTCAAGGCGTACGAGAATGCCCTCAACGTCAATGTGTCGGAGCGCGAGCTGATCGATCCAGATGTGGCGGATGTTGCTACCGGTGCCGCGTGAGGCTTGTCTTCGAGGATCAGGGCTGGGAGGACTACACGTCTTGGCTCAAGGGCGACCCCTCCACGGGGATCGGCAAGCCCGAGTCCTTGAAGTACTTCTTGCCAGGGGCGTGGTCGAGACGGATCGACGATGAACACCGCCTTGTGTACCTGGTCACGGACAAGTAGATAGTGATCCTCGCGGCTCGCCCTCAGTACTGAACGCAGGTGTCCGTTGTGCATTGCCGGTCTCGGCGTTCCGTGCAGACGAGGGTGAGTGGATCACACGGCAGCGAGGCTAGCGGTCGCACTGGTCAGCTCCCGCAGCTTTTCGCGTGTCTCGGCATCGGTTGAGTACACCACCGTGCCGATCATTCCCCGCGTCAGCAGCACCTTGTACGTGTTGCGGATCAGCCGGTCCACATCGGCGTCCGGGGTGGACTTCTTGAAGACCGGATCCTTGGACGCTGAACGATCGGTGACCCAGCGGTCGCCGCGCCACACCAGGTCGGGACCTATAATGACGCCACTCCAGTCGTATTCGAAGCCCTGCGCGGTGTACACGCAGCCCACTTGCCCGAAACCGGCCGGATCGGTTGCCCACAGCGCGGCCGGAGGCGCGCCCCCGACGGACCGATCACCGAAGACGTTCCAGGGCCGTTCCCACTCCCCGATGACGACGTCCGCGGGCAGTGCCTGCCCGGGTGGCACCTTCTTCGTCCACTTCCAGCAGTAGCCTGCGGACATACGCGCGCTGTACCCCTGCGAGCGGCGGTTGTCGAGGAACGCCTCCAACTCCTGAGGGCTGTCTGCGACCGTGAGGTGCATCTTGTCGTCGGGTTCCCATTCCACCGGGCCGCCTGGCTCAAGGCCCAACAGCCGTACCACCCAGCGCAGATATGCGTCGCTGCCACCGCAACGGAACTGGCTGTCCAGCGGCACCACCCGACATTGGAGCCCCTTCTGCGCGGCGGCTGCCTTGATCTCCGCGACCGTGCCCATTTCGCCGGGCCGAACGACCTGATGCTCGTCGAGTAGGAAGACCGGTACGCGTGCCGCGTCGATAAGTTCCTCGATCTGGGCTTTGCCGGTGCGGTTCGACGCCGGTGTGTAGCGGTTGGCCGATGTCTCCCGGATGCGATGGGCCTCGTCGCAGATCAGGACATCGAGGCTGTTGCGCTCGGCGGTCATGAAGCTGTTGAAGTATTTGAAAAGGTCCTGCACCTCACGCTTCCGGGCCCCAGCGACCTTCCTCATGGTCGTCGTGAACGAGTTGGAGCCCGTCGCGTGCAGCGCGGTGGTGCCCTGCCGGTACAGCTCACCGAGGAGCGACAAGGCGATGACACTCTTGCCGGTGCCGGGCCCGCCGGTGACGATCACGACCTCCTTGTGGTCGGATTGCTTGGCGCGGCGGACGGCATTCAGGACAGTGCGGTACGCGATCTGCTGCTCGTCCAGCAGGACGAACTGCTCGCGTTCACGAACCTCTTGGGCAGCCACCGCCATGAGTTGCTTGGATGGCCCGATCTTCCCGTTGACGAGCTCGTCCGCGGCCGGAGCACCTGACTTCGGCGCCAGCTTCGCACGCAGATAGGCGATGAACTCGCTGCGTCGCGCACCGATGAAGAGCTGGCCGTACTGGTCTTGCTCCGCCTCGAAAAGCCCACCGACGCCAAACTCGGTGGCGTTGTGCAGGTATGCGGCGCCGTTGACGCGTTCCGGGTGCTTGGCCAGGGCTTCGTTGAAGGAGACGAGGTACTCGCAGTAGCCGCGTACCTGGTCGACTGGATTCAGTACCGCCCGAGCGTAGGAGTCGATGCGGCACAGCGACGGATCGTCGTCGTCCGGCTCCGCGCTGCTCCACTGCTTCAGCTCCACGATGACGTAAGACGGCAGCCCGGTCTTGGGGTGCACACCGGCCAGCACGGCATCGGCCCGCTTGCTGTTCAGCGGCAGTCCGTATTCCAGGAGCACCTCCACCTGCCCGAGACCGGCATCGTTGAGCGCGCTCGCGAGCACGGGGATGCTCCGCTCCCACGAGCGGACTTCGGACGGACCGGGCTTGTGGCCGTGCACGTGCACGAACTGCTCCGTCAAGCGGAAGAAGAGGGCACCGGAGTGGCACTCGGCGGCGACCGCTGCGGCAGAGTCGCGGAACAGCAAGACAGGCCCCCAGGCAGCACGAAGAATCTCGTGCGGGTGGGGGCATGTCCTTCGTGACTCCGCCAGGCGGAGCGGAAGCCCGGCGGGCCGCAGCTACGTCGGGATCAAGGTTACCCGTGCCGTCTGCGGTAGGCAGGTGGCAGCTGTGATCCTTCAGCGGTGAGCTTCGGCTGGGCGCCGTCGTAGTGCTGCATGCCGATGGCGCCTGTGATGAGCCGGCGCAGTTCGTTGTGTGTCGCCGGGTCGACCGCGTAGACCACGGTGCCGACCACGCCGCGGGTGAGGAGCACGTGGTAGGCGTTGAGGACGCACCGGGTGACGATCGCGTCGTCGATTGGGCTCCGGAAGGCGGGATCGCAGGAAGCACTCCGGTCCACCTTGAACTTCCCCTCACGGAAGAGCAGATCGGGTCCGATGATGACGCCGTTCCAGTCGTACTCGAAGGTCTGTGCTGTATAGACGCAGCCGATCTGGTCGACACCACGGCGATCGGTCGACCACAGGTCCGACCGTGGTGCGTTCGGGACGCTGTGCTCCGGCTTCACGTTCCAAGGCCGGCGCCAGTCCCCGATGTGTACGTCGTCGACAAGCTGTTCTCCGTCCGGGTTGCTCCACGGCCAGCAGAAGCCCGCGGTGATACGGGCCGTGGCCCCTTCCCAATGGCGCTCCCGGATGAACCGCTCCATCTGCTCGGGGGAGTCGGCGACCGTCAGCGTCATCCTCCCGTCCGGTCGCCAGGCCACCGGATCGGAGGCGTCAAGGCCCAGCAGTTGTTGGACCCAGCGCTGGAACCGCTTGCTGCCGCCGGCTCGGAACGTGCCCTCCAGATCGGTCACTTCGACATCGCAGCCCATGTCCTCGGCGAGCTCTTTGAGATACGTGGCAGTGCCCACCTCGTCCGGGCGGATCGACTGATGATCGTCGAGCAGGAAGATCGGTACTTTCGCGGCTCTTATCAGCTCGGTTGCCTGCGGCCGGTCGTCGTCTCGCAGATTCCTCGGCATCCAACGGTATGTCGAGCTGCGTCGCATGCGGTGCGCCTCGTCGCAGATGAGGACATCGATGCTGTCCGGTGGGCTCTCGCTGAAGCTGTTGAAATAGCGGTACAGCCTGTTGGCTGCGCGGCGCTTGTCCGCTGTCCGCCCTCGGCGGGCCGTGCTAAGCATGATCTCGCGCAGAGTCTCCGTGTAGGCGTGAGAGCCGCTTGCCAGCACGGCTTCGCGGCCCTTGAGCCCGAGGGCACGCTGCAACTCGAGGGCCACTGCGCTCTTGCCGCTGCCAGGGCCGCCCCGCAGGATGTAGACGCGCTTGACGCCCGCATCGGGAGCCGGGCTGTGGGCGGCTTCGGCGTCGTAGAACAACCCGACGTCGAAGCCGGTGAAGTGGGTGGTCTTCTCCAGGTGCCGGGTGATCCGGTCGACCGCGACGTACTGTTCGTCGAGGAGCGTAAGACCGCCACCGACGACAGAGCGCTGACGGGCCACATCGGTGACCTTGAGTAACGGGTCCTGACGGGCCTGCTCCAGTGCGGATGCCGCTCGTTTCCCGGACGCGGCAGCGAATCTCGAAGTAAGTACTCGTCGGAAGCGCGCCAGATCATCGAGCGTGTAGAGGAAGCCGTGGTCGGTCTCGGGCAGACCGAACAGCGCCTCCACGTCCGCGTCACGTGCGTTGTGGAGTAATGCCACACCCATCAACTGGTCCTCGTTCTCACGAAGATGGGGTAGGTAGCGCACCATGTACTCGCAGTAGCGCTGGACCTGCCGCACCGGATGCAGCTTGTTCTTTCCGTCGCCGAACCCGAGATCGACGGCGATGGGGCACAGAGGGTCCACCGTGGCGTGCCGTACCTGCTTCAGCTCAACCGCAAGGTAGGAATCCGTCCCCGTGCCGGGGTGTCGGCCGCACAGCACCAGGTCGACGGCGGAGTTGGTGTGCGGCAGGTCGACCTCGACCTGCACCTCGACTTCGTCGAGGCCGCAGTCCAGCAGAGCCTTGACCACTACGGGGACGCTGTTGTTCCAGGAAGCGATGTCTCCCTGGCCGGCCGCTCCTCCCTTGAGCCGGGAATGCTCGTGAATCAGTTGCTCGGTGAGCGGAAGGTGCGAAGATCCGGCTCGGGCCACGATGAGTCGGCCGAGCTCGGCTGCGGACAGTTGCAGGAGCACGAAGGGTCCCCAGGCACGAAATGACTCGTGCGGGTGGGGGCATGTCCTTCGTGACTTCGCCGAAGCGGAGCGGAAGCCCGTCGGGCCGCAATGACGTTCTGCAGATTACCCGGCCGCAAATGAAGGTGGGCGGGCCCCTGGAGGCCCGCCCACCGCCCGGCTCAGCCGAGGCGGTGCACCACGACCTGTGCCAGAGCCCACGTCAGGTTCGAGCCGAGGCCCGCCGCGATGCCAACCAGGACATCACGGACCCAGGTGCGGCGCTTGGGCATGTACTCGACGGCAACCACAGGAATGCGTCCCCTTCGGTTTGATCGGTGACGGCGCCGGATGGCTCCCGCCGGGAGCACACCATGGAGCTGCGTCACCGAACCGAAGGGCATTGCGTACTCCCCGGGTCACGTCGCGTACACCCTCCGGGGAGGGCACGCGGTGCATGGCAACGGTAGTCCACAACTGGGCAGCGTGGGCAGGGAGTTAACACACAGGCATAGTAGGCGTACGTGTTCTGTGCCCGGCCGAGCCACTCCTCGATGGAGGAGGACTCAGGCGGCATCAGGGGCTCGCGGGAGAACACCAGGGTGGACAGGACGCGGGACATGCGTCCGTTGCCGTCCTTCCACGGGTGGATCTTGACGAGGTTGAGGTGGGTCCCAGCGGCGCGGACGTGGACGGGGGCGTCGAGGTCGCCTTCGTTGAGCCAGTCGATGAACTCTGACATCACGGGCCCGTCACGCCAGTGGGCGGGGTGCTTCCGCCGCGCGGCCGGAGAGCTGGGATGCCGCGTTCGATGTGCTGGCCGCGGCGCTGCCCGCCGACCGCGCCAGCGTGCTGGTCATCGACGAGGTGCCGTATCTGATGGATACCGATGGCGTCTTCGAGGGGATGCCAACGGGCCTGGGACCGGGTGCTGGAAGCCAAGCCCGTGCTGCTGGTCCTCATCGGCTCCGATCTGTCGATGATGGAGGCGTTGAACAGCTACGGGCGGCCCTTCCACCAGCGCGGCCGGGAGATGGTTCTGGGACCGCTCAACCCCGCCGAGGTGGGGCAGATGCTCGGGCTGGATCCGGCGGAAGCCTTCGACGCCGCGCTGGTCACCGGCGGGCTGGCGCGTACGGTGTTGGCGGCCATCGACAGTGGCGAGCGGACCTTCACCAACATCGCCCGTGCCGCCGGCGGGATCGGGGCCACGCCCCTGCAGCGGGCGCTGGAGCTGCTCACGGACAAGCGGATCGTCTCCGCGGAGCTGCCCGTGTCGCTGCGTCCGTCGAACGATCGCCGCTACCGGGTGACAGATCCCTACCTGCGGTTCTGGCTGCACCTGCTCGGCCCGTCCATGGAGGAGATCGAGCGGGGGGCGGGGCGGTCTGACCTCGGCGCGTATCCGGGAGAACTGGACCAGCTGGCGCGGCCGAGACGTCGAGCCCCTTGTCCGCGAGGCCCTGGCGCGGCTACTGCCCGATGACAGGCTGCCCGTGGCCCCCGCGGTGGGCGGCTACTGGACGCGTACCAACGACGTCGAGATCGATATCGTCGGGGCGGACCGCGCCCCCATCGCCAAGGAGCTGCTCTTCGTGGGCTCCATCAAGTGGCTGGAGCAGTCCCCCTTCGACCGGCACGACCTGGCAGCTCTCCATCGCCACCGGGCCGCCCTCACCGGCGAACCCGTTCCGGTCGTGGCGGTTTCGCGCAGCGGCGTCGATTGTCCGGGTCTCGATGCCGCATGCGGCCCCGGTGATCTGCTCACCGCCTGGCCGTTGTGAGTGGCGGATCGCGGGTGAGGCGCGGGAGTCGGTGGGCTCCGTCTCCTCCGGGGGGCGGCTCGCCTTCCTGCCTGCCCCTGTACATCGAGCCGCGCTCACGTCCTGCGTGAGCGCTCGTGCCGGGACCAGCGGGTGGCGGCCATGGCGGTGGCCGCGGCCAGAGCGAGCAGGGCGAGGAGTGCTCGTTTTCTGCGGTCCGGGGCGTGTGGGGGGTGTCGGGGTGGGTCCGGCCGGCGGGAGAGGTCACGGCTGATCCGCTGCCAGACGCGTTCCGGGGGTGTCGTCGGCAGGTCCACGAGCTGCGCGGTGCGGGCCGCCGTCACCAGGCGGGCCAGTGCACGGAGTTCGTCGTGGCAGCGGTCGCAGTGCTGGATGTGACGCAGGGCCTCGGTGTCGGCGTCGGTCGGGGTGGCGTTGCGCAGCGCCAGTTCCACGAGGTGCGCGCGCTCTACGTGGGCCACTGCGCCCTCCGGGGTTCGACGGGCTCCGCCGTGACGGCGAGGTTCCGGCGCAAAGGCGGGGGTGGAAGGTCGTCCTTCGGTACGGTGACCTGGGAGGCGACGTGGTGGTTCACCGGCTCGCCCCCCGCTCGGCGCACCGCGACGCGGCCTTCGCGCCGCGCGTCGTGCAGCGCCGGGAACTCACCGAGGCCTCCGGGGCCCGGGTCGACGTGCGCGACGGGCGCGGACGATCCCCGGCTACCGCCCGGCACGGGGCCGCAGCCGTACCGGCCGACCGCGGAAGGGGCGTCGGGGACGGCCCTGCCCGCCTGGTCCGTCACACGCACCAGGCAGATCCGGGCGTCGCGGGCGGTGTGGGGAACGGGAACGAGCACGCGCTGGGGCGGTGGATGGTCCGCTGCGCCGGGTGCTGATGTCGGGCCCGCTGTGTCCCCGCGTTGCGACGGCGCGGCCGCGAAGTCGGCCCGAAGTGCGGCCGGTTGGTACGACCGGCCCGGAGAACCGAGGACGGCTGCCGGAGCGGCAGCCGCCACGATCGGTCCGGGCAGCCGTCGCGTGCCGTCAGCCACGCCGGCGGGCGACGCGGCGGGCGACCCGGCGGGCCGCCGGCACGCCCGTCACCGCGACCGCTCCGGCCCCGGCGGCCCAGGCCGGCCCCAGGTCGGAGGAGTTCGGCGCGACGGCTGCACCGCTGCCGCCCGCGGAGACGCCACGGGGTGACGACGCCGTGCCGCTGAACGTCTGGGTCGCCAGGGCCAGGTTCTTGTCCTCGGCGCTGCCCCAGGCGTAGACGACGGTGCCGGTGCCCTCGCCGAGCTTCAGGTCGGCCGGGCCGATGGCCACGGTGTCCGTACCGGCGAGCACCACATCGGTGTTGACCGTGCCCGCGTCGACCTCGGCGGTGGCCTCCTTCGGGTTGGTCAGGCCGGTGAAGACCGGCTGTCCGCCGGCCCGGACGTCGACGGCGGGCGCGGCAGCGACATGGCGGACCGTCAGACGGGACGTGCCGGCATCGACCCGGGAGACGTCGTTGGTGAAGGCCGTCAACTCCGGTGAGCCGTCGGCGGAGAGGTGGGCGGCGACCGTGGCGTTCGCACCCTCGGGCACCTCGATCTTCTTCTCCAGGGCGGCAGTTCCGCCGGGGCCCTGGCCCGCTTCGAAGATCTGGATGTCGTAGGTCCCGGCGGTGAGGGACAGGGGGTCCGTCACCGTGCCGGGCTTGAAGTCGCCGATCAGTTCGTCGCCGTTGGCGTACACGTCCACGGTCATGCCGGGGATGCCGTGGAAGACGGACACCTCGGCCGTGTCCTGCTGACCGGCCAGGGCGGGCGCGGACACGCCGAGGGCCAGAGCGAAGGCACCGGCCGAGGCGGCGAGGGCGAGGCGGGTGTGGGAGGTCATGGGAATCATCCCTTCGAAATCCCTTTGAAGGGGGCTCCGTACGGTGCGGAGTCTCGGTGCTGTTTCAGGTGTGGGGGCCGCCGTGGATGCGCGTACGGCGGCACCGCTACAGGTCCGTGTCGGGGGCCGGGGGCTGCTCGATCACCATGCGCAGCCGGTGCAGGCCGCGGCGGGCGTGGCTCTTGACGGTCCCCAGGGGCATGCCGGTCTGTTCCGCGATCTGCGCCTGGGTCAGGTCCTCGTAGAAGGCCATGCACAGCACCTCCCGTTGGTGGCGCGGCAGCCGTGCCAGGGCGTCGACTAGCAGCACCCGGTCCAGGACGCGGTCCGGGGCCGCCTCGTCGGGCCCGGTGGTGTCCGCGTCGCGGCCGGCCGAGTCGATGAGCGTCAGGCGCCTCGTCCGGGCGGCCAGGGCGTCGACGATCTTGCGGCGCGTGATGCCGACCAGCCAGGCGCCGAGCGGACCGCGTTCGGGGCGGAACCCGGCCCGGCCGTGCCAGGCGCCGAGGAAGACCTGCTGGGTCACGTCCTCCGCCTCGTAGGTGTCGCCGAGCACTCGGGTGGCCATGGTGTGGACGAGCGTGCCCCAGCGCCGGTAGATCGCGGCGAACGCCTCCTCGTCGTCGGCGGCGAGGCCACGGGCCAGTTCCTCCTCGTACCGCGTCTCCTCCGCGGGTGCGGCGGGGGCGGTGAGTGGCGTGTTCGTGATCATGGCCTGGTTCCTCCTGCAGTGCGTCGTGCGGGGACGGAAGGCCGTCTGCCGAACCGCACCGGTCGCGCTGTGCCGAGCCGCGACCATGCGCTCGAAACCAGTGTTCGGCGCACAAACGACGCACCTCAACATGCGTCGTTTGTGCGTCGTACAGTCGGGGGTATGGGAGTACACGAACGGGACAGTCAGGGCCCCCGGCGCGCGAGCGCATCTGCCGGTGGCGGGCTGACCACCGGGGAGGTGGCCAGGCGGCTGGGGGTCGCTCCCACCACGGTCCGCACCTGGGACCGGCGCTACGGCCTCGGGCCCGACGCGCACACCGGTGGCCGGCACCGGCGGTGGGCCCCCGCGGACGTGGCCAGGCTGGAGCGGATGTGCGCCCTGACGGCGACCGGGATACCGCCCGCCGAGGCGGCGCGCACGGTGCTCGGCGAAGCGACGCCGCAGGCCGCCCCGGCCGGGCGGACGCCTGGGCCTGCCCGAGCCCGCGAGGAGGCGACCGCAGAGGCGGCCGCGGGCCGGCGGGCCGCCGGCCCGTCGCCGCGACCGTCCGCCCGTGCCCGCAGCCGGGCGGGCAGCGGGCTGCGCCTCGGTGATGTGCGTCAGGAGTGCAAGGGCATCGCCCGTGCCGCCCTTCGCCTCGACGCCGCCGCCTTGGACGAACTGCTCGAGACCGCGATCGACGAGCACGGGCTGGTCGCCGCCTGGACCGAGGTGATCATGCCGACTCTCCAGGCGGTCGGCCGCAAGTGGGAGGGCTCGGGCGAGAAGTACGTCGAGGTCGAGCACTTCCTGTCCTGGCACGTCTCCGGCGCGCTGCGGCGCGGCGCCCCGCCCGCGGCGGCCGACGGCCCGGGCACGACCACCGTGCTCGCGTGCGTGCCGGGGGAGAACCACACGCTGCCCCTGGAGGTGCTGGCCGCCGCGCTCGCCGAACGCGGGCTGCCGGTGCGCATGTTCGGCGGCGCCCTGCCCGTGGAGTCACTGGTCACGGCCGTCCGCAGAACGGGACCGGCGGCGGTGGGTCTGTGGGCACAGTCCCGGACGACCGCCAGCCGGCCGCTCGCCCAGCACGTGGCCGCGATGGAGTGGGGAGTGCGGGGCGCCCGCCGCAAGCCGGTCGTCCTGACGATCGGACCCGGCTGGACCGGCCGGACCGTCACCGGCCTGCCGCGTCCGACGGGACTGGCCGAGGCCGTCGCGGTCCTGGAGTCGGTCGTGTCGCGGTAGCTCCGGCAGGCTGCATCCGAACACGGCCGTCACCCCGAAACGGTGAACGGAACACAGGACACAGCCGAGCGGGTGGCCGGGAGCGGAGAGCGGATGAGCGGCGCGTGGTGGGCCCGGTGACCCCGGAACCTGTCGGCACGCCGGACGTGGTGATCGTCGGGGGCGGTGCCGCCGGCCTCAGTCTCGCCTACCGGCTGGCCGAGACCGGCGCCGCGACCGTGACCGTCGTGGAGCCGCCGGACGGCCCCGCACGTCCGGCGGAGCGGACCTGGTGCTACTGGGACCAGGGCGACGGCGACTTCGACGAAGCGGTCACCGCAAGCTGGCCCCTGCTGCGGGTGCACGGCCCCGACGGCAGCCCGCTCACCGTCGATCCGGCCCCCTCGCGCTACCGCATGGTCCGTTCCGCGGCGTTCGAACGGCTCGTGCACGCACGGCTGGCGCGTTCCCCCGGCGGGCGGCTGCTGCGCGCGACGGCGGACACGGTGCGCGACGTGCCCGGAGGCGCGGAGGTCCGCTGCACGGCACCCGGCGGCAGGACGCTGACGCTGCGCTCCCGGTACGTGTTCGACTCGCGGCCGCTGCCCGCCCTGCCGCCGGCCCGGACGCACCTGCTGCAGCACTTCCGCGGCTGGTTCGTGCGCACCCGCGCCGACCGGTTCGACCCGGCGGTCGCCGACCTCATGGACTTCCGGGTGCCCCAGCCGCGGCACGGGCTCGCCTTCGGCTACGTCCTGCCGCTGGGCCCGGACCGGGCCCTCGTCGAGTACACGGAGTTCTCCCGTGCCCCGCTGACCACCGCGGCCTACGAGGCGGCGCTCGGCCACTACGCCCGCGGGGTGCTGCGCCTGGGTGGGTTCAGCGTGGAGAGGGCCGAGCAGGGCGTCATTCCCATGACCGACGCCCGCTTCCCCCGGCGGGCCGGGGCGGCCGTCTTCCGCATCGGGACGGCGGGCGGTGCGACCCGCCCCGCCACCGGCTACACCTTCGCGGCGGTACAGCGGCACAGCGGGGCCATCGCGGCCGCCCTGCGGGACGGCCGCGCCGCCGTGCCCGCACCGCACGGGAGGCGGGCGCTCGCCATGGACGCGGTGCTGCTGCGGGCCCTGGACACCGGGCGGATCGACGGCCCCGCGTTCTTCACCGGCCTGTTCCGCCGGACCCCGGCACAGCGCCTGCTGCGTTTCCTCGACGGCGCCACCTCGGTCCGGGAGGAGTGGGGCATCGGACTGCGCACCCCGGTGGGCCCGATGCTCCGCACCGCGCTCGAAGTGCCCTTCCTGCCCCGCCGCACCCACCCCGCCCCAGGAACCGGAGAGAACCCCCGATGACCCTGCTGCGCGACCACGACCTGGCACGCGCCTTCGACCACGCGTCCCGCACCTACGACCGCCTCACCGGCCTCAACCCGGGCTACCGCGCGGACCTGCTGCGCTCGGCCCGCCGGCTCGGGCTCCCCGGGGACGGGGCCGGCCTGCACCTGCTCGATCTCGGCTGCGGCACCGGCGCCTCCACCCGGGCCCTGCTGCGGGCCGCACCCCGCGCGCGGATCACCGCCGTGGACGCCTCGGCGGGCATGCTGCGCCGGGCGCTCGCCAAGCCGTGGCCCGACGGAGTGCGCTTCCTCCACCTGAGCGCCGAGGAACTCGACGCGGCCGCGGAAGGGCCCTTCGACGCGGTCTTCGCCGCCTACCTGTTCCGCAACGTCTCCGATCCGGACGACGTCCTCCGCACGGTGCGGACGCTGCTGCGCCCGGGCGGGCGGCTCGCCGTCCACGAGTACAGCCTCGGTGGCTCCCCGGCGCACCGGGCGCTGTGGACGGCCGTGTGCCGGGGAGTGATCATCCCGGCGGGCACGCTCACCGGTGACCGGGCCCTGTACCAGCACCTGTGGCACAGCGTCCTCGACTTCGACACCGCTCCCGTCTTCACCGGGCGGCTGACGCGGGCCGGATTCACGGGTGCGCGGGCCCTTCCCCTCGCCGGATGGCAGACCGGCATCACGCACACGTTCGTCGCCCTCGCCGGATCCGCCGACGCCGTGGAGACCACCCGATGAGCACCCGCATCGCCGCCCGCGGAGGCGGAGAAGGCCGCCCGCTGAGCACCCGCCCGGCCGCCCGCCGCGGGCGGGACCGCAAGGCCGAGGTCCTGATGCCCGTGCCCGGCCGGGACCGGTTCGCGCGCGGGGACGCCCCGTCCGTCGCCGTGGTGGGCGGCGGCATCGCCGGTCTCGCCGCCGCCACCGGACTGGCCGAACGCGGCGCCCGGGTGACCCTCTACGAACGGGAGGAGTCCCTCGGCGGCCGCCTCGCCGGTCACCGCACCCGGCTGGCCGACGGCTCCGAGGTGACCATGAGCCGCGGCTTCCACGCCTTCTTCCGCCAGTACTACAACCTGCGCGGCCTGCTGCGGCGCACCGACCCCGCCCTCGCCCGCCTCACCCCGCTGCCCGACTACCCCCTGCGGCACAGCGGCGGACTGACCGACAGCTTCGCCCGCGTCCCGCGCACCCCACCCCTCAGCGCCCTCGGCTTCGTCGCCCTCAGCCCCACCTTCGGCCGGCGCGACCTCGCCGCCCTGGACGCCCGGGCGGCACTGCCCCTCCTGGACGTGCGCGTACCCGACGTGTACGCACGCTTCGACCAGGTCAGCGCGACCGCCTTCCTCGAACGCGTCCGCTTCCCCGAGGCCGCGCACCACCTGGCGTTCGAGGTGTTCTCACGCAGTTTCTTCGCCGACCCGCGCGAACTCTCCGCCGCCGAACTGATGGTGATGTTCCACATCTACTTCCTCGGCTCCTCGGAGGGACTGCTCTTCGACGTGCCCGACGAACCCTTCCCGCAGGCCCTGTGGGAGCCGCTCGCCGACTACCTCCGGCGCCTGGGCGCGACCGTCCGCACCGGCACTCCCGTGCAGGGCGTGGAGCCCTCCGGCACCGGGGGAGCCGAGGTGCGCACCGGCACCGGCACCGGCCGGCACGACGCGGTGGTGCTCGCCCTCGACACCGCAGGACTGCGCCAGGTCGTCGCCGCCTCGCCCCGCCTGGGCACCGCCCCCTGGCGCGAGGACGTCGCCGCCCTGCGCACCGCCCCGCCGTTCCTCGTCTCGCGGCTCTGGCTCGACCGGCCGGTCCGCGCCGGCCGGCCCGGCTTCCTCGGCACCAGCGGCTACGACGGCCTGGACAACATCAGCGTCCTGGAACGCTACGAGGGCGAGGCCGCCCGCTGGGCCGCGAAGAACGGCGGTTCGGTCGTGGAACTGCATGCCTACGCCGTCCCCGCCGGCACGGACCCGGAGACCGTGCAGGACGCGCTGCTCGGGCAGTTGCGGCGGGTGTACCCGGAGACCCGCCTGGCGCGCGTCGTCGACGCCCGGCACGAGTGGCGCTCGGACTGCCCGCTCTTCCCGGTCGGCACCCACCACCGGCGCCCCACCGTACGGACCCCTCACCCGTGGCTGATGCTGGCCGGCGACGGACTCCGCTGCGACCTGCCGGTGGCCCTGATGGAACGCGCCACCACCACCGGCTTCCTGGCGGCCAACGCACTGCTCGCCGGGTGGGGAATCCGCGGCCAGGTGCTGTGGAGCGTGCCCCGGGCGGGACGCTCCCGGGTGCTGCGGGCACTGGGCGCGCTCGCGGAACGTCCGCCGCGCCGGTGACGCCCGGCCACAGGACGGGCCCGGGACGACCCCCAAGGGCACCGGACAGGCCGGGGACGACCCCCAAGGGCACCGGACAGGCCGGGGACGACCCCCAAGGCCCGTCCGGCGGGGTCGCCTCACCCGGGGAACCGTCCGGTGCTGCGCAGCGCCCAGCGCCTCTCGGCGTAGGCCAGGTCGTCGCGCCACAGACGCCCGGCCGTGGCCCGCATCAGGGGGCGCAGCACGGGGGCCGCCGCCCGGGCCAGCGCGAAACCGCGCCGGTCCGACGCGGCGACGACCGCCTCGATCACGGCCGTCCGCGGCCGCTGGGCGGCGGCCGCGGTCAGCGGCGTGGCATGGGTTTCCACCACGGAGGTGGCGCCCTCGCCGTCGGTGATGCGCATGACGACGGTTCGCGGCTCCGGCGCGGTGAACTCGGCCCGGACGGGCACCACCAGACGGCCCGCCACCCGGAAGGAGACATCGACCACGAAGGCGTCGTCGGCGTCATCCCCCTCGTCGCCCCGCGGTTCCCGGGCGACCGTCAGATCGACGAAGGAGTACGGGTGGAACCAGGATCCGTGCCACGGGTCGAGCCGGTTGGCGACCACGTCCTGCGGCTCGCACCGCCCCACCGCCGTGAACACGGCGTCCACCCCGGTGCCCGGTGCCGGACGCGCCGGAATCACGGGCCGCTCCGCGGGTTCCTCACCGCCGGCCGCGTCGAGCCGTACCCACACCAGCACCCCGTCGTCGTGGACGGGGTACGGCTGCCAGCCGGCGAAGGCGGAGCCGTCCAGGGCCAGCCCGTGCCAGTGGCACACCAGCGTGCCGCACACCACCCGGCTGTCCCGCAGCGGTGCACCGAGGTGCGGGCAGATGCCGGGGCCCGCCCGGAGGCCGCCCGACTCCGAGCGCCACAGCACCACCTCGACACCGCCGACGGTCCTGCCGTAGGGGCTGCCGGGGCGCACGTCCCGGGAGGCACCGACCACGAACCAGTTGCCGGAGGGCCGGGCGGACGCCCGTTTCAGGGCGTCGGCGATCAGCGGCGGCCGTGCCGCGCGCCAGGTCGGGTGCTGGTCCGCCCAGCCGGGGCCGCGGCGCCGCCGCAGCGGTGATGTCCAGCGTGCTTTGTCCGCGCGGTCAGCCACGACCGGGTCCTTTCCGTTCCAGTACGGCGTGCTCCGCCGCGGGCGCCGCGTGCCACCGCGCGCGGGCCACCTTCAGGACACCGGCCGCGGCGGTGGCCGCCCGCCGGCGGCGGGGCACCACCGCTCGGCGGTGCAGCACGGTGTAGTCGTGCCGCGCGATCGCGTCGAGGATCCCGCCGTACAGCGTGAACGCGGTGCGGATGCACGGGCGTACCCGCGGGTCGAGCATCGCGATGCCCGGCTCTGCCGTCCGGTACACGCCCCTGGTCAGGACCTCGGCCGCGACGAGTGCCGCCCGGATGCGCGGATCGCGGCGGCCGCTTCGCCGGCTCCACTCCAGCAGCGGCCGGTCCACGCCGTGGGCGGCGAGCAGATCCGCGGGCAGGTAGACGCGGCCACGGTCCAGGTCCTCGCCCACGTCCCGCAGGAAGTTGGTCAGCTGGAACGCCACCCCGAGGGCCGCCGCGTGCGGTGCCGCCTCCTCGCGCGGGACGACCGTGCCGAGCACGGGCAGCATCTGCAGGCCGATCACCGCGGCCGAGCCGTGCATGTAGGCCCGCAGGTCGGCGTAGGTGGGGTAGTCCGTGACGGTCAGGTCGGCGCGCATCGAGGCGAGGAAGTCGGCGAACAGGGTCACGTCGATGCCGAAGCGGCCGGCGGTGTCGGCCACGGCCCGGACCACCGGTTCGGCCCCGGCCTCGCCGCTGGTGCGCAACCCGTGGGCGAGATCGCCCTCCAGCCGCTTCAGCAGCAGGTCCCGCTCGTCGGGTGTCAGGCGCCGGTCCAGGTCGTCGACGATGTCGTCGGCCCAGCGGGCGAAGCCGTACAGCGCGTGCACCGCGGAACGGCGTTCCAGCGGCAGCAGGCGCGTGGCCAGGAAGTAGGTCCGGCCGTGCCGGGCGTTGAGCTGCCGGCACCGGCCGTAGGCGGCGCGCAGGCCGGGCTCGGTGATCCCGGCGGCGTCCAGTTCACGTCGGGTCATGGGCACCTGCTGCGGTCGGGGGGGACGGGCGGCAGTCCGGGAGCCGGCCCGCCCGGGGCGCCCGGGTACGGCCCCCGGTGACGCGGGCGGCGGCGAGTTTCCCGCTGATGAGCACGGTCGGTACGCCGACACCGGGGGTGGTCCCGCAGCCGGCGAGCACCACGTTGTCCAGTCCGCGTACCAGGTTGCGCGGCCGGAAGGGCCCGGTCTGGGCGAAGGTGTGGGAGACGGAGAAGGGACTGCCCGCCGCGTGGCCCCGGGCCGTCCAGTCGAGCGGGGTCACCAGCAGTTCCGCCTCGACGCTGCCGGCGAACCCGTCGAGGCCGCGGCGTTCCAGCTCGGCGACCAGGCGGTCGCGGTAGCGCGGGCCCAGGTCCCGCCAGGCGGCGGCGGAGGGGCCGACGGCGGTGTTGGGGCAGGGCGCCAGGACGTAGTGGAGGTGGCGGCCGGGCGGCGCCAGCGAGGCGTCGTGCGTGGTCGGACGGGTGATCAGCAGCGAGGGGTCGCTCATCAGCGCTCCCGAGCGGGTCAGTTCGTCGAAGGTGCGCTCCCACGCGGCGCCGAACGACAGCGTGTGGTGGGCGAGCTGGGGCCAGGTGCGGTCGGTCCCGGCGTGCAGGACGACCGCGGACGGCGAGTGCCGCAGCCGTACCGGGCGGCGGGGCGCCCGGCCCAGGAGCCGGTGCGCGGCGGGCAGTTCACAGGTCAGCACCACCGCGTCGCACGGGATGCGCTCACCCGAGGCCAGCCGGACGGCCCGCACCCGGTCCGCGGAGCGCTCCAGCGCGCTCACCTCGGCCGACCACCGCAGCTCGGCACCGGCACCGGCCGCCACGTCCGCCATCGCCCGGGGCAGGGCGTGCATGCCGCCCTTGGGGAACCAGACGCCGGCCACCGTGTCCATGTAGGCGATCACCGCGTAGGCCGCGAGCGCCCGGGCCGGCGCCACTCCGGCGTACAGGGCCTGGAAGGAGAAGACGCGGCGCAGACGGGCGTCGGAGAGGAAGCGGCCGATCCGGCCGTCGAGGCGCCCGAAGCCGCCGAGCGCCGCCAGCCGGGCCAGATCCGGGTGCGCGAGCTGGAGGGGCGAGTCGAAGTTGGTGTCGATGAACCGTCGCATCTGCGCCCGGTACAGCCGTTCCAGCCACTCCCGCAGCCTGCGGTAGCCCGCCGCCTCCGCCGGTCCGGCGAAGCGCCGCACCTCCGCCTCCATGGCGTCGCCGTCGGTGTGCACGTCGAGCGAGGTCCCGTCCGCGAAACCGGCCCGGTAGGCGGGGTGCAGGGGCATCAGCTCGACGTGCCGGCCGAGGCTCTCGCCGACGGCGGCGAACGCCTCGTCGGCCAGATGCGGCATCGTCAGCACGGTCGGCCCGGTGTCCAGCAGGTAGTCGCCGAGCCGTACCCGTCCGGCCCGGCCGCCCGGTCCGGCGTCCTGTTCGACGAGCGTGACCCGGCGGCCGGCGCCCAGCAGATGCAGGGCGCACGCCAGCCCGGACAGGCCGGCGCCCACCACCACGACATGGTCCGTCGGTCCGGTCACCGTCCTCATACGAGTTCCTCCGCGTGGTGCGGGGCGACGCCCGAGGCCCGCCTCACCAGTGCGGCGAACTCCCGCCGTACGCCGGGGGCGGCGCCGGTCGCCCCGAAATGCCGCAGACCGGCGGCCGCCAGGTCCGCGATCCTCGTCTCCACCTCGGCCCGGGCGCCCGTGCGTTCCAGCGCCGTCCGCATCCGCTCCACGGTGTGCCCCGGACGGGCGCCCGCGTCCGGGGCGAGCACGGCGGCGGCGTCCTGGTCGCCGGTGGCTTCCGCGAGCCGGACGGCGGCGGCGAGGAGAAGGGTGAGCTTGCGGGAGCGCAGGTCCTCGTCGGCCGGTTTGCCGGTCGACGCCGGGTCGCCGAAGGCCCCGAGGAGGTCGTCGCGCAGCTGGAAGGCCAGCCCCGCGCACCGGCCCGCGGCCCGCAGCGCGCCCAGGGTGCGGGCGTCCGCGCCGGCCAGCGACGCACCCAGCGTCAGGGGCCGCGCGACCGTGTACCGGGCGCTCTTCAGGACGGCGATGGTCAGCGCCTCCTCGGCGCCGGACGAGCCGCTCACCTGCGCGCGCAGGTCGCGGTACTGCCCGGCGACCATCTCGGTGCGCATGGCCCGCCACTCGTCGTACAGCCGCGCGCCGTGCGGAGAGGAGAGTGCCGTCTCCGTCACCAGATCGTCCGCCCACGCCAGCGCCAGGTCGCCCGCGAGGACGGCGGCCGACGTCCCGAACGACCCGGCGGCCCCGCCCGTCCGGCCGGCGGTGTGTCCCCGGGCGAAGTCCACGTGCATCGCTGGCGCGCCCCGGCGCAGCGGTGATCCGTCCATCACGTCGTCGTGGACGAGGGCGCAGGCCTGGAGAAGTTCCAGGGCGGCCCCCGTGCGCAGCACCGCGCCCGCGTCGCCCGAGCCGCCGGCGGCCCGCCAGCCGCACCACACGAACGCGGTACGCAGCCGCTTGCCGCCCCGCCGGACGAACCCGGCGACGCGATCGGCCATCTCGCGGGCGAACACCGTGTCGGTGTCGCGGGCTTGCCGCAGCCGCGCCTCGAGCACCCGATCGAGGACCGCTTCCATGGCGCGCGTGGCCCCGGGAGCGGTGAGCGGGACAGGGTTCGTGTCCGCCGGTCCGGCCACCGTCGGCCGCGGTCCAAGCATGCGCAACCCCTTCTCGCTTCCGGTCATCCGCACTTCAGTGCTTCCGCGCGGAGCGGTGATTCGGATGCGCCGCGGTGCGGGGCGCTCAGTCGCGGCCCCGGGCCTGCCGGAAACGGGCCAGGCCCTCGCCGAGGTCGAGGAGCGGCGCGGGATAGCGGAGCCGGGCCCGGTCGTCCTGCGGCAGCCGCCACGGCTCGTGCACCGCGGCGCCGCCGACGTCCGCCAGTTCGGGCACCCAACGGCGCACGTACGTGCCGTCCGGGTCGTGGCGTTTTCCCTGGAGCACGGGGTTGAGGACACGGTGGGGACGGGTGTCGGTGCCGGTGCCGGCGACCCACTGCCAGTTCAGCTGGTTGTTGACGAGGTCGCCGTCCACCAGGAACCGGAGGAAGTGCCGGGCGCCGATCCGCCAGTCCACGTACAGCGTCTTGGTGAGGAAACTCGCCACCAGCAGCCGGGCCCGGTTGTGCATCCAGCCCTCGTGGCGCAACTGGCGCATGCCCGCGTCGACCACGGGGTAGCCGGTGCGGCCCTCCCGCCACGCGGCGATGTCCTCGGCGGCCTCTTCCTCGCCGCGCCACCGGTCGCCCCGGGTGCGGTAGTCCTGGACGGACGCCTCGGGCCGGGCCGCGAGAACCTGGTGGTGGAAGTCGCGCCAGCACAGCTGACGGACGAACGCGTCCGCCCCGGCGCCGCCCCTCTCACGGGCTCGCCGGACGACCTCCACGGGTGAGAGAGCCCCGAAGTGGAGGTACGGCGACAGGCGCGAGGTCGCGTCACGGGCCAGGTCGTCGTGCCGTTCCTCGTACCGGGGCAGGCCGGTGTCCGCCCACCGCGCGAACCGGTCGCGGCCCGCCGACTCCCCGCCGGCCGGGAGCTCCGGTGACAGGTCCGCCACCCTCGCGCGGGACGGCGGCTGCTCGCCGCGCACCGCTTCGGGGACGCGTACCGCACGCGGCGCGGGCAGGGGGTCGCGCAGCGGCTCCTCGGACCAGCGGCGCAGGTACGGGGTGAACACGGCGAAGTGGTCCGAGCCGGACGGTGTCACAGCCCCCGGCGCGACGGCGGTGACCACACTGTCGTGCACCCGCAGCGCGACACCGCAGGCGTCGAGTTCCTTGCGCAGCCGCTCCTCCCGGCGGTGGGCGTAGCCGGTGACCCCCGCGGCCATGTGCACCTCCCTGGCACCGCACGCGTCGGCGACCGCGCGGACCTCCCGGGCGACCGGCCCGGTGCGCACGACCAGCCGTCCGCCGCGCCGGCGCAGCGAGGCGTCGAGGTCGGCCAGGCAGTCGGCGAGGAAGGCGGCGCGGTTGGGCACGTCGAATCCGGCGGCGTGGACGGCGGGGTCGCGGACGAACAGGGGCACCACCTCGGCCGCGGTGTCCAGCGCGGCGCGCAGGGGCGGATGGTCGTGCAGGCGCAGGTCCGAGGTGAACAGGACGACCGCGACGGTCATGGCGTCACTCCAGGTGCGGTGGTGCGGGTTTCGTGCGTTGCTCCCGCCTGCTTCGCCGCTCGCGGGCCCGCCGGATGCGCGCGGCGCTCCGGCGTCCGCTCGTGCCGTCGGACGCGGCCCGGGCGATGTTGCGCGCCATGCCGCCGAACACGACGGAGTGGAACGGGGCGACGCTCCACCAGTAGGCGTGGCCCAGCAGGCCGCGGGGATGGAACAGGGCGCGCTGCCGGTAGCGGGTGCGGCCCTCGTCGTCGGTCTCGGCGTACATCTCCAGCCAGGCCAGTCCGGGCAGCCGCATCTCGGCGCGCAGCCGCAGCAGATGACCGGGTTCGATCTCCTCGACCCGCCAGAAGTCCAGTGAGTCGCCGACCCTCAGGCGCTCGGTGTCCCGCCGTCCGCGGCGCAGCCCGACCCCGCCCGCGAACCGGTCCAGCCATCCCCGGACCGCCCAGGCCAGGGGGGAGGAGTACCAGCCGTTGTCGCCGCCGATGCCCTCGATGACCTTCCACAGAGCCGCCCGGGACGCTTCGACCGGCCGGTGCCGTTCGTCCTGGTAGAGGCTGCCGCCCGCCCAGTCCGGGTCGGTGGGCAGCGGATCGCTGGGCGCCCCGGGCACCGAGGCGGAGGACCAGCGCGTGGAGACCTGCGCCTGACGCACCCTGCGCAGCGCCAGGGTCAGCGCCTCGTCGAACGGCAGCGGACGGCCGGGGGTGTCCGGCACGTACCGGGCGATGTCGTGTTCGCGGCAGACGACCTCGTACCGCAGCGACTCGGTCAGCGGCCGGGCGAGGGAGGCGGGCACGGGCGTGACGAGTCCGACCCAGTGGCTGGACAGCCGCGGGGTGAGGACCGGGACCGGCACGATGAGCCGCCGCGGGAGTCCGGCGACGGCGGCGTAGCGGAGCATCATGTCCCGGTAGGTGAGGACGTCCGGCCCGCCGATGTCGAAGGCCCGGTCGACGTCGTCCGGCATGGTGGCCGACCCGACGAGGTAGCGCAGCACGTCCCGTACGCCGATGGGCTGGGTGCGGGTGTGCACCCAGCTGGGGGTGATCATGACGGGGAGGCGTTCGGTGAGGTAGCGCAGCATCTCGAACGAGGCCGATCCCGAGCCGATGACGATGGCGGCCCGCAGCACGGTCGCGGGGACGGGCGAGTCGAGGAAGATCTCTCCCACCTCGGCCCGGGACCGCAGATGCGGGGAGAGCGACCGCTCGGGGACGTCGCGCGGCGTGAGCCCGCCGAGGTAGACGATCCGCCGTACGCCGGCGGCCCGGGCCTGTTCGGCGAAGGTCCGGGCGGCGGCGCGGTCGGTGTCCTCGAACCGGGAGCCGGAGCCGAGGGCGTGCACCAGGTAGTAGGCGACATCGACACCGCGCATCGCGGAGGCGAGCGACTCGGGGTCCGTGACGTCCCCCCGGACCGTCTCCGCGTGCGCCGCCCAGGGGTGGTCGCGGAGTTTGCCGGGGGAGCGGGCGAGGCACCGGACGCGGTGGCCTTCCCGCATCAGCTCGGGCGCCAGGCGCCCGCCGATGTATCCGGACGCCCCGGTGACCAGGCAGTGCAGCTGCGGCCCGTCCGTGGCCATGGTCGTGCCTCCGTCCTCCGGCGTCGTCGCGTGCCGCCGGGTCACGGCTCGGGCCCCGGCGCGAACACTTCCCGCCGGGGCCCCTCGACGGATGCACGGCCCCGTCCGCGCTCCGGTGGACCGGGGCGCTCGGTCACCGCCCCGGCGGCCGACGCAGCGGCCGGGGGCCGGGCTGTCGGCAGCCCGGCCCCCGGTTACGCGGTACGGGTCAGAACTGGAGCGCCCAGGCGTCGATGCGCCCGGTGTCGTAGCGGGCGTTGTCGCTCACGCGCAGCTTCCATGTGCCGTTCGCGGCCTCCGAGGAGGCGTTCACGGTGTACGTGGTGTCGATGTTGTCCGCGCTGCCGCCGGTGCCGTACGACTTCAGCGTGTAGGCCGTGCCGTCGGGGGCGACCAGCTGAACTTGCAGGTCACCGATGTAGGTGTGGGCGATGTGCACCTCGACGGCGAGGGCCGACGGGGCGTTGCCGGAGACGCCGGAGACCGTCACCGGGGACTCGGCGGTGGCGTTGTCGGCGATGGCCTGGTCGGCGGTGTTCTCGAAGCGCGGGCCGGGCGGGGTGGTCGTACCGCCGCCGACGTACAGGAGCCGGTTGGGTGATCCGGTGCCGGGGCCGGTGACGACGCCGGTGGTGGCGGCGGACGTCAGCGCGGCGGAGACCTGCGCGGGCGTGGCCGTGGGGTTGGCGGCCAGGTGCAGGGCGGCGGCGCCGGCGACGTGCGGGCTCGCCATCGACGTACCGGAGATGGTGTTGGTGGCCGAGTCGCTGGTGCTCCAGGCCGAGGTGATGGACGAGCCCGGTGCGAACAGGTCCAGGGCGGTGCCGTAGTTGGAGTAGCTCGCCTTCGCGTCGCTCGACGTCGTCGCGCCGACCGTGACGGCCTCGGTGACGCGGGCCGGGGACCGGGTGGAGGCGTTGGTGGACTCGTTGCCGGCTGCGACCACGAAGGTGACGCCGGAGGTGATGGCGTTGCGGACGGCCGTGTCGATGGCCGTGTCGCCGGGGCCGCCGAGGGACATGTTGGCGACGGCGGGCTTGACCGCGTTGCGGGCGACCCAGTCGATGCCGGCGACGACCTGGGCGGTGGTGCCCTGGCCGGAGTTGTTCAGCACGCGGACGCCGACGACCTCGGCCTTCTTGGCGACGCCGTAGGCGCTTCCGGCGACGGTGCCGGCGACGTGCGTGCCGTGGCCGTGGCCGTCCTGGGCGGTGTTGTCGTTGTCGACGGCGTCGTAGCCGTAGGAGGCGCGGCCGCCGAAGTCGCCGTGCGTGATGCGGACGCCGGTGTCGATGACGTACGCCGTGACGCCTTCGCCGGCCGCGTCCGGGTAGGTGTACGAGCTGTTCAGCGGCAGGCTCTTCTGGTCGATGCGGTCCAGGCCCCAGGAGGGCGGGCCGGGTTGTGTGCCGGTGATGGAGAACGTCCGGTTCTGCACGACGGAGGCGATCGCCGGGTCGGCGGCGAGACGTTTCGCCTCGGACTCGGAGGCCTCGACTTCGTAGCCGTTCAGGGCCTTGGTGTACGTCCGCTCGATGTCGGCGCCGTACTTGTGCGCGAGCGCGCGGCCCTCGGCGGAACCGGCCTTCTCGGTCTTCAGGGTGACGATGTAACTGCCGGCGACGGCGTTCGCGGCGCCCTCGTAGCGGACGTGCCCTTCCGCCGCGACCGGGGCCGCGGCGGCGGGGAGGGCGGAGACGAGGCTCGCGACGAGCGCCGCGGTGGCCGTCGCGCCGAGCGCGGCCAGTCTGCGCCGGGAGGGTCTGTGGGGAGTACGCATCACTGCCATCTGAGGGGTCCTCCTCAATCGGTGGTGCGCTGTGGGGTGTGGTGCACGCCCGTCGGTCGCCGCCGATGAAGCCAAAGGTCATGACCATGTCAAATCAGCGGCTACTCCTGTGCGTCAGCGAAAGATTGAGGCCTCCACAGGAATTGCACAAGGGCCCTGCACGGAACGGCAGGGCCCTTGTGACGGCCCGTCAGTCGCCGAAGACGCTCCGCGGGAGGCCGTCAGCCCGCCGAGGACTGCTCCAGCACCTCCGCGGGCAGCGCACCGCCGGCACCGATCACCTCGATGCCGAGCAGCCGCCCCGACGCGTCCACGTCGAGGAACACCTCGGCGTCCGCCCCGACCCCGTCGACGGGGATCTGCCGGACGGCGGCGCCGTCCGCGATGTGCGCGACGAGAGAGACATACGCGGTGTCGTTCTCGCGGTCGTACTCGATGTGCATGCTTCGCCTCTCCGGAACGGGCTCAGTTGCGGCCGACGGACACCACGTTGCCGGCCTTGTTGATCACGACCCAGACCTTGCCGGTGCTGTACTTCCACGTGCCCGGCGACTTGCCCTTGGTCTTCTTGCCGGTCTTCACCGTACGCGCGACCATCTCCTGGCTGATGCCGCGCTGGGCCATGCGCTGAGCCGCGTGCTTGGAGATGCTCTTGACGCCCTGGGAGAGCAGCAGCCGCCCGGCGACGATCGCGATCGGGATGAACCACGCCGGGTCCGCCACCACCGGGAAGGCCGTACCCGGCCCGGGCCGCACGGTCTGCACGAGGGCGCCGCCCTCGACGCGGTACTCGGTCGGCACGGCCTCGCCGCGCGCGTCCTTCGCCCAGGGCGCGTCGAACGTGCCGAGGTACTCCTCGCCGCGGGTGACCAGGACGGAGCCGTCCTCGAGGGTCTCGGTGGCCGCGTCCGCCGGCAGGCCGAGCGGGAACCGGAACTCGGTCGGGGCGTTCGCGTCCTTGAGCGTGATCAGGGTGCGCACACCGTCCCGGTTGGGCTGCACGGCCAGGTCGACGTCCTCGGCCGCGCCCGGGTAGACGATCGTGCCGTTGGCACCGGCCGTGGCCTGCGCGTCGGCGCTGCCGGGCAGGGTCAGGCGCAGCACGTCGGAACCGTGGGCGAACTCCACGGCGCCGTCGGCGGTGGCCGGAGCGGTGATGCGGGCGGCGGACGTCCCGGTGCCGACCTCCGCGCGGGTGGCTCCCCCGGCGACGGGGGTGCCGGGGACGAGGTCGGACGTCCCGGTGACGCGCTCGACGGTCTCGGCCGCCCGGACGGCCGGGGACGACGGGGTGCCGGCGCCGCCGGGCTCGGCGTGCGCGCCCGCGGCGGTCAGCAGCACCGCTCCGGCGGTGCAGCACGCCACCAGGAGGCGGGCGTGGGTGCGGCGGCGTCTGGCGGGGCGGTCCTGGGTGTGGTGCATGTGCGTCCTTGCGTGGTGCTGACGGCCCGTCCGGCGGGCCCGTGGTGATCGGCGACCCGACGAATCGTGGCAGCGGGGCATGGCCCGGCGGCATCCGCCCGCGGGCGGGAACCGCCCCCGCCGACCGGCGGGGTACGGCCGGTCGTGTGGCAGGTGGCACACGGCCCCGGCGCAACGCCGGTCGGGCGAGGACCGTCGTAACGAACGGTGTTCGCGATGCGTGGGGGGACGGAAGTGATACGAGTCGCGGTGGTGGACGACGAACCGCTGGTACGCACCGGACTGCGCGTGATCCTCGGTTCGGCGCGGGACATCACCGTCGTCGCCGACTGCGCCGGAACGGGCGCCGTGAAGGCCGTGCGGGACGGGCGGGCGGAGGTCCTGCTGCTCGACATCCGGATGCCGGTCGTGGACGGGCCCGCCGTCCTGCGGCAGGTCGCCGCCCTCCCGAAGCCCCCGGCGGTGGCGATGCTGACCACCTTCGACGCCCGTGAGCACGTGGACGAGGCGCTGCGCCTGGGAGCCGCCGGGTTCCTGATGAAGAACACCGCGCCGGAGCAACTGATCGACGCCGTACGGGCGCTGGCCGCCGGCCGCCGGGTGCTGGCGCCCGAGGCGGTGGGACAGGTGATCGACGGCTACCTGCTCTCCGGCCGTGACGAGGAGGCCGTACGGCGGGTGCGGGCGCTCACCGGCCGGGAGCGGCAGGTGCTCGCCCTGGTGGGAGCAGGGCTCAGCAACCGGGCCATCGCGGCCCGGCTGCACCTGGCGCACGGCACGGTCAAGGACCATGTGAGCGCCCTGCTGGCGAAGCTGGGAGGGCTCAACCGCGTACAGGCGGCGGTGGTCGCGGACCGGGCGAACCTGGTCGACGCGGAACCGGAACGACGGTGAGCGGGGTGGCGGCGTCCGGGGCGGCGCACGGGGTGCCTTCGACCGGGGAACGGGACAGCGGGCCGCCGGCCACCGCAGCCGTACGGCGGGCCGCCTCCCGGGCGCTTCCGGTGCTGGTCGCCCTGGTCGACGGACTGGTGGTCAACGGCCTGACCGCCGGGCACGGCATGTGGCTGGCCCTCGTCGCCGCCGGCGCGCTGCTGCTGCGGCGCCGGGCCCCCGAGGCGGCGGTGCTCGCCGGCCTGCCGGGGCTGTACCTCGGGCACATCGCCTTCGCCCCGCTGATCGCGCTCTACTGCGTCGCCGTCCGGCGCGGCCCCGTCCTCGCCGGCGCGACGTGCGCGGCAGCGGTCGCGGTGGCGTGGTTCCTGCCCCACCCGGCGACCGGCGTCTCCTCCCTCGCCCTCGACCGGGAGACCGCGCTGCTGGCCCTGGACTGCTGCGGGGTGGCGGCGGGCGTCGTCGTGCTCGGCCGGTCGGTCCGGTCGCGGCAGGAGCGCCTTCGGGCGGCGACGGCCCGGCGGGCCTGGGAGAACCAGGTCCTGACCGAGCGGGTGCTGGCCACCGAACGCAACCGGCTGGCCCGGGAGATGCACGACGTCGTCGCCCACAAGGTGAGCCTGATCAGCCTCCAGGCCGGTGCGCTGCAAGTGGGCGGGCCGGGGGACGCGGACGTGCGGGCGACGGCCCGCACGATCCACGAACTGTCGGCCCAGACCCTCACCGAACTGCACCACCTCGTGGGGGTGTTGCGCACGACCGGGGACCCGGGCGCGCAGGGCGCCCCACGGGCCGGACTGGCCGGCCTCACCGACCTGGTCCGCGACAGCGGCCTCCCGGTGGACCTCGACGTCTCCATCCCCCCGGCCCCGTTGCCCGAACCGGTCGAACGCGCCGCGTACCGCACGGTGCAGGAGGCGCTGACCAACATCCGCAAGCACGCCCCGGGCTCCCGCGCGACGGTACGGGTCCACTGCGCGGCCGGCCTGCACGTCGAGGTGCACAACACCGCCCCCGAGCGCGTCGCCGCCCGGCCGCCCCTCCCCGGCGGCGGCCACGGCCTGGTGGGCCTGCGCGAACGCGCCCACCTGCTGGGCGGCGACTTCCACGCGGCCCCGGCGACCGACGGCGGCTTCACGGTGAGGGCGGTCTTCCCGGTGGGGTGGACGGCCATACGCCAGTCCGCCGACACGTCCGTCGGCTAGGCGCCCCGCCCTCCGGAAACGGCATGGGATCACGGACCCACCCGGCCGCGAGGACCAGTCCGCTCTCACGGTGAACCGCCAGAACCCCGAAGGGACGCTCGAAGCAGCCCGTCGCTCTGGTCGTCTCACCCCTCCGCTTACGATGCGCGCAGCCGTACGACGGATTCCCGCCCACCGCCTCAGCCAGGAGCACCGTACCCGTGTCGATACCCCCGCCCCCTGGGAGCCGGCAGCCCCAGGGCCCGTACGGCCCGCCCCTCGCCGACCGGCCACAGGCATACCGCCCTTACGGCACTCCCGTCTCCGTCAACGCCCTGGCCGTCGCCGCCCTCGTGCTCGGTGTGCTCTGCTTCCTGCCCGTCGCGGGGCTCGTGCTCGGCCTGGTCGCGCTGCGGCAGATCCGGCGGTCCGGGCAGAGCGGACGGGGCATGGCGATCGCGGGGGCCGTGCTGTCCTGCGTAGGGATCGTGCTGTGGGCGGTGGTGCTGTCCACGGGAGCCGCGCACAAGGTCTGGGAGGGCTTCAAGGACGGCGCGCAGGGCAACGAGAGCCTCTCGCTGGAGAAGGGCGACTGCTTCGACGCGCCCGGCGGGCTGGAGGGCGACACCTACGACGTCGACCGGGTGCCGTGCAAGGGCGGGCACGACGGTGAGGTGTTCGCGGTCGTCACGCTGCCGGGCGGCGCCTTCCCGGGCGACACGAGGATCACCGGCATCGCCGACGAGAAGTGCTATGCCCTCCAGGACCAGTACGCGATGGACACCTGGGCGATGCCGGCCGATGTCGACGTGTACTACCTGATGCCGTCCCGGGAGAGCTGGCGCTACGGCGACCGCGCGATCACCTGCCTCTTCGGCAGCACCGAGGCCGGGACCAAGCTGACCGGCTCCCTGCGCGGCGACCCCACCACCCTCGACACCGACCAGGTCGTCTTCCTGTCGACGGCCGACGCCCTCGACACGGCGCTCTACGAGGAGCCCGAGAAGACCCCCGACGACGATCTCGCCGCCCACCGGGCCTGGGCCACCCAGGTCCACGACGTGCTCGGCGAACAGATCGAGGCCCTGCGCGGCCACTCCTGGCAGGCCGGTGCCCGCAAGCCCGTCGCCGACCTGGTCGACGACCTGGAGGACTCCCGGGAGGAGTGGCGGAGGGCGAGCACCGCCGGTGACGTGGACACGTACTACACGCACTACGACAAGGCGTACGGGGCCGTGGACGGGCCGGCGACCGTCACGGCGCGCAAGGCCCTCGGACTGGCGGCGACCCCGCCGGCCTCCGAGGAGCGCGAGAGTTCAGACTCCGAAGCGCAGGTGTGACGGCGGCTATAGCGGGGAGAAACCGCCTGCGTAAAGCCCCCAGGGCCATCGTGTCATCACATCGAGTGATTCTCTGGCCTTTGCTTGCACCGCACAACCTAGGGTTGCCACGCTGTTGCTGTCTGTACAACCTGATGGGAGCGGCCAGTGACATTCGGTGAGCAGCCGGCGTACCTGCGCGTCGCGGGTGATCTCCGCCAGAAGATCGTCGACGGTCAGCTGCCACCGCACACCCGCCTCCCCTCCCAGGCCAGAATCCGCCAGGAGTACGGGGTCTCGGACACCGTCGCGCTGGAGGCCCGCAAGGTGCTCATGGCGGAAGGCCTGGTCGAGGGCCGCTCCGGCTCGGGGACGTATGTGCGTGAGCGGCCCGTGCCCCGGCGCATCTCCCGCTCCGGCTACCGCCCGACCGGCGGGGCCACCCCGTTCCGCCAGGAGCAGGCCGACGGTGAGGGCCGCGGCACCTGGGAGTCCAGCAGCGAGCAGTCCGAGGCGAGTGTCGCGGTCGCCGAGCGGCTGGACATCGAGCCGGGCGAGCGGGTCATGTGCACGCGCTACCTCTACCGCGAGGGCGGCGAGGCGATGATGCTCTCCACCTCCTGGGAGCCTCTCGCCGTGACGGGGCGTACGCCCGTGATGCTGCCCGAGGAGGGGCCGGTCGGCGGCATGGGCGTCGTCGAGCGCATGCGTGCCATCGACGTGATCGTGGACAACGTCACGGAGGAGGTCGGCGCCCGGCCCGGCCTCGCCGAGGAGCTGCTCGTCCTGGGCGGCGTCCCGGGGCACGTGGTCCTGGTCATCCAGCGCACGTTCTACGCCTCCGGCCGCCCGGTGGAGACGGCCGACGTGGTCATCCCGGCCGATCGGTACCGGGTCGCCTACCACCTTCCGGTCAAGTAGCGAACGCTCACATCCGCCCCGCGGCGCGCTCCCCGCGCTCCGCGCGCGCCCCGCTTCCACGGTCGCCGTGCGGACGGTCGCGGGCCCGGGTGCCGCGTGGCCCGGGGCCGGTCGTCGTTCGCGCAGGTCGGCGTTCGTGTATGCGGTATGCCTCCGGTTGGTTGCGCCGAGGTACACCGACGGCGCGTTCGTCGGCGTGCGCCCCCTGTGTTCTGGCTGGTTGCGTACCTCTTTGTGAAAAGCCGTATTCGCTCCGTGAAGGTTAGGCGTAGGCTCGGGCATATGCGCATTGCGGTTTCCTTAGCGGGTGGGGCACGGCACAGGCCGCGGGTGGGAAGTGGAGGGGCGCGATGAACGACAGCACGGTCACTCTTCCCTGGCTCGTGATACGAGAGGACGACAACGGCAACCGCTACCGAGTGGGCCGGTACGCGACCCGGGCGGAGGCCCAGAAGATCGCGGACAGCCTCGACGGTCGCGGCCACAAGCAGCTGTACTGGGTCGAGCGGCTCGGTCAGAACGGGTCGGCCGTGGCGCACGACTGACCGTCGGCGGGCCCCGGGGAGTGGCCCGGAGGTCGGTGGGGCTCCCGTAGGCTCCCCGCATGAGTGAGCGGATCGTCGTAGGTGCCGCGCTGGTCGAGGACGGGCGGCTGCTGGCCGCCCGGCGCAGCGCGCCCGCCGAGCTGGCCGGGCGCTGGGAGCTTCCCGGCGGCAAGGTCGAGCCCGGGGAGACGGCCGACGCGGCGCTCGTGCGGGAGCTGCGCGAGGAACTCGGCGTCGACGCCGAGGTGAGCGGGCGCGTCCCGGGGGAGTGGCCCCTCAGGGCGCCCTACGTCCTTCAGGTGTGGACCGCCCGGCTGCGACCCGGCTCCGCCGCCCCCGAGCCCCTGGAGGACCACGACGCACTGCGCTGGCTCGGCCCCGACGAGATCTGGGATGTCCACTGGCTCGACCAGGACGTCCCGGCCGTACGGCAGGCGCTCGCGCACCTGGGAGCCGTGGAAGGCCTCCGCTCCCGCGGCCCCGGCTCCGGCGGGTTGGAAGAGCCCGGCGCCTGAAGCGGGCCGGGGGCGTGCGGCCTCAACGCAGTGCTGTAGCGGCGCCCGCTACGCCTTTCGTGCCACAGTGCGCCGCATCGCGCGATACTCCGCCCCAGATATCGGGTATGTGCCCATTAACCCCATGAAACCGGACATGGGCGGGGCTCCTGCCTGGGAAGTGATCGGCGTGATCGACACCGAAGGTGACTGCGCCGACTGGATCTTTCCCGCCGACCCGGGCGCCGTGCGAACCGCCCGCCAGGCCGTCCGCGGCCGGCTCCGCGACTGGGGCCTCGACAGCCTCGCGGACCTCGCGGCACTGCTGGTCAGTGAGTTGGTCACCAACGCCCTGCGGCACGCCACGGGCCCCATCGGGGTCCGCCTGGTCCGCCCCTCCGGCCTGGGCGGCGTCCTCCTGGTCGAAGTCTCCGACCCCCTGCCGGACCCGCCCCGCGAGCGCCCCGCCCGCCTCGAGGACGAGAGCGGCCGCGGACTGCACCTGGTGGCCTCCTCCTCCCGCCGGTGGGGCACCCGGCCCGGCGTCACGGGCAAGACGGTCTGGTTCGAACTCGCGGTACCGGAGTGAAAATCCGGTGTACGTACGTCCTACCGCTGTAGAGCGATTGGTTCAGGCCAGTGGCGGTTGCCGGCGGACGGGGTTCGACGACGTGTCCCCTGGTTAGAAGACTGGAAGTGTTGTCACGGTCCGGACCGAAAACCATCGGGACCGTGCTGTGATCGTGAACACCGTGTTGTGCGGCACCGTAGTGCTGGATACTGCGGGCAGCCGCCCCCGGTGACCGGTGCCGGACGCGGTGAGCTGGAGGGGACGGTTCGCGTGAGCGAGATACCAGCGAAGGCCACGGAGTCGGAGGACCCGTCGGAGGGCGCGAGGGCGAGGGCTGCCGACGGCCTGGCCTTCGCGGTGGGAGGTGCGCTCGCGGTCGACGGGGTCCCGCACGGGGACGCCATGTGGCAGAGCAGTCCCCCCGGATCCATCTACGACTACATCAAGGTCGCGTCCTTCTCCATCGGCCCCGACGGGCTGGTCGAGCAGTGGAGCCTGCGCGCCGAGCACCTCTTCGGCATCCCCGCCGGCCGCGCCGTCGGCATGGATCCCATCGAGGCGTTCATCGACCCGCGCCACCGCGAGCGCGGCATGCGCAAGATGGCCGAGATCCTCGACGGCCGCGAGTGGACCGGCGTGGTGCCCTTCCGGATGCCGAAGGGCGTCGAGGGGGAGTGCGGCCGCGAAGGGCTCGCCGAGGTGTACGTCATGCCGACGCGCACCGAGGAGGGCGACAAGGCGGCCGTCTGCATCGTCGTCGACGTGCGCACACTGCGCAGCATCGAAACCGACCTCGCCGCTTCGCAGGCCATTTTCAGTCAATCCCCGTTCGGCTTCCTGCTGATCGACCCCGACCTGCGGGTCCGCCGGGCCAACCAGCGGTTCGCGTCCATCTTCGGCGGCACGCCCGACGACCACCGCGGCAAGGGCGTCCACGACTACCTCCAGCGCGGCGAGGCCGAGCGGGTCGCCGCGACCCTGCGCCGCGTGCTGGAGACCGGCAACTCCATCACCGACATGCACGTCACGGGCTTCGTGCCGGGCTCTGACGAGCGCCGCCACTGGTCCGTCAACCTCTACCGCGTACACAGCGGTTCGGGTCGCCCCATCGGCATCGCCTGGCTGGGCACCGACATCACCGCCCGTCGCGCCGCCGCCCGCGAGGCAGCCGCCGCCCGGCGCAATCTCGCCCTGCTGAACGAGGCCGGTGCCCGTATCGGCAACTCCCTCGACCTGGAGACCACGGCCCGGCAACTCCTCGACGTCGTCGTCCCCGGCTTCTGCGACCTGGCCACGGTCGACCTCTACCAGGGCCTGCTGGCCGGCGACGAGACCCCGCCCGGACTCGCCGACGGCAGCGCCGAGCTGCGCCGCGTCGCCTTCGCCAGCGCCGTCTCCGACGCGCCCTTCACCGGCACCGGCGTGCCCGTCGCGGTCGGCGCCGTCCACCACTATCCGTTCAACTCGCCCTGCGCGGACGCCCTGCGCACGGCCCGCCCGCAGACCGTCCCGGGCGAGGACGGCGGGCTCGTGCAGTCCACACTCGCCGTGCCGATGGTCGCCCACGACACCGTCGTCGGGCTCGTGCAGTTCGCCCGGACGAAGGGCAGCGAGCCGTTCGGCGACCGGGACCGCGACCTCGCCGTGGAACTGGCGGCACGCGCAGCCGTCTGCATCGACAACGCCCGCCTCTACCGCCGCGAGCACGAACGCGCGTTGATACTGCAGCGGTCCCTGCTCCCGCCCGGCGACCCGGAGGCCTCCGGCCTCGACATCGCCTGCCGCTACCTGCCCGGCACCGTCAACACCGGCCGGCCCAGCGAGGTCGGCGGCGACTGGTTCGACGTCATCGAACTGCCCGGGCACCGCACCGCGCTGGTCGTCGGCGACGTCATGGGCCGCGGCCTGCGCGCCGCCGTCGCCATGGGCGAACTCCGCACGGCGGTCCGCACCCTGGCCCAGCTCGACCTCGAACCGGCCGAGGTGCTCTCCCAGCTGGACGAGATCGCCCGCGGCCTCGGCGCCCCCGGCGGGGTGCAGCAGGCGACCCGGGCGGCCCGCCGCCCCCGGGAGGCAGACCTCTCGGAGGTCTACCTCGCCACCTGCGTCTACGCCGTCTACGACTCCGTCACCCGGCGCTGTACGTTCGCCAACGCGGGCCATCTGCCGCCCGCGCTGGTCGAGCCGGGCGAACCGGCGCTGATGCTCGACGTACCGCCGGGCCTGCCGCTCGGCGTCGGCGGCGAGCCCTTCGAGGAGGTCGAGGTCGAACTGCCCGAAGGCGCCCTGCTCGCGCTCTACACGGACGGACTGGTCGAAAGCCGCGACCACCCCCTGGACGAGGGCCTGCAGGCCTTCGTCAGCGCCCTCTCCGATCCCACCCAGCCGCTGGAGGACGTCTGCGACCACGTCCTCAACACCCTCGACACCCACCACGGCGAGGACGACATCGCGCTGCTGATGGCACGTGTACAAGGGCTGCCCACGGAATCCGTCGGTGACTGGACCCTGCCGCGCGAGCCGCGCAGCGTGGGCCGGGCCCGCGAGTACGCGCGCACCCAGCTGCTCGCCTGGGACATGGAACCCCTGGTCGACACCACGGAGCTCCTGGTCAGCGAACTCGTCACCAACGCCCTGCGCTACGGCGAGGGCGAGATCCGCCTGCGCCTCCTGCTCGACCGCACCCTGGTCTGCGAGGTCTGGGACTCCGGCCTGGTCCAGCCCCGCCGCCGCCGCGCCCGCGACACCGACGAGGGCGGCCGCGGCCTCCAGCTCGTCGGCCTCCTCAGCGCCGCGTGGGGCTCCCGCCGCACGCCCCGGGGCAAGACGGTGTGGTTCGAACTGCCCCTGCCCGGAGGCGACACGAGCCTGACGGACCCGGCGGAGGCCCTGCTGAGCCTGTTCTGAGAGCGCCCGGCGACCACCGTACGATCGCCTTGTGCCCGAGATCACGACCCGGCTCGAGGTGGCCGCGACACCGACGGCCCCCGCCCTGGTCCTGCGTCCGTGGAGCCCCGCGGACGCGGCCGGGCTATCCGCCCTGAGCGGCGACGAGGCCCTGCGCCGCTGGACGTCCTTCGCCATCGACGACGAGCCGAGTGCGGCGCGGTGGCTGCGGGAGCAGCGGCATGGGTGGGAGCGGGGCCGCCGCTTCGCGTTCGCCGTCGAGGAGGTCGGTCCCTCGGTGGGCGGACTGCCGGCCGGTCACGTGGTGCTCAAGGACGTCGTCCCCGGCGCCGCGTCCGCAGAGGTCGGCTACTGGACGGTGGCGCGCGCACGCGGCCGGGGAGTCGCGCCGCGCGCCCTGGACGCACTGTCCGACTGGGCCCGCGCGACGTTCGCCTGCGACGGCCTGATCCGCCTCGTCCTCCGCCACAAGGCCGACAACACCGCCTCCTGCCGGGTGGCGGAGAAGTGCCGTTACGCACTCACCGCCGTCCTGCCGGCGCAGCCGCCCGCGTGGCCCCTGGAGGGGCACCTGCACACACGGCACCTGGCGGAACGCGCCGGCTGATCGCAACCGAACGGGCGTGCTGATCGTCATCCCCGGCAATACCCACCGCACCACCGGGGGAGACGGCATGGTCCATGCGGACGGCACCACCTCGAACGAAGCCACGGACGCCGATGGTGAGACGGCCCCGCCGGAGGCTTCCGCACCCGGCGGTGAAGGAAGCGGGAAGCGCCGGCGCTGGGTCAGACGCACGGCCATCGCCCTCCCTCTGCTCCTCCTGCTCCCTCTTCTCTCCGTTCTGACAGCCCTGCGTGTCACCTACATGGGCGACCCGGCCGACGGCACCCACACCCGCAACCGCGACGCCCTCTGGCTGGGCCACGCCTGGGTCGACGGGCGCAAGAAGGACGCCGACGTCACCGCCCTGGCCCGCCGCCTGCAAGGCACCGGCATCCGGGACCTGTACGTCCACTCGGGCCCGCTGGAGCACGACGGCACACTGCCCGAGTCGGTGTATCCGAAGGCACGTTGGTTCATCGACGCCGTCCACGAGAAGCTCCCCGGGGTGCGGGTGCAGGCCTTCCTGGGTGACGTCCTGGCCGACGAGGACTCCGACGGCATGCGCATCGCGGACCGGGACACCCGCTCCGCCGTCGTCCGCTCCGCCCGCCAGGTCCTGGACACCGGCTACGAGGGCATCCACCTCGACCTGGAGCCCATGCCGTCCGACGACCGCGACTACCTCACCCTGCTCGACGCCCTGCGCCGCGAGACCCGCTCGCGCGACGCCCGGCTCTCCGTCGCCGCGCACCAGATCGACCCGCTTCCCGCCCTGCACACCGTGTTCGGCCTGTTCACCGAACACCCCAAGTGGTGGTCGCAGGAGTTCTTCGGCCAGGTCGCCCGCCGCGTCGACCAGATCGCCGTGATGTCGTACGACACCGCGCAGCCGCTGGAGGGCACCTACGGCGGCTACGTCGCCCAGCAGACCTCCCTCGCCCTGGAGGTCACCCCGAAGTCCACCGACCTGCTCATGGGCCTGCCCTTCTACTACGAGAGCAACTTCGACCACTGGGGCCACGCCGAGACGGTGCCCGCGGCGGTCCGGGGCGTCCGCCTCGGCCTGTCCCGCACGGACGCGGACCGGGCCAACTTCGGTGTGGCGCTGTACATCGACTTCGCCGCGACCGAAGCCAACTGGCGTGCCTACAAGGAGGACTGGGTGCGCTGACCAGGCCCGAGCCGCACTCTCAGCCCGCTGAAGAGCGCCTCCTGATCTTCGAGCCCAGCCACACCAGCGGATCGTACTTGCGGTCGGCCGCCCGCTCCTTCAGCGGGATCAGCGCATTGTCCGTGATCTTGATGCCCTCCGGGCAGACCTCCGTGCAGCACTTGGTGATGTTGCAGTAGCCCAGGCCGTGCTCGTCCTGGGCGGTGGTCTTGCGGTCCAGGCCCGACTCCGCCGCCGCGTCCAGCGGGTGCATGTCCAGCTCCGCCACCCGCATGAGGAAACGGGGCCCGGCGAACGCCTGCTTGTTCTCCTCGTGGTCGCGGACCACATGGCAGGTGTCCTGGCACAGGAAGCACTCGATGCACTTGCGGAACTCCTGTGAGCGGTCCACGTCCTCCTGCATCATGCGGTACTCGCCGGGAGCGACCCCGGCCGGCGGTACGAACGCCGGGACCTCCCTGGCCTTGGTGTAGTTGAAGCCGACGTCGGTGACGAGGTCGCGGACGACCGGGAACGCCCGCAGCGGCGTCACCGTGATCGTCTCCTCCCGGTCGAACACCGACATGCGCGTCATGCACATCAGCCGCGGCCGGCCGTTGATCTCGGCCGAGCAGGAACCGCACTTGCCGGCCTTGCAGTTCCAGCGCACGGCGAGGTCGGGCGTCTGGGTGGCCTGGAGGCGGTGGATGATGTCGAGCACCACCTCGCCCTCGTTGACCTCGACCTCGAAGTCCTCCAGGCCGCCGCCGCTCACGTCTCCGCGCCACACCTTGAAGTGGGCCGTATAGCCGCTCATTCGTAGAGCTCCTCTTCGGAGAGGTACTTGACCAGCTCCTCCTTGTCGAACAGGGCGAGCAGGTCGGCACGGACGGGTTCGGTGGTCTCGCGGGCGAGGGTGATCTGGCCGCGGACCGGGTCCGTCGCCGCCAGAGTGCCCGTCGGGTCGGTGAGCGCGCACAGCAGGTTGATCCGCCGCCACGTGCGGTCCATCCCCGGATGGTCCTCACGGGTGTGGCCGCCGCGCGACTCGGTGCGCTCCAGCGCGGCCCGCGCCACGCACTCGCTGACCAGCAGCATGTTCCTGAGGTCCAGCGCGAGGTGCCAGCCCGGGTTGAACTGCCGGTGCCCCTCGACCCCGGCCCGGCGCGCCCGGAGCCGCAGCTCGGCCAGCTTCTGCAGGGCCTGCTCCATCTCCGGCTCACGGCGGATGATGCCGACCAGGTCGTTCATCGTCTGCTGGAGTTCCTGGTGCAGGGTGTACGGGTTCTCCGGCGGGCCGCCCGCCGGCTCCTCGATCTCCGCCTCCGCCGAGAAGGGCCGCAGGGCCTCCGCAGCCGCCGAGTCGATCTGGCCGTCGTCCACGACGGGCCGGACCCCGGCCAGTTCCGCCGCGTACTCGGCCGCGTGCCAGCCCGCCCGGCGGCCGAACACCAGGAGGTCGGACAGGGAGTTGCCGCCGAGCCGGTTGGAGCCGTGCATGCCACCGGCCACCTCACCGGCCGCGTACAGCCCGGGCACCCCGCGCGCCGCCGCCGTGTCGGACTCGACCGCGATCCCGCCCATCACGTAGTGGCAGGTGGGCCCGACCTCCATGGCCTCGGCGGTGATGTCGACATCGGCCAGCTCCTTGAACTGGTGGTACATCGACGGCAGCCGGCGCTTGATGACCTCGGCGGGCATCCGGGTCGACACGTCGAGGAACACGCCGCCGTGCGGCGAGCCGCGCCCCTCTTTCACCTCGGTGTTGATCGCCCGCGCGACCTCGTCGCGGGGGAGCAGCTCGGGTGGGCGCCGGTTGTGGTCCGGGTCCTCGTACCAGCGGTCGCCCTCCTCCTCCGTCTCGGCGTACTTCTCCTTGAAGACGTCGGGGATGTAGTCGAACATGAACCGCTTGCCGTCGGAGTTGCGCAGCACCCCGCCGTCGCCGCGCACCGACTCGGTGACGAGGATGCCCTTCACCGAGGGCGGCCAGACCATGCCGGTCGGGTGGAACTGCACGAACTCCATGTTCAGCAGGGGCGCGCCCGCGAGGAGGGCCAGCGCGTGGCCGTCGCCGGTGTACTCCCACGAGTTCGACGTCACCTTGAAGGACTTGCCGATGCCGCCGGTGGCGATCACCACGGCGGGTGCCTCCAGCACGAAGAAGCGGCCCGACTCGCGCTCGTAGCCGAAGACGCCGGACACGCGTCCGTCCTCCTTCAGTACGCGCGTGACCGTGCACTCCTGGAAGACCTTCAGCCGGGACTCGTAGTCGCCGGTCTCCTCGTGGTCCTCCTGCTGGAGGGAGACGATCTTCTGCTGGAGGGTGCGGATCAGCTCCAGGCCCGTGCGGTCGCCGACGTGTGCGAGGCGCGGGTACTCGTGGCCGCCGAAGTTGCGCTGGGAGATCCGGCCGTCCTTGGTGCGGTCGAACAGCGCCCCCCAGGTCTCCAGCTCCCACACCCGCTGCGGCGCCTCCTGCGCGTGCAGCTCGGCCATCCGCCACTGGTTGAGGAACTTCCCGCCGCGCATGGTGTCGCGGAAGTGGACCTGCCAGTTGTCGTTCTCGTTGGCGTTGGCCATCGCCGCCGCGATGCCGCCCTCGGCCATCACCGTGTGCGCCTTGCCGAACAGCGACTTGCAGATCACGGCCGTACGGGCGCCCCGCTCGCGGGCCTCGATGGCGGCGCGCAGTCCGGCACCGCCCGCGCCCACCACGACGACGTCCCACTCCTGCCGGTCGACCACGGACATCAGAACGCACCCCTCATCAGAAGAACCGCGGATCGTCGAAGGCACCGGAGGCGACCAGGTAGACGTAGAAGTCGGCGAGCGCCACGCTCACCAGCGACGCCCAGGCGAGCTGCATGTGCCGGGCGTTGAGCTTTCCCGCCCACTGCCACATCCGGTAGCGCACGGGATGCTTGGAGAAGTGCTTGAGCTTGCCGCCGACGATGTGCCGGCAGGAGTGGCAGGAGATCGTGTACGCCCAGATCAGCACGATGTTGGCCAGGAACACGAGGGTGCCGAGACCCATGTGGCCCCACGCGTAGGTCTCGTCGCGGAAGGCGAGCACGGTGTCGTAGGTGAGGATCCCGGCGACCACGATCGCGGCGTAGAAGAAGTACCGGTGGATGTTCTGCAGGATCAGCGGGAAGCGCGTCTCACCGGTGTACTTCTTGTGCGGCTCGGCCACCGCGCAGGCCGGCGGGGACGCCCAGAAGCCCCGGTAGTAGGCCTTGCGGTAGTAGTAGCAGGTCAGGCGGAAGCCGAGCGGGAAGATCAGGATGATGATCGCGGGGGAGATCCCCCACCAGTTTCCGAAGATCTCCCAGTTGGGGCCGGCCTTCATCGGCTCGCAGTTCTCCGCCAGACAGGGCGAGTAGAACGGGGAGACGTACGGCGCCGCGTAGTAGTCCGCGCCGGCGAAGGCACGCCAGGTCGAGTAGACGATGAAGGCCAGCAGGCCCGCGGCCGTGCCGGCCGGGGCCAGCCACCAGCGGTCCGTGCGCAGGTGCGGGGCGGTGATCGCGGCGCGGGTACCGCCCCGCACACCGCCGCTCTCAGGTCTGGGTTCGGTGGCAGGGGGTTCCGTACCAGTGGCCACGTGACGACTCCGGTCGGGTTCGGGGGAGGTGCCGGTCGCGCTCGACTCCTCCCCGGGTCAGGGAGCGCGCCGGTCCCGGGCGCCGAGCCCCTCGTCGTCCGAGTCGCTCCACAGGGCGGAGTCGTACGGCGTGTCGGAGATGGTGACGAGCTCGGGGCGTTTCGGTGCGGCCGGTGACGCGGCGGCGTCGCGCAGCAGGGCGACGCTCTCGCGCAGGTGGTTGGCGTCGGCCCGGACGCGGCGCATCTCCAGGCCGCCGGTGCCGAGCTGCTTCTCCAGGCGCCCCAGCGACCGGAACAGGTCGTCGAGGGTGCGCTGGACTGACGTCAGTTCGTCGTGAACGGACATGACTTGCCCTCACTTCCACGGGTCCTTCGCGGCCCAAGGCGGCAACGTTCATGCGCCTGCGAGTGTTGCGCGTCACACCTTGTGCTGTGAAGGGATGTGCATCGATTGGCCGAGGCGTGTGGGTGCACCGTGCGGTGTGCATTACGCCGCACGGGTGACTTCCCACCCGTGACCGCCGTGTCGCTCTATGTTGCCGAACCCTTTCCTCTTCAGTGGCCGCATACATCAGATGAACACCAAATACCGCCAAAAGTGATCATAACGCCCGCGGCTTCCCGGAGGTAGCACAGATGTCCCAGCACGGCGTCGGCCCGCGTGCGGTCACGCGCTCGGTCGCCTTCCTCACCGCCGGAGTGCTCGCGGTGCCCGCGCTCGCCGGATGCGGCTCCGAGGACCCGTCCGGCAAGCCGCTCGCCGGGCAGGACATCCAGCCCGCCCCCCGCGCCCGGATCACCGACGGCGGCACCCTGCGCTGGGCCGTCGACTCCGTACCCGACACGCTGAACACGTTCCAGTCGGACGCCGACGCCACCACCACCCGCGTCGCCCAGGCCGTCCTGCCGTCGATGTTCCGCATGAACGCCTCCGGCCGCCCCGAGCGCAACCCCGACTACCTGGAGTCCGCCAAGGTCGTCGACACCGAGCCCAAGCAGGTCGTCCTGTACAAGCTCAACCAGCAGGCCGTGTGGAGCGACGGCCGGGAGATCGGCGCCGCCGACTTCGCCGCCCAGTGGCGCGCCCTGTCCGGCAAGGACACCGCCTACTGGACCGCCCGCAACGCCGGCTACGACCGCATCCAGAAGATCGAGCGCGGCGACAACGCCCTGGAGGTCCGGGTCACCTTCAGCCGGCCCTACGCCGACTGGCGCTCGCTGTTCTCGCCGCTGTACCCGAAGGACGTCATGGGCACCCCGGACTCCTTCAACGACGGGGCCCGCAAGAAGCTCAAGGTCACCGCCGGCCCCTTCACGGTGAAGAAGGCCGACCGAGAGGACGGGAAGATCACCCTCGCCCGCAACCCGCGCTGGTGGGGCGAGCCGGCCAAGCTCTCCGAGATCGTGCTGCGCACCGTCCCGCGCGACAAGCGGGCCACCGAACTGGCCGCCGGCACCCTCGACCTGGCCGAGATCGACCCCGCCGCTGCCCGCCGCATCACCGTCGCCGCCCGCCCGCACAGCTCCGGCAGCCCGCTGATGGGCCCCGGCGCCGACCGGTCCGCCGCGGACTCCCTGCGCTCCTGGGCCGTCGCCAACGGCTCTGACGACGACGCCGCCGACGAGGAGACCGTCGCCCGCAAGAAGCTGCGCAAGGCGGTTGCCAAGTACGCCCGGCAGCAGCAGGCCCTCAGCGGCTTCGAGGTCCGCAAGTCCCTGGAGCCCGCCTTCACCCAGCTCGCCCTGAACGGTGCCGAGGGCCCGCTCACCGATGAACGCGTGCGCAGGGCCGTAGCCCGCGCACTGGACCGCAAGGAACTCGCCCAGGTCGTCCTCAAGCCCCTCGGCCTGCCCGCCGTCCCGGTCGGCAGCCACCTCGCCCTGTCCGGCCAGGCCCACTACGCCGACAACAGCGGCGCCCTCGGCGGCCAGGACACCAAGGAGGCCCAGGCGCTGCTCGCGGACGCCGGGTGGGTGCGCGGCGGTCCGGTCAAGGAGCAGAAGAAGAAGGAGAAGGCGGCCGGCCCGGAGGGCGAGAAGGCCACCGGCGACTCCGAGGAGAAGGCGGACGACGACGGCACGTACGTCGTCGGCGAGGACAACAAGGCGCACCGCGGGCCGGACCCCGCCGGTCACCTCGCCCAGGACGGCAAGCAGTACAAGCCGCCGCACCAGGGTGGCGCCCCCGGCGCGTACGCCCCCAAGGGCACCGCCGCCCCGGCGAACCAGGAGGCCGCCCCGCTCGCCAAGAACGGCAAGCCCCTCACGCTCCGCTTCGTGCTCCCCTCCGGGCCCGGCTCCCAGACGCTGCGCACGGTCGCGGACCGCATCTCCCGCATGCTGGAGCGCGTCGGCATCGGCACGGAGATCTCCAAGGTCTCCGACGAGTCCTACTTCAAGGACCACATCGCCTCCGGCCAGTACGACCTCGCTCTGTACTCCTGGCCCGCCACGGCGTTCCCCGCCACCGACGCCCGCCCCGTCTACGCCAAGCCCGTCCCGGCCGCCGACGGCTCCCTGAACGTCGAGCAGAACTACACGCGCGTCGGCACCGACCAGGTCGACCAGCTTTTCGACGAGGCCGTGGCCACCCTCGACGAGGGCGAGTCCCGCTCCCTGATCCGCAAGGCCGACTCCCGCATCTGGGCAGCCGCCGGCTCGATTCCCCTCTTCCAGCGCCCCCAGCTCCTGGCGGCCCGCAAGAACCTGGTCAACGCCGGCGCCTTCGGCTTGGGCACGCCGGTCTACGAGGACATGGGCTTCCTGAAGAAGGGCGCGAAGCCCGCGTCGGGCCCCTCGGCGAAGGACTCGGGCGCCCGGTAGCTCAGGGAACGCTCAAACGCCTTGCCGTTCCCCGCCCGGCGTCCGCACCATGACATCAGCAGCGATCATGGTGCGGACGCCGGGCGTCCGCACACGGGGGGACAGGAGCCGACGGATGCGCGGCACGAACCGGCGGGCCCGCACGGCCGGGCTGGTCATCGGGGCACTGGTCACGGGGCTGACGGCGTGCACGGGGGGCGCGGGCGGCGACCGGGCCGACCAGGGCCGCAAGGCCGGCCAGGCCGTGACGAAGGCGTGCGCGGACGGCACGTTCACCTGGTCCCATGTCACGGAGCGCGACCGGCTGACGGGCGTCTCCGGCCCCGAGCGGCTCGGCAGGGGCGGTGGCGCCCTGCAGAACCCGGTGCGGCGGGTGCACACCCCCAGCCCCTCGGTACGCGCCGACGGACCGGCCCCGCCCGCCGCGGAGATCCTCTTCTCGCTCGGCAAGAGGACCGGCGAGATCGACTCCGACGCGCGCACCCTGGCCGAGGCGGGCGGCGACACCTGGTCGTTCACCGACGTCCGGCAACCGGCCCCGGAGCTCGACGACGACCGCGTCACGCCCCGCGCGGCGGGTGAGTTCGTCCAGTACGCCGGAGTGAGGGAGGTGTCGGCGGACTTCCGCTACACGTGCCCGGACGGCAGGACGGTCTCCGGCCACGCCCGGAACTGGACGGTCGACCTCGCGGGCCTGACCGACTGCGACGAGCGCCCGGACTCGGCTCTGGCCAGGGAGGTCACCCGGCGCTCCTGCGCCTGATCAGCCCCTCGAAACAGGGCCTGACCTGCACCGGCATAGCCCGGCTAACCCCTGCGGCCGCGGCCCCGTACCATGGGGTGAGGCCGTGGCATGTTGAGCCCGGCAGGGCCCGCGCACCACCGATGTACGCGCAGGGCATTCCTCACACTCCGGGAGTACGCCTTCTTATGGCCACGCGCCACGACATCCGCAACGTCGCCATCGTCGCCCACGTCGACCACGGCAAGACCACCATCGTCGACGGCATGCTGAAGCAGGCCGGTGCCTTCGCCGCGCACCAGCTCGAAGGCGTCGACGACCGCATGATGGACTCGAACGACCTGGAGCGTGAGAAGGGCATCACGATCCTGGCCAAGAACACGGCGGTGAAGTACCACCCGAAGGACGGGGGGGACGTCATCACCATCAACATCATCGACACCCCCGGTCACGCCGACTTCGGTGGCGAGGTCGAACGCGGTCTGTCGATGGTCGACGGTGTCGTGCTGCTCGTGGACGCCTCCGAGGGCCCGCTGCCGCAGACCCGCTTCGTGCTGCGCAAGGCGCTCCAGCAGCGGCTGCCCGTCATCCTGTGCATCAACAAGACGGACCGCCCGGACTCCCGGATCGACGAGGTCGTCAACGAGACGTACGACCTCTTCCTCGACCTGGACGCCGACGAGGAGCAGATCGAGTTCCCGATCGTCTACGCCTGCGGCCGCGACGGCATCGCCTCGCTGACCAAGCCGGACAACGGCACGGTCCCCGCCGACTCCACCAGCCTGGAGCCGTTCTTCTCCACCATCCTGGAGCACATCCCGGCGCCGACGTACGACGAGGCCGCCCCGCTCCAGGCCCACGTCACCAACCTGGACGCCGACAACTTCCTCGGCCGTATCGCGCTGCTCCGCGTCGAGCAGGGCGAGCTGCGCAAGGGCCAGACGGTCGCGTGGATGAAGCGCGACGGGTCCGTCAGCAACGTCCGCATCACCGAGCTGATGATGACCGAGGCGCTCACCCGCAAGCCGGCCGAGATGGCCGGCCCCGGTGACATCTGCGCGGTCGCCGGTATCCCGGACATCATGATCGGCGAGACCCTGGCCGACCCGGAGAACCCGGTCGCGCTGCCGCTGATCACGGTCGACCAGCCCGCGATCTCCATGGTCATCGGCACCAACACCTCCCCGCTGGTCGGCCGTGGCGCCACCGGCAAGGGCGCCGACAACAAGGCGGCCGTCAAGGACCGCAAGGTCACCGCCCGCCAGGTCAAGGACCGCCTCGACCGCGAGCTGATCGGTAACGTCAGCCTCCGGGTGCTGGACACCGAGCGGCCGGACGCCTGGGAGGTGCAGGGCCGCGGTGAGCTGGCGCTGGCCATCCTGGTCGAGACGATGCGCCGGGAGGGCTTCGAGCTGACCATCGGCAAGCCGCAGGTCGTCACCAAGGACATCGACGGCAAGGTCCACGAGCCGGTCGAGCGCATGACGATCGACGTGCCCGAGGAGCACATGGGCGCCGTCACGCAGCTCATGGGTGTCCGCAAGGGCCGCATGGACAACATGTCCAACCACGGCTCCGGCTGGGTCCGCATGGAGTTCGTCGTACCCTCGCGCGGTCTCATCGGCTTCCGGACCGAGTTCCTGACCCAGACCCGCGGCACGGGCATCGGCCACTCCATCCACGAGGGCTTCGAGCCCTGGTTCGGCACGCTCCAGACCCGTAACAACGGCTCCCTGGTCGCCGACCGCTCCGGTGCGGTCACCGCGTTCGCGATGACCAACCTCCAGGAGCGGGGCGTGCTGTTCGTGGAGCCGGGCACCGAGGTGTACGAGGGCATGATCGTCGGCGAGAACTCCCGCGCCGACGACATGGACGTCAACATCACCAAGGAGAAGAAGCTCACCAACATGCGGTCGTCCTCGGCCGACTCGTTCGAGGCGATCGTCCCGCCGCGCAAGCTGTCGCTGGAGCAGTCCCTGGAGTTCTGCCGCGACGACGAGTGCGTCGAGGTCACCCCGGAGGCCGTGCGCATCCGCAAGGTGAACCTGGACGCCCGCGAGCGCGCCCGCGCCGCGAGCCGCGCCAAGCACGGCTGACGCCTTACTCAACGGCACCGGGCACCCCGCATGGGCGGGGTGCCCGGTGCCGTTGTCTTAAGGGGAGGCAACGCAGAGGAAAGGGGTAGGGAAAACCCTCGATTTGCCGGTGACAGCCGTCAGGGGCGGTTTTCTCCCATTACCCTGCTCCGGAAGCGCCACGCCTCCCCAACCTCGGGGAACGCGCAACGGCCTTACCGCGCAAGCTTCTTGAGCGCGCGACAGACTCCGGTGGCACCCTGCACGGGACCCACGGTACGTCGCAAGCGGTTTATCTCACTCTCGCGTCCGGAATGCGGACAGCCGGCACCGATAGATGTGTAACAAGTCCGTTTCGCAGGGATCTTTCACCAAACCCTTTGTCCGGATTTTGGAAGATGTAGGCGAGAGCTGTGATCGAACCGAGACCTCGAGAGTGTGGTTCGGTCTCGGCGTTTGGCAGATAGTTAGGCGCGTAGAGCTCGGATGAACGGGTCACTCGCTGGAGGCGGCGCCGACTCACGAGCGCGGGGGCACCTGACAATTTCCGGCACCGGCGACGGGCGGTGGCGGTGGTCTGTCTGTGCTCCCTTTGCGGTGAACCAATGACTTCATAGGAGGAACCCATGCGCGGTGCCAAGAGCGCCAAGTGGGTCGCGGGGGCGATAGTCGTCGCCCTGGCCGCCACCGCCTGCGGCGGCGGCGACGACAGTGCCGGCGACGACATGAACAAGGGGAAGGCCGACCCGAACGGCATCGTCACTGCGCAGCTGAGCGAACCGCAGAACCCGCTCCAGCCGGCCAACGCCAAGGAGAGCCAGGGCAGCCGTGTCCTGCGCACGATCTTCGCGGGTCTGGTCGACTACGAGCCCGGCACCGGCAAGCTCGAGTACGTCAACGCCGAGTCGGTCACGCCGAACAAGGACTCGTCGGAGTGGACCGTCAAGCTCAAGCCGGGCTGGAAGTTCCACGACGGCACCCCGGTCACCGCGAAGTCCTACGTGGACTCCTGGAACTGGTCCGCCAACATCAAGAACAACCAGACCAACTCCAGCTGGTTCTCGGACATCGTCGGCTTCGCGGACGTGCACCCGGAGAAGGGTGACCCGAAGGCCGACAAGATGTCGGGCCTGAAGGTCGTCGACGACAACACCTTCACGATCAAGCTGACGCAGCCGGTCTCGTACTTCGCGTACAAGCTGGGCTACGACGTGTGGGCGCCGCTGCCCGAGGCCTTCTTCAAGGACCCGAAGGGCTTCGGCGAGAAGCCGGTCGGCAACGGCCCGTACAAGTTCGTGTCGTGGGAGCACAACAAGCTCATCAAGGTCCGCAAGTTCGCGGACTACAAGGGCCCGAACGTCGCCAAGAACGGCGGTATCGACTTCAAGAACTACACGACCGCCGACGCCGCGTACTCGGACCTGCGCTCCAACAACGTGGACTGGATCGAGCAGGTCCCGACCACCGCGCTGACGAACTACAAGTCGGACCTCGGCGACCGTGCCATCGACGAGCCGTACTCGGCCGTCCAGTCGATCGTCCCGGCGTTCTACACCAAGCAGTTCAAGGACATCGACCCCAAGGTCATCCAGGGTCTGTCCATGGCGATCGACCGCCAGACGATCACCAAGACCGTCCTCCAGGGCACGCGTACCCCGGCCGACTCCTACGTCGCCCCGGGCGTCCTCGGCTACAAGAAGGGCGCGCTCGGCGACATCGTCAAGTTCGACCCGGCCCAGGCCAAGAAGCTCATCCAGGAGGGTGGCGGCGTCCCGGGCAACAAGATCCAGATCCAGTACAACGCCGACCAGGACCACAAGCCGTGGGTCGACGCGGTCTGCAACTCGATCCGCAAGTCCACCGGCGTGGAGTGCACCGGCGACCCGAAGCCGACCTTCCAGGCCGACCTCGACGCCCGTGACAAGGACCAGGTCAAGTCCATGTACCGCGGTGGCTGGGTGCTCGACTACCCGGTCAACTCGAACTTCATGCGCGACCTGTACGGCACCACGGCGGCCGGCAACACCAGCGGCTACTCCAACAAGGAGTTCGACAAGCTGAGCTCCGACGCCGACAAGGCCAGCTCGATCGACGAGACCGTGAAGATGTACCAGCAGGCGGAGCAGCTCCTCGCCAAGGACATGCCGGCCATTCCGCTCTGGTTCTACAAGGTCAACAGCGGTCAGTCCACCAACATCCTGGGCAAGATCGAGTACGGCCAGGACGGTGACCCGATCTTCGACACCATCCAGGTCAAGCAGAAGTAACAAGACGACCGCAGGCCGGTGCCGCCCCTCCCGGAAGGGGAGCGGCGGCACCGGTCCGTAGGCACAGGCCTCCACCTCACCCCCCTCACCTGCGGTAGATGAGTGCGCAGGCCTCGCCGACCCCCTCACGGCATGGAGGCGCAAGATGGGGCGCTACGCCGCCAGGCGACTGCTCCAGATGATCCCGATCTTCATCGGGACAACTCTGTTGATCTTCCTGATGGTCCACATTCTGCCGGGCGACCCGGTCCGGGCCATCTACGGGGACAAGGCTCCCGATCCCGCACAGATCGCGCAGATCAAGCGCGAGTACGGCTTCGACAAGCCCGTCCTCGAACAGTACTTCCACTACATGCTGAATCTCCTCAAGGGAGACTTCGGCAGCAACCTCGCCGGACGCCCGGTCGCCGACCTGATGGCCGAGGCCTTCCCGGTGACTCTGCGGCTGACGCTGCTGGCCATCACCATCGAGATCATCATCGGTGTCGGCCTGGGCGCGTGGGCCGGTCTGCGGGCCGGCAAGGCCGCCGACACCGGCGTGCTGGTCTTCACCCTGACGGTGATCTCCATCCCCGTGTTCGTGCTGGGCTTCATCGCCCGGTTCGTCTTCGCCGACGAACTCGGCTGGCTGCCGCCCAACGTGCAGGACTCCACGAGCTACTCGCAGTTGTTCCTGCCGGCCTTCGTCCTGGCCATGCTGTCCATGGCCTACGTGGCCCGGCTGACCCGGACGACCTTCGCCGAGAACCTGCGCGCCGACTACATACGCACCGCGCTCGCCAAGGGCCTGCCCCGGCGCCGCATCATCGGTGTCCACCTGTTGCGCAACTCGCTGATTCCCGTGGTCACCTTCGTCGGCACCGACGTCGGCGGCTTCATCGGCGGCGCGGTCATCACCGAGGGCATCTTCAACATCCAGGGTGTCGGCAACCTCCTCTACAGGGCGATCCAGACGAGCGAGGGCTCGACGGTCACGGGTGTGGTGACGGTGCTCGTCCTCGTCATCCTCCTGATCAACCTGCTCATCGACCTGCTGTACGCGGTCCTGGACCCGAGGATCCGGTATGCCTGACGTGACCAAGGCCCAGACCACCGACGCCGCGGCCGTGGACGCCGTGGCCCCGCCGGCCGTCGCCGCCCCCGGCAAGGAGAGCGCGCAGAAGAGGGAGAAGCCCCGCTCCCTGTGGGGCGACGCCTGGTACGACCTGCGGCACCGGCCCATGTTCTGGATCTCCTCGGTGCTGCTGGTCCTGCTGCTCGTGATCGCCGCGTTCCCCGGCATGTTCACCAGCGTCGACCCGCGTGACGGCGACCTGGTCCACCACTACCTGGGCAAGCCGGAGCTGGGTCACTTCTTCCAGCCCGACTGGTTCGGCTACGACCAGCAGGGCCGCTCCATCTACGCCCGCGTCATCTACGGCACCCGCGCCTCGATCCTCGTCGGCGTCTGCGTCACCGCGGCCGTCACGCTGCTCGGCGGTCTGCTCGGCATGCTGGCGGGCTACTTCGGCGGCTGGATCGACTCGATGATCTCCCGGATCGTCGACATCTTCTTCGGCCTGCCGTTCCTGCTCGGCACCATGGTCGTCCTGAACGCCTTCACCGAGCGCAAGGTGTACGTGGTGATCCTGGCCCTGGCCTGCCTGGGCTGGACCTCGATCGCCCGCGTGACCCGAAGCTCCGTCATCACGGCCAAGCAGGCCGACTACGTGACGGCGGCCCGGGCGCTGGGCGCCGGCACCACGCGGATCCTGTTCCGCCACGTGATGCCGAACGCCGTCGCGCCGACCATCGTCGTGGCCACGATCGCCCTCGGCGGTTACATTTCGGCGGAGGCGACGCTGTCGTTCCTCGGCCTCGGCCTCAGCGACCCGACGATCTCGTGGGGCATCGACATCTCCGAGGGCAGCAAGGTGATCCGGGACAACCCGCACACGCTGCTGTTCCCGGCGGGCATGCTCAGCCTCACGGTCTTCGCGTTCATCATGCTCGGCGACGCGGTCCGCGACGCCCTTGACCCGAAGCTGCGCTGAGGAGGGCGTACGTGACCACCATCGACAAGACCAGGAACGTGCCCGAGCCGCGAGGCGCGGCCGAGGGCGATGTTCCCCTGCTCGAAGTGCGCGATCTGCACGTCGAGTTCCACACCCGTGACGGTGTGGCCAAGGCCGTCAACGGCGTCAACTACACCGTGAGCTCCGGCGAGACCCTCGCCGTGCTCGGCGAGTCCGGCTCCGGCAAGTCCGTGACCGCCCAGGCGATCATGGGCATCCTCGACATGCCGCCCGGGCGGATCCCGCAGGGCCAGATCCTGTACCGGGGCGAGGACATGCTCACCATGTCGGGCGACGCCCGGCGCAAGATCCGGGGCAGGAAGATCGCGATGATCTTCCAGGACGCGCTGTCCGCGCTGAACCCGGTGCTGTCCGTCGGCTACCAGCTCGGCGAGATGTTCCGCGTCCACCAGGGCCTGAGCAAGAAGGACGCCAAGGCCAAGGCCATCGAGCTGATGGACCGCGTGAAGATCCCGGCCGCGAGGGAACGCGTCGGCGACTATCCGCACCAGTTCTCCGGCGGTATGCGCCAGCGCATCATGATCGCCATGGCGCTCGCCCTGGAGCCGGACCTGATCATCGCCGACGAGCCGACCACGGCCCTCGACGTGACGGTCCAGGCCCAGGTGATGGACCTGCTCGCGGAGCTGCAGCGCGAGTACAACATGGGCCTCATCCTGATCACCCACGACCTCGGCGTGGTCGCCGACGTCGCGGACAAGATCGCGGTGATGTACGCCGGCCGGATCGTGGAGACCGCGCCGGTGCACGAGCTGTACAAGCGGCCCGCGCACCCCTACACCAAGGGGCTGCTCGAGTCGATCCCGCGCCTGGACCAGAAGGGCCAGGACCTGTACGCGATCAAGGGGCTGCCGCCCAACCTGACGCGCATCCCGCCGGGTTGCGCGTTCAACCCGCGGTGCCCGCAGGCGCAGGACATCTGCCGTACGGACGTCCCGCTGCTGCACCCGGTCACCGAGCGGGACGGCGGCGAGCTGGCCGGCCGCGGCAGTGCGTGCCACTTCTGGAAGGAGACGATCCATGGCTGAGCTGGACAAGACGGACGAGTCCATGGACGCCACCCCCAACGTCACCGAGGTCGAGACGGTTGACGCGGCCACCGACGAAGAGGCCGTCGCGGCGATCGAGGCCCCGGTCGAGCGCGGTGAGCCGATCCTGCAGGTGCGCAACCTGGTCAAGCACTTCCCGCTGACCCAGGGCATCCTGCTCAAGCGTCAGATCGGCGCGGTCAAGGCCGTGGACGGGGTCTCCTTCGACCTCTACCAGGGCGAGACGCTCGGCATCGTGGGCGAGTCCGGCTGTGGCAAGTCCACGGTCGCCAAGCTGCTGATGATGCTGGAGAAGGCGACCGCGGGCGAGATCTTCTACAAGGGCCAGGACATCACCAAGCTGTCCGGGCGTGCGCTGAAGGCGGTCCGCCGGAACATCCAGATGGTGTTCCAGGACCCGTACACCTCGCTCAACCCCCGTATGACGGTGGGTGACATCATCGGGGAGACCTTCGAGATCCACCCCGAGGTGGCGCCGAAGGGCGATCGCCGCCGCAAGGTCCAGGAGCTGCTGGACGTCGTCGGCCTCAACCCCGAGTACATCAACCGCTACCCGCACCAGTTCTCGGGCGGTCAGCGCCAGCGCATCGGTATCGCCCGCGGCCTGGCCCTGAACCCCGAGATCATCATCTGCGACGAGCCGGTCTCCGCGCTGGACGTGTCCGTCCAGGCGCAGGTCATCAACCTGATGGAGAAGCTGCAGGACGAGTTCAACCTCTCGTATCTCTTCATCGCGCACGACCTGTCGATCGTCCGGCACATCTCGGACCGGGTGGGTGTGATGTACCTCGGCAAGATGGCCGAGATCGGCTCGGACACGGAGATCTACGAGCACCCGACGCACCCCTACACCCAGGCGCTGCTGTCGGTGGTTCCGGTGCCGGACCCGGCGGCCCGTGAGGGCCGCGAGCGGATCATCCTGACCGGCGACGTCCCGTCCCCGGCCAACCCGCCCTCGGGCTGCCGTTTCCGCACGCGCTGCTGGAAGGCCCAGGACAAGTGCGCCCAGGAGGTCCCCCTCCTGGCCATCCCGGAGCGCTTCCAGGGCTCGGACACCCCGGCGGCCCACGAGTCGGCCTGCCACTTCGCGGAGGAGAAGGACGTGGTCCACGCGGCCTGACCTCGTCGCCTCGTTTCCCGGCATCCCCCAGGGGGGCCGGGAAACGCCGCTGTCCGGCCCCGGCCCACACCCCCCGAACCCCTGCCAACTGCGTTAACACCCAGGCAACTTCGCCGACCCGGTTCCGATATACGGACGCGTCAGGCTGGTCAGCGTACGGCCGTGCGGGTGCCGTAGACGGGCCGGGGCGCCGTGAGGCGCCCCGGCCCGTTGCCGTGCTCAGACGGTGGTGATGCCCAGGGAGCGCTTCAGGAAGTCGACCTGGAGGAGGAGCAGGTTCTCGGCGACCTGTTCCTGGGGAGTGATGTGGGTCACGCCGGACAGCGGCAGCACCTCGTGGGGGCGGCCGGCCGCCAGCAGGGCCGAGGACAGGCGCAGGGCGTGGGCGACCACGACGTTGTCGTCGGCCAGGCCGTGCACGATCATCAGGGGCCGGTGCGGCTCGGCGGGGGAGGACAGGCCCTCGGCGGTGATCAGCGAGCTCTTCGCGTACGACTCCGGGTCCTCCGCCGGCGTGCCCAGGTAGCGCTCCGTGTAGTGGGTGTCGTACAGGGTCCAGTCCGTCACCGGCGCGCCCGCGATGCCCGCGTGGAAGACGTCCGGGCGGCGCAGCACCGCGAGGCCCGCCAGCCAGCCTCCGTAGGACCAGCCGCGGATCGCCACCCGGGACAGGTCCAGGGGGTGGCGCTTGGCGAGGTCTTCCAGTGCGTCCACCTGGTCGTCCAGCGACAGCGTGAAGTCGTGGTGGACCGCCTTCTCCCAGGCGGGGGAGCGGCCCGGCGTGCCGCGGCCGTCCGCGACCACGACCGCGAAGCCCTGGTCCGCGAACCACTGTGACGTGAGGTGGGCGTTGTGCGCGGCGACCACCCGCTGGCCGTGCGGCCCTCCGTACGGGTCCATGAGCACCGGCAGGGGGGTGTCACCGTCGTAGTCCCGAGGCATAAGCACGGCGCACGGAATGCGGCGTGCGCCCCCCTCGGTGAGCGTCACGCGGGGGGACATACCGGGATCTTCTGCATGCGAAGGGACAGTCCTGGTCGGTTTTCCGTCGCGCAGAACCCGCACCAGCGAACCTGGCCGGTTCAGAGTCGCCGAGACCAGCACCGTCACCTCACCGGCCCGCACCGCCGCGTGCACGCCCGGCTCCTGCGACACCCGCTCCAGGCCCAGCTCGTTCACCCGGTACACGTGCACCTGACCCGTCTCGGCGTCCGCGGCCTCCGCACCCGCCGACGCCGAGACCAGCACGTCGTGGTCGGAGACGTCCAGCACGGCCCGGACATGCAACTGCGCTCCCGTGAGCGGCCGTTCCCCCACCGCCAGCACCCGCGCACCGCCCTCGTCGGCGATCCGCACCAGCTGCCCGGACGGGCTCCAGCACGGCACCCCGGGGAAAAGATCAAGCCATGTTCGATCTTCGTCGGCGTGCACCATCCGCGTCGCGCCCGAATCCGGATCCACGGCCAGGATCAGCTGACTGCGCTGGTCGCGCGCCTGTACGAGCAGCAGCGGCGCCCCCGCCGCTGACCAGTGGACATGCGCCAGGTACGGGTAGCGCGCCCGGTCCCACGCGACCTCCGTGCGCACCCCGTCCAGACCGATCACGAACAGCCCTACGTCCGCGTTGCCGGTGCCCGCCGCCGGATACGCCACCCGCTGCGGCTCGCGTTCCGGATGCGCGGGGTCGGAGATCCACCACCGGTCCACCGGCGTGTCGTCCGCGCGCGCCACGAGCAGCCGGTCCGACTCCGGAGCCCACCAGAAACCGCGCGACCGCCCCATCTCCTCGGCCGCGATGAACTCGGCCAGTCCGTATGAGACATTTTCCGACTCCGGCTCGGCGAGCGCCCGGTCGCCCTCCCCCTCCGCGCCCACGACCCGCAGCGCACCCTGCGCGACGTAGGCGACATACCGCCCGTCGGGCGACGGACGCGGGTCGATCACCGGCCCGGGCGTGGGCAGTTCACGCGCCGTCCCGGCCCGCAGCTCGGCCGCGAAAAGCCGCCCTGACAAGGCGAAAGAGGCCAACTCGACGGCTGTGTCGGTGGCGTACCCGACGATGCCCGCCCCGCCCTCGCGGCTGCGTTCGCGCCGGGCCCGTTCCTCGGGTGAGAGGTCCTCCGAGGCGCCGCCCAGCAGGGCGCGCGGGTCGGCGGCCACACGCTCCCCGCCCTCCTCCACGTCGAGGACCCAGAGCGAATTCGCCCGGTCCGTACCGGAACCGGAGCGCAGGAACACGACACGCGAACCGTCGGGCGCCACGGTGAACGAACGCGGCGCGCCGAGTGTGAAGCGCTGGGTACGGGCGTGCCGTCGGGGGAAGGAGCGAGGCTCGGTCGTCATGCCCTGACCATATTGGCCATGCGCCCCCTTGTGCGGCCGTGCGCCGATCGATGCGCGCAGCCGGATAGTTATGATCAATGTCGCATAGTGGGTATGAACCTGCTGGCTGCTGTACGGATTTGATGCCCCCATAGTCCGACCCCCCCGCGCCCTTGTGGATCTTTGGAGGTGAGCCGCCGTGGCACTCTCGATTTCGGCGGTGGTGCTGCTGGCGATCATCGTCTTCCTGCTCATCAAGAAGTCGGGGCTGAAGGCGGGGCACGCGATCGTCTGCATGCTGCTCGGCTTCTACCTCGCCTCCTCGACGGTCGCTCCCACGATCAACGAGCTGACGACGAACATCGCGGGCATGATCGGCAGCATCAAGTTCTGACCGCCGTGGGACCTCGTAGGCTGGTCCCATGACGGAACTGCCCTCCCCCAGGCTCTCCGAGCAGGGGGGACCCCCACCTCGCTCCGCGAGGCGTCTGCTGCTGGTGCACGCGCACCCGGACGACGAGTCGATCAACAACGGCGCGACCATGGCCAGGTACGCGGCCGAGGGTGCCCACGTCACCCTGGTCACGTGCACCCTCGGCGAGCGCGGCGAGGTCATCCCGCCCGAGCTCGCGCACCTGACGGGTGCCGCCCTGGGCCAGCACCGCCGCAGCGAGCTCACCGCCGCCATGGCCGGGCTCGGCGTGACGGACTTCCGCCTGCTCGGCGGCGCCGGGCGCTACAGCGACTCCGGGATGATGGGCCTGCCCGACAACGACGACCCGGCCTGCTTCTGGCAGGCCGACGTCGACGAGGCCGCCGCACACCTCGTCGAGGTGATCCGCGAGGTACGCCCCCAGGTCCTCGTCACCTACGACGACAACGGCGGCTACGGCCACCCCGACCACATCCAGGCCCACCGCGTCGCGATGCGTGCCGCGGACCTGTCCGCCGACGCCGGCCTGCCGATCCCCAAGGTCTACTGGAACCGGGTCCCCCGGCCGGTTGTGGAGGAGTCCTTCGCACGGCTCCGGGAGGATTTGCCCGGCACGCCCTTCGCCAAGGCCGCCGACGTCGACGACGTACCGGGTGTCGTGCCCGAGGAGCGGATCACCACCGTGATCGATGGCACCGCCCACGCCGCCGCCAAGGCCGCCGCGATGCGCGCCCACGCCACGCAGATCACCGTCGCCGAGCCGTACTTCGTGCTGTCCAACGAACTCGCCCAGCCGATCCTCACGACCGAGTACTACGAACTGGTGCGAGGCGAGCGGGGCCCCGGCGAGCGGGAGACGGACCTGTTCGCCGGTGTCGAGGAGACCTCATGAGCGACCGGACGTCCATGCTCGCCCAGCCGATGCGGCCGCCCACCGCCGGACGCGTCGGCGCCTGCCTGGGGTTCTTCGTGCTCGGCGCCGTGACCGGCGTGGCCGGGGCGCTGGTGCAGCCCGGGTGGTTCCCGGGCGGACTGCTGCTCGCGCTGGCCGGTGAGGCCGGAGCCGTCCTGGGCGCCACGCGCGTCATCCGCGGCCGGGCCGGGGGCGTCGCGGCCGCCGCGGGCTGGATGCTCGCCGTCGTCCTGCTCACCGCCAGCCGCCCCGAGGGTGACTTCCTCTTCGCCGCGGGGAGCGGCTCCTATCTCTTCCTGCTCGGAGGCATCGCCGTGGCTGTGATCTGCGCCACCCTCGCCCCCGGGCGGCAACCGGACGGCGATCCCGTCCGACTTGCCAAGTGACGTACCACTTCGCCAGGACGTGGCCGTGGGGGTCCGGTGTGAGTTTCCCCGGCGGTCACGGGATACGGGCGAGAAGTGGCCAGTATGGTGGTGCGCGCCGCCGAGCTGCCCGCGTGAGGTCGTGTCGGGCGGCGGAGCCAACCGGGAGAACCTGCCTTGAGTCGTGAAACTGACACTCCGTCCTCCGGGCCCAACGGGCGCGGCGGAGCCGCCTACCCGTCGGGTACGCCGCCGTACGGGACCCCGACGGTCTCCGACGCCGGTACGGACGCGGGCCGTTCCGCCACGCGGCCGGAGGAACGCAAGACCGAGACCACGCTGACGACCCGGATCCGGATCAACATCCCCGGGTCGCGGCCCATTCCGCCCGTGGTGGTGCGCAAACCCGTCGCGGAGGCGGAGGGCTCGGCCGACACCGACACGCACGGTGAGCCCTCGACGGCGCCGGGCGCCGCCCCGTCCACGCGAACGGGCACGGGCACGGGCACGGTCGAGCCTCCCGCCGACCCCGCGCAGCCGGGCGACGACAAGCCGGCCAGCGACTGGTTCGCACCCCGCAAGTCCGGCGGAGGCAAGGGCGGTCCGGGCAGCGGGTCCACCAACGGGGCCGGGCTGACGGGCGGTTCGGGTCCGGCGGACGGTGCCGGTGCCGGTACGTCCGGTGGGGCCCGGCCGGGTGCCGGGCGGCCCGGAGGCGTGGTCGGCTCCATGGGCGCGCCGGGCGGCTCCCGGTCCGGCGGTACGAACGGCGCCGGGCTCCCCGGCGGCGCGACCGGTGGCCCCGTCGCGCCCGGGCACGGCGGCGGCACCGGCTCCTTCGACGTCACCGAGGCCCTGGCGGCGGGCCCGCTGGGCAACGGCTCGCGTCCCGCCCCGGGCGGCGGCGAACAGCGCCGCGACGACCTGCCGTACTTCTCCGAGAACGGCCAGAACGGGCCGGACGGCTACGACGGCCGGTCCGGCGGCCCGGGCACCGCCAACGGCTACGGGGGCCCCGGATCCCAGGGCCCGGCCGGCCCGACGGGCGGACCGGTCACGGGTGACGGCCCGATGGCGCCGGCGGCGGGCGGAACGGGCGGCTTCAACGAGCAGGGCGGGCCCGGTGGCCCAGGGGGCCCGGGCGGCTTCAACGCACCCGCGGGTCCGGGCGGACCCGGAGCTTTCAACGCACCCGGTGGCCCCGGCACCCCGGGCGCCCCTGGCGGCTTCGGCAATGAGCCGGGCGCCCCTGGAGCCTTCAACGAGTCCGGCGGCCCCGGCGGCCCTGGTGCCCCCGGCGGCTTCGGCGCCCCGGGCAGGTCCGGTGGCCCGGAGGCCTTCCACGAGTCCGGCGCTCCCGGTGCCCCCGGCGGCCCTGGAGCCCCCGGTGCTTTCAACGACCCCGGCCGACCGGGAGGCCCGGGCGCACCCGTCGGCCCCGGAGCCATAGGCGGCGGCCCGGGCGGCCCCGCCGGTACGGGCGTGCCCGGAGCCCCTGGCGGCCCCGCGGGCCCGGCCGGGCAGGGCGGCGCCACCGCTCCCGGCGCCGCGGGCCCCGGCCCCGGTGGCGGCATGAGCGACGACACCGCCATCCTCACCCCGCAGAAGCCGGCCCCGGACGGCCAGGGCTACGGCCCCCGGCACGACAACGTCTCCGGGCACACCGTCACCAGCGGCATCCCCGTCGTACCGCCCGGCGCGGCCTCGCCGTTCGGCCCGGGCGCACCCGGTGACGGCCCGGTGCCGCACACGGCCCCGAAGCTGCCCGAGCCGGTCTCCCCGCCCCCGGCCGGCTCCTCGAAGGCGCCGAAGAAGAAGGGGCGCAGCAAGCTGGTGCTGCTGGCCGTCGGCGTGGTCGTCCTCGCCGGTGGCGTCTACGGCGCCGGCCTGCTGATGAACCGCACCGACGTGCCCAAGGGCACCAGCGTGCTCGGCGTCGACATCGGCGGCACCACCCGCGACGGCGCGGTCCGCAAGCTCGACGAGGCTTTCGACGGCAATGCCGGCAAGCCGCTGAAGCTGTCGGTGGGCGGCAAGACCGTCGCCCTCGACCCGGACAACGCGGGCCTGCAGTTCGACATGGACGCCACGGCCGACGCGGCGGCGAAGAGCGACTACAACCCGGTCTCCGTGATCGGCTCCCTCTTCGGCAACCACCGTGTCGTCACGCCGGTCATGCCCGTCGACGAGGAGAAGCTGCACGCCTCCCTGGAGGACGCCGCGGGCGGCTCCGGCGCGTCGACCGACGGCACGATCGAGTTCAAGGGCGGCAAGGCCGTCCCCGTGTACGGCAAGGTGGGCAAGGGGATCGACCTCGCCAAGGCGACGACAACGGTGGAGGAGGCGTACCGCACCCAGGTGGAGACCGGCACGGCCGGCACGGTGAACCTGCCGACCACCACCCGGCAGCCGACGGTGTCGAACGCCGAGGTCGACCGGGTGCTGAAGGACTTCGCCCAGCCGGCGATGTCGGCCAAGGCCATCGTGCAGACCGACGCGGCGCACAGCATCCCGTTCGGCGAGTTGTCCCTCCCGAAGATCCTGAGCTTCAAGGCCGTCGACGGCAAGCTCGTGGACACGTACAACCTCAAGGCGCTCCAGGAGGCGTACGGCCAGACCTTCGAGGGCGTGCAGATCGAGGGCGCGAGCGGCAAGCGGGACGTCACCCCGCAGGACGTCGTCACGGCGCTGCGCAAGGCCCTGCGCGGCAAGACGCCCGCGGAGCGCATCGGAGTCATCGACACCAAGCCGAACTGACCTCCGGCCACCCGCCGCACGAGAGCCCCTGCCCGGTGAGGGTGGGGGCTCTCGTCGTCACTCCGCAGACATGACAACTGTCATGCGGTACTGCGGACGCCCGGCACTGCCCCCGCCCGCACCCCCGAAGCCACGATGGCCGCATGACAACGACAGCCTCCGTGGTGGCGTTCGACCAGGTGAGCAAGGCATACGACGCGGTCCGGGCCGTGGACGGACTGACTCTCGACCTCAGCCCTGGGCAGACCGTCGCCCTGCTCGGCCCCAACGGCGCCGGCAAGTCCACCACCCTCGACCTGCTGCTCGGCCTCAAGACGCCCGACAGCGGCACGGTCCGGCTCTTCGGCACCAGCCCCCGGGACGCCATCGTCGCCGGACGCGTGGGTGCCATGCTGCAGAGCGGCGGCCTCATGGACGAGGTCACGGTCGCCGAACTCGTGCGGCTCGCCTGCGACCTGCACCCCAAGCCGTACCGGCCCTCCGAGGTCCTGTCCCGGGCGGGCATCGAGCAGATCGCCGACCGCAAGGCCGACAAGCTCTCCGGTGGCCAGGCACAGCGCGTCCGCTTCGCCCTGGCCACCGCAGGCGACAGCGACCTCATCGTCCTGGACGAGCCCACCACCGGCATGGACGTCACCACCCGCCAGGCCTTCTGGGCCACCATCCGCGAACAGGCCGGCCAGGGCCGGACCGTCCTCTTCGCCACCCACTACCTCGAAGAGGCCGACGCCGTCGCCGACCGGGTCCTCGTCCTGCACCGCGGCCGGCTCCTCGCCGACGGCACGGCCGCCGAGATCAAGGCCAGGGCGGGCGCCCGCCGGGTCTCCTTCGACGTGGAGGGCGCCATCGACGAGCCCGCCCTGCGCGCCCTGCCGTTCCTGACCGGGATCGACATCTCCGGCCGGACCGTGCGCATCCAGTCCGCCGACGCCGACGCCACCGTCCACGCCCTGTACGGCCTGGGCGTCTACCCCCGCAACCTCGAAGTCGCCGGGCTCGGCCTGGAGCAGGCCTTCGTCGCCATCACCACCGCCGAGGAGGCGAAGTCCCGGTGAACAGCCTGATCAAACTGGAACTCACCCGCGCCCTGCGCAACCGCAAGTTCCTCTTCTTCTCCGTGATCTACCCGTCGGTGCTGTTCCTGATCGTCGCGGGCAACGCCGACAGCACCGCCGAGGTCCCCGGCACCGGCCTGACCCTCCCGACCTACATGATGGTCTCCATGGCGTCCTTCGGCGCCCTCACGGCCGTCCTCATGGGCAACAGCGAGCGCATCGCCAAGGAGCGCGAGGGCGGCTGGGTGCGGCAACTGCGCCTGACCACGTTGCCGGGCCGCGGCTACGTCCTCGCCAAGACCGCGAGCGCCGCCGTCGTCAGCCTGCCGTCCATCGTCGTCGTGTTCGCCGTCGCGGCGGCCGTGAAGGACGTACGCCTGGACGCCTGGCAGTGGCCCGCCCTCACCGGCGCGATCTGGGCCGGCAGCCTCGTCTTCGCCGCGCTCGGTGTCGCCATCGGCTACCTGGCCGGCGGGGACGCGGTCCGCCCGATCACGATGATCACCTACTTCGGCCTGTCCCTGCTGGGCGGCCTGTGGATGCCCACGACGACCTTCCCGGACTGGCTCCAGGACATCGCGAAGTGGCTGCCCACCCACGCGTACGCTGCTCTCGGGCAGGCCATCGAGCAGAGCCGCGCCCCGCACGTCCAGGACCTCGCCGTCCTCGCGGTGTCGTTCGTCCTGTTCGCGGGCGGCGCGGCCTGGCTGTACCGGAAGGACACCCTGAAGGCGTGAGCGGCGTCGGGTTCGGTATCGGGCAGCGCCCGGTGAACCGCCGGCAGCGGGCGGTGAAGTCGCTGTGGACCGGCATCTGGCTGGTCTACCTCGGCGCACCCGTCTCCGACCTGCTGCACGGCGGCCACAGCACGGGCGTCCGGATCCTCGGCTGGCTGGCTCTGGCCGCCTTCGTCACCTGGTACATGCTGCTGGTCTTCCGCACCGGGCGCGGCGAGCGCAACGCCCTGGTGCTCGGCTCGCTCGGGGTCCTCGCGGCCCAGTCCACGCTCCTCGCCCTCACCCTGGGCCGCGAGTGGCTGGTGCTGTTCGTGTACGTCTCGATCGCGTCCGGGGCGGCTCTGCCCCTGCGCATGGCCCGCTGGACGATCCCCGCCGCGTGCGTCCTGCTGACCGTGGTGGGGCTCGCTACGCACGACGGTCTGTCCTACCTGGGCGGGCTCCTCATCCCGGCCCTGCTCGGCGGTTTCGCGATGACCGGCGTACGCGAACTCGTCCGGACGGCCATCGCCCTGCGCGAGGCCCGCGCCACCGTCGCCCAGCTCGCCGCCAACGAGGAACGCCTGCGTCTGGCCAGGGACCTGCACGACCTGCTCGGCCACTCCCTCTCCCTCATCACGCTCAAGAGCGAGCTCGCCGGCCGGATGCTGCCGGCCCGCCCCGACGAGGCGGCCCAGCAGGTCGCCGACATCGAACAGGTCAGCCGCCAGGCCCTCGTCGACGTACGAGAAGCCGTGACCGGCTACCGCCGCCCGCGTCTGAGCGCCGAACTCGCCGGTGCCCGGGCCGCCCTGACCGCGGCCGGCGTCACCGCCGCACTCCCCGCCGGGCCCGGCCTCGCCGACGTGCCTGAGGAGAGCGAGTCGGCCCTCGCCTGGGCGCTGCGCGAGGCGGTCACCAACGTCGTACGGCACAGCGGCGCCCGCCACTGCACGGTCGGACTGCAGCGCCGCGAGACCCTCGACGGCCCGGTGCTGGAACTCACCGTCGAGGACGACGGCCCGGGCGGCCCGGGCACCGGCCCCGGAAACGGCCTCACGGGCCTCACCGAACGGCTCACCAAGGCCGGCGGCACCCTGGAGGCGGGCCCGCTCAAGCACGGCTTCCGCCTGGTCGCCCGGGTGCCGACGGCCGGACCGGCGGACGTAGGATCCCCGGCATGAGCCGCACGATCAAGGTCCTGCTCGCCGAGGACCAGTCGATGGTCCGCGAGGCCCTGGCCGCTCTGCTCGGCCTGGAGGACGACATCGAGGTCGTCGCCCAGGTGGCCCGCGGCGACGAGGTCCTTCAGGCGGCCCGCGCACACGCCGTGGACGTGGCCCTCCTGGACATCGAGATGCCCGGCGCGACGGGCATCGAGGTCGCGGCCCGCCTGCACGCCGAGCTTCCGGCCGTGAAGCTGGTCATCCTCACCACCTTCGGCCGCCCCGGCCACCTCCGCAGCGCCATGGAGTCCGGCGCCGACGCCTTCCTGGTCAAGGACGCCCCCGCCGCGCAACTCGCCGAGGCGATCCGCAAGGTCCTCACCGGCGAACGCGTCATCGACCCGACGCTGGCGGCAGCGGCACTGGCGGAAGGCGCCAATCCGCTGACGGACCGCGAACGAGAAGTCCTCCGGGCGGCGGCGGACGGCTCCACCAACGCCGAACTGGCCACCACCCTGCACCTCTCCCAGGGCACCGTCCGCAACTACCTCTCCACGGCGATCCAGAAACTGGCGGTACGCAACAGGGCGGAGGCGGTCCGGGTGGCACGGGAAAAGGGCTGGCTGTAGACCGGCGCCGGAAGGGGCGCGGGGAAACTGCGCGACCAGCCCCCACGCACCGGCACACGCAAGATCACGGAACACCTACGGCGAGAAGGCGTCAGTTGAGCATCGCCCTGGCCGCGTGAGCCTCCCCCCGCACCCGCTCCGCGGCCCCCTCATCCACCGCCGAGACAACCTCCGCATAGGCCTCCAACTCCGAGGCTCCGCCCAGGAACTCCCCACGCTGCACGAGCAACTGCGCCCGTTCGTACCGCAACCGGGCCGGATGCGACGGCAGCAGCAGCGACAACTCGACCGCCCACAACGCCACATCCGACCGCTCGGGGCGGGCCGCGGCCCACGCCCGCACGTTGTTCAGGATCCGCAGCACCACATCCAGCGGATCCGCCGGCCGCAGCATCGCCGCATCCAGCCGCGCCCCCGTCGCCCCGGCCACCAGCAGTTCCGCATCCGTTCCGGTCAGCACCCGCCCCCCGTCGAACGGGTCGGCCAGCACCCGCCCCTCGTCGGGCCCGAACCCGACCACGAAATGCCCCGGCAGGGCCACCCCGCACACCGGCGCCCCCGCCCGCCGGGCCACCTCCAACCACACCACGGACAGCAGGATCGGCAGCCCCCTGCGCCGCGCCAGCACCTCATGCAGCAGCGAGGACTCCAGGCGCTGATAGTCGCCGGGGGTGCCGTGAAACCCCATACGCTCACCGAGCAGTTCCCGCAGGGCGTCCGCCCAGGCCCGGGGCCCGGCGGGCCGGTAGGGCAGCAGCCCGGCCAGCCGGTCCAGCTCGACCTGAGCGGCGTCCAGGCCCGCCTCGTCCAGCTCCCCGTCCGCCTCCGCGCCCACCAGCAGGCACAGCGTCGACAGATCGGGCCGCTCGGACCGGGCCTCTTCGGCGAAGCGCCGCCGCAGCTCGGCGGAACGCTCGGGGGACGGGGGATACGGGGGACGCATCACTGGCTCGTGCCCTCTCACGGCGAATCGGTCACCGGCCGGTGCCGGCGTCGTCCGGCGCCCGGTAGTGGTGGTAGGCGTGGTGCGCGGCGAAGCCCATCCCGGCGTACAGCGCCCGCGCTCCCGCGTTGTCGGCCTCGACCTGGAGCCACGCGGCCGACGCGCCCTCGTCGAGCGCCTGCCGGGCCAGCGCGGCCATCACGGCCGTGCCCAGCCCCCGCCGCCGCCGGGCCGGATCGACCTCGACGGCGGCGAACCCGGCCCACCGCCCGTCGACGACACACCGCCCGATGGCGGCCGGAGGCGCCTCCTCGGTCTCCCCGGCCACGGTCGCGAACCACACGGAGGGCCCGCTGCGAAGCACCCGCAGCGCCACCTCGCTCACGCCCTTGCGCTGGTACCGGGCGAGCCACCCCTCACCGGCCTCCCGGGACAGCACGACCCCCGCCGGATCACCCCGGTCGGCGATCGGCGCCAGCGGCCCCACCCACAGCTCGGCCGTCACCTCCCGCACCCAGCCCCGCTGCTCCAGCTCGGCGCAGAGCAGCTCCTGCGTGCCCTCGGCACCGGTCGCGGTCTGGACGTAGGCCGGCAGTCCGCGTTCGCCGTACCACCGCCGCACGGCGCCGAGCGCCTCGTCCAGCGGCACGTCCGGCGCGCCCAGCGGCAGCACCGAGTTGGCCCGCCGCGTGAACCCGGACGCGGCCCGCAGCTCCCATGTGCCGAGCCGCTCGCTCTCCACGGGCCGCCAGGCCCGCGCGGCGACCCGGGCCAGCTCCTCGTAGGCGGCGGCCGGGCCGCGGTGACGCGCCGGTGCGGCGGGCACGGTCTTGCCCGCGACCAGCGCGGATTCCGCGATACGGACGCTCTTGCCACTCTTGGGTGTGATCAGCAGCACACCATTGTCCCAAAATGTGAGAACGCCGACCGTATCGGTGAACTTCTCACCTGGAGCCTCATGTTCGATCAAGCTCCGCACCGATACCCGTTTGCCCACGTCAGCAGCGGTGATCCGGACCTCGAGTCGCCCGGCGGCAAAGAATTCCACAGGTCAGTTCACCCCTCCTGTTCGGATCATGCCCAAGAACGGAGATACTAGGGGCGGGCATCGACGACGCCGCGCTCCCGCGCGCCAGGCGGCGGAGCCTGAGGAGGCCCGCCAGCGCCCTATCGAGGAGGAACGACAGCGTGACCTACGTCATCGCGCAGCCTTGTGTCGACGTCAAGGACAAGGCGTGCATCGAGGAGTGCCCGGTCGACTGCATCTACGAGGGCCAGCGGTCCTTGTACATCCACCCGGACGAATGCGTCGACTGTGGTGCCTGTGAGCCGGTCTGCCCGGTCGAGGCGATCTTCTACGAGGACGACACTCCCGAGGAGTGGAAGGACTACTACAAGGCGAACGTCGAGTTCTTCGACGAGCTCGGTTCGCCCGGCGGAGCCAGCAAGCTGGGGCTGATCGAGCGCGACCACCCCTTCGTCGCCGCGCTGCCGCCGCAGAACCAGTAAGAGCGGCCCGCACCAGCGCCGCCTCGGTCCCGTACGGCCCGATCAGCCCGCTGATCGCCGTACGGGGCCGAGGCGTTTGCCGTAACGGGCTCGTCGGACCAGAAAGTGAGCCAGAACCCGTGTCCGCAGTCTCCGACCGCCTCCCCGCCTTCCCCTGGGACAAGCTGACCCCGTACAAGGCCACGGCCGCCGCCCACCCGGACGGCATCGTCGACCTGTCCGTCGGCACCCCGGTCGACCCGGTACCCGAGCTGATCCAGAAAGCGCTGGTGGCCGCGGCCGACTCACCGGGCTACCCGACCGTCTGGGGCACGCCCGAGCTGCGCGACGCGATCACCGGCTGGGCCGAGCGCCGCCTCGGCGCCCAGGCCGTCACCCACCGCCACGTCCTGCCGATCGTCGGCTCCAAGGAACTCGTCGCCTGGCTCCCGACCCAGCTGGGCCTCGGCCCCGGAGACCGGGTGGCCTACCCGCGCCTGGCCTACCCGACGTACGAGGTCGGCGCGCGGCTGGCCCGGGCCGAGTACGAGGCCTATGACGACCCGACGGAACTGGATCCCGAGGGCCTGAAGCTCCTCTGGCTGAACTCCCCGTCGAACCCCACGGGCAAGGTCCTCTCCAAGGAGGAGCTGACCCGGATCGTCGCCTGGGCCCGCTCGCACGGCATCCTGCTCTTCTCCGACGAGTGCTACCTGGAGCTGGGCTGGGAGGCCGCCCCGGTCTCGGTGCTGCACCCGGACGTCAACGGCGGCTCCTACGACGGCATCGTCTCCGTCCACTCCCTCTCCAAGCGCTCGAACCTCGCCGGCTACCGCGCGGCCTTCCTGGCCGGCGACCCGGCGGTCCTCGGCCCGCTCCTGGAGATCCGCAAGCACGGCGGCATGATGACGTCGGCTCCGACGCAGGCTGCGGTGATCGCCGCCCTCGGCGACGACGACCACGTCCGCGTCCAGCGCGAGCGTTACGCGTCCCGCCGCGAGCTCCTGCGCGAGGCCCTCCTCACCCACGGCTTCCGCATCGAGCACAGCGAGGCCAGCCTCTACCTGTGGGCCACCAGGGGCGAATCGTGCTGGGACACGGTCGCCCACCTCGCGGAACGCGGCATCCTCGTCGCACCGGGCGACTTCTACGGCCCTGCCGGCGCGGAGTTCGTCCGCGTGGCTCTGACGGCGACGGACGAGAGGGTGGCGGCGGCGGTACGGCGTCTGTGACCGCCGCCGCGGTGAGCGCACACCGACGGGGCCCAGGGAAGCTTCCCTGGGCCCCGTCGGCCGTCGTACCCGGCGTCAGCCGACCGGCAGGCCCTTCGTCGGCAGGGTGCCCGTGGACGGCACGCCACCCTTCGCCAGGGAGTCCGTCGGCAGACCACCCTGGGCGGAACCAGCGGCCTCACCGACGAGCTGCCCGGCGGAGCCCGCCGCCTCACCGGCCGCCTTCTGCGCGACGGGCGTGGCCTTCTTGACCGTCTTGCCACCGAGCTTGCCCGCGGCCGGCACGGCCTTCTTGACGGTCTTGCCGCCGGTGTCACCCGCGGTCCTGGTGGCGTCCGTCACCGCGCCGTCGACGGTCTTGCCGACGTTCGCCCCGTCCAGGGCGGTCAGCCCGCCGAGGTTCGGGTTGGCCGGCAGCTCGGGGGCCGCACTGGCGGAGCCGGCCGCACCGACCCCGGCAGCCGCTCCCGCAGCGACGATCAGCGCGGCACGGGCGATCCGGCGGGTCAGGGGGAGGGACATGGTGCTCCTTCGACGGGAGAGAACAGAGGTTCGTGAAGTGTCCGACCGGCACCGGAAGTTGATCGACTGGCTGTGATCGCCCCGGCTCGGACGCAGTGACTACCGCTTGAAACCCGCGAAGGTTGCGGCGCCGCAACGTAAAGAGTTGGTAATGCGTCGCATAATCGGCTACGGACAAACGGGCAAAAAGGTCCTCGCGAGAAAGCGTGCCGAATCCTTCCAGCCCTGTGCGCCCAAGGGATTTCCGGAGTTTCCGGGCGTGGACACGAAACCTGCGCACACCGTCGGAGCCGAGCCGTACGGGTAACCCCCAAGGGTGAGTCCCCGTACCCCTGCGCGATCTAGCGCATCGTGACAATACGGACGGCGTCCGCATCACGTTCCGCACCCGCGGTGCCCTGCTCCGCAGCGGTACGCCATTCGCCGGCGGTATTTCCGGCGAACCACTCCCGCCCCGCGTAGGTGACGCGCGCGATGTGCAGCTCGGAGGCGTTGGCCACGGCCCAGTGCGCCAGCTGCCAGCCACGCTGGTCCAGGCTCCGCCCGGCCGCGGAACTGGTGTCGGCGGTCACCGGCAGGGTCACCGTCCGCCCGCCGGTCCCGCCCGTGGCGCTCGGGGACGGTGCCGGCGTGGCCGTCGACGAGCCGCCCACCTCTGCACCGGCCGGCTCCAGCACATCCCGCCCGAAGTCCCGCACGAGCGCGGCACGCACCCCGTCCGGACCCGAGGCCCGGGTCGCGGCCGGGCGGCCCTCGCAGGTCAGCGTGGCCGCGGACTGCCCGGTGAGGGCCGCGGCGAGCAGCGCCGCGTCCGGCTCGTGCTTGGCGTAGGCCTGCGGGAAGCCGCTGCGCTGCACGCGCTGCGCGGCGACGGTGAGCGGCAGCCGGGTGTAGCCGGGCACCTTGACCAGGTGGTCGTAGAACTCACCGGCCGAATATGTCGGGTCCATGATCTCCTTCGGCGTTCCCCAGCCCTGCGAGGGCCGCTGCTGGAACAGGCCGAGGGAGTCCCGGTCGCCGTGCTTGATGTTGCGCAGGGCCGACTCCTGCAGCGCGGTCGCCAGCGCGATGGTCACGGCTCGCTCGGGCAGCCCGCGCGCGGTGCCCACGGCGCTGATCGTCGCCGCGTTCACCGCCTGCTCCGGCGTGAACTCGTACGACGCCCCGTCGCCGTCGCCGGAGACCACCTTGCAGCCCGGTCCGCCCGAGCCACCGGTGACGTACTGCACGACGAGGTAACCGGCGACCGCGAGCAGGGCCACGAAGGCGGCTCCGCATCGAAAGAGGCGGCCACGACGCTTGGGAGAGGACGGCTCTGGCACGCGGTACAAGGTACTGGAGAGTACGGAGTGGCATGCGCAGGGTGTGGACAGTGAGGCCACGGCCTGGCGCGTTAGGGTCGACGGCATGGCCGACACCTCGCTTGACCTCACGCTGGACGCCGCGGAGCTCACCGCCCGGCTCGTCGACTTCCGCTCCGAGAGCGGCACCGAGAAGCCCCTCGCCGACGCGATCGAGACCGCGCTGCGCGCGCTGCCCCACCTGACGGTCGACCGGTACGGCAACAACGTCGTGGCCCGCACGAACCTGGGCCGCGCGGAGCGGGTGATCCTGGCCGGCCACATCGACACCGTCCCGATCGCGGACAACGTCCCCTCCCGGCTCGACGAGGACGGCGTCCTGTGGGGCTGCGGCACCTGCGACATGAAGTCGGGCGTGGCCGTGCAGCTGCGCATCGCGGCCACGGTCCCGGCCCCCAACCGCGACCTGACCTTCGTCTTCTACGACAACGAGGAGGTCGCCGCGGAGCTGAACGGCCTCAAGCACGTCTCCGAGACGCACCCCGAGTGGCTGGAGGGCGACTTCGCGGTGCTGCTGGAACCGTCGGACGGCCAGGTCGAGGGCGGCTGCCAGGGCACCCTGCGGGTGCTGCTGAAGACCACGGGTGAGCGGGCCCACTCGGCGCGCGGCTGGATGGGCTCCAACGCGATCCACGCCGCGGCCCCGATCCTCGCCCGCCTGGCCTCCTACGAGCCGCGATGGCCGGTCATCGACGGCCTGGAGTACCGCGAGGGCCTCAACGCGGTCGGCATCACCGGGGGAGTGGCCGGCAACGTCATCCCCGACGAGTGCGTGGTCACCGTCAACTTCCGCTATGCGCCCGACCGCACGCCCGAGGAGGCCGTCGCCCACGTCCGGGACGTCTTCGCGGACTGCGGGGTCGAGGAGTTCGAGGTGGTCGACCACAGTGGCGCGGCGATGCCCGGTCTGTCCCATCCGGCGGCCAAGGCGTTCATCGAGGCGGTCGGCGGCACCCCGATGCCGAAGTACGGCTGGACCGACGTCTCCCGCTTCTCGGCGCTCGGCGTACCGGCGGTCAACTACGGCCCCGGGAACCCCCACTTGGCGCACAAGCGGGACGAGCGCGTGGAGATCGCGAAGATCCTCGCGGGCGAGGAGCGCCTGAGGAACTGGCTGACCGCCTGACCCCGCCGGGACGCCCTCGTGTTTACGGCGCTCCATCGCGGACATGCTCACGTCCCTCGTTCGTAACCCGCGTAGATCTACGCTGAGGTGGAAAGACAGGCACGACGGAGGGAGCGCACATGGCGACCGGCAACCCCGAGGGGAAGAAGCAGCCGCCGGAGGAAAAGCGCCTGGGCCCGGTCCTCCAGCGGCGGGACCAGGTGCAGGCCAGCACGACCGACCAGCGGCTGCTGGACGAGCGAGCCCCCTCCGACTGGGTCCACACCGACCCCTGGCGCGTGCTGCGCATCCAGTCGGAGTTCATCGAGGGCTTCGGCACGCTCGCCGAACTCCCGCCCGCGATCAGCGTCTTCGGCTCGGCCCGGACCCCGGCGGACTCACCCGAGTACGAAGCGGGCGTGCGACTGGGGCAGGGCCTGGTCGACGCGGGTTTCGCCGTCATCACGGGCGGCGGCCCGGGCGCGATGGAGGCGGCCAACAAGGGCGCCGTCGAGGCGAAGGGCATCTCGGTCGGCCTCGGTATCGAGCTGCCGTTCGAGCAGGGCCTGAACCCGTACGTCGACATCGGCCTGAACTTCCGCTACTTCTTCGTCCGGAAGATGATGTTCGTCAAGTACGCCCAGGGCTTCGTCGTCCTGCCCGGCGGCCTCGGCACCCTCGACGAGCTCTTCGAGGCCCTCACCCTCGTCCAGACGCAGAAGGTCACGCGCTTCCCGATCGTCCTCTTCGGCAGCGACTACTGGGGCGGCCTGGTCGACTGGCTCCGCGGCACGGTGATCGCCCAGGGCAAGGCGGCGGAGAAGGACCTGCTGCTGTTCCACGTGACGGACGACGTGGACGAGGCGGTGGCCCTGGTGTCGAAGGAGGCGGGCAGGTAGAAGGCGGTTCAAGCCGGGCTTCCTGTCCCTGCGCTTCGGGCGGGCGAGCCGGGCTTCTCGTCCGAGCGATTCGGGTGGCGGATGGGCAGAGGCCGGGGGTCCAGGGGGCGGAGTCCCCTGGACCCGGGCTAGGCCAACCCCCGCCGCGCCACGGCAGGAGCCCGATGCCCCGCGATCGTCGCCACCATGTCCAGCACCTGCCGCGTCTCGGTGACCTCGTGCACCCGGTACACCTGCGCCCCCAGCCACGCGGACACCGCCGTCGTCGCCAACGTTCCCACGACTCGTTCCTTCACGGGCCGGTCCAGCGTCTCCCCGACGAAGTCCTTGTTGGACAGTGACACCAGCACCGGCCACCCCGTGGCGACCATCTCGTCCAGCCGCCGCGTCGCCTCCAGGCTGTGCCGCGTGTTCTTCCCGAAGTCATGCCCCGGGTCGATCATGATCGACTCCCGCGGCACCCCCAGCGCCAGCGCCCGCTCGGCCAGCCCGACCGTGACGTCCAGGATGTCCGCCATGACATCGTCGTACGTGATCCGGTGCGGCCGTGTCCGCGGCTCCGCCCCGCCGGCGTGCGTACACACCAGGCCCACCCGATACCGCGCGGCGACCTCCGCCAGGCCCGGATCGACACCGCCCCAGGCGTCGTTCAGCAGATCGGCCCCGGCCTCGCACACGGCCCGGCCGACCTCGGCCCGCCACGTGTCCACACTGATGATCACGTCCGGGAACCGCCGTCGCACCTCCGCCACGAACCCGACCGTCCGCCGGGCCTCCTCCTCGGCCGTGACCTCCTCGCCCGGCCCGGCCTTGACCCCGCCGATGTCGATGATCGCGGCGCCCTCGGCCACGGCCTGCTCGACGCGCGCGAGGGCCGGCTCGTCGCGGAAGGTGGCGCCCTGGTCGTAGAAGGAGTCCGGGGTGCGGTTCACGATCGCCATGATCACCGGCTCGTGCGTCCCGAATTCTCGCTTGCCCAGCCTGAGCATCCCCTGTGACCTTCCCTGGTGCGTCCCGTCTTCCGCCGCCTGCGACCCTAACCGCCGGACTCGCATGGCACGATCGGACCCTGACAACATGCGACTCGGAGGACTTCCGAGGAGTCCGATCCGTCCGACCGTGGGGGCCCCGCGATGGTTATGTTCCTGTTCCTGGTCGTCGCGCTCGCCGTCGTGGTCGCCGCGGTGACGCTCGCCGTGGTGGGCGGCGGCGAGAACGGGCCGCTGCCCGAGGCCGTCCCCGAGCGGCTGCGGGATCCGCTGCCCCCGGACCGCCCGGTCGACCGCGCGGACGTCGAGGGCCTGCGCTTCCCGCTCGCCGCCCGCGGCTACCGGATGGCGGACGTGGACGACGCCCTCAGCCGCCTGGGTGCCGAGCTCGCCGAGCGCGACGCCCGCATCGCCGACCTGGAGTCGGCCCTGGCCGGCGCCCGGTCGAGCTCCGCCCGCGGGCCGGTGCACGCGTCCGGGGAGAGCCACGTGTCCATGGACAAGCCCGCCCCGGGGCAGGAGGACCGGCCGTGAGCGACGGCGCCGCCCTGGCCGGCCCGGACGGCGTGCTGCGCTGCCCCTGGGCCCTGTCCGCCCCGGAGTACGTGGCGTACCACGACGAGGAGTGGGGCCGCCCGGTCCACGGTGACGACGCGCTCTTCGAGCGCCTCAGCCTGGAGGCCTTCCAGTCCGGCCTGTCCTGGATCACGATCCTGCGCCGCCGCCCCGGCTTCCGCGCCGCCTTCGCCGACTTCAAGATCGCATCGGTGGCCGCCTTCACCGACGAGGACCGCGAACGCCTCCTGACCGACACCGGCATCATCCGCAACCGCGCCAAGATCGACGCGACCCTTGCCAACGCGCGTGCGCTGACCGAATGGTCCCCGGGCGAACTGGACGCCCTGATCTGGTCCCACGCCCCCGGACCGGCCGGCCGGCCGGTCCCGAAGACCCTCTCCGACGTCCCGCCCGTCACGCCCGAGTCGACGGCCCTGTCCAAGGCCCTCAAGAAGCGCGGCCTCCGCTTCGTGGGCCCGACGACGGCGTACGCGCTGATGCAGGCGTGCGGCCTGGTGAACGACCACCTGGAGGCATGCGGGGCGAGAAGCGCCCCGTAGGGGGCGCCCCGGCCTACCGTCCCAGATACTTCGGCTTCTCCTTGTCGACGAAGGCCCGCACCGCGATCGCGTGATCCTCGGAGGAGCCGGCCCGGGTCTGGAGCTCGTCCTCCTTCTCCAGGGCCTCCTCCAAGGAGTGCGTCAGCCCGTACGCCACCGACTCCTTCAGCGCCGCGTACGCCACCGTCGGCCCCTCGGCCAGGGCCCGCGCCACCTTCTCGGCCTCCGCCCGCAGCTCACCGGCCGGCACCAGCCGGTTCGCGATACCCAGCTCGTACGCCTCCTGCGCGCTGATGCTCCGCGGGAAGAGCAGCAGGTCAGCGGCCCGCCCCGGTCCGACAACCCTCGGCAGCGTCCAGGAGATCCCCGAGTCGGCAGTCAGCGCCACCCCCGCGAACGAGGTGTTGAACGCCGCCGTGTCCGCCACGATCCGGTAGTCCGCGGCGAGCGCGAAGCCGAAGCCCGCCCCGGCCGCCACCCCGTTCACGGCGGCGACGACCGGCTTCGCCGCCCCGGCCAGCGCCCGCACGATCGGGTTGTAGTGCTCCCGCACCGTGCTCATGGTCTGCCCCGACCCGGCCTCCCGGTCCGCGGCCAGCAGCCCGATGTGCTCCTTGAGGTCCTGCCCGACGCAGAAGGCCCGGTCACCGGCGGCGGTCAGCAGGATCGCCCGCACGGCGGCGTCGTCCGCCGCGGACCGGACCGCCTCCCGCAGGGCGACCTTCGCCTCCACGCTCAGCGCGTTCATCGCCTCCGGGCGGTTCAGCGTGATCGTCGCGAGTGCGTCGCTCACCTCGTAGAGCACGGTGTCGGTCATGGCGTATCCCCTCCGGGTCGCGGATCTGCGGCGTACCGGCCGGTACGCCCCGGGTCTGCAGGACAGCATGACGGAGATCGCCTACGGCGAACCGGACCGGACGTGTGACCTGCGTCAAAGAATTCTCGTCCGGATTGCTTCGGCGGATGTGTGTGCGGTGGCGGAGTATCGCAGTCTCATCGCCGAATTGAGTGGTTTTGCTCGCGTGCGTTGCCCAAGCGATGCCGACCGATGTTGGTCATCGGGTCCTGAGATGCGGGATAATGGCTTGGAAGCAATGTGTTCGATGCCGGTGTCGCGGGTCCTGCCATAAGGGCCGCGCACGTGTGCCCTTCTTCAGGGCCGTCGGCTTTGACGATGAGCTGGGTTTCAGGAAGGGGAACGAGCATGGCGGCCATGAAGCCGCGAACGGGTGATGGCCCGCTCGAGGTGACCAAGGAGGGGCGGGGCATCGTCATGCGCGTTCCGCTCGAAGGCGGCGGTCGGCTCGTCGTCGAGCTGACCCCTGACGAGGCCGACGCGCTGGGCGACGCCCTCAAGAAGGTCGTCGGCTGACGCGCAAGCGACCATACCCCTTCAGTTGCCCCGGCATCACCTGTGGTGCCGGGGCGGCTGTTTTCTCACCGATGACACTCGCCTGCCCCGGCTTCCGGCTCCGCTAACGTCCGGCCCGGCTAGCGTTTCACCGCGCACAGCAGCCCGTCGCCGACCGGCAGCAGGGACGGCACCAGCTCCTGGCTCTCGCGCACCGCGCGCAGCAGCTCGCGCAGCCGCAGCACCTCCGTGGGCTGCGGACCGGAATCCACCGTCCGGCCGTTCGCGAAGGCGCCCTCGAAGACGACCAGCCCGCCGGTGCGCAGCAGACGCAACGATTCAGCGAGGTAGTCCATGACCTCGAGGCGGTCACCGTCGCAGAAGACCAGGTCGTAACCGGCGTCCGCGAGGCGGGGCAGCACGTCCAGGGCGCGGCCCGGGATGAAGCGGGCCCGGTTGCTGGCGAAGCCGCAGGCGCGGAAGGCCTGGCGGGCGAACTGCTGGTGCTCCGGCTCGGGGTCCACGGTCGTCAGAACACCGTCGGGCCGCATACCGTGCAGGAGGTGGATCCCGGAGACACCGCAGCCGGTCCCGATCTCCGCCACGGCCTTGGCGTCGACGGACGCGGCCAGCAACCGCAGCGCGGCGCCCGTGCCGGGCGTCACCGAGCGCAGCCCTGCCTCACGGGCGCGGTCCCGGGCCCAGTGCAGCGCTTCGTCCTCGGCGACATAGGCGTCGGCGAACGCCCAGCTCGTCTGCCGGTTGCCGGTAATGACCCTCTCCTGTCCCCGTGAATGCCTGGGCGTGACTGTATCCGTTGGGCACGGGAACCCGCAGATGGGACCGGTCGTTTAAAGGGATGAGCAAGTGGCGCGGGCCAGGACGGGGGGCGGGCGGTGAAACAGGACGTCGAGCAAGTGCCGACGCAGCAGTACGAGGCGTATCAGCCCAGATCAAATTCTCGTAAAACCGCTTATCCGGTCCTAACGGGCGAGGTGGCTATGGTAGGGGCTCCACTGGACACCACCAGAGCTGACAGGGGAGGTGCGGCTGCGCCTGTTGATCGCGCAGGAGTGCTGCGGCGCTTCCTCGGATCCGCGGGCAGGCCGACATCCGTGAACGACACCGCTGCTGACCACAGTCACGCCGCTGACTTCGCCCAGACCGCGACCTTCACCACCGACGCGGACGGGCAGGCGTGGACTCCGCCCACGTGGGAGGAGATCGTCAGCACGCACAGCGGCCGCGTCTACCGGCTCGCCTACCGTCTGACCGGCAACCAGCACGACGCGGAGGACCTCACGCAGGAGGTCTTCGTCCGCGTCTTCCGCTCCCTGTCGACCTACACGCCGGGCACCTTCGAGGGCTGGCTGCACCGCATCACCACGAACCTGTTCCTGGACATGGTCCGCCGCAAGCAGCGCATCCGCTTCGACGCGCTCGGCGAGGACGCGGCCGAGCGGCTGCCCAGCAAGGAGCCCTCGCCGCAGCAGGTCTTCAACGACGCGCACTTCGACGCGGACGTCCAGCAGGCCCTCGACACCCTCGCCCCGGAGTTCCGCGCCGCGGTCGTCCTGTGCGACATCGAAGGACTGTCGTACGAGGAGATCGCCGCGACCCTCGGGGTCAAGCTGGGCACGGTCCGTTCGCGGATCCACCGCGGCCGCTCCCAGCTGCGCAAGGCTCTCGCGCACCGTTCTCCGGAGGCGCGTGCCGAGCGCCGCTCCTTCGTGCCCCGTGTTCCCGCCCTGGGAGGAGGGGGCGCGAGCGCGTGAGCGGATCTCGTCCGAAAGCTTCCGAGGGTCACCTCGCAGAGCAGCATCTGGGAGACCGACTCTCCGCCCTGGTGGACGGAGAGCTCGGTCATGACGCGCGTGAGCGCGTACTGGCGCATGTGGCCACCTGCCCGAAGTGCAAGGCGGAGGTGGACGCCCAGCGCCGGCTGAAGAACGTCTTCGCGGAGGCGGCCCCGCCGCCCCCTTCCGAGAGCTTCCTGGCCCGCCTGCAGGGACTACCCGCGGGCGGCGGCCCGGACGGTGATGTCACACCGCCGGGCGGGGGAGGGCTGCCCGGAGGCCTCTCCGGACGGTTCGGATCCTCCGGGGCCTTCGGAGTGAAGCGCGGCGAGCGGTTCGAGTTCGGGTACGCCCCGGCCCGGCCGCACCTGCCGGTGCTGCCCGCCTCCCCGGGAAGCCCGAGCCTCCCCTCCGGCCACCGGGGCGTGCCCCCGGGGAGGGGCTTCCGCATCCACGACGTCGGCCGGCCCGACACCGACCGGTCCTCCTCGCGGCTGCGGTTCGCGTTCGTCGCCGCCGGTGCCGTGTCGCTGGCCGCGATCGCGCTGGGCGGCGTCACCACCGTCACCCCGACCGACACGGAGGCCCGCGGCGGCCAGGGCACGGGCAGCAACGTGACACCGATGCGCACCCAGGGCACCGGCGCCGCGGCACCGCCGGAATCCCAGCGCCGCCGGACGGCGCCGCTGCTCGGGCAGGTGCACGGCCAGAACATGCTCGGCCACGCCCCGGTCGCCCCGACCGAGGTGTCGGCGCCGCTGCTGCCCGGGATGCCGTCCGCCGCCCGGCACCACGCGCTGCACGCACTGACCGCCCCGGTCGTGGCCGGTGCCGCCGCCATGTCCCCGCTGATACGCCCGCTCGAGGCGGCCACGCCGGCCGCCCTGACCTCGTGGTCCTCGGTCCCCGAGATCACTGCTCCCCTGTTCGCCGTGCCCCTCCAGGGCCCGACCTCGTCCCCCTCTTCCCCTGCCTCCTCGCGTACGGCTCACTGACCGGCCTCTGCGCACCGGCCCGCGAACCTGATTGAATCCGGGGGTTGTCGCCCGCGGCCGAGGTGTGGCCGGGCGCCGATTCGACGAACTGCGGCCACCGCGACGAGCCGTGCCGCGGCTGTGGGGAGAGCATGAACGAGGGGAAGCCCACGAAGGCGAAGTGGTGGAGCCGTCCACGGCCGCAGGACCTTCCGGGGGGCCCGGAGGGTACGGACGGAGCCGCGGCGGAGAACCAGGGCGCGCACGGGCCGGTGACGGCCCCGGCGGACCCGGCCGGCACCGACGGGGACTTCGAGCTGGCCCGTCCTGCGGCTCGGCACGACGGAGACGGTGACTACGAGTTGAGGCGTCCCGAAGCGGTTCCGGCCGGGGGCGCGGGGGATTCCGCCGCATCGCCACCCGGGTCGGCGGAGACCGGCGACGGCGTCGCCGACGGCGCCCCGGAGGCCCCTGCCGCGGTCCCCGCTGCCCGGGAGGCCGGCCAGGACGTCCCCGTCGCCTCCGGCGCACCCGCCGTGCCCGCCGAAGGCGCTCGCAGGCCGCTGCACGACCCCGACCCCTACAGCACCCCGCCCTACGGCGAACCCGGCCCCTGGGCGCCCGCGCCGCCCGTGCAGCACCCTGCGACGCCCCCCGCGCCGGGCGGGGCGATACCGGGGCAGCCGACCCTGCCGGGCACCCCCGCCGTGCCGTCGGCGCACGGCGTACCGCCCGCTCCGGCTCCTGGCGTTCCCGCGCCTGCCGTTCCCGGGTCGCCCGAGATGCCGCCGCCTGGCGTTCCCGCGCCCGGCATCCCTGCGCCTGCCGCTCACGCGCCTGCCGCTCACGCGCCTGCCGCTCACGCGCCTGCCGCTCACGCGCCCGTCGAGGTGCCGCCCCCCGGCACCCCCGTGCCCGTGCCGGCCCTGCCGGTCCACGTCGACGCGCCGGCTTCCGCCTCCGACCCGTGGCAGCGCTACGACCCCTGGGCGGCTCCCGCTACCGCCGGGGGGCACGGGCCTCTCCAGCAGAATGGCGCCGCCGTGCTCAGCACGGAACAGCGGCGCAAGCGGGGCAAGAAGTCCCTGGTACTCGGTGCCGTGCTGCTCGCGCTCGTGTCCGGCGGCATCGGTGGCGCCGTGGGGACGTATCTGGAGCGGAACGGGGGCGTCGGGACCGTCGAGCTGCCGCAGGCCGGGAAGGAGGCCGCCGCGCGGGACGCGGACAGTGTGGCCGGGATCGCCGGGCGGGCCCTGCCCAGCGTGGTCACCCTGCATGTCAGCGGCGCGGGCGAGCAGGGCACGGGCACCGGCTTCGTGCTCGACACCCGCGGGCACATCCTCACCAACAACCACGTCGTGCAGCCCGCCGGATCGGGCGGCGAGATCACCGTGGCCTTCAACGGCGGCCAGTCCGCCCAGGCCGAGGTCGTCGGCCGGGACAGCGGCTACGACCTCGCCGTCGTGAAGGTGAAGGGTGTCAGCGGACTCACCCCACTGCCTCTCGGCAACTCGGACAACGTGCAGGTCGGCGACCCGGTCGTGGCCATCGGCGCCCCCTTCGACCTGGCCGGCACGGTCACCTCCGGCATCATCAGCGCCAAGCAGCGGCCCATCACGGCCGGCGGTGAGAAGGGCGACGGCAGCGACGTGTCGTACGTCGACGCGCTGCAGACCGACGCGCCCATCAACCCCGGCAACTCCGGAGGGCCCCTGCTCGACGCCCGGGCCCGGGTCATCGGCATCAACTCGGCCATCCGCTCGGCGGACAGCGGCTCCACGCAGGACAGCAGCCGGTCCGGATCGATCGGCCTCGGCTTCGCCATACCCATCAACCAGGGCAAACGCGTCGCCGAAGAGCTGATCAACACGGGGAAGGCGACCCACCCGGTCATCGGCATCACCCTGGACATGGACTACACGGGTGACGGCGCCCGCGTCGCCACCGAGGGCAGCGAGGGCGGGGCGCCGGTCACCGCGGGCGGCCCGGGCGCCAAGGCCGGGATCAAGGCGGGCGACGTCATCACGGAGGTCGACGGACAGCGTGTGCACTCCGGCGAGGAACTGATCGTCAAGACCCGGGCGCACCGGCCGGGCGACCGGCTGGAGCTGACCGTCGAGCGCGGCGGCAAGGAGCGGAGGGTCTCACTCGTCCTCGGATCGTCCGGTGGCTGAGACATGAGGTCCGGGGCCCGCGAAGACGTCTCATCAGGCCCCACAAGGGACCGACAGGGCAAACAATCGGGAAAGCGCTCCCACCTCCCGCACTCGGAGGTCCCGGGACAGTACCGGTCGGACAGGATCGCCGGGTACCGTGGATCCGGCCCGGACCACGGCAAGACCCGCACCGACCACGAGGGCCGAGGACCGAGGACATCGCTAGGAGCTTCAGGTGTTCAATGACGTAGGACCACTCGAGCTGGTGACGCTCATCGTCCTTGCCGTGCTCGTCTTCGGTCCGGACAAGCTCCCCAAGGTCATCCAGGACGTGACGCGCACGATCCGGAAGATCCGTGAGTTCTCGGAGAGCGCCAAGAACGACATCCGGGAGGAACTCGGCCCGGAGTTCAAGGACTTCGAGTTCGAGGACCTCAACCCCAAGACGTTCATCCGCAAGCAGCTGGACAACGAGGACCTGGGGCTCAAGGAGATCCGCAACGGCTTCGACCTGAAGAAGGAGATGGCCGAGGTCACCGACGCCGTCCACAGCCGTGACTCCGACGCCTCCTCCGCGTCGTCCGCGGGCGCCGCCGGTTCGTCCGGTGGCCGCATCGACATGACGAAGAAGCCGGAAACGCCCGACCCGGACGACCGGCCGCCTTTCGACGCGGACGCCACCTGAGCGACACGCCCGGGGGCGTACGCCCCCGGGCGCGTGACGCGTTTCATACTCCGGTCGGGCTGTCTACGGCCTGAACCGGGCGCCCGTGCGGCCCACGCGCCGGGCGGTTTCCCTGCTGCTCGCAGCGGTGTGGCTATGCTGCCGAGTTGTTGTGCGGACCGTGACGAGTACGCCCGAAGGGGGGCGGGCCGTTCCGGTCCGACTAGAGCGAGGAGGCGTCCGGGCACATGGAGACGACGAGTCGGGCAGTCGCGCAGACGCCGGCCGCGGAGGGTGGCCAACAGGCCCCCTCCGCCCGGCGTACGGTCGACGGCTACCTGCGTGCGCCCTTCCCGTGGTACGGCCTCGACGAGGCCTTCACGGGACCGCGCTGGCTGATGCAGGTCGGTATGACGGCCGACGGGGCCGTGGAACACGGGTCGATCGGGCACGGGGACGCGCCCACGGTGCGCAACGAGCATGCCGCCGGGGGTGACCAGGAGGCCAAGGAGAAGTTCGCGGTCGTCGTGACCGTGGCGGCCAATCCCTCACGGCGCACGGCGGACGGAACGGGGCTGCTGGAGGCCACGTCGGTGTCGTCCGCGGCCTGGCTCGCGGGGGTGGGGCTGCTGTCCTTCACCTGGCCCGGGTCGATGGACCACGCGCTGCGGGACGACTGGCTGGAGCAGCAGACCGAGACGGCGTGGGTGCTGGCGGACGACCTGGACGGGGACGACTGGTCGACGCTGTCGCTTCCCGTGGACGGGGTGCCGACGGCGTTCCACTACCGGGAGTCGGAGTTCGGCTGGGTGCTCGCCGGGTCCACCTCGGCCGGGGTGCATGTCGGGGCGTACGGCAGGGGCATGAGTGCGTACGGGCTCGGCTTCGCCGTGGTGAAGGACATCGCCGCTTACGCGTGAGTTCCGGGGCGCCGGTCGGTTCGGCGCCCCTTCGCCACAGGGCCTCGGCTGTGTGGGCGGCTGCGGGTGCGACGTGGTTGCTCGCGCAGTTCCCCGCGCCCCTGGGGGGCGCCGCCCCCCAGGGCTTCTTGATCTAGAACTTGTTCCTCGGAGTGATCCCCAGCGACAGGCCCGACAGGCCCCGCTGCCGCCCTCCGAGCTTTCCGGCGATCGCTCGCAGCGCCGAGCCCGCCGGGGAGTCCGGGTCCGTCAGGACGACCGGCCTGCCGTCGTCGCCGCCCTCGCGGAGGCGCACGTCGATGGGGATGCTGCCGAGGACCGGGACGTTCGTGCCGGTCGTGCGGGTCAGGCCGTCGGCGACCGTCTGGCCGCCGCCCGTGCCGAAGACGTCGACCATCTCGTCGCAGTGCGGGCAGGGCAGGCCCGACATGTTCTCGACCACGCCGACGATCTTCTGGTGGGTCTGGACGGCGATGGAGCCCGCGCGTTCGGCGACCTCGGCCGCCGCCTGCTGAGGGGTCGTGACGACGAGGATCTCGGCGTTCGGGACCAGCTGGGCGACGGAGATCGCGATGTCGCCGGTGCCGGGCGGCAGGTCCAGGAGCAGCACGTCCAGGTCGCCCCAGTACACGTCCGCCAGGAACTGCTGGAGGGCGCGGTGGAGCATCGGGCCGCGCCAGACGACCGGGGCGTTGCCCGGGGTGAACATGCCGATGGAGATGACCTTCACGCCGTTCGCCGACGGCGGCATGATCATGTTCTCGACCTGGGTGGGACGGCCGTCGGCGCCCAGCATGCGCGGCACGGAGTGGCCGTAGATGTCGGCGTCGACGACACCGACCTTGAGGCCGTCGGCCGCCATCGCCGCGGCCAGGTTGACCGTCACCGAGGACTTGCCGACGCCGCCCTTGCCGGAGGCGACCGCGTAGACGCGGGTGAGGCTGCCGGGCTTGGCGAAGGGCACCTCGCGCTCGGTCTGGCCGCCGCGCAGGGCGGACGCCAGTTCCTTGCGCTGCTCGTCGCTCATCACGTCGAGCGTGACGTCGACGCGGGTGACGCCCTCGACCGCGGAGACCGCGTCGGTCACGCGTTGCGTGATCGTCTCCCGCATCGGGCAGCCCGAGACCGTGAGGTACACGGTGACCGCGACCGCCCCGTCCGCGCCGATCTCAACGGACTTGACCATCCCGAGGTCGGTGATGGGCTTGTGGATCTCGGGGTCGTTCACCGTCGCCAGTGCCTCGCGCACCGCGTCTTCCGTAGCCATAGGACGATGGTACGGCGCTGTACCGGTGCGTAGGAAAGCGTCTCACCGGTCGTCTGCGTCACGTCCCCGTGACCGTTCCGCCGGGAATACGACGGGGTCGTGACGGTGGCCGTTCTGCCGTTCCTCCATCTCCTTGATCGTGTCCTGCAGCTCCGAGCGGATCCAGTCGCGGGTGGCGACCTCGCCCAGACCGATGCGCAGGGCGGCGATCTCGCGCGTCAGGTACTCGGTGTCCGCGATCGACCGCTCGTTCTGCTTGCGGTCCTGCTCCAGGTTGACCCGGTCCCGGTCGTCCTGCCGGTTCTGCGCGAGGAGGATCAGCGGGGCGGCGTAGGAGGCCTGGAGGGACAGCATCAGGGTCAGGAAGATGAACGGGTACTCGTCGAAGCGCAGGCCGCGCGGCGCGAAGATGTTCCACACCACCCACAGGATGATGGCGACCGTCATCCAGACGATGAACCGCCCGGTGCCCAGGAAGCGCGCGATGCGTTCCGACAGCCGCCCGAAGGCCTCCGGGTCGTACTCGGGCAGGATCCGGCGCCGGCGCGGCAGCGGCTGGTCGAGGCGGGTGGTGCGCGGCCGGGAGGCGGCCGTGGCGCCCGCCGGGGTGCGTTCGCGCATGCTCTCGCGCTCAGGAACCATCGGTCGCCACCTCCTCGTCCAGGTGGAACTCCGTCTCCCGCCAGTCCTCCGGGAGCATGTGGTCGAGTACGTCGTCCACGGTCACCGCGCCCAGCAAGGAGCCGGCCTCGTCGACGACGGGCGCCGCGACCATGTCGTACGTGGCGAAGAAGCCCGCGATGGCGGGCAGCTCCGCCTCGGGGTCGAGCGGCTGCAGGTCGTTGTCCAGGATGGAGCTGACCAGGGAGGGCGGTGGTTCGCGCAGCAGGCGCTGGAAGTGGACCGTGCCCAGGTACTTGCCGGTCGGCGTCTCGTCCGGGGGCCGGCACACGTACACCTGGGCGGCGAGAGCGGGGGAGAGGTCGCGGTTGCGGACCCGGGCCAGGGCGTCGGCGACGCTGGCATCCGGGCGCAGCACGATCGGCTCGGTGGTCATCAGACCGCCCGCCGTGCGGTCCTCGTACGACATGAGGCGGCGCATGTCGGCCGCGTCGCCGGGCTGCATCAGGCTCAGCAGCCGCTCCTGCTCGTCCGTCGGCAGCTCGCCCAGCAGGTCGGCCGCGTCGTCGGGGTCCATGGCCTCCAGGACGTCCGCTGCGCGCTCCTCCTTCAGCTTGCCGAGGATCTCGATCTGGTCGTCCTCCGGCAGCTCCTCCAGCACATCGGCCAGCCGGTCGTCGTCGAGGGCGGCGGCGACCTCGGCCCGGCGCTTGGGGGAGAGGTGGTGCAGGACGTTGGCCAGGTCGGCGGGGCGCAGCTGCTCGAAGGTGGCCAGCAGGTTCTCGGCGCCCTGCCCCTGCTCCTCCAGGGTGAAGCCGGTGACGGCCGTCCACTCGACGGTCAGCGCCTCGCCCTTGGCACGCCGGAACGCGCTGCCCTTCCTGCCCTTGCGGACGAAGACCCGGTCGATCTCCCACTCCCGGCGGGCCGGCAGCTGATGCACCGACAGGTCGAGAACGGTGACCTCCTCACCGGCCTCGGTGAGCGTCACCCGCCGGTCCAGCAGCTCCCCGAAGACCAGCCGCTCGGTGGGCCGCTGCTCGAAGCGCCGGACGTTGAGCACGCCGGTGGTGATGATCTGGCCGGACTGGATCGCGGTGACCCGGGTCATCGGCAGGAAGATACGGCGGCGGGTGGCGAGTTCGACGACGAGGCCGAGCAGCCTCGGCGGTCGCTGACCCATCCGCAGCATGACGACCAGATCGCGCACCCGCCCCACCTGGTCGCCGGCTGGGTCGAAGACGGCGACACCTTGGAGGTGCGATACGAAGATCCGGGGGACGCCCGCTGCCATGGCCGCGGCTCCTTTTCGTGCGGGGTGGTTCGTGGTGGCTGTCTGTGCGGCTGTCTTTGTGCCTGTGTCTTCCGAATTGCCCGCTCGGGTGGGCTTCAGGCTAGCCCGTCCCGATCGGGGCCGCGTCGGCGGGCGGTCCGGACGGACTGGCTCCGATCTGCCCGCACGACCCCGGTACCCTGCGGTACGCCGTTCAGGTCTCCCGTCAGAGAGGCAGCCCCACCTGTGACTCCGATTCGCCAGAGCCGCAGCCGCAGCCGCAGTGCCGCACTCGCCAGCGCGACGTGCGCGTTGCTCGCGACGGGAACGGTGATCACCGGCTGCGCGGAGGATCCGAACGAGGGCACCAACGGGGTCGGCAGACTCCCCGCCGCCAAGATCCAGGGGCAGACCCGGTCGGCCGCCGAGTCCGCCGGGGCGGTCCGGGTGCACGGCAACGTCGTCAGCGGCGGGCGGACCTACGCGCTCGACATGCGACTGAAGGACGACGGCGGCGACGGTTCCGTCACCTCGAAGGGCGCGACCTTCAAGCTGCTGCGCATCGGCGAGCAGCTCTACGTCATGGCGGGCGCCGAGTTCTGGAGTCACGGCAGCGGCCAGGGCGGGGACGGCAAGGGGGACGCGGCGGCGGCCTCCAAGCTCGGCGGCAAGTTCGTGAAGGTGCCGCAGGGCGACCCCTCGTACAAGAAGTTCAGCGGTTTCACGGACAAAGCTCTCCTCCTCGACGGTCTGCTGACCCTGCACGGGACGCTCGCCACGGACGGCCACGACGAGGAGGCCGGCGTCCGCACCATCCGCGTCACCGGCGACAAGGGCTCCGGCGGCACGCTGGAGGTGTCCCTCGAGGGCAAGCCGTATCCGCTGCGCCTGGAGCGGGCCGGTGGCGCGGGCACCCTCACGTTCTCCGGCTGGGGTGAGGACTTCTCCCTCAGGGAGCCGGAGAAGAACGAGACGGTGGACTACGGCCGGCAGCTGCCGGCGTCCTAGGCCGTCACGTCTTGCGCTTCTTCAGCAGCAGGCGCGGCAGGCCGGCCGGGACGGGCCGGCGGGTGAGCGCCGGGGACGGCAGGGGCGGCTCGGACAGGGAGCCGTCGGGCAGGGGCGCCGTCGCCCCCGTCGGTTCCAGGCGCAGCACCCGGCACTCGCGGGCCCAGCGCTCGGGCACGGCCTCGCCGTCGGGCGCGTTCAGCCGTTTGCCCTTCAGCTCGGCGACCGCCGCGTCCCACGCCTCGGAGCCCGGTTCGAGCTGGGTGACCCGCGCCGTCCAGGTGACCAGTCGGCCGCCCTTGTCCTTGCTGCGGACCGTCACCTTCGCCTCGGTGCCGTCGGCCAGCCCCGGCAGCGGCTGCTCGCCCGGCCCGTCGCCGACCAGGCACGCGGCACCCTCGTGCCACACGTGCCACAGCGCGCGCGCCGGGCCGTCGGGGCCCTGGACCCAGACGAGGCCGGACTTCTTCGTGGCCTCCTCGACGAGGGCCTGGTCGAGCAGCTCGCTTGTCATGGGACCCAGCCTAACCAGGCTGCTCACAGCCATCCGTTCCGCTTCAGCGTGCGGTGGATGCCGAGGCAGACGACCACGGTGAAGCCCAGGATCACCGGATAGCCGTAGCGCCAGTGCAGCTCCGGCATGTGGTCGAAGTTCATGCCGTACACGCCGCACACCATCGTCGGCACGGCGATGATCGCGGCCCATGAGGTGATCTTCCGCATGTCCTCGTTCTGGGCGACGGACGCCTGCGCGAGGTTGGCCTGGAGGATGGAGTTGAGCAGCTCGTCGAACCCGAGGACCTGCTCCTGGACGCGGGCCAGGTGGTCGGCGACGTCCCGGAAGTACTTCTGGATGTCCGGGTCGATCAGCCGCATCGGCCGCTCGCTCAGCAGCTGCATGGGCCGCAGCAGCGGCGACACGGCCCGCTTGAACTCCAGCACCTCGCGCTTGAGTTGGTAGATCCGCCCGGCGTCCGAACCGCGCGGAGCGCCCTTGCGCCCCGGGGAGAACACCTCGGTCTCGACCTCGTCGATGTCGTCCTGCACCGCGTCGGCGACGGCGATGTACCCGTCGACGACGTGGTCGGCGATGGCGTGCAGCACGGCCGAGGGGCCCTTGGCGAGCAGCTCGGGGTCGTCCTGGAGGCGGTGCCTGAGGGCCCGCAGGGAGCCCTGTCCGCCGTGCCGGACGGTGATGAAGAAGTCCCGTCCGGTGAAGCACATGACCTCGCCGGACTCGACGACCTCGCTGTTGGCGTCGAGCTGGTCGTGCTCGACGTAGTGGATGGTCTTGAAGACCGTGAACAGGGAGTCGTCGTAGCGCTCCAGCTTGGGTCGCTGGTGGGCCTGGACGGCGTCCTCCACGGCCAGCGGGTGCAGCCCGAACTCGCCCGCGATGCCGGAGAATTCGGCCTCCGTCGGCTCGTGCAGGCCGATCCACACGAAACCCCCGTCGCGGCGCACCAGGCGCACCGCCTCGTGCGGGGTCAGGGCGGTCTCGGTCTCGACGCGGCGGCCGTCCCGGTAGACGGCGCAGTCGACGACGGCCGTGGCCGCCCCGGGGCTGCGGGTGGCGTCGTACGTCCCGCCGTCCTTGCGCAGTGACACACGGGACGGACGGACGACAGCGCGCAGGTCGCGGATCATCGACATGGCGGGCTCCTTCGCGGGCAGGCAACGAACGGCGCCGGCGACGGGTGGAACCACCCGGAATGAGGACGTAGTGACTACTGATGTTTGGCACGTCCACAAAGCGGGGAGCACCGCACCGTCGCGGTGGCCGGTTTCGTTACTGATTCAGCTACTGAGGCAGATCAGGCAAAGCGAAACGAAGCGCTCTTCCGCGGTGAAGCGAGTGCGAGAGGTGGCAGCCAGAGACAGAAGCAGCTACATCGGCGGCGCGAAGAGCGTGGTGCTACTGCACGGTCGACTTCGATCCATTGCAGCCCCACCTCCTCCGGCCGGTCCCTCGTAAGGGAGTTCCTTCGGCGTCGGGGCTTGATCGCGACGCTTCTGCGTGCTACCCCGAACCACCGGGCAAGAGTAGCAGCCGGCACAACTGTCAAGGTGCTGCTTTGCCCGCTACTGACGAGTTCTATGCTCGCCGCATGGCAGATGTTCTTCCTCTGGTCGAAGCCCGGTTGCGCACGGCGCTGGGCGAACCGGACGCGCGCGCGGCCGTCACCTTCCTGGGCACGGACCGTATCGAGGTGCTCCGCTTCCAGGAGGGCGACATCGTCCGCTACGCCACGCTCGGCATGTCCGCGCATCCCATGACGGACCCCACGGCGGTGGTCGCCGACCCGGTCAAGGGCCCGCGCGCCGAGCTGGTCCTCTCGGTCCGTACCGGGCGCGCCGACACCGGCAAGGTGCTCCGGCCGCTCGCCGTGCTGGCGGCGTCTCCGCAGGTGGAGGGTCTGGTCGTGGCTCCCGGGGCGTCCCTCGACGTCGGTGAGCCGCTGTGGCCGGGCGCCCCGTTCACCTCGGTCCTGGTCGCCGAGCCGGGCGGTCTGGTCGAGGACCTGGAGCTCGACGAGCCCCTCGACCCGGTGCGGTTCCTGCCGCTGCTGCCGATGACCCCGAACGAGGCGGCCTGGAAGCGGGTGCACGGCGCCCAGGCGCTCCAGGAGAGGTGGCTGAACCAGGGGACGGACCTCCGGGATCCGTCCCGGAAGTCCGTCCCGCTGGAGTGAGCAAGCTCACCAACCCTCGTTCGCGAGGCGTCAGTTGGCGAACACGGTGACGCCGTCCTCGGTCGCGTGCTTCGGCTCCAGCTCCTCGGCTTCGTATGTGAGGGCCTTCCGCCGCACGACCACCACGACCGCGCCCGCGACCGCGGTGAGTGCCGCCACCACGAACGGGATGTGGATGTCGGTCCACTCCTCGATCTTCGGCGCGAAGTACGGAGCGGCCGCCGCCGCGAACCAGCGCACGAAGTTGTAGCCCGCGCTCGCCACCGGCCGGGGGGCGTCCGAGACGCCGAGGGCCAGCTCGGTGTAGACGGTGTTGTTCACGCCGATGAAGGCGCCGGACAGGATCGTGCAGACGACGGCCGTGGTGTGGGAGCCGTAGCCGAGCACCAGCACGTCGGCCGCGAGCAGCACCAGCGAACCGCCGAGCACCTTCAGCGAACCGAACCGCTTCTGGAGCCGGGGCGCCACGATCACCGAGAAGACGGCGAGCAGCAGACCCCAGGCGAAGAACACCGCTCCCGACCGGTACGGGCTCATGTTCAGCACGAACGGCGTGAAGGCCAGCACGGTGAAGAACGTGTAGTTGTAGAAGAACGCCGAGACCGCCGCGGAGGCGAGGCCGCCGTGGCCGAGGGCCTTGATCGGGTCCAGGAGCGAGGTCTTGCGGGCCGGCGTCGGCTGCTCCTTCAGGAACACCGTGATGCACAGGAATCCGATGGCCATCAGGAACGCCGTGCCGAAGAACGGGTAGCGCCAGCTGGCGTCGCCGAGCAGGGCGCCCAGCAGCGGACCGCAGGCCATGCCGAGGCCGAGAGCCGACTCGTACAGCAGGATCGCCGCGGCGCTGCCGCCGGCCGCCGCGCCGACGATGACCGCGAGGGCCGTGGAGACGAACAGAGCGTTGCCGAGGCCCCATCCGGCCCGGAATCCGACCAGTTCGCCGACGGAGCCGGAGGTGCCCGCGAGTCCGGCGAACACCACGACGAACGCGAGGCCGAGCAGCAGGGTCTTGCGGCCGCCGATCCGGCTGGAGACGAAGCCCGTCACCAGCATCGCGACGGCGGTGATGAGGAAGTACGAGGTGAAGAGCAGGGAGACCTGGCTCGCCGTGGCGTCGAGGCCCTGGGCGATGGACGGCAGGATCGGGTCGACGAGCCCGATGCCCATGAAGGCGACGACCGACGCCCCGGCGGTCGCCCATACGGACTTGGGCTGCTTCAGGAGGCCGCCCGCTCCGGCGTCGAAGGGGTCCATTGCTTGCTCCCTTTCTCAAGCGCGGATAGTTGGTATATACACATACTAAGTTAGCGAGGCTAATTAATGCAAGCTACATCTAGTGCGGGTGGTGACGGGTTCCGTCCGGATGGGTGATCGTCCTTGACGCGGCGGGGCGGGGGTAGGACCGTGGGGCCCTATGAGGGGCGAACCCAGTTGCCCGAAGTGCGGTGGCCGGGTCAGGGCTCCCGGCCTCTTCTCCGACTCGTGGCAGTGCGATGCGCACGGCACCGTCCATCCGGTGCAGCCCGTGATACCGCCGAGCGTCGACGCCCTCGACGTCGTGGTGCACCGCACCCGGGTGCCGCTGTGGATGCCGTGGCCGCTGCCGGTCGGGTGGCTGTTCACCGGGGTGGCCTGCGCGGGGGACGACCGCACGGGCGGCCGCGCGACGGCCGTCGCCTGCACGGGACCCGGGCCGCTCGGCGGGATGGGCGAGCTGATCCTGGTGGCCGAGGAGCTCGGGGTCGGACTCGGGGCGCGGTACGCGGGCATGGACGGTCCCGACCCGGGGCCGCACATGAACGTCGAGAAACCGCCTCAGGCGAAGGTGCTCGCCGCCGGGCGCCCCACGCCGCTGTGGCACGTGGCCGGGGCGCCGGACGACCGGGCCGTCTTCGCCGGTGAGGCGCTGGGGATGTGGCTCTGGGCCGTGGTGTGGCCCGAGCAGTCCGGGCTGCTGATGTACGACGAGCTCGTGCTGACGGATCTGCGGGACGCCGGCGCCGAGGTCGAGCTGGTGCCGTGCGGCGCCTTGTCGCCGCGCCTGCTGGGAGCCTGAGGGGTGCAGGGGACGTCTGCAAGGGGTGTGTAGGGGGCGCCTGCCTGGTTCGGGTGTGACAGGGGGGCGTCGAAAAGCTGGTTATCCTTGAGCAGTCCCGTCGTCCCGCCCGTGTCTGGAGTCCGTGTCGTGCGTATCGATCTGCACACCCACTCCACCGCTTCCGACGGGACGGACTCGCCCGCCGAGCTCGTGCGCAAGGCCGCTGTGGCCGGGCTGGACGTCGTCGCGCTCACCGATCACGACACCACCCGCGGGCATGCCGAGGCGATCGCCGCGCTGCCCGAGGGAGTCACTCTGGTCACCGGGGCCGAGCTCTCCTGCCGGATCGACGGGATCAGCATGCACATGCTGGCCTACCTCTTCGACGCCGAGGAGCCGGCGCTGCTCGCCGAGCGGGAGCTGGTCCGGGACGACCGGGTGCCGCGCGCCCAGGGCATGATCGCCAAGCTTCAGGAGCTGGGCGTTCCCGTGACGTGGGAGCAGGTGGCACGGATCGCCGGTGACGGGTCGGTCGGGCGCCCGCACGTGGCGAGCGCGCTCGTCGAGCTGGGTGTCGTGCCGACCGTGAACGACGCCTTCACGCAGGACTGGCTGGCCGACGGCGGCCGGGTCTTCGTGGAGAAGCACGAGACCGACCCCTTCGAGGCGATCCGGCTGATCAAGGGTGCGGGCGGGGTCGCGGTGTTCGCTCATCCCGGGGCCAGCAAGCGGGGGCTCACGGTGCCGGAGGCCGCCATCGCCGAGATGGCCGCGGCCGGGCTGGACGGCATCGAGGTCGACCACATGGACCACGACGCCGAGACGCGTGCGCGGCTGCGGGGGCTGGCGAAGGAGCTCGGTCTTCTCGTGACCGGGTCGTCGGACTACCACGGCAGCCGGAAGACGTGCGTGCTCGGGGAGTACACGACGGATCCCGAGGTGTACGGGGAGATCACGCGGCGGGCCTTCGGGGCGTTTCCCGTGCCGGGGGCCGGCGGGGTCGCCTGAGGTTTCCCTGTAGGTCCGTTTCTCTCCCACCCGGCACCGCGCGCTGTGCCCACCCGTTCCCGCGAACGGCCCGGCCACAGCGGCAGCCCCCTGCGCAAGGCTCACTCATGTTCGACCTCGCCGTCTTCGGCTCCCTGTTCCTGACCCTCTTCGTCATCATGGATCCCCCCGGGATCACACCGATCTTCCTCGCGCTCACCGCCGGCCGGCCCGGCAAGGTGCAGAAGCGGATGGCCTTCCAGGCCGTGTGTGTCGCCGGTGGTGTGATCACCGTGTTCGGGCTCCTCGGGCACCAGATCCTGAACTACCTGCACGTGTCCGTGCCCGCGCTGATGATCGCGGGCGGTCTGCTGCTTCTGCTGATCGCGCTGGACCTGCTCACCGGCAAGACCGACGAGCCGAAGCAGACCAAGGACGTCAACGTCGCCCTCGTACCGCTGGGCATGCCCCTGCTGGCCGGGCCCGGGGCGATCGTGTCGGTCATCCTCGCCGTGCAGAAGGCCCACAGCGCCGCCACGCAGGTGTCCGTGTGGGCGGCGATCCTGGCCATCCACGTCGTGCTGTGGCTGGTGATGCGGTACTCGCTGGTGATCATCCGGATCATCAAGGACGGCGGTGTCGTCCTCGTGACCCGGCTCGCGGGCATGATGCTCTCCGCGATCGCCGTGCAGCAGATCATCAACGGCGTCACGCAGGTGATCCAGGGGAGCTGACGGTCCGCGTCAGGCCTGGCGGGTCAGGACGCCGCGGATCTCCCGGGCCGGGCCCGGGTGGCCGAGGTACTCGTCCATCCTGTGCGCGCGCTCGCGGGCGTTGGGGACGGCCAGCTGGGTGAGCTTCCCCCACCGTTCGTCCTCCAGGGGGCAGCCGATGGCCACCGCGTCGGTGGGGCACCAGACGTTGACCCAGTCACGCACCCCGGGCGGCCGGTGCGGGCCGCGGGCGAGGAGCCGCTCGTTGACGCCGTCCAGGCCGAGCGGGCTGCCCGCGGTGACGAGCAGGACCGGGTCGAGGCCGTCGGGCAGCCGGGCCAGGAGGTCCATGCCCACGACCGTGCCCAGGCTGTGCGTGACGAGCACCAGCTCGCCGCTGGTGGGCATCGTCTCCATGACGCTGTCCAGCACCGCCTGGCGCACGGCGCTGTCGCCGAGGTACAGGTCGACATCCCGCAGGAACGTGGCGATGGTCCACTCGTCCAGGTCCGACTTGGCCGCGAGCCAGCTCAGCGGCCGGTGCAGCGCCCCGACCAGGCCCGCGCCGAAGCCCTCCGTGGTCGCCGGACCGTTCTGGGGCATGCCGGCCCGGGCGGCCGCCTCGTAGAGCAGCCGCTCGTAGGAGCCCGCGGGCGACTGCGAAGCGAACACCTCGGCGGCAGCGGCGGCGCTCACCCGGTCGAGGCCGATGGACTCGGCGGCGCTCTCCCCGCCGCTCACGAGGTCGTGCAGTCTCGTGCCGTAGAACGGGAACCACACGTCCTCCGGGTCGAGCGGGTGCAGGCCCGCGAGGGTGAGGCCGCGGTTCAGGCCGGCCGTCCAGGTGCGGCGGAGATCGTCGGGGTGGTTGTCCTGCTGGTCCCGGCCGTGCAGGAAGACCACGTGCTGACGGCCGCCGAAGGCGGTACCGCGGGCCCGGAGCCCGACCTGGGGTCTGCGGGCCGCGGTCTCGCTCCCGGTCGTGGGGACGGACACCGGGGCCGCTGGGGCCGCTGGGGTCGCTGGGGCCGACGGGGCGGTGCGGCCTCCTGCGGGCGCCGGCCTGTCGGGCCGGGGCGCGGCGACGGGCGACCCGAGGGCCGGCGCGGTGGCCATGGCCCGGTCCAGTCCGGTGTCCGGGCCCATCTCGGTCAGCAGGGCACGCCGTCCCGCGTCGAGGTCCAGCCCGGCCAGGTGCTTGAGGATCGAGCTGATCCGGACGCCCTCGTTGGCGACCCACTCGATGGCGTCGTCGCCGTCGCCCTGCTGCCAGGGCCGGCCGTCCTTGCGCAGGACACGGCCCTGGCCGTCCTTCTTCGGCACGCCGCTGTGGTGCAGCGCCACGACCTCCCACTGGTCGTTGAAGACGGGGGAGCCGGAGTTCCCCGGCTCGGTGTCGGTCTTGTAGTGGACGAAGTCGTCGAGGCGGACCAGCACCGCGTTGTCGCGCAGCGCGATCTCCTTCAGCCGCCCCTGCGGATGGCCGATGATGTTCACCTTCTCGCCGAGCACCAGTTTGCCGATCTGCACGCTCAGCCGGTTCCACCCGAAGATCTCGCCCGGGGCCGGGCCGTCCGGGGCGGGCGCCACCGCCACCAGGGCGAAGTCGAGCCGCCGGTCCGCCGCGAAGAAGGCCCCTGGGTCGAGCTCCATCCGGACGACGGTGTCGGGCAGGTTGTCCGCCGTGACCTGGGCGTTGAACTCCACGAAGCAGCGGCGGGCGAAGGCCTCGTCGGGCAGGACGTGGTGGTTGGTCATCATCAGCCGCGGCGAGACCAGGAAGCCGGTGCCGTGCGGCAGCTCGCGGCCGTCGCGCCGCAGGGTGATCCGGGCGACCGTGGCCCCGGCCCTGACCCCGCGCGGCAGGAAGCTCCAGGCCTGGAGCTCGTTGGAGAGGTCGATGATCCGCTCGTAGGCGTCGGGCAGGTCCATGGCCTCGCGGTGGATGTCCGCCACCACCGACGAGGCCGACAGACCGCCCCGGTCGAGGATCCGGTCGGCGCGCACGGCGAGCGCGTCCGGGGAGTCCGGGAACCGCACACCGGCGGCCAGCCGGCCTTCCACCCGTTCGCGCTCCGCGGCGGAGTCCACGTAGCGCCGCGCGGCCTCGTCGGCGGCCTGCTCGTGCAGCTCCTTGTGCGACAGGTCCGTCACCGACATGGTCCACCGTCCTGTTCTGGTGTGTGCTGTGCCCCTCAGCCAGTACGCCCCCGGCCACGGAGGTCCGCAACAGCGGAGCCCCCGCTCGGCCGATGCCGGGCGGGGGCTGCGAAGTGTGGGAGAGCTGCGCGCGTTATGAGGCCGTGGTCTCGGCCGGGCGGATCCAGAGGCGCTGCCCTATGGCTGCCGCCTGCTGAACGATGCGGTTGACGGAGGCGGCGTCCACGACGGTCGTGTCCACAGGTGTGCCGTCGACGTCGTCGAGTCGCATGATTTCGAAGCGCAAGGGCTTCTCCCTTCGTCTGGTCATCCTCCTGAGGAGAACTACTCGGTGTGCGGTCCACCGGGCTCTCGTGCCCGGTGTTCCATATGGGTCAACAGGGATGCGGGGGTCAAACATTCCCTACGCTAAGGAAATTTTTCGAACGGCTAATTACCAAGCCGTAAGAGTGTGGTTACGGGACCGACCGGGACCGGTTGTGTTCGCAGCGTGACCGCCGGGACAATGGAGCTGATGAACGACGACCTCGCGCCCCTCAGCGCCCGCATCGACCGCACCAACGAGCTGCTCCAGCGCATGCTCGCCGAGGTGGCGAAGACGCCCTCCACCCACGCGATCTTCGTCGATGCCGGGTATCTGTACGCGGCTGCGGGACGCCTCGTCGCCGGTACCGAGGACCGCCGGGCGTTCGACCTGGACGCCGAGGGCCTGATCGACGCGCTCATCGACACGGCCCGCACGATCTTCGCGGACAGCCGGCTGCTGCGCGTCTACTGGTACGACGGCGCCCGCCGCCGCATCCACACGGCCGAGCAGCAGACCATCGCGGAACTGCCGGACGTCAAGGTGCGGCTCGGCAACCTCAACGCCAACAACCAGCAGAAGGGCGTCGACTCCCTCATCCGCTCCGACCTGGAGTCCCTCGCCCGGCACCGCGCCATCAGCGACGCGGCCCTGCTCGGCGGCGACGAGGACCTGGTGTCGGCGGTCGAGGCGGCCCAGGGGTACGGCGCCCGGGTCCACCTCTGGGGCATCGAGGCACCGGAGGGCCGCAACCAGGCGGAACCCCTCCTGTGGGAGGTCGACAGCCAGCGCACCTTCGACCTCGACTTCTTCAAGCCGTACGTCTCCCGCCGCACGGCCCCCGCCTACGAGACGGCCGCGGGCCGGCCCACCCGCGAGGACGTGCGGTTCGTGGGCGCGCAGATCGCCGCGAAGTGGCTGGCGGCACGCGGCCGGGACACGCTGGTGGAGCTGCTGCCCGGGCACCCGTACCTGCCCGGCTCGGTGGACCAGGACCTGCTCGTGGAGGCGGAGGGCCTCCTGCAGTACTCACTGCGCGGCCAGGCGGACCTGCGGCGGGCGCTGCGGGACGGCTTCTGGGATCACCTGCGGACGCAGTACTAGGCCGCCCCGGGAGTCGGCGGGGTTGCCAGGCCGGCCCTGCGCGGTCCCGGGAGTCGGCGAGCCGGTTGGGCGGGTCCGATGCTGTCCCGGGAGTCGGCGAGGTGGTCAGGCCGGTCCGATGCCGTCCCAGAAGTCGGCGAGGGCGAGGGCCGTCGGCAGGGGCCGGTCGGCGTTGGGGGAGTGCTCCGCGCCCGTGATGACCGTGCGGCGTGCGTTCAGCCGCAGGGCCATGTCGTCGAGGACCGCCACCGGCCAGGTGTCGTCGTGCGCGCCCGACAGGACGTGGAACGGCAGCGGAACCTCGGCGAGTTCGGCCACGCGGTCCGGCTCGGTGCACAACTGGCGCCCCGTCGCGAGCAGTTGGGCAGGACTGTGGCCCAGCCAGCGGCGGCGCAACTGGTCCTGGTCACCGAGGCCGCGGGCGGGCCCGCCTACGTCCTCCGGCGGCCCCATGGCCTGGATGGCCTCCCACACCTTCTCCATCGACAGCACGGCGAGCGCGTCCCGCAGCAGCTTCACGCGCTGCTGCTGGGAGACGGAGATCTCCGCCGGGCCGGACGAGACCAGGGTGAAGGAGACGAAGGGGGAGTGGTCGAGCAGCACGGCCGCACGGGCGATCTGCCCGCCGAGGGAGTGCCCGACGAGGTGCACGGGCCCGCCCAGCGCATCGGCCTGCGCGAGCACGTCCTGCGCCAGTTCCCGCTGGGAGTAGGCGGATTCGTCGTCCAGAGGGCCGTCCGACTCGTGCTGCCCCCGCCCGTCCACGGCGACGACCCGGTACCCCCGCTCTGCGAGCGGCTCGTGGACCAACCTGAAGTCCTCCTTGCTCCCGGTGAACCCGGGCAGCATCAAGGCGACTCCCCTGCCCTCCACACCGGCCTTCGGCGACGAGTCGACGACGGCGAACTCACCGCGCGAGGTGCGCAGGGGGTAGGCACGGGCGCCCGGGGGCGGAGGGAAGGCGGGGTGGCTGGTCACGGGGCGAGGGTAGCGGCTGGTGGGCGGGCCCGTGCCCCGGGTGAATGCCGACGGCCCGGCTCCCTGTGAGGGGAGCCGGGCCCGTCTGAGCCGGGATCTCGGCGGCGGCCGGGGCGGGCTCGGCGGCCTTGCGGGTGCGGCGGCGCGGCTTGGCCTCCGTGCCTTCGGCCGTGTCGACGGCGCCCTCGGCCGCTGCGGCGGCCCGTCTGAGCCGGGATCTCGGCGGCGGCCGGGGCGGGCTCGGCGGCCTTGCGGGTGCGGCGGCGCGGCTTGGCCTCCGTGCCTTCGGCCGTGTCGACGGCCTCCTCGGCCGCTGCGGCGGCCTTGCGCGTGCGACGCGGCTTGGCCTCCGCGGCATCCGTCGCCTCGGCCGTGGCCGCGGGCTCGGCCGCCTTGCGGGTGCGGCGGCGCGGCTTGGCCTCGGTGGCCTCCGCCGTGTCGACGGCCTCCTCGGCCGCCGTCGCCTTGCGCGTGCGCCCGGGCTTCGCCTCGGCCGTGTCCTCCGCCGCTGCGGCCGTCTTGCGGGTGCGGCGCGGTTTGGCCTCGGTCGCCTCGGCCGTGTCGACGCTCGCCTCGGCCTTCGCGGCCGTCTTGCGGGTACGACGCGGCTTCGTCTCCGTCGGCTCCGGCGCGGACTCGGTGGTCCCCTCGGCCGTGTCGACCGCCGACTCGGCCGCGGACGCCGCCGTGGCCTTGCGGGTGCGGCGGCGCGGCCTGGCGGCGGCAGCCTCGGGCAGCGCGGCATCGGCGGCGGCCGGGGTCTCGGCGACGAGCGCCGGCTCCGCGTCCGACGGCGTCACCGCGGCCTCGGTCTCCACCGCCGGCGTCTCCGACCGGCGCGTACGGCGCCGGCGCGGCTTCGCGGCCGTCTCAGGGGTCTCCGCAGCCGTGCCCTCCGCCGTCGCGACGGCGGACTCGGCCTGCTCGGACACGGGGGACTCGACCGGCGCGACCGGGGCCGCCTCGGACTGGGCCCCGCCGCGGGTGCGACGGCGGCGGCGCGGGGTGCGCGGAGCCGTCACGGCGTCTGCCTCGATGGAGCCATCGGTGACCGTAGCGGCCGGTGCGGGGGCGCCGACGGACTCGGGCGCCCCGTCCACCGTGGCACCGCCGCGCGTACGGCGGCGGCGACGCGGCGTACGCGACGACCGCTCGCGGTCGGCCGAGCGGGACTCGTCCCGGTCGCCGCGGCCACCTCGGCCGCCGCGACCGCGCGGCCCGCGGCCGCCCGGCTCGCCCAGGTCCTCCAGCTCCTCCGCGTCCAGCCCGGCGCGCGTACGCTCCGAGCGCGGCAGGACACCCTTCGTGCCCTCGGGAATGCCGAGGTCGGAGTAGAAGTGCGGAGAGGTGGAGTACGTCTCCGGCGGGTCGCTGAAGCCCAGGTCCAGCGCCTTGTTGATCAGCTGCCAGCGCGGGATGTCGTCCCAGTCGACCAGCGTGATCGCCGTACCCTTCGCGCCCGCGCGGCCGGTCCGGCCGATGCGGTGCAGGTACGTCTTCTCCTCTTCCGGCGACTGGTAGTTGATGACGTGTGTCACGCCCTCGACGTCGATGCCGCGGGCGGCGACATCGGTGCAGACGAGCACGTCCACCTTGCCGTTGCGGAAGGCGCGCAGGGCCTGCTCGCGGGCGCCCTGGCCGAGGTCGCCGTGGACCGCGCCGGAGGCGAAGCCGCGCTGCTTGAGCTGGTCGGCCAGGTCGGCCGCCGTGCGCTTGGTGCGGCAGAAGACCATGACCAGTCCCCGGCCGTCGGCCTGCAGTATGCGCGCCACCATCTCGGGCTTGTCCATGTTGTGCGCGCGGTAGATGAACTGCTTCGTGTTCGCGACCGTCGCGCCCGCGTCGTCCGGCGAGGTGGCGGAGATGTGCGTGGGCTGCGACATGTAACGGCGGGCCAGTCCGATGACCGCGCCCGGCATGGTGGCCGAGAACAGCATGGTCTGGCGCCGCACCGGCAGCATGTTGATGATCTTCTCGACGTCGGGCAGGAAGCCCAGGTCGAGCATCTCGTCGGCCTCGTCGAGGACCAGGCTCTTGACGTGCTTCAGGTTCAGCTTCTTCTGCCCGGCGAGGTCGAGGAGCCGGCCCGGGGTGCCGACGACCACGTCGACGCCCTTCTTCAGGGCCTCGACCTGGGGCTCGTAGGCCCGGCCGCCGTAGATGGCGAGGACGCGGACGTTGCGCACCTTGCCCGCGGTCAGCAGGTCGTTGGTGACCTGCGTGCACAGCTCGCGCGTGGGGACGACGACGAGCGCCTGCGGGGCCTCGGTGAGGTCTTCCGGCTCGGCGCGGCCGGCCTCGACGTCGGCGGGGACGGTGACGCGCTCGAGGAGCGGGAGGCCGAAGCCCAGCGTCTTGCCGGTGCCGGTCTTGGCCTGGCCGATGACGTCCTTGCCCGTCAGGGCGACGGGGAGCGTCATCTCCTGGATGGGGAAGGGAGTGATGATGCCGACGGCCTCCAGGGCCTCGGCGGTCTCGGGGAGGATTCCGAGCTCTCGGAACGTAGTCAGGGTGCTGCCTCTTCTGTGTGGGCGGCGCGAGGCGAGCGCGGGGTCGTGTCAGACCGTGCCGGGGACGTCGGCTGCCTACGGGCGGGCCGTAGAGCACGGGACCGCGCCGACGCTCTAGCGCTCGTGCCGCTGAGGGTGTCCCCCTCCGGGTCTCGTACGCACTGTGGCGGACGGCCGGGGAGGGCTGTCGGGTCGGAGCCGATCGGGCCACCGACCGGGCATCCTCATACGTGCGGCCTGTCGAGGTACGTCGACGTACCAGCAGGCGCATTACCACCATACCCCGGAATCCCGCACATGCGATGGCCGATTCGGTCACGTAGTCGTCGTCACAGTGATTGACCAGGGCCTTACGCCTCCCGGCGGGCGGGCTATGGTGCGCTTTATGACGAGCTCTGACAAGCCTGAGAACGCCTCGGACACCGCCGCCGCAGAACAGACCTCAGTCGCCGCCCGGGACTGGGCGACGGCCTCCGCCGACCCGCAGTACCGCGCCGCGGTCGTGGACCTGCTCGGTGCGCTCGCGTACGGCGAGCTGGCGGCGTTCGAGCGGCTCGCGGAGGACGCCAAACTGGCGCCGACGCTGGCGGACAAGGCGGAGCTGGCGAAGATGGCGTCCGCGGAGTTCCACCACTTCGAGAGGCTGCGCGACCGGCTCGCCGAGATCGGGGAGGAGCCGACGCGGGCGATGGAGCCGTTCGTCGCCGCGTACGACGGGTTCCACAAGCAGACGGCCCCTTCGGACTGGCTGGAGGGCCTCGTCAAGGCCTACGTGGGCGACTCCATCGCCAGCGACTTCTACCGGGAGGTCGCCGCCCGGCTGGACTCCGACTCCCGCAGCCTGGTGCTGGCCGTGCTCGACGACACGGGGCACGGCGGCTTCGCCGTGGAGAAGGTGCGGGCCGCGATCGACGCCGACCCGCGTGTGGGCGGGCGGCTCGCGCTGTGGGCGCGGCGGCTGATGGGCGAGGCCCTGTCGCAGTCCCAGCGGGTGGTCGCCGACCGGGACGCGCTGTCGACCATGCTGGTGGGCGGTGTCGCGGACGGCTTCGACCTCGCCGAGGTCGGCAAGATGTTCTCCCGGATCACCGAGGCCCACACCAAGCGGATGGCCGCACTGGGGCTGGCCGCCTAGGACCTGTCGCTCGGATCAGGTCGGCCGAGAGAGGCCGCGCCGTTCAGCCGACCCGAGCCCCGCGACGCCGGCAATGACGTAGACGACAGGCCGTGGCTGTCCCGGACGGTCCACTTCTTCATCGGAGCCGCCACCATCGGCGACCCCTCAGGCGGTCGCCGATCGGCGGCGCAGTCTTCCCGCGGGGCGCAGCAGCAGCGACAGCGACGCCACCGAGACGATCACCGCGCCGAGCAGGACGAGCAGCACGTGCCCGGCGTCCAGCGCGCTGTGCATGACGAAGGACCCGAACAGGGCACCGGCGACGCCGGTCGACAGCACCATGTGGCGGGCCGGGAGACGGTGCGGCAGGCGGTGTGTGGCCGCCCACGCCAGAGCCAGGCCGAGGATCGCGGAGCTCAGCGCTTCCAGGAGCATGTCGGGGTCCCTCCCACATCGCCGGCCTACCCAAATCGGTCGTAGCCCGTCTTACCCCTGACCTGCGGAATCCAATCCACCTCTGTGGGCGACTTGTGCGCCATCCGTGGAGGAAGCGGTGCGCCGCAAGGGGAGTCCGAGGGCAACGCAGAAGGGGTGTCCGAACGAGGGCAACGCAAACGGGGCGGGGCGGCCGAAGCCGCCCCGCCCCGCTGCATGCATGCGCCTACAGCGCGCCGAAGCCCACCTTGCGCGGGGCCGGCTCACCGATCTCGACGTACGCGAGACGGTCGGCCGGGACGAGGAGCTTGCGGCCGTGCTCGTCCACGAGGCTCAGCAGCTGCGACTTCCCGGCCAGTGCCTCGGCGACCACGCGCTCGACTTCCTCGGCGGTCTGACCGCTCTCCAGAACGATCTCGCGGGGCGCGTGCTGCACGCCGATCTTGACCTCCACGGCTATGTCCCTCCGACGGTCAGTGATGTGCGCGACCTTCCGCGCCGTACGCAGCACACATTAGCCCGGTGAGGGGACGTACATGCTCCGCCCGGGAACGCCAGGAGCGAACACCGGGCGGGAACACAGCGCCTGTCAGTGGTGCGGCTGGTCCATGCCGTGCAGTGGGAAGCCGGCGATACCGCGCCACGCCAGTGACGTGAGCAGCTGCACGGCCTGGTCGCGCGGGACGCTGCGGTCGCTGTGCAGCCAGGACCGGGCCACCACCTGGGCGAGGCCGCCCAAACCCGAGGCGAGCAGCATCGACTCCGCGCGCGACAGGCCGGTGTCCTCGGCGATGACGTCGCAGATCGCCTCCGCGCACTCGTTCGTGACCTTGTCGACGCGCTCGCGCACGGCGGGCTCGTTCGTCAGGTCCGACTCGAAGACCAGGCGGAAGGCGCCGCCGTCGTCCTCGACGTAGGCGAAGTAGGCGTCCATCGTCGCGCGGACGCGCTGCTTGTTGTCGGTCGTCGACGCGAGCGCGTTCCGGACGGACTGGATGAGCGACTCGCAGTGCTGGTCCAGCAGCGCGAGATAGAGGTCGAGCTTGCCCGGGAAGTGCTGGTAGAGCACCGGCTTGCTGACGCCTGCGCGCTCCGCGATGTCGTCCATCGCGGCCGCGTGGTAGCCCTGGGCCACGAAGACCTCCTGGGCGGCACCCAGGAGCTGGTTGCGTCGGGCACGGCGCGGCAGGCGGGTGCCCCGCGGGCGAACCGCCTCTGTCTGCTCGATGGCTGTCACGCCGCCTCCCATGTTCGTCCATGTGCGGATCTGGCCGCGTCGCCATCGTACTTTTCGGTAACCGTGGTGTGCGCGGTGAGAGCGCAGAATTTCACGGACCGGACGGTTGCGAAAGCGGTTGCGAAGGTTTCAAACAGGGTCAGAGCGGGCAAAATGCAGCCTCTTTCCTGTCCGGCGGAGTTGCTCGGCGCCCGTCGGCGGCGAGTGTCACCGGTAGTCGTCCTCGTCGAGCGAGACGATCCGGGCCTGCTCCACCAGGTCGGCCTCATTGGCGCGGTCCGGGTCGACGTCGGTCAGCGGGTCGTCGCGGTCCGGCGCGATGTCCGCCTGCTGCTCGGCCGCGTCGACCTCGGGGGCCTCGACGTCCAACTCCTGCGCCTCCGGCGCGTCCTCGACCTCGAACGTCTCCGGGTCGGTGGGGTCTACGGCCATGCTGGGCTCCCTTCCTACGAACGTCCCTGGGAATGCAGGGGCCACACGCGGGTGCCCTCTGTACGAGCCTAGGAGACACTCGATCCGGACGCTATGCGATCCGCGTCCGGGACGTGACGCAGTGCTCATCCCCCTGACGGCTACCCATGCGCGCTCGGGTGCCTCTTCTCCCGCCGCCTCAACGGGCGGATTCCTGTGACGGCGAACACAGGCGAACACATGAGCCACTGCGTGATCGTCTCGTAACATTGCCGCATGTCTTCGACCGAGCTGCCCTTCGTGCCGCCCGCCAATGTGCTGCCGAGGGTGGGGACCGTCCGGGTCGCGGAGGGTGAGCGCCTGCGGTCGGTCGAGCTGCCCGGGGTCACGCTGACGGTCCGGTCGAGGCCGCCCGCGCGCGCGGGGCTGCCGCCCGCGTTGTACGTGCACGGGCTCGGCGGTTCCTCGCAGAACTGGTCGGCGCTGATGGCACTGCTCGACGACTCGGTCGACAGCGAGGCTCTCGACCTGCCGGGGTTCGGCGACTCCCCGCCCCCGGACGACGGCAACTACTCCGTCACGGGGCACGCGCGCGCGGTCATCCGTTACCTCGACGCCTCCGGACGCGGTCCCGTGCACCTGTTCGGGAACTCGCTCGGCGGCGCCATCACCACCCGTGTCGCCGCGGTTCGGCCCGATCTGGTCCGTACGCTCACCCTTGTGTCGCCCGCTCTGCCGGAAATCCGAGTGCAGCGCTCCGCCGTGCCCACGGGGCTGCTGGCGGTGCCCGGTGTCGCCCTGCTCTTCACCCGGTTCACCCGGGAATGGACGGCGGAACAGCGGGTCCGTGGCGTGACGGCACTGTGTTACGGCGATCCCGGGCGGGTGACGCCGGAAGGATTCCGCAACGCCGTGCAGGAGATGGAGCGGCGGCTGCGGCTGCCGTACTTCTGGGACGCGATGGCGCGCTCCGCGCGCGGGATCGTCAACGCGTACACGCTGGGCGGCCAGCAGGGGCTGTGGCGCCAGGCCGAACGGGTTCTCGCACCGACCCTCCTCGTCTACGGTGGCCGTGACCAGCTCGTCGGCTTCCGCATGGCCCAGAAGGCGGCCCGCGCTTTCCGCGACTCCCGGCTGGTGACGTTGCCCGACGCGGGTCATGTGGCGATGATGGAGTACCCGGAGACCGTGGCCCTGGCGTTTCGTGAACTCCTCGAGGAAGCAGGAGAGTTGGGCGCGCAGCGGGCGAGGCGGGCCGGCCGGGCGGATGCCGGGGGCGACGCCGTCGACAGAGAAGGCACCGACGAGAGCATGGGGGGCTGAGGCGCGACGTGGGACGCCACAGCCGCCGCGGACCGGTCGTCAAGGGCGACAGCGCGGACACCGCCGCAGCACGGGACGGCCGGACCCCGCCCGCGCAGGGTCAGAGGCCGGGCCGGCCGGGCCAGGCGCCGGACGCCGGCCGGGGAGCCCGGACCGCGCCGCCCGGCGCCCCGCAGGGCGGCTGGCCGTCCCAGGGCCCGCGCAGGATGCCGGGCCCGCGGTCCGCGTCGGACTGGTCCGCGCCGACGGAGGGCACGCCGCCGCACGGTATGCCGCGTCTGCCCGACGGCTGGCACCCGGACGGCACACCGGCCCAGGGCCTCCCGAGGCTGCCCGACGGCACGCCGGTGCGCGGGGCACCCCGCATTGCCGACGGCACTCCGGCGCGGGGTGTTCCGCGGCCGGCTGACGGGTCTTCCGGGCAGGGTGTTCCTCGGATTGCCGACGGGACTCCGGCCAGGGGCGTTCCCCGGATGGCGGACGGGACTCCGGCGCGAGGTGTGCCGAGGCCGCAGGACGGGACTCACGGGACTCCGGCCGGGGGTGTGCCGAGGCTGCCTGACGGCACGCCCGCGCACGGTGTGCCCCGGGTTGCCGGCGGTACGCCCCCGCGCGGGGTACCGCGGTTGCCCGACGGGACCCCCGCGCACGGTGTCCCGCAAGCCCGGGGCGGTCATCCCGAGCAGCGGGAAGCCGGCGGTGGCTGGGGTGAGTTGCGGGGGAGCGGCGGGGCGCGCGCCGGTGCCGGTGTTCCCATACCGCGGCAGCGCCGGGCATCCGTGCCCGGGCCGCGGCAGGACTATCTCGATGCCTTCGTCGAAGAGGAGGACGACGTCTTCGCGCCCCGTACGCCCGCCTCCGCGCACGCCGCGGACGCCTCCGTCACGGACTGGAGCGTCGGCATCCCGGCCGACTCCGGGTCCGGCGGCCACGACGACGCGAGGCCCACCGGCACGCCCGTACCGGGCAAGGGCGGCAAGGGCCGCGCCTTCACCGGCATCGCGGCCGCGGCCGTCACCACCGTGCTGGCCGTGATCGTCGCCGGCCAGGTCGCCGACGACGCCGGTGGCGCCGACGTGCAGTCGCAGTCCGCCACCGACCAGGCCCGCGACACCAGGGGCCCCGCGTCCCGCGCGGACGGCCGGGCGCCCGCCCCCGAGGCCACGCCACTGACCTACGACGAGAAGATGGGCAGGATCTACCCGCTCGGCGCCGAACTCAAGGGCTCCGGGAAGTTCGACGCCGTTCCCGGCATCGCCGAGGCGCCGGGGGCCGGGCAGAAGTTCACCTACCGCGTGGACGTGGAGCAGGGGCTCGGACTGGACGCCGCGCTGTTCGCCGAGGCCGTGCAGAAGACGCTCAACGACCAGCGCAGCTGGGCCCACAACGGCGCACGCACCTTCGAGCGCATCTACTCCGGCAAGCCCGACTTCGTGATCACTCTCGCCAGCCCCGGCACGACCGCCGACTGGTGCGCCAAGTCGGGCCTGGACACCACCGAGGACAACGTCTCCTGCGACTCGGCCGCGACCGAGCGCGTGATGATCAACGCCTACCGGTGGGCGCAGGGCTCCGAGACCTACGGCGACAGCAAGATCCACGCCTACCGGCAGATGCTGATCAACCACGAGATCGGCCACCGCCTCGGATACGGCCACGTCACCTGCGACAAGGACGGCGACCTCGCGCCGGTCATGCAGCAGCAGACCAAGTTCCTCGACCATGACGGCATCCGCTGCCGTGCCAACGCCTGGCCGTACCCCGGAAGTTGAGAGGCGTCCCCGGCGGTGTGGCGCGGCTCGCGTCGGCATGCCCGGAAAGTCCGGTCATGGGAGCCCGGTCGACGTGACCTGCCTCCGCGTGGACTTCGGCGCGCCGCGTGCCGTCGCCGCGAGGGTCCGGACGCGGCGACGGGAGGCGGCCGCGGTATGACGATCCGTGTCTGCTTGATCTCTTAGCGCGACAGAACGCGATCTGCACGGGAAAGTTACGACCGTTCACCCCTTTTGGTGGTGCGACGGACAACCGTCCGTCGCACCCCCGCCTTGTCCGCATACGTTCTTCCCGCTGCGAGCCGCCGGGCAACGGCGGCTCCCCATACGGGAGATCGGGGGTGCACTCGTGCGCATCGGACTGCTTACGGAGGGTGGGTATCCGTATGTGAGCGGTGACGCCAGGCTCTGGTGCGACCGGCTGGTGCGCGGGCTCGCCCAGCACGAGTTCGACGTCTACGCGCTCAGCCGCAGCGAGCACCAGGAGGACGAGGGCTGGATCCCGCTGCCACGGAACGTCCGCCGGGTGCGCACCGCGCCGCTGTGGATGGCCGAGGAAGACGAGGTGGTGCTTGGGCGCCGTGCACGCCGGCGGTTCACCGAATGCTTCGGGGAACTGGCGGGTGTGCTGTGCGGGGCGACCGGCACCGCAGAGGGGCCTGATGGTGCGTCGACCCTTGAGGCGGACCGTTTCGCCAACGCTCTGTACGGGCTTGCGGAGCTCGCCTGCGAGGAGGGCGGCCTGACGGGCGCACTCCGCTCCGAAGCCGCCGTGCGCACACTGGAGCGCGCCTGTCGCGCGCCCGGAGCCCACCGCGCGGCGCGTGAGGCGCGCGTACCGGATCTGCTCGCCGTGGCCACCTACCTGGAACGCGCCCTGCGCCCCCTCTCCCTCGACTGGTACGAGGACGACGGGCTCGGTGCGGTCGACCTCTGCCATGCCGCGTCCGGCGGCACGGCCGCCCTGTCCGGCCTGCTGGCCCGGCACTTCACCGGCGTGCCCCTGATGGTGACCGAGTACGGCGTGCGCCTGCGGACGCACTACCTCACCGCCCCGGACGCCCCGCCCGCCGTACGGTCCCTGCTGGCGGCCTTCCACGGCCGACTCGCGGCCGAGGCCTACGGGCGGGCCGAGGTCGTCACCGCCGGCAACACCCACGCCCGCCGCTGGCAGGAACGCTGCGGTGCCGACCGCGAGAAGCTCCGCACGGTCTACCCCGGCATGAACGCCCGGCCCTTCGCCGAGGTGGGCGAGTCCCCGGAGTGCGCGGACCCGGACACGCTCCTCTGGGTCGGCCGCGTCGAGCCCGCCAAGGACCTGGTCTCGCTGCTGCACGCCTTCGCGGAGGTCCGCAAGCAGCAGCCGAGGACGCGCCTGCGTATCGTCGGCGCCCCCGCCGGCCCCGAGGGCGCGGCCTACCTCGGCCACTGCAGGACACTGGCCGCCCAGCTCTTCCCCGACGAGGCCGAGGGCCCGCACGCCACCGGGGACAATCCGGTGTCCTTCGAGGAGATCGGCGGCCCCGAACTCCCGCTCGCCGCCGACGCCTACGCCTCGGGCGCCGTTACCGTCCTCTCCAGCGTCGTCGAGGGCTTCCCCGTCGGCCTCGTCGAGGCCATGCTCTGCGGGCGCGCGACGGTGTCGACGGACGTCGGCGCGGTCGTGGAGGTCATCGGCGGCACGGGGCTCGTCGTACCGCCGCGCAATCCGCGGGCGCTCGCCGAGGCGTGCGTCGCGCTGCTGCGCGACCCCGAGCGTCGCGCGCGCCTGGGTGCCGCCGCTCGCGCCCGTGCCCTCGAACTGTTCACGGTCGAGCAGAACATCGAGGCATTTCACGGCATCTACCTGGAGATCGTCTCGCGGGCGCCCGTCCGCCGTGTCGTCCTCGACGGAGCGGGGGAGCCGCTGCCGTTCGCGGTTCCCGCCGAGGCCCACGTGCCCGTCCACTGGACCGCCGCGTCGCCCCGCCTCGCCGCCCGCAGCGGCCCCGGCTGGGCGGCAGGCAGTCCCGTACGCGCCACCACTCCCGTCCCCGCTCCGGAGGGCGCGCGATGAACGACTTGGGCGAACTGGACCGTCCGGGAACCCCGACCGGCCGCGGGGCGCGCGACGCCCGCCCGGAGAAGGAACCGGACACGACGAACCCGGACCCGGCCACGCCGGGGGCGGTCTCCGAGCGCAAGGTGCCCGGGGGTCGGGAGCCGGCCTCCGAGCGCAAGGTGCCCGGGAGCCGGGATTCGGTCGCCGATCGCAAGGCGTCCACCCCGCGTCGGGGCGCCGGCGACCCGGTGAAGGCGCTGATGCACCGTCACCGGGAGCTCTGCGAGCGTGCGGTGGACCCCCTCGAGATCGCCGCGGGACTGGAGGCACACGGCATCACCGACCGCACCGCCGCCCGCTTCCGCCACCGGGACGTCTTCTCCCTCGCCGAGGAGATGTACGCGCGGGTCTCCCGTGACGGAGACACACCCCTGCCCACCCCGCCCGCCGCTCCCCGGGTGCGCGCCGACTGGGCTCTTCTGACCCTCCTGCCCGGTGCGCTGTGCGCCGCCACCGTGACCGCCGTGCACCACACCCACGGGCAGTCACGCCTGTTCGCGACCGCAGCCGGCGCCCTCGCCGTGGCCCTGGCCCTCCACGCGGCCCTGTGCCGAGGCCCCCTGAGCAGGACCGATGCGGGCCGGCCCGGACCGCGACCCGGCGCAGCCTCCGGCAGCACCACCCCATGGACCGTGTGGCTCGTCATCTACTCCCTTCTGGGCAACGGTCTGCTCGACAGCGCTCTCACCGGAGGCCCCGACGCCCTGCCCACCGGCACGGCCGACGGCCCCTGGCCCGTCACCGCCGCCCCGGCCCTGGCCCTCGCCCTGGCCTGCGCGCCCGCCGCCTGGACCGCGCACCTCTTCACCGTGCGCGCCCGTCGCAAACTCGCGGGCAGCCGCGGCCTGGAGGACTTCGCCGCCGCCGTACGCCCCCTCCTGCTCGGCACGTTCGCCCTGTTCCTGGGCGCCCTGGCGGCCCTGCTCACCCTGTCCACGGCAGTCCTCCACGAGCCCGCGGCCTACGCGCAGGCCCTGGCCCTGGGCTCCCTCCTCTTCCTGGCCCGCCTCCTCACCACGCACGGCTTCACCTACGCCCCCGCCGTGGTCCTCACCGCGACGGCCACGGTCGAGGCGGCCGCCCTCGCCACCGTCTTCGCCTCCCGACTCCCCGGTTTCCGCTTCCTCGCCACCCCTGTCGAGACCCTCGTCACCACCTGGGGCGCCGGCAGCGTCCCCGGCCTCGCCTGCGGAGCGGCGGCCCTGGCCCTCCTGGTCCACACGACTCGCAAGCTGACCCGGGCCTCGGCCCACGCACCGCCGGAACCCGCACGGTGACCGCCCCCGGCCCCACCGCCGCAGGCAGCACCCGTCACATCCCTTCCTTTCCGCCTCGAGGAGAACCCGCATGACCACCCACCCAGGAACCCCGATGACATGGGGAGCCGCGCGATGAGAGTCCTGCTGATCGGAGCCAACGGCTACATCGGTCGCTTCGTCGCCGACCGTCTGCTCGCCGACCCGGCCGTGCAACTCACCGCCCTCGGTCGCGGGGACGACGCCGACGTCCGCTTCGACCTCGCCTCCGGCAGCCCCGGCGCCCTCACCCGCTTCCTCGACGCGGTCCACCCGGGTGTCGTCGTCAACTGCGCCGGTGCCACCCGCGGCGGGGCCCGCGAGCTCACCCGCCACAACACCGTCGCCGTCGCCACCGTCTGCGAGGCCCTGCGCCGCAGCGGCTGCGGCGCCCGGCTGGTGCAGATCGGCTGCAGCGCGGAGTACGGCCCGAGCCAGCCCGGTTCCTCCACCGCCGAGGACGCCGTGCCCCGGCCCGGCGGCCCGTACGGCGTCAGCAAACTCGCCGCCACCGAACTGGTCCTCGGCTCCGGCCTGGACGCCGTCGTCCTGCGCGTCTTCTCACCGGCCGGGCCCGGAACCCCCGCCGGCTCCCCGCTGGGCCGTCTCGCCGAGGCCATGCGCCGCGCCATGCAGTCCGGCGACGGCGAGCTGAAACTCGGCGGCCTGGGTGCGCAGCGCGACTTCGTCGACGTCCGTGATGTGGCCCGTGCCGTCCACGCCGCCTCGCTCTCCGCCGCGCAGGGTGTCATCAACATCGGCTCCGGCCGGGCCGTGCGGCTGCGCGACGCCGCCGCGGTCCTCGCCCGCGTCGCCGGATACGGCGGTGCCCTCCACGAACTCGACGGCCCACCCGGCGCCCTGCGCACGGCCATCGGCCACCCCCGCCCCGACCCGGACCACGCGTCCCCGGTCGCATACCCGTACCCCGACGGCTGCGGCAGCTGGCAGCAGGCCGATGTGCGCACCGCGCGCGACCGGCTCGGATGGCGTCCCCGGATCGGCCTGGAGGAGTCCCTCGCCGACATCTGGATGGAGGCGGCATGCCGCATCTGACCAGATCCCTGCGGCGCGCCTCGGGCACGGAACTGCGCCTCGGCGTCGGCGTCCCCGGCTATGCGCACCCCCTCCTCGCCCCCACCGAGTGGGGCGAGCTGGCCCGCCCCGGCACCCCGCTGCACTGGGTGGTCCTCAACGTGGCCGACGGCCCCGGCGCCCGCCCCGACCCGCACTGTCTGGAGGCGGCCGGCCGCCTGCGCAACGCGGGCGTCCGCGTCCTCGGCCACCTCGACACCCGGTACGGCACCCGCAATTTCGGCGAGCTGATCTCGGACGCCCACCGGTTCGTCGACTGGTACCGGGTCGACGGCTTCCTCCTGGAGCGCTGCCCGGCGGACCACGCCGGGCTGCCCGAGGTCCGCCGCACGGTCGCCACGCTCCGCGTGATCCGTGACGCTGCCCACATCGTCCTCGGCCACGGTATCCACCCGCACCCCGGCTACGCCGAGCTCGCCGACCAGCTGGTCACCTTCTCCGGGCCCTGGAGCGACTACCGCTGGTCGCAGGTGGCCGAGTGGACCACCGACCATTCGCCCGAGCGCTTCTGCCACTTCGTCCACGGCGTGCCCCGCCCTCACCTGGCCGAGGCGCTGCGCATCGCCCGCCGGCAGGGCGCCGCGACGGTCTGGATCACCGACCACACGGACCGCGGCGGACGCATCGACCCCTGGGAGGCCATGCCCGGCTACTGGGACGCATTCGTCTCGCAGGTCGGAACAGGTGTCTCGGAATGAAAAAGGGCATGGCACTGTTACGGGGAGAACAACCGTAGTGATTGACCGACCAACGGAGTCCCCGTGTCGCTGCCACCCCTGGTCGAGCCGGCTTCCGAGCTCACCGTAGACGAGGTCCGCAGGTACTCCCGCCACCTGATCATTCCCGACGTCGGGATGGACGGGCAGAAGCGGCTGAAGAACGCCAAGGTGCTGTGTGTGGGCGCCGGCGGCCTGGGCTCGCCGGCGCTGATGTACCTGGCCGCCGCGGGCGTCGGCACCCTCGGCATCGTGGAGTTCGACGAGGTCGACGAGTCGAACCTGCAGCGCCAGATCATCCACAGCCAGGCCGACATCGGCCGCCCCAAGGCCGAGTCCGCCCGGGACAGTGTCAAGGGCATCAACCCGTATGTGGACGTGATCCTTCACGAGGAGCGGCTCGAGGCCGACAACGTGATGGAGATCTTCAGCCAGTACGACCTGATCGTCGACGGCACGGACAACTTCGCGACCCGCTACCTGGTCAACGATGCCTGCGTGCTGCTGAACAAGCCGTACGTCTGGGGCTCCATCTACCGCTTCGACGGTCAGGCGTCCGTCTTCTGGTCCGAGCACGGCCCCTGCTACCGCTGCCTGTACCCGGAGCCCCCGCCCCCCGGCATGGTCCCCTCCTGCGCCGAGGGCGGCGTCCTGGGCGTGCTGTGCGCGTCCATCGGCTCCATCCAGGTCAACGAGGCCATCAAGCTCCTCGCCGGCATCGGCGACCCGCTGGTCGGCCGACTGATGATCTACGACGCCCTGGAGATGCAGTACCGCCAGGTCAAGGTCCGCAAGGACCCGAACTGCGCGGTCTGCGGCGAGAACCCGACCGTCACCGAGCTCATCGACTACGAGGCCTTCTGCGGCGTCGTCTCCGAGGAGGCCCAGGCGGCGGCCGCCGGCTCCACGATCACTCCCAAGCAGCTCAAGGAGTGGATCGACGACGGCGAGAGCATCGACATCATCGACGTCCGCGAGCCGAACGAGTACGAGATCGTCTCCATTCCGGGCGCCCGGCTGATTCCGAAGAACGAGTTCCTCATGGGCACCGCCCTGGAGAGCCTCCCGCAGGACAAGAAGATCGTCTTGCATTGCAAGACGGGTGTCCGCAGTGCGGAAGTCCTCGCGGTCCTGAAGTCCGCGGGCTTCTCGGACGCGGTCCACGTCGGCGGCGGTGTGATCGGCTGGGTCAACCAGATCGAGCCGTCCAAGCCGGTGTACTGAGCCGAATCCGGCCTCCCTTTCCGAGCGGCGGGGGCTTCGCGCACCACAGGTGCGTGGGGCCCCCGCCGTCGTCATGAGCAGACCTTGCCGTCCTTCGGTACCGAGCCGTCCAGCAGGTACGCGTTCACCGTGGAGTCGACGCAGTCGCTCCCGCTGCCGTAGGCGCCATGCCCCTCGCCCCGCCAGGTGAGCATCACCCCGACGCCCTTGCCCAGCTCGTCGGCCATCCTCCGCGCGCCCTCGTACGGGGTGGCCGGGTCGCCGGTGTTGCCGACCACCAGGACCGGTGCCGCGCCGGGGGCGCTCACCTCCGGGGTGTCGTGCTGTCCGGGCACCGGCCAGTCGTGGCACCAGCCGGCCGTGTCCCAGCCGAGGAACGTCCCGAAGACCGGGGAGATCTTCTCGAACCGGGGCAGCAGCTGCTTCGTCCGGGTCGCGGTCGGCCGCTGCCTGTCGTCCAGGCACGATATGACCCGCTGGGAGTGGGTCGTCGTGCCGTAACGGCCTGACGGGGTGCGTTCGTTGTAGCGGTCGGCGAGGACCAGCAGCTCCGAGCCGTCGCCCTGTTCGGCCGCGTCGAGGGCGCTGGTCAGGGTCGGCCAGCTGTCCTTGCTGTACAGCGGCAGGATGATGCCCGTGACCGCGAGCGTCTGGGTCAGCTTCCGCCCGGGCGCGCCCGTCGCCAGGGGCCTGGCGTCGATCCGCCGCAGCAGGTCCGCGATCTTGCGTGTGCCGTCCCGCGGGTCCTGGCCCGTGGACTCGAGGTAGCCGTTCAGCGCGCGCTGGAACCCCCTGGCCTGGTTCTCGGCGTGGCCCACGGTGTCGGCGCCGGGGTCGACGACCGCGTCCAGCGTCATGCGTCCCACGTTCTTGGGGAAGAGGTGGGCATAGGTGCCGCCCAGTTCGGTGCCGTAGGAGATGCCGAAGTAGTGCATCTTCTCGTCGCCGAGGACTTCCCGGATGCGGTCCATGTCGCGGGCCGAGTCGGCGGTCGAGACGTGTGCCATCAGCTTCCCGGCGTCTTTCCGGCAGCCCTTGCCGAAGGCGGCGGCGTCCTCGAAGTACGCCTTCTCCTCGGCGGGGGTGTCCGGCGAGACGTCCACCGACTCGGCGGCCTGGATCTCCTTGTCGCTCCGGCAGCGCACGCCCTCGCTGGCACCCACACCGCGCGGGTCCCAGCTCACCAGGTCGTACCGCTCGCGGAGTGAGGAGACGGTCGGCGCGTACGACGGCATCATGGACACGCCCGAGGCGCCTGGGCCGCCGAAGTTGAACAACAGGGAACCGACGCGGTCGCCGCCGCGCGCCTTGGCACGGATCAGCCCGAGGCCGATCGTCTCGCCGTCCGGCTTCGACCAGTCCAGCGGCACCTTCAGCGTCGCGCACTGCCAGTCGCTGCTCGGCGCGGGGCCGTCGGCGGTGGCCTTGCAGCGGCCCCAGGAAAGCCCGCTCCTGTCGTCGTCGGACGAACCGCCGCCGCAGCCCGCGGCCAGCAGGGCCGAGGCGGCCGCCAGAGCGGTCCCTCGAACGAAGCGCGTCATTGCCCATCCCCCCTCGCAGGCCGTCCGCTCCGTGCCGCGGATGGCGGTCAGGCCATGGTAGGCAGAACCGGCGTCGGCCGTTTCAGCCTGTGGATAACTTCTGACCTGCGAATTTTCTGTGGGCGCTGGGGGTGTCAGGTGCAGACGGTGCCCGTCGGCGGCACCTTCCCGTCCAGCAGATAGCCGTTCACCGCGCCCTGCACGCACTTGTTCTCGCTGTCGTACGCGCCGTGCCCCTGGCCGCGGTACGTCAGCTCGACACCGACCCCCTTGCCCAGCGCGTTCGCCATCGCCCGTGCGCCTTCGTACGGCGTGGCCGGGTCGCCGGTGTTGCCGACGACCAGAATGGGCGCCGCGCCCGGAGCGCTCACGTCCGGGTGGTCGGCGGCGCCCGCCACGGCCCAGTCGGTGCAGGTGAGCATGGACCAGGCCATGTAGTCGCCGAACAGGTCGGACGCGGCCCGGAACTCGGGCAGCTTCCGCTCGACATAGGCGGTGTCGTAGCGGGGTTTTTCGTCGGCGCAGTTGATGGCGACGTTGGCGGGGGTGATGTTGCTGTACTCGCCGTTCTCGCTGCGCCCGTTCATCGAGTCGGCCAGAGCCATCAGAATCCTGCCGTCTCCGTCGTAGGCCTGCTCCAGGCCCTCCGTGAGGTACTCCCAGAAGTCCTGCGAGTACAGGGCCTGCAGGATGCCGCTGGTCGCCGCGGTCTGGGTCAGCTGGCGCGGGAAGATGCCCGGGAGCGGATTGCGGTCGAGATCGTTCAGCAGCCTGGCGATACGGTCCTTCACGTCCTGGGCGCTGTCGCCGACGGGGCACTCCTCGGTCTTCGAGACGCAGTCCTCGGCAAAGTTGTCGAGCGCGAGCTGGAAGCCCTTGGCCTGCCCCAGCGAACCCTGCTCGGGGCCCTGCGTGGGGTCGACGACGGCGTCGAACACGGCACGGCCGACACGCTCGGGGAACAGGTGGGCGTAGACGCCGCCCAGTTCGGTGCCGTAGGAGACGCCGAAGTAGTGCAGCTTGTCGTCGCCGAGGACCTGCCGCATCAGGTCCAGGTCGCGGGCCGCGTCGGTGGTGCGCACGTGCGGCAGGATCTTCTCCGAGTTCTGCTCGCAGGCGTCGTTGAAGTCCTTGGTGTTCTCCAGGAGCTCGGTGCGTTCGGCGGCGTCGTCGGGTGTGGCGTCCTGCTGGAAGTAGGCGTCGAGCTGCTGGTCGTTCTCGCAGATCACGGGGTCGCTGCGACCGACCCCGCGCGGGTCGAAGCTGACCAGGTCGTAGCGGGTGCGCAGGGTCTCGTAGCCGTCCGCGAAGGCGGGCAGCGAGGTGACGCCCGAGCCGCCGGGGCCGCCGAAGTTGAAGATGAGCGAGCCGATGCGTTCGTTCTCTTCGCCGGTCGTCTCGACCCGGATCAGCTCGAGGCCGATCGTGTCGCCCTTCGGATCGCCCCAGTCGAGCGGGACCTTCATGGTCGCGCACTGCCACTCGCCGTCGTCCGGCAGAGGAGAGGGCGAGGCGCCTCCGCCCTGGGCCTCGTCCGGGGCCGGGCAGGCCGTCCAGCTCAGTTCCTGCCGTGTGAGGTCCTCGTCCCCGGCGTCGTCGCCGCAAGCCGCCAACAGGATGGACAGCAGCACGGCGGAGACGATCGGAACGGCGGCGCGCAGCCGGAGGAGGGATGGCATGCTTCCATCCTGCGGCGGTACCGAACGCGGCGCGCGGGACGCGTGCCGTACGAGGTAGCAGAGGTCGCCGGTGCCTAGAGTGCCTGCTTGCGTGTGAGGTGGTTGAAGACCAGCCAGCCCGGCAGCACGGGAATCCACAGCGTCAGGAGGCGGAACAGCAGGACCGCCGGTGCCGCGACCTCCTTCGGGAGCCCGACGGCGATCAGACCGACCGTCAGGGTCGCCTCGACCGCGCCCACACCACCCGGTGTCGGCGCCGCGGACCCCAGGGCGTTGCCCGCGAGGAAGACGACGGCGACGCTGGCGATGCTGATCGACGTGGACTCGTCACCGAAGGCGCGGATCGACGCGTCGAGGCACATCACGAAGCAGGCGGTCAGCAGCAGCATGCCGCCGATGCCGGTGATCAGCTTCTGCGGCCGCTGGAGCACGTCCAGCATGCGCGGCACGACACCCGCGAACAGCGACCGCACGCGCGTGACGATGAACTTCCGCAGGAACGGCACCGACGTCACCACGAGTACGAGCACCGCCACCGTCAACAGACCGGCGATGACGGTCCGGGAAGGCGACAGCGACGGCGTCTTCTCGGTACCGGTCAGATAGCCGAAGGACAGCAGCATCAGGATGTGGCAGCCGAGTCCGAACAGCTGCGACGCGCCGACACTCGCCACCGCGAGCCCCGGCCGCACTCCCGCACGCTGCAGGAAGCGGGTGTTCAGCGCGACACCGCCCACCGCCGCCGGGGCGACGATCTTCACGAACGACCCGGCGACCTGCGCCGCCACGGTCCGCACGAACGGCACGCGCTCGGGCACGAATCCCAGCAGGGCCATCGCCGCCGCGACGTAGCTGCACATCGAGAACAGCACGGCCGCGGCGACCCAGCCCCACTCGGCGTTCGAGATGAGCGGCCCGAACTCGATGTGCGTGAGCTGCGTCAGCAGGAAGTACGCGCCGATCGCGCCGGCGATGAAACTGATCAGCGTGCGCGGACGCACCCGCTCCAGCCGGGCCGGCTCGACGGGCGCCTGCGGCCGGATGCGCAGCACCGCGTGCCGGATCTGCGTGAGCAGGTCCTCCTCGCGCGCCTCCTCCAGCGCCTCGTCGATCGCCCGCTTCTCGGCCCGCTGCTCCGCCCGTACGGCCTTCTTGTCGGGCTTCTCCAGGATGGGCACGGGCTCGTCCGCGTCCCCTTCCAGGCGGGTCTGCTTGCCCTGCCGGGACGCCTCCAGGACCGCGTCACGCTCCCGCTGTGCCCGCTCACGGGCCAGTCTGCGCAGCGTCGCGCGCGTGGAGCGGCTGAGCGCGATGGGCTGGAGCATCGGCAGGCAGTCCGCCACCGCGTCCGGACCGAGCACGCCCACAGCCGAGGCCACGGCCCGCTCGGCGCCCACCCGGAGGCCGAGCGTCACCAGCAGCTGGGAGGTGTCCATGCGCAGCAGCAGATCACCGGCCGCGATCTCGCCGACGCGCAGGTCGGTGAGGATCACCGTGCCGGAACGATCCACCAGAATCGCGTCGCCCACCAGCCTGCGATGCGCGATACGCCGCGACTGCAGGGCCTTCACCTGGTGCCAGGTGTCGCGCAGCAGGCCGTCGGTGATCTCCTCGTCCGACAGCGAGTCGAGGGTGCGTCCGCCGCTGTGCTCGTAGACGAGTATCACCGCGTCGGGGCCGAGTTCGGAGGTGGCGATCAGCTTGGGTGCGTTGGCGCCGGCGGCGATGGCCGCGTACGCCAGCAGGGCCTCCTGCTCCAGGGCCTGGCGCAGCGACTGGAGGCTGCTGCGGGTGGCGAAGCCGCGCAGGGTGAGGTTGCGCCAGGCGCGGTAGAAGAAGCCCTGGGCCTGCTGCTCCCGGTCGACCACCGTGACGTCCAGGGGCGGGCCGTCCTCGAGCGTGACGAAGTAGCGGCGGCCCCGGTCTCCGGTGTCCGGGTTGTCCGAGGTGTCCTCGCGTGAGGCGCTGACCGGGCGGAAGCCGACGGTCCGCAGGCCTGCCATCAGCGTCTGCCCGGTGGGCCGGACGTTGGGCGAGCCGACCGCGTACAGCGTGCCGTAGGCAACCGTCCAGCCGATCAGCACGGTCAGGATGATCGAGAACGGGGTCGTGTACCCGGTGACGAGCATCGAGAAGGCGTCGAGGAGCAGCACGACCCACAGCACCGCGCGCCATCTCGGCCGGCGCGACATGCCGACGGCCGTCATGTAGGCGATGACCGGGGCCAGGTATCCGTGCACGGGGTCGGTCAGCGCGTGGATGTCGCCGGGGGAGGGCTGGGTGAGCGCCTCCTGGATCGAGCCGGGGGCGGCCCGGGCGACCCACAGGTCGGTGGCGAGGGTCACACCGTGCGCGAGGACCGCCGCGAGCACACCGTCGGCGATGCGCAGTCCGTCCCGTTTGATCAGCCGCTCGATGGCGAAGGCGACCGGCACCAGCAGGATCGCGATGCTGGAGGCCAGCCCCGCGATCTTGATGAGCAGGTCGGGGGCCTGCCCGGTGCCCTTGTTGATGTCCTGTTCGAGACCCGAGGTGGTGCCGTGCGCGAACGCGGCGATCCCGATCAGGATCGCGACGGCGAGCACGCCCACCAGGAGGCGCATCAGGTCGGACGGGCGGTGCACGCGCGCGGGGAGCAGCGGTTCGTCGCCCTCCACCTCGTCGATGTGCGCGAAGTCGGGCTCCTCGGCGGCCGGCCGGGTCTTCTTCGCGGCCCCCTTCGGACCGTCGTCCGCAGCGCCGGGGCGCGACGCGGCGTCAGAGGTGCCCTCTGTGCCCTCGGGGTGCGCACCCTGCTGCTTCATCGTCTCTTCTTGGTCTCGTATCACCGGTCACCGCCCGCACGATGGTGGCATGCCGCACCGGCACACGGGGCAATCAGGGTGCACATGCGGGGGCGGACAGTCTGCCCGACGCGCTCCTGCCGGGCGAGGAAGACGCCCGGGAGCACGCCCGGCCCGTTGTCGGTGGGGTGGGGCAGGATGGGGTGGATGAGTGAGGAGAGCCCTGAGGGGGGCCGGTACGAGGAGGGGCCCGCGCCGGCGCTGCCCGAGTACGCCGAGCGGGTGCTCGATGTCGCCGAACTGATCCCGCCGGGCCGTGTCATGACCTATGGGGACGTCGCCGAGTGGCTGGAGCAGGGCGGCCCGCGGCAGGTCGGCCGTGTGATGGCGCTCTACGGGGGAGCCGCTCCGTGGTGGCGGGTCGTCCGCGCGGACGGCGTCCTGCTGCCGGGGCACGAGCAACGGGCCCTCGGCCACTACCGGGCGGAGGGGACGCCCATGAAGGGTGCGAGCCGCGCCGCCGAGGGCCACCTGCCGCGCATCGACATGAGACGGGCGCGGTGGGACGGCGGTGATCGCGCGGAGGGTCACACCTGACAGCTTCCGCCATCGGACGGCCTCCCGTGTGACCCGTGAGCCGTACGGGGGAATCGGGGCACATCGGGGGCATGACGTACGTTCGTGAGGCGAGGGGCATGAGTGCCGCGAGTGGTCGGTGGGAAGAAGGGGAAGTCCTGCTTCCGCCTCACCCGTCGGCGTAGCGTCGGCTGCGCGTGCCCCCGTCACCCCGCGGTCCCCGCCCGCCACGCGCGGTGGCCCGCCAACCAGCACTTCCACCAGAACCGGCGAACCACGTGAGCTCCTTTTCCTTCACCAGCGGCCTGTCGCACCCCCGGGTGCGGCGGGGGAGCCGTGGCGCTTACCGACTGGTACGTACCCCTCCTGCCCGCATGGACCCCCCTCTTTTGGACGCCTCGCAGCGCTCCGTGGTTGACCACACGGCGGGCCCGTTGCTCGTTCTCGCAGGCCCGGGCACCGGCAAGACCACCACGCTCGTCGAGTCCGTGGCCGAGCGCGTCGCCCGGGGCGGGGACCCCGAGCGCGTCCTGGTGCTCACCTTCAGCCGCCGGGCCGCCGTCGAGCTGCGCGACCGCATGGCCCAGCGGGCCGGTGCCGCCCGCGCTCCCCAGGCGACCACCTTCCACTCGTTCTGCTACGCCCTGGTCCGCGCCCACCAGGACAGCGACCTGTTCGTGGAGCCGCTGCGGCTGCTGTCCGGCCCCGAGCAGGACGTCTCGGTGCGCGAGCTGCTCGCGGGCCAGGTGGATCTGGAACGGCTCGGGCTCGCGCACGTGCGCTGGCCGGACGAACTGCGCGCCTGCCTCACCACCCGCGGTTTCGCCGACGAGGTCCGTGCCGTTCTCGCCCGTAGCCGTGAACTGGGCCTCGGGCCCGGCGCCCTGGACGCCTTCGCCCGCCGCACGGGACGGCCCGACTGGCGAGCGGCGGCCGCCTTCCTCGCGGAGTACCTGGATGTGCTCGACCTGCAGGGCGTGATCGACTACGCGGAACTCGTCCACCGCGCGGTGCTCCTCGCCCGCCGCCCCGACATCGCGGCGTGGCTGGCCGCCCGGTACGACGCCGTATACGTCGACGAGTACCAGGACACGGATCCCGCTCAGGTGCGGCTGCTGGACGCCCTGGCCGGCGGCGGCCGCACGCTCGTGGCCTTCGGCGATCCCGACCAGTCGATCTACGCGTTCCGCGGGGCCGACGTGAACGGCATCCTGGACTTCCCGCACGCCTTCCCGCGCGCGGACGGGCGCCCGGCGCCCGTCTCGGTGCTGCGCACGTCCCGCCGCTCCGGGGCCGGCCTGCTGGCCGCCACCCGGCTGCTCACCCAGCGCATGCCGCTGACCCGTCTGCCCGCCGAGAAGGTGCGCGCCCATCGCGAACTCGCCCCCGTACGGGACGGCGGCCGCGTCGAGGCGTACACCTACCCGACGTCCGGGACGGAACTGGACAACATCGCCGACATCCTCCGCAGGGCCCACCTGGAGGACGGCGTCCCGTGGAGCGACATGGCCGTCCTGGTGCGCGCCGGCTCCCGCACCATCCCCACGGTCCGCCGCGCCCTCACGGCGGCGGGCGTCCCCGTCGACATCGACGGGGACGACGTGCCGCTGCGGCACGAACCGGCGGTGGCGCCGCTGCTGACGGCGTTGCGGGCGGTGGCCGCGGCGGAGGCGGGTTCTCCCGAGCCTCAGGAGGCCGAGGGGGACCTGGCTTCCGAGGACGCCCCTTCCGCGCGGCAGGGCACCTGCTGGCTCGACACCGAAACCGCCCTGACCCTCCTGACCTCCCCCCTCGCGAGCATGGACGCCGCCGACCTGCGCCGCCTCGGCCGCGCCCTGCGCGACGAGGAGCGGGCCGCCGGCAACCCGTTGCCGCCGCCCTCCGACGTGCTGCTCACGCAGGCGCTCGCCGAGCCGGAGCGTCTCGCCGTGCACGACCCCACGTACGCGCGTGGCGCCCAGCGCCTCGGCGCGCTGCTGCGCAAGGCCCGCGAGCGCCTGGCCGGCGGCGGTACGGCCGAGGAGGCGCTGTGGGACCTGTGGGAGGGAACGCCGTGGCCCACACGGCTGGAGCGGGCCGCCCGCCGGGGCGGAGCCGCCGGGCGCAACGCGGACCGCGACCTGGACGCCGTCTGCGCCCTGTTCGCCACCGCCGCTCGCGCCGAGGAGCGCACCGGCGGCCGGGGCACCCTGAACTTCCTGGAGGAGATCGACGCCGAGGACATCGCCGCCGACACCCTCACGCGGCGTGCCGTACGCCCCGACGCCGTCCGCCTGATGACCGCGCACCGCTCCAAGGGCCTTCAGTGGCGCCTCGTGGTCGTCGCGGGCGTCCAGGAGGGCCTGTGGCCGGATTTGCGCCGCCGCGGCTCCCTCCTGGAGGCCGACCGCATCGGCCGCGACGGACTCGCCGAGCCCCTCACCCCCGGCGCGCTGCTCGCCGAGGAGCGCCGCCTGTTCTACGTGGCCGCCACGCGCGCGCGTGAGCGCCTGGTCGTCACCGCGGTCAAGGCCCCCGCGGACGACGGCGACCAGCCCTCCCGCTTCCTGACCGAACTCGGCGTCGAACCCAAGGACGTCACGGGACGCCCACGCCGCCCGCTGTCCGTCGCCGCACTCGTCGCCGAACTGCGCGCCACCACGGTCGACCCACGCGTCTCCGAGACCCTCCGGGAGGCCGCCGCCCGCCGTCTGGCCCGGCTCGCCGCCCTCGCCGACGAGGACGGCCGCCCCCTGGTGCCGTCCGCGCACCCCTACCGCTGGTGGGGCATGTTCGAGCCGACCGAGTCCAAGGTGCCGCTGCGCGACCGTGACCAGCCCGTCGTGCTCTCCGGCAGCGCCCTCGACCAGCTGGCCAACACCTGCGCCCTGCAGTGGTTCCTGGGCCGTGAGGTGAAGGCCGACGCGCCCGCGACCGCCGCCCAGGGCTTCGGCAACGTGGTGCACGTCCTCGCCGACGAGGTCGCCTCCGGGCACACCCCGGCCGACCTCGGCGTCCTCATGGAACGCCTCGACTCCGTGTGGAACGCGCTGGCCTTCGACGCGCCGTGGAAGTCGGCCCAGGAGAAGGACAACGCGCGCGTGGCGCTCGAACGGTTCCTGCAGTGGCACGTCATGAACCGCACCGGGCGTACCCCGGTGGCCAGCGAGCACGACTTCGACGTCACCCTCGAAGCGGGCGACTACCAGGTGCGCATCCGCGGCCAGATGGACCGGGTCGAGGCGGACGGCGACGGCCGTGCCTACGTGGTCGACTTCAAGACCGGCAAGCAGGCGCCCGCTTCCAAAGAGGTGGAGCGCCACCCGCAGCTCGCCGTCTACCAGCTGGCCGTCCGCGAGGGCGCCGTCGACGAGGCCTTCGACGGCATACGCCCCGAGCCGGGCGGCGCCGAACTCGTCCACCTCCGGCAGGGAGCGGCCAAGCGCGACGGCGGCGAGAGCCTGCCCAAGGTGCAGGCCCAGGAGCCGCTGGAGGGGGAGTGGGTCGGCGACCTGCTGGCCACCGCCGCCGGCAAGGTCCTCGACGAACGGTTCACACCGACCGCCGGGCAGCACTGCACGCACTGCGCGTTCCGGGCCTCGTGCAGCGCGCGGCAGGAGGGGCGTCACGTCGTCGAGTGAGGTATCGCACCACGCGTGCTGACCTGTGCTTCTTCCTCCCCGGCGGGCCATCCGGCCACCACTGTCAGTGGCCGCCGCTAGCCTTTCGATGTGCCCGCAAGTATCACCGACCCCGAACAGCTCAAAGAGCTCCTCGGCATCCCCTTCACCCCGGAGCAGATGGCCTGCATCACCGCGCCGCCCGCACCACAGGTGATCGTGGCCGGAGCCGGCTCGGGCAAGACGACGGTGATGGCGGCACGCGTGGTGTGGCTGGTCGGCACCGGCCAGGTCGCCCCCGAGCAGGTGCTCGGCCTCACCTTCACCAACAAAGCCGCTGCCGAACTCGCCGAGCGCGTCCGCAAGGCACTGGTGCGGGCCGGCGTCACCGACCCGGACGCCATCGACCCGGACAACCCGCCGGGCGAGCCGGTGATCTCCACGTACCACGCCTTCGCGGGCCGCCTGCTGACCGACCACGGCCTGCGCATCGGGCTGGAGCCCACGTCCCGGCTGCTCGCCGACGCCACCCGCTTCCAGCTCGCCGCGCGGGTCCTGCGCGAAGCCCCCGGTCCCTACCCCGCCCTGACCCGTTCCTTCCCGGACCTGGTCGGCGACCTCCTCGTCCTCGACGCCGAACTCGCCGAGCACCTCGTACGCCCGGAGGCCCTGCGCGCGTACGACGCCGAACTGCTGCTGACCCTGCGGGGCACCAAGCTCAGCAACGCCGACCTGCGCAAGGTCCCCGACGCGGCCGCCGCCCGGCGTGAACTCGCCGAGCTGGTCACCCGCTACCGGGCCGCCAAACGCGAGCGGGACCTGCTCGACTTCGGCGACCAGATCGCCCTGTCCGCCCGGCTCGCCGGAACCCCCGAGGTGGGCCGCGCCCTGCGCGACGAGTTCCGGGTCGTCCTGCTCGACGAGTACCAGGACACGTCGGTCGCCCAACGCGTCCTCCTGGCAGGCCTGTTCGGCGAAGGCACCGGCCACCCGGTCACCGCCGTCGGCGACCCCTGCCAGGCTATCTACGGCTGGCGCGGCGCCTCCGTCGCCAACCTCGACGACTTCCCCGAGCACTTCGCCCACGCCGACGGCCGCCCCGCGACCCGCCAGTCCCTCAGCGAGAACCGCCGCAGCGGCGGGCGCCTCCTCGACCTCGCCAACGGCCTCGCGGAACCCCTGCGCGCCCTCCACGCGGGCGTGGAGGCACTCCGCCCGGCCCCCGGCGCCGAACGCGACGGCATGGTCCGCTGCGCCCTGCTGCACACCCACGCCGAGGAGATCGACTGGGCCGCCGACTCCGTCGCCCACCTCGTCCGGACCGGCACGGCACCCGGCGAGATCGCCGTGCTGTGCCGCACCGCGACCGACTTCGCCGAGATCCAGGGCGCCCTGGTCGCCCGGGACATCCCCGTGGAGGTCGTCGGCCTGTCCGGGCTGCTGCACCTGCCCGAGATCGCCGACCTCGTCGCCGTCTGCGAGGTCCTCCAGGACCCCGGCGCCAACGCCTCCCTGGTACGGCTGCTGACCGGCCCGCGCTGGCGCATCGGCCCGCGCGACCTCGCCCTCCTGGGGCGGCGCGCCCGGCTCCTCGTGGCCCACGCGAGCGTGGCGGACGACGACGACCAGGACCGTCGCCTCGCCCAGGCCGTCGAGGGGGTCGACCCGTCCGAGGTGATCTCCCTCGCGGACGCCCTCGACACGTTCCTGGAGACGCCGCTGGACGGCCGCGGGGACGACGACGGACTGCCGTTCTCGCCCGACGCGCGCGTGCGCTTCGCCCGGCTGGCCACCGAACTGCGTGAGCTGCGCCGCTCCCTGGCCGACCCGCTGATGGACGTCCTGCACCGCGTCCTCGCCGTCACCGGCCTGGAGGTCGAGCTGTCGGCGTCCCCGCACGCCCTGGCCGCCCGTCGCCGCGAGACCCTGTCCAACTTCCTGGACGTCGCCGCGTCCTTCGCCGCCGGAGACAACGAGGCGACCCTGCTCGCCTTCCTCGGCTTCCTGCGCACCGCCGCCCAGTACGAGAAGGGACTCGACAACACCCTGCCGGGCGGCGAGAACACCGTCAAGGTGCTCACCGCCCACAAGTCCAAGGGCCTGGAGTGGGACGTCGTGGTCGTCCCCGGCCTGGTCACCGGCACCTTCCCCAGCAGTCAGGGCCGCGAGAAGTGGACCTCCCAGGGCAAGGTCCTGCCGCACGGGCTGCGCGGTGACGCCGACACCCTGCCCGACGTCATGTCCTGGGACGCCAAGGGCCTGAAGGCCTTCCACGAGGCCATGAAGGACCACCAGCACACCGAGGAACTCCGCCTCGGCTACGTCACCTTCACCCGCCCCCGCTCCCTCCTCCTGGGCTCCGGCCACTGGTGGGGGCCCACCCAGAAGAAGCGCCGCGGACCGTCCGCGTTCCTCCAGGCCCTCCACGAGCACTGCGAGGCCGGGTACGGCGAGATCGAGGCCTGGGCGGACGAACCCGCCGACGACGAGGAGAACCCGGCCCTGCACCGGGCGGCGGCCGGCCAGGTGTGGCCGCTGCCCCTGGACGAGGCCGCCCTGGCCCGCCGCCGTGCGGCCGCCGAGACCGTCCTGGCCCACCTCGAGGACCTCGCGTCCCATGACCACGGGCACCCCGTAGCCGCGCACGACCCGGACGACCTCGACGACCCGGAGTGGCCGCCGCCCCCCGAGGACGACGAGCCTCCTTACGAAGAGCCTCCGTACGACGAACCGGATCCCTTCGAAGAGGCCCTCTTCGCAGATGACCCCTTCGAAGACGCCCACAGGGAAGACCCGGCGGACGGGGACGCCCGGCCCACCGTCCCCCACCAGGCGGCCCCACCGGAGCCCCCTTCCGCCCGCCCACGCCCCAGGGCCCCCGAGCACCCGGCCACCCGGGTCCGGGAACACCCGCACCTCACCCCGGAGGACGCCCGCACCATCGCCTCCTGGGACCGTGACCTCGACGCCCTCACCGGTGAGCTCCTGCGCGCCCGCGACAGCGTCACCGACGTCCCCCTCCCGGCGTCGCTCTCGGCGACCCAGCTGCTGCGCCTGGCCGCCGACCCGGACGGCTTCGCCCAGGAGCTCGCCCGCCCCATGCCCCGCCCGCCCCAGCCCGCGGCCCGGCGAGGCACCCGCTTCCACGCCTGGATCGAGGCCCGCTTCGAAGAGCTCACGCTGCCCATGCTGGAGCCGGAGGAACTGCCCGGCAGCGAGGCCGAGATCGCCGACGAACGGGACCTGGAGGCCCTCAAGGACGCCTTCGAGCGCACCGAGTACGCGCACCGCACGCCCCACCGGGTGGAGGCCCCCTTCCAGCTCGCGCTCGCCGGCCGCATCGTCCGGGGCCGCATCGACGCCGTCTACAAGCAGGGCGACGGGGAGGACGCGACGTACGAGATCGTCGACTGGAAGACCAACCGCTCCCGCACCGCCGACCCGCTCCAGCTCGCCGTCTACCGCCTGGCCTGGGCCGAGCAGCAGGGCGTGCCCCCGGAGTCGGTCACGGCCGCGTTCCTGTACGTGCGCAGCGGGGAGGTCGTACGCCCCGAGGAGCTGCCGGACCGCGCCGCCCTGGAGCGGCTGCTGCTCGAGGAGCCGTCCGACGGGGCAACCGGTGCGGAGAGGGGGGCGCAGACGGGTGCGCGCCCGGGTGCGGGGCCTGGTGAGGAACCGCACTCCGAGGACGTCAGTGCGGGCCGTTAGGCTCGTGACCATGAGCCAGACCCCGGACAGCGTCGTCCGTACGTACATCCAGCAGCACCGCGCCGCCTTCCTCGACGACCTCGCCGAGTGGCTGCGCATCCCGTCGGTGTCGGCCCAGCCGGAGCACGCGCCCGACGTACGACGCAGCGCCGACTGGCTCGCCGCCAAGCTGTCGGAGACCGGCTTCCCCACGGCCGAGGTGTGGCCGACGCCGGGCGCGCCCGCCGTCTTCGCCGAGTGGCCCTGTGACGACCCGCAGGCGCCCACGGTGCTGGTCTACGGCCACCACGACGTGCAGCCCGCCGCCCGGGAGGACGGCTGGGACAGCGAACCCTTCGAGCCGGTCCTGCGCGAGAACCGCCTCTACGCGCGCGGGGCGGCCGACGACAAGGGCCAGGTGTTCTTCCACACCCTCGGCGTCCGCGCCCACCTCGCCGCCACCGGCCGCACCACCCCGGCCGTGCACCTCAAGCTGCTGATCGAGGGCGAGGAGGAGTCCGGCTCGCCGCACTTCCGGGCCCTGGTCGAGCAGCAGGCCGAGCGGCTCGCCGCCGACGCCGTGATCGTCTCCGACACCGGCATGTGGTCCGAGGACACCCCCACGGTGTGCACCGGCATGCGCGGCCTCGCCGAGTGTGAGATACGCCTGTACGGCCCCGACCAGGACATCCACTCCGGCTCCTTCGGCGGCGCCGTGCCCAACCCGGCGACGGCCGCCGCCCGCCTGGTCGCCGCCCTGCACGACGAGCACGGGCGCGTGGCGATCCCGGGCTTCTACGACGGCGTGGTCGAACTCACCGACCGAGAGCGCGAGCTCCTCGCCGAGCTGCCCTTCGACGAGCGGCAGTGGCTGCGCACGGCCAAGTCGTACGCCACCGAGGGGGAGGCCGGCTACACGACCCTGGAGCGGATCTGGGCCCGCCCCACCGCGGAGGTCAACGGCATCGGCGGCGGCTACCAGGGCCCCGGCAGCAAGACGATCGTCCCGTCCTCCGCCGTGATGAAGCTGTCCTTCCGCCTCGTGGCGGGCCAGGACCCCGGCCAGGTGGAAAAAGCCGTACGCGCCTGGGCCGAGCAGCAGGTGCCGCCCGGGATCCGCTGCGACATCACGTTCAGCGGGGCCACACGCCCGTGCCTGACGCCGCTGGACCACCCGGCCCTCCGATCGGTCACCCGCGCCATGGGCCGGGCCTTCGAGAAGCCGGTCCGCTTCACGCGCGAGGGCGGCTCCGGACCGGCGGCGGACCTCCAGGACGTCCTCGGCGCACCGGTGCTGTTCCTGGGCATCTCCGTCCCCTCGGACGGCTGGCACGCCCCGAACGAGAAGGTCGAACTCGACCTGCTCCTCAAGGGAGTCGAGACCACCGCGTACCTGTGGGGTGACCTCGCCGAGAACTGGCGCCATGTGCCTTGAGCGTTCCGTCCGGACCGGTCGCGCGCGGGGGCACACTGGAAGCGCCGCCCCGCACCGCCCGAGCCCGCCGGACCCGGTCGCCTCCCGCCGTACGTCCCCCTGAACCGCCCGCCGAACCCGACCGTCCCACCGGGGAGTTGGAAGCACCCGTGACCACCTGGACCGACCCCAACGCCGACCGCCCCATCTCGCTCACCGCCCCGAGCGGCATCGACCGGGCCGCCCACCACCGGCTCGACGAGGCCTGGCTCGCGGCGGCCTGGAGCCACCCCACGACGCGCTGCTTCGTGGTCTCCGGCGGACAGGTCCTCATCGACGAGACGGCGGACGGGCACACCGAACTCGTCATGACCCCCTCCTTCGAGGCCCCCCTCACCGAGGCGCACCGCTACTTCCTCGGCATCGACGAGGACGGCGTCAGCTACTTCGCCCTCCAGAAGGATTCCCTGCCCGGGCGCATGGACCAGTCCGCGCGCCCGGCGGGCCTGCGCGAGGCGGGCGCGCTGTTGTCCGCCCGCGACGTGGGCCTGATGGTGCACGCGGTGGGCCTGGAGAACTGGCAGCGCACGCACCGCTTCTGCTCGCGCTGCGGCGAGCGCACCGTCATCGCCGCCGCCGGACACATCCGCCGCTGCCAGGCCTGCGGCGCGGAGCACTACCCGCGCACGGACCCCGCCGTGATCATGGCCGTGACCGACGAGGACGACCGCATCCTGCTCGGCCGCCAGGTCCACTGGCCCGAGGGCCGCTTCTCGACCCTGGCCGGCTTCGTCGAGCCCGGCGAGTCCATCGAACAGTCGGTGCGCCGCGAGGTCCATGAGGAAGTCGGCATCAGCGTCGGCCAGGTCGAGTACGTCGCCAGCCAGCCCTGGCCCTTCCCCTCCAGCCTCATGCTGGGCTTTATGGCCCGCGCCACCTCCACCGAGATCGAGGTCGACGGCGACGAGATCCACGAGGCCCGCTGGTTCTCCCGCGACGAGCTGGGCGCCGCGTTCGAGTCCGGCGACATGCTGCCGCCCTACGGCATCTCGATCGCGGCCCGCCTGATCGAGCTCTGGTACGGCAAGCCGCTCCCCACACGCAGTGCCGCCTGACGGCGGCGACGCCCCGTACCGGAACCACACATTCCGTCACTGTCCGGCGGTGCCGGCGCCCGCAAGCCGGCGGCACCGTCACCTACGTCGAGGTGGTCCACCTCGACGTAGGTGACGTGTACGACTCCGACAGCACGGTCGCCGTGGTGCACCAGGGCGATTCGGCGAGGCGAACGAGAAGGCGGCTCCTGAGGTGCTCAGGAGCCGCCTTCCCTGCCAGGCGCACGGCGACTAGGCGCCGACCTTCTGCTTCACCTGAGCCAGCGAGGGGTTGGTGAGCGTCGAGCCGTCCGGGAAGAGGACGGTGGGCACCGTCTGGTTTCCGCCATTCGCCTTCTCCACGAACGCGGCGGACTCCGGGTCCTGCTCGATGTTGATCTCGGTGTACGCGATGCCCTCGCGGTCCATCTGGCTCTTCAGCCGGCGGCAGTAGCCGCACCACGTGGTGCTGTACATCGTCACAGTGCCCAGCATGTCTCTCGTGCTCCTTCGGTGGCTCGGGGCGGGTGGTCGCAGTGGTGGAACGTATGTGAAAGGTCCACCATTCCCGCTCTCCGGGCGCGGCCGGACGTGACGCCTGCCGCATTGGTACGACTATCAGTGCGTGCCTGTGGACAACCGGCACAGCCGTCTCCCACGACCTGGCAGCATGGCCGTGTGACAGCAGCAACGCACTCCACCCTGTTCCCGCAGGTACCGGACTCCGCCGACGCGGTGCTCGACGGGCTCGACCCCGAGCAGCGCGAGGTGGCCACGGCCCTGCACGGTCCGGTGTGCGTCCTGGCGGGCGCGGGCACGGGCAAGACCCGGGCGATCACCCACCGCATCGCCTACGGAGTGCGCGCCGGCGTCCTGCACCCCTCCAGCGTCCTCGCCGTCACCTTCACCAACCGCGCGGCCGGGGAGATGCGGGGCCGGCTGCGCCAGCTCGGCGCCGCGGGCGTCCAGGCACGTACGTTCCACTCTGCCGCCCTGCGTCAGCTCCAGTACTTCTGGCCGAAAGCGATCGGCGGCTCCATGCCCCGGCTCGTCGACCGCAAGATCCAGCTCGTCGCCGACGCGGCGGCCGCCTGCCGCATCCGGCTCGACCGGGGCGAGCTGCGGGACGTCACCGCCGAGATCGAATGGTCCAAGGTCACCCAGACCGTCCCGGCCGACTACGCGCCCGCCGCCGCCAAGGCCGGCCGCGAGTCCCCCCGCGACCCCGCCGAGATCGCCCAGCTCTACGCCGCCTACGAAGAGGTCAAGCGCGAGCGGTCCGTCATCGACTTCGAGGACGTGCTGCTGCTCACCGTGGCCGTCCTGCAGGACCGGCACGACATCGCCGAGCAGATCCGCGCCCAGTACCAGCACTTCGTGGTCGACGAGTACCAGGACGTCAGCCCTCTTCAGCAGCGCCTGCTCGACCTGTGGCTGGGCGAGCGGGACAGCCTGTGCGTGGTCGGGGACGCCAGCCAGACGATCTACTCGTTCACGGGAGCGACCCCGGACCATCTGCTCGACTTCCGCACCCGCCACCCCGGTGCCACCGTCGTGAAACTGGTCCGCGACTACCGTTCCACCCCCCAGGTCGTCCACCTCGCCAACGGCCTGCTCGCCCAGGCCCGGGGCCGGGCCGCCGACCACCGCCTGGAGCTCGTCTCCCAGCGTGCCCCCGGCCCCGACCCGGTCTACGCCGAGTACACCGACGAGCCCGCCGAGGCGGAAGGCGCGGCCCGCCGGATCCGCGAACTCATCGACTCGGGGGTCCCCGCCTCCGAGATCGCCATCCTCTTCCGCACGAACGCGCAGTCCGAGACCTACGAGCAGGCCCTCGCCGACGCCGCAGTGCCCTACCAGCTGCGTGGCGCCGAGCGGTTCTTCGACCGGCCGGAGGTGCGCAAGGCGGGCATCGCCCTGCGCGGCGCGGCCCGCTTCGGCGGCAACGACTCCCTCCTGGACGACGTCGTCGACCTTCCCTCCCAGGTACGCGCCGTGCTGTCGGGAGAGGGCTGGACGACGCAGCCACCCGCCGGCTCCGGCGCGGTGAGAGAGCGCTGGGAGTCCCTGGCCGCCCTGGTGAACCTCGCCCAGGACTTCGCGGCCGCCAAACCGGGCGCCACCCTGGCGGACCTCGTCGCCGAACTCGACGAACGGGCGAACGCCCAGCACGCTCCCACCGTGCAGGGCGTCACCCTCGCCTCCCTGCACTCGGCCAAGGGCCTGGAGTGGGACGTGGTCTTCCTGGTCGGCGTCGCCGAGGGAATGATGCCGATCACCTACGCGAAGACCGACGAACAGATCGAGGAGGAGCGCCGTCTCCTCTATGTCGGTGTCACCCGCGCGCGAGAACACCTCCATGTCTCCTGGGCGCTCTCCCGCTCACCCGGCGGACGTCCCAGCCGCCGCCCCAGCCGCTTCCTCGACGGGCTGCGCCCCGGCTCGACGGCCACCACGGGTCGCGCCACCGCCGGCGGAGCGGGCGGAATCGAGCGCGGAATCCCCGGAACCAGGGGGTCCGCCCCGAAACGGGCGCAGCGAGTCCCCGCCCGCTGCCGAGTCTGCGGCCGCACGCTGACCGACCCGGGCGAGATGAAGCTGATGCGGTGCGACGACTGCCCCTCCGACATGAACGAGGGCCTGTACGAGCGGCTGCGCGAGTGGCGCGCCGACCAGGCACGCAGCAGCGGCCAGCCCGCCTTCTGCGTGTTCACGGACAGGACTCTGATGGCGATCGCCGAGTCCGCCCCCGACGACGAGCGCGAGCTCGCCCGCATCCCGGGCGTGGGGATGCGCAAGCTCACCCGCTACGGCGCCGATGTACTGGCCATCTGCGCAGGCCAGTCACTCGCGGAGAGCACAGATCAGGACTGACACGAACTCGTCGAAAAAATAGTTTGCGCATGCCCCAGCAATCCCCATAGGTTCTTAGGCACGAGAGCAGCGGCCTTCTCGGAGGCCCTGACTCCGTGTTGTACTTGCATATCCGTCGGACTGGTCCATCCAGTCCCCCGAGACGCCGAGAGGAGGCGAGTCCAGTGATCAGCATCTACACCAGCTCCGTCAGCACCGTGAAACTGACCGATCGCTCGGCCGTCTCCGCGTGCACGCTCGGCGTTTCGAACCTGGGCACCGGTCTGTCCGGCATTCGTGCCGTCCGTCCGGCGTCCTCCTCCGTTGCCCCCGCGGGCCTTCCCGTCCGTGAGCGCGATGAGCGACCGACCAAGGCACTGGAAGCAGCAGTAGCGGCACAGGCACAGGCCTATGCCTTTACGGCGACCGGTGCCGGATTCCGGAAGCAGACGACGCAGCACCACCAGATGTGGGCCTTCCGTGGGCCAGAACCCTGGAGTGATCCAGCCTGATCGTCGATCAGGCCGGCGCCTTCAGGGCCGCGGAACCCCATCCGGGATCCGCGGCCCTTCTGTTTGTCCCTGAACAGGGATGACGGACCGAAGGAGCCTCGGGACAAGAAAAGAACCCGGTACCACCACCCCCCGGCCAACAGGCCGGAACGACCAGACGAGGAAGACGAACCGTGCAACTCGAAGCGCACGCCCCGTCCGTACCGCCTTCCGACACGATCCCCAAGCCCGGCTCCACGGAGGACCCCGCCTTGACCCCGCTCACCGCGCTCACCGCGCTCGACGACGCCATCGAGAACCTCGGCGTACCCGTCCCGTGCCGCTCCTACGACCCGGAGGTCTTCTTCGCCGAGTCGCCCGCGGACGTCGAGTACGCCAAGGCCCTCTGCCGCACCTGCCCGCTCGTCGAGGCCTGCCTCGCCGGCGCCAAGGAGCGGCGTGAGCCCTGGGGCGTCTGGGGTGGCGAGCTGTTCGTCCAGGGTGTCGTCGTCGCCCGGAAGCGGCCGCGTGGCCGCCCGCGCAAGAACCCGGTCACAGCATGAACACCGCAGGAACGATCGACCGCCCCCTCACGCTCGACCCCCAGAAGCAGGCCCCGATGAAGCCGTCCACTTACGAGCCCGCAGGCTCCGCGACCCAAGACTTCACCATCAGCGGCGCGAAGGACTCGCGTCAGAACAGGACTCGAGAAATGCAACTCATTCCAGAAGCCATGGCTCGTGCGCATATGCACGAGCGACTGCAGGAGGCGGAGCGGGATCGCCAGGCCGTGCGCCTGGTGGCCGCCCGCCGGATGCAGCGCAGGGCGGAACGCGCGTCGCTGCGTGCGCGCCGGGCGCTCGCCATGGCGGTCATGCAGTAACCCGCCGCACCTGAAGCGGGGGCCTCCCGGCCAGGGAGGCCGCGCTGCCGCCGCCGAAGCTCTCACCGCGGGGGCCGGTCCGTGCCGAACGGACCGGCCCCCGCGGCGCGTTGTACCGACCAAGAGGGCGCGCGGCATTGACCGAGCCGGGGCGGGGCGTGGCGCTCACCGGGCCCGGGCGGGGCGCCCGCCCGTCAAGCCCGGGTTCGGCGCTCACCGAGCCGGGGCGTGGCGCCCGCCCGTCAAGCCGGTGGGGTGCGCCCGCTCAGCCCGGGGCGTTGTGCCCGCCGAGTCACCGGGCGCGGAGATATCGTCGCCGGGTGACGAGTCCCCCAGGAGGCAGCGACGACGGCTCCGCCACGCAGCCGCGGCGCTCTGTCTGCGCCCGCTGCGGCACATCGGCCCAAGCCCTGGCCGAAGGCCCACCCCTCACCTGGACGTACTCCGTGGAGGGCGGCGACCGCCTCTACTACTGCGAGGCCTGCTCCCGGGAGAACCTCAGGTCCATCGAGGCGCCTGGACCCGGACTGGTGGTGAAGCCCGCGACCCGGGCTCACGCCTGCGCCACCGCCTCCTCGCCGTCCGCCGGGTCCTCCGGGACGAAACCCGGCAGCCACTCCTCCAGCTCCTCGCGCAGCCGCACCGTTGCCCCCAGCTGACAGAGCACGCCGATCGTGCTCAGGGTCACCCGGTGGATCAGCAGATAAGCCGGGGGCAGGTTGAGCTGCTTGGCGAGCTGGTAGGCGGGGGAGCGGGGGTCGGCGACACGAGCCGCCTGGCTGCGCATCCAGCCCCGGGTGAAGGTGAACTCCTCGACCTGGGCCGGTTCGATGATCGGCAGCAGGTAGTCCATGACGGCGTCCGGGTCCAGCTCTATGGTCTCCTTGACGAACCCTTCCGCGCACAGGAGTTCGTAGACCGCCTCGGCCTCCCCGTCGAGGGTCATCCGCAGGGACTCGCCGATGGTGGCAGGCAGGCCGCCCGGGAGACGGTCGACCGTGCCGAAGTCCAGGACACCCAGGCGCCAGTCGTCCTCGCCCTCCGGGCCGCCCGGCAGGAGCCGGAAGTTGCCCGGGTGGGGATCGGCGTGCAGCAGGCCCGTGCGGGCGGGGCCGGAGAACAGGAAGCGGGCCAGGAGCTGACCGGCTCGGTCGCGCTGCTCCTCGGTGCCGTCCGAGATGATCTCCGACAGCGGGACGCCGTCCATCCACTCGGTGACCAGGACCTGGTCGGACTGGTGCACCACCTGCGGCACGACCACGTCCGGGTCGTCCGTGAACTCCTCCGCGTGGGCCTGCTGGGCCTGGGCCTCCAGGCCGTAGTCCAGTTCCTCCGAGACGCGGTCCTTGAGCTCCGCGATCAGCGGCTTGATGTCCATGCCGGGGATCAGCGGACCGAGCAGACGCGAGAAGCGGCTCAGCTGATTCAGATCCGACAGCAGGGCCTCGCCGGCGCCCGGGTACTGCACCTTGACCGCCACCTCGCGGCCGTCGTGCCACACCCCTCGGTGGACCTGGCCGATCGAGGCCGCCGCGGCGGGCTTGTCCTCGAACTCCAGGAACAGCTCGTGCCAGCCCGCGCCGAGCCGCTCCTCCAGCACCGCGTGCACGGTGCGGGTCGGCATGGGCGGCGCCGCCTCCTGGAGCTTGGTCAGCGCGGCCCGGTAGGGGCCCGCCACCTCCTCGGGCAGCGCGGACTCGAAGACGGACAGGGCCTGGCCGAACTTCATCGCGCCGCCCTTGAGCTCGCCGAGCACCTTGAACAGCTGCTCCGCCGTGCGCTGTTGGAGCTCCCGGCCGACGAGCTCGGCGGACTCGCCGACGATCCGCTTGCCGAATCCCCAGGTCGCCCGCCCGGCGATGCCGAGCGGGAGCGCGGCGAGCTTGGCGGGCCGGGTGACCGCCTTCCGGGGAAGATCAGACATGCGCCCTCCAAGTCCCAGCCGGCCGCTCCGCCTCTGCCTCACGGCACTGCTCCGACGGCCGTTGCACCGCCATTGTCTCCTTCCGCTCCCCGTCCTCCGAGAGGTGCTCCCCTTTTCCTCTCTCCGCAGCAGCGCACGGGCATGCCGGATGCGCCCGGACCGGCCGCGCATGCCAGTGCAGACCGGGGACGGAGACCTCCCAGCGTGCCCCGGCGCTGGACGGAACCCGGCCGTCCAGGAAGGCCAGCGCATGAGCCGCCGCCAGCCCGGCCACGGTCGTGGCCAGCGTCAGGTCGCAGGGCGCCACCTGCCGCCGCCTGCCGGAGCGCCACTGTGCGACCAGGCGCGGCCAGGTCGGGTCGCGGTCGGTACGGCCCTCGTGCAGACAGCCCGCGCAGCCCGTCTCCCCGGGCAGGACGAGAGGGCCGACCACGCCGGTGCCCTCCACGACACCGGCGTACAGATGGGGTGTCCCGGAGGCCATGAGCGGCTCGGTGGCGGCCGGGTCGGGCGCATGCACGGCGACATCGTCCCGTGGGGCGAGGATCACCAGCGAAAATCCCGGGTCGCCCTCTTCCGCGGAGGCCTCGGCCGGCGCGCGGCGCGGCGGCCGGTCCGGGGCCGCCCGGCGCACGGCACGGCGGGCCGACTCGTCCCTGCGATCGCCGACGGATTCCGCGGGGAGCCCGCCCGGCGCGACATCCCAGGGCTCCACACGGCCACCGTCGAGCACGTCCACCTCACCCACGCCGGCCCCGGCCAGGAGCGAGGCCAGCACGGCACCCACCCGGCCCGCGCCCCGCACCTGCACGCGCTGCGAGCGCCGGGCGGCCAGCTGCCCGATCGCGTCACCGGGCGCCGAGGTCGTCAGGGAGAGGGTGGCCAGGTCGGGTCGCAGCCGGTCGAGCACCTCCTTCTTCTTCCTCAGCGCGTCGGCGGCCGGGCCGCCGCCCCGGGCGTCGTCCAGCAGCCCGGCTCGCGCGAGTCCCCGCACCAGCCCGTCGACATGGCCGTCGGGCAGATCCATGCGGCGTCCCTCCTCGCGCAGGAGCTCCAGCCCCCGCGTGCCGTTCAGCAGGTCGAGGAAGCTGCCCGTCGCCAGGTCCATCGGCCCGAGCGTCATCGCGTGCGCCGGTGTCATCCCGAACTGCACCGTCTTGAGGTCACGCCAGCCACGCCTGAGCGCGGGTTTCACCATCGGATGCATGACAGGCCCCCCGTATGCCGTAGATCGTCCCCGTTTGCCGGTTGAGCGAGGGCGCAGGCCTCGGCTGGTCACGCCGAGGCCGTCGCCGGCAGGGCCCGAGCGCAGGCGCGGCCCGTGCGCGGGCCGAACCCGAGCGCGGGCAGGGCCCCTGGTCCCGGACCGGCGGCCCCGCCGTCGCTTCGCCGACGAGATCCAGCATGCCCAAAGCCACCGCCGGCTGCCGAAAGTTGTCCACAGGCGCGGACATTCGTCGTACAAATCCGGCGCCCGGTGGGAGCGGTGGCACCGAACCGTCCCGGAGCCGGGACTTCCCCGTGTGCAGCGGGTAACGTCGGGGCGTGCCCGCCGACCCACTGCACCGCGCCGGAACCGCACAGCGCAGCACGACGAGCCAGCCGCCGAGCGGCTCGGGGGCGAGCGCGATCGAGGTCCGCAGGAGCGCCCGCCGACGCAGAACGGTCTCCGCGTACCGCGAGGGCGATCGCACCGTGGTGCTCATCCCCGCCCGGATGTCCGAGGCGGAGGAGCAGCGCTGGGTGAACGTCATGCTCGACAAGCTGGCCGCCCAGGAGAGCAAGCGGGCCCTCGGCGACGCCGAGCTTGCCGAGCGTGCCCGGCGGCTCTCGGACCAGTACTTCGACGGGCGGGCCCGGCCCGCGTCGGTGCGCTGGGTGACCAACCAGAACACGCGCTGGGGGTCCTGCACCCCTTCCGAGGGCAGCATCCGCCTGTCGCACCGACTCCAGGGCATGCCCGAATACGTCGTCGACTACGTCCTCGTCCACGAACTCGCCCATCTGCTCGTCCCCGGACACGGGCCCCGCTTCTGGGAACTCCTGGAGGCCTATCCGCGCACGGAGCGGGCCCGGGGATACCTCGAAGGCGTGGTCGCCGCCGAGCGGTTGCCCCATGTGCCCGGCGCGCGGGGTGAGAGCCCCGCGGGGTGACCGGCCGCTTTCCGCGAGCGAACAGCCGATACGGCTGAGCGGGCGTTCTGTACCGGCTCTGTACCGACCTCGTCCGGTGTCCGAGTTTGCCGTTAGCCTGGCGCGACGCAATCACGTTCTGGATGGGGGACGGTCGTTACGCATGGCCAGGGAATTCCAACGCGGCCACAAGGCCAGAATCAGTGACCTCACCGCGGGCACCGATCTGTACGTAGGTGTACAGATCGCCGGCCCCGGGCTGAGCTTCGACATCAGCTGCTTCGGCCTCGACGCCGACGAACGGCTCTCGGACGACCGGTACTTCGTCTTCTTCAACCAGCCGAAGTCCCCCGAGGAGTCCATTCAGCTCCTGGGCGCCCAGGCGGGCGACACGGAGTCCTTCAGGGTGACACTCGACCGGATCCCGTCGCAGATCCAGAAGCTGTCCTTCACGGCGACGATCGACGGCGCCGGCCAGATGTCGCAGATCACCTCCGGTTACATCCGCATCGTCGCGGGCGGCGAGGAGGTGGCGCGCTACTCCTTCAACGGTTCGGAGTTCTCCACCGAACGGGCCGTGATGCTGGGCGACTTCTACCTCAAGGACGTCTGGCGGTTCGCCGCCGTAGGGCAGGGCTTCGACGGCGGTCTGGACGCGCTGCTGCAGAACTTCGGCGGCGAGGTGGCCGAAGAGGAGACACCCGCGCCCGCCCCGCAGCAGCCGCAGGCCGGAGCAGCCCCGGGCTTCGCCCCGCCCGCGTTCGGAGTGCCCGGAACCCCGGAAGCAGCCCCGGCCCCCGCGCCGGCGGCGCCTCCGGCCCCCGTGCCCCAGCCCGCCGCGCAGGGCTTCGCGCCCCCGCCCGGCCCCACCCCGCCGGCCCCGGCGCCCGCGCCCCAGGTGCACGCCGCTCCGACCATCGTCGCGCCCCTGAACACCCCGCCCGGTGGCTCACCGGTACCGCCGCCGGCCCCGGCGCCCGCGCCGTACGGTCAGCCGGGTCAGCAGCCGGCGCAGTACGGCCAGGTCCCCGGCCAGACGGCCCCGCCGCCTCCCGGCTACGGCCAGCCCCAGGCGCCCCACGCCCCGGCCCCGCCGCCCGGTTACGGCCAGCCCACACCGCCCCCGGGCTACGGCCAGCAGCAGCCGCCGTTCGGGCAGGCGCCCTACGGAGCCCCGCAGGGGCCCCCTCAAGGCGCTCCCCAGGGTGCCGGTGTGTCCGCCGCACTCCAGCAGTTCAAGGAGACCCCGACGGGGCAGCGCTGGACCCAGCAGAACAAGAAGCTGGTCCGCGTCGACCTCGGCATCGGCGGGCAGCCCGTGCTGGCACGGCAGGGCAGCATGGTGCTCTACCAGGGCAAGGTCGACTTCAGCTACAAGGGCGCCGGCTTCGCCGGCCGGATCGTGGGCAACGCGACCGGCCAGGAGATGCAGCTGATGCGCTGTACCGGCCAGGGGCAGGTGTTCCTCGCCGAGAACTCGACGATGCTGCACCCCCTCGAGCTCCAGGGCGACGCCGTGTGTGTCTCCGCCGAGAACGTCCTCGCGTTCGACGAGAGCCTCCAGTACGAAATCCGCCGTATCGAGGGCCACGGCATCCCCGGCGGCGCGCTGTTCACGATGCAGTTCCAGGGCACCGGCACGATCGTCGTGAAGACGCACGGCACGCCCGTGGTGCTGCCCGTCACGCCCACCACGTTCGCCGACTGCAACGCCGTGGTCGCCTGGTCGGCCGCCGCGCAGGTCGTCGTCTCCAGCCAGGTGCGGATGCGCCGCAACGCCTACCCCGGCGACACCGGGGAGAGCGTCAATCTCCAGTTCCGGGGCGCGCCCGGCAACTTCATCGTCGTCCAGCCGTACGAGGTCTGAGGGAGCCCGTCATGACACAGCAGCTCGCGGGCCATGCCCCCGCACCCGTCACCGCCCGCATGGAGAACCACGGCAACCACATGCTGAAGGTCGCCATGCAGACGGGGAACGACCTCCTCGCGCGCGTGGGGTCGATGGTCGCCTACGAAGGGTTCGTGCAGTACGAGCCCAACCCGCCGGCCGTGCGCCAGATCGCGAAGGACTGGATGACCGGCGAGGGCGCGCCCCTGATGAAGTGCTCCGGCGACGGCCTGCTCTACCTCGCCGACTACGGGGCGAACGTCGTCGTCATCAACCTCAACGGCGACGGCATCTCCGTCAACGCCACCAACCTGCTCGCTTTCGACGCCCACCTGACGTGGGGCGTGGAGCGGGTCAAGGGCCTGGCGAAGTTCGCGGGGCAGGGCCTGTGGAACACCAAGATCTCCGGGCAGGGCTGGGTCGCGCTGACCTCCCGGGGCAAGCCGATCGTCGTCGACTGCGGCGGCGGTGAGGACGAGACGTACGTCGACCCCGACGCGCTCGTCGCCTGGTCCCCGAACCTCAAGGTGAAGGGCAAGCGCAGCTTCCGCGCCCAGTCGCTGATCGGCCGCGGCAGCGGCGAGGCCTACCAGATGGCCTTCTCCGGTCAGGGCATCGTCGTCGTCCAGCCCAGCGAGGACAGCACCGACCGCCTCCGGGCCCGGGGCTGAGGGGGAACCACACGCCATGCAGAGCCCGATTTTCGCCTACAACGAGCAGCAGACCCAGGAGCGCTGGAGTCTGCAGAACAAGCAGATGCTGCGCGTGACCCTCGAGGGCCACGACGACATCCTGGCCCGCAAGGGCACCATGGTCGCCTACCAGGGCCTCGTCGAGTTCGACGCCGAGTACCAGAGCAACGACCAGGCACGCTCGCGTGCGCACACCGGAGAGGGCCTCGACCTGATGCGCTGCCACGGGCAGGGCACGGTCTACCTCGCCAACCTCAAGCAGCACGTCCACGTCATGGAGGTGGACCAGGACGGCCTCACCGTCGACAGCAGCTACGTGCTGGCGATGGACTCCTCGCTGCACCACGAGGTCATCGCCGTGGACAGCCTGTACGGCATCTCCGGCTCCGGGAAGTACCAGCTCAACATCACGGGCCGGGGCAAGGTCGCTCTGATGACCTCGGGGATGCCGCTGCTGCTGCACGTGACGCCGGACAAGTACGTCAACTGCGACGCCGACGCGATCGTCGCCTGGTCGACGAGCCTGCGGGTGCAGATGCAGGCCCAGACACACTCCTCCGGGGTGTGGCGGCGCCGCGGCAACACCGGCGAGGGCTGGGAGCTGAGCTTCATGGGCACCGGCTTCGCGCTGGTCCAGCCCAGCGAGCTGCTGCCCCCGCAGAACGCCCAGATCGGCTCGGGCCTCTCCGCCCAGTACGGCATGGGCCAGCAGGGGGCGCGCGGGCAGAACCAGGGCAACGTCTGGAGCTGAGCGCTCCGCGGGTTCGGCGGACGGCCTCGGAAGGGCCGCGGCCCGCCGTCAGGACCGGAGGTAAGGGGCGGCTGCCGAAGCAGCCGCCCCTTACCTACGCCGTCAGGCCCCGAGTCTCGCCCGCGTCGCCCGCAGCAGCCGGACGACCGACTCGTCCGCCACCTCCGGAACCTCGTCGTACCCGAACCAGCGCACGTCGAGTGACTCGTCGCTGATCGCGTGCACGGCGTCCGGCGGTGCCACGACCGCGTACTGGACGTCGAAGTGGCAGTGGCACGGCGGCGGGATCGGATGCCGGTCCAGGCGCACCGGGCCGCCGGGCAGCAGGGAGAGACCCGGCACGCCGGACTCCTCCGCCGCCTCACGCAGGGCCGCATCCGCCAGTGAGGCGTCGCCCGGCTCGCAGTGGCCGCCCATCTGCAGCCACATCCGCAGCTTCTTGTGCAGGGTGAGCAGCACCCGGCCGCCCTCGGGGTCGATCACCAGCGCGCTCGCCGTGATGTGCCCCGCGTGGCAGGCCTTCCACAAGCCGTCCGGGTGCTCCGCCAGATGGTCGAGATAGGCCTGGCGGAGGTCCGTCTGGTCCTCGTACCCCTTCAGCACGAGGACCGCGTCGTCGTACAGGCTCACCCGGCGTCGTCGCCCTTGTTCTCGTCCTCGCCCTCGTCCTTCTTCTTCAGGTCGGGCTTGTCCGCCGCCTCGCCGAGCATCTTGTCCAGCTCGGAGAAGTCGATCTGCTCGCGGTGCACGAAGCCGTCCGGGTCGTCCAGGTCGGTCGCCGTCGGCAGCATGTCCGGGTGGTGCCACACGGCGTCCCGGCCGTCGACACCGCGCGCGTCCGTGAGCGAGGCCCACAGACGGGAGGCGTCCCGCAGGCGGCGCGGGCGCAGCTCCAGCCCGATCAGCGTGGCGAACGTCTGCTCGGCCGGACCGCCCGAGGCGCGGCGGCGGCGCAGCGTCTCGCGCAGGGCGTCGGCGGACGCCAGGCGGGGTTTCGCGGCGGCGTGGACCACCGCGTCCACCCAGCCCTCCACGAGCGCCAGAGCCGTCTCCAGACGGGCCAGAGCGGCCTTCTGCTCGGGCGTGTCCTCCGGCTGGAACATGCCCTGCTGGAGCGCCTCCTGCAGCTGCTCCGGGTTCTGCGGGTCGAACTGGCCGACCACGTCCTCCAGCTTGGCCGTGTCGACCTTGATCCCGCGCGCATAGCCGTCGACCGCACCGAACAGATGCGAGCGCAGCCATGGCACGTGCGCGAAGAGACGCTGGTGGGCGGCCTCGCGCAGGGCGAGATACAGCCGCACCTCCTCCTGGGGGACGCTCAGGTCCTTGCCGAACGTCTCGATGTTCACCGGCAGCAGCGCGGCCTTGCCGGCCGGACCGAGCGGCAGGCCGATGTCGGACGAGCCGACGACCTCGCCGGCGAGCACGCCGACGGCCTGGCCGATCTGCGTGCCGAACATGGCGCCGCCCATGGAGCGCATCATGCCGATCAGCGGGCCGGCCATGGCCTGCATCTCCTCCGGCAGGACGTCGCCCATGGCGGTGCCGACGCGCTCGGCGACCGGGTCGACGAGCTCCTTCCAGGCGGGCAGGGTGGCCTCGACCCACTCCGCGCGGCTCCAGGCCACCGCGGAGGCGGCGCCGGAGGGCAGGGAGGTGGCATCGTCGAGCCACAGGTCGGCGAGGCGGACGGCTTCCTCGACGCCCTTGCGGTCGGCGGGGCCGACGCTGGCGTCCTTGGTGCCGTCAGGGCTGCCCTGGGAGACCGTCTGGCGGGCGATCTGCTTGGCCATGTCCCAGTTCACCGGGCCGCCCTCGTAGGAGAGCATCTGGCCGAGTTGCTGGAACGCGGCGCCCAGGTCGGTGGGGTTCAGCGACCCGAACATGGCTGCGAACGGATTGTCCGCACCGGGGCCGCCGGGGCCGCCAGGGCCTCCGCCGAAGCCTCCGGCTCCGGGCAGGCCGCCGAAACCGAACGGGTTGGCCGGTCCCTGACCACCACCGCTCTGCTGGTCCTTCTTCTTGCCCTCGTCGCCGTCGTCCGGCTCCTCCGGCGGAAGGCCGAATCCGAATGGGGTGTCACTCACGGGATTCCTCGGCTGGTAGGGCCGCCGGTTCTTTCCGGCGGCACGGCTGCCCGACATCACCACCCAGCGTAGACACCTGGGGCGGATCGGGCCTCGGTGCTTCGCCGACTGACGGCCTGCGGCAGGATGGATGCCACCTGGTACGCACGCGTCGGACGCGCTCGTACTGAAGACAACCGCTGGAGACGCCCGGTGAGTTCCCCAGATCCGCAGGTTCGCGCAGCGCGAAACCAGTCAACCAGTTCCGCGAGTCCCGCGCCGCGCGGGCCCGTCGTCGCGGTCACCGGCGCCGCGTACGGCGTAGGAGCCCTGCTCACCGAGCAGCTCGCCGCATCCGACGAGGTCAAGCAGGTCGTGGCCATCGACGAGCGGCGCGGCGAGTGCGCGGCGGCACAGTGGCACATTCTGGACGTACGGGATCCGGCCATCGCGGACAAGCTGCGCGGTGCCGACGTGGTGGTGCACCTGGCGCTGGATCTCGATCTCGAGACGGACGCCGCCGCCCGAACGGCCTACAACGTACGGGGGACGCAGACCGTCCTGACGGCGGCCGCGGCGGCCGGAGTGCACCGGGTCGTGCTCTGCACCTCGGCAATGGTCTACGGGGCGCTGCCCGACAACGAGCTGCCGCTGTCCGAGGACGCCGAGCTGCGCGCCACGGCCGAGGCGACCGGCGTCGGCGACCTGCTGGAGATCGAACGGCTGGCGCGGCGCGCGCCCCGGGCGCACCCGGGGCTCAATGTCACCGTGGTACGGCCGGCAGTGCTGGTGGGTGGCACGGACACCGCGCTGACCAGGTACTTCGAATCTCCCCGGCTTCTCGTCGTCGCCGGGTCGCGGCCCGCGTGGCAGTTCTGCCACGTCGAGGACCTGTGCAACGCGCTGGAGTACGCCGTCCTGGAGAAGGTCGACGGGGAACTGACTGTCGGGTGCGACGGCTGGCTGGAGCAGGAGGAGGTCGAGGAGCTCAGCGGCATCCGCCGGATGGAGCTGCCGTCGGCGGTCGCGCTGGGCGCGGCGGCGCGGCTGCACCGGATCGGGCTCACGCCGTCCCCGGCCGGCGACCTGGCGTACACGATGTACCCCTGGGTGGTGAGCGGCAGCCGGCTGCACGACGCCGGATGGCGGCCGCAGTACACCAACGAGGAGGTGCTGGCGGAACTCCTGGAGGAGGTCTCCGGCCGGCACACGGTCGCCGGGCGCCGGCTGGGCCGCAAGGACGCGACGGCCGCGGGTGCCGCCGGCGCGACGGTGGCACTGCTCGGTGCGGCGGCGGTGGTGCGGCGGGCACGGAAGGCCCGGCGGCGGATCTGAGGGACGCCTTGTAGGAGACTCCGAACGCGTACGCGCGCGTGCCGGTCGATAGCTCTATTCCGTGCTGTCGGTGGTGTGCGGCACGATGGAGGCATGGAAACCACGAACGATCACCCCGGTGAGCAGGCCGCGCAGGATCCGGTCAAGCTGATCGGGATCCGGGACTCGGCCCTCTCCCTGGACGAGGTGTTCCGGGCCGTCGGGGACGACGCGGCCGGGGGCACCGCGCTCTTCGTGGGAACCGTGCGGAACCACGACGGGGGGGCTGACGTCGAGGAGCTGGGGTATTCGTGCCACCCCAGCGCCGAGACCGAGATGCGGCGGATCGCCGAGAAGGTCGCAGCCGAGTTCCCGGTGCGGGCCCTGGCGGCCGTGCACCGCGTCGGGGACCTCCGGGTCGGGGACCTGGCCGTGGTCGTCGCCGTCTCCTGCCCGCATCGTGGAGAGGCCTTCGAGGCCTGCCGGAAGCTGATCGACGACCTGAAGCACGAAGTGCCCATCTGGAAGCACCAGAAGTTCTCCGACGGCACCGAGGAATGGGTCGGCGCGTAGCGCCGTCCTTGACGGGTGGTGACCGGGCGACGGGAGGGCGGGTCGGCGCCTGTTGATCCGGGAAGCCGCCTTCCGGTTGCGTAACCGCACCCCTGCCGTGAGCGTTGTCACTGCGGATCGTTAATCTGCTGATCAGTCAGTTGCGGATGCTCAAAGGGTTGGAGGTCGGCATGGCGGCGCTCGCCTGGTTGCTGATTCCGCTTGCGGCTGCCATCGGCGCGGGGCTCTGGGGCAGTTGGGCCAGCCGGAACCGCAAGGTCCGCAACGACGGACCGGAACTCATCGGCTACGCCCGCTTCCGCGAGGCCATGGAGAAGCCCCGGCCGGGTGCCTGACGGTCGAAGACCAGCAGGTCACAGGCTTGGCACAGTGCAGGGCCGCCTCGGACGGGCGGCCCTGACGGTGCGCTGACAGGACCGTCCCGTAGTGTCGAGTCATGCCACGCCGCACCGCGACGATGCTCGCCTCCACCCTGATGCTGATCGCGCTCCTGTGCGCGGGAGTGTTCATCCCCGTGCCCTATGCGGAGATGTCCCCGGGGCCGACGGTGAACACGCTGGGCGATCATGACGGTGAGCCGGTGCTGCAGATCACGGGGAAGAAGACCTACGCGACCGATGGCCACCTGAACATGACCACGGTCCGGGTCACGAGCGCCGACTACCGGATGAACCTGGTCGAAGCGGTGTACGGCTGGCTCGCCCACGACAACAAGGTCGTGTCGCACGAGACGCTCTACCCGGACGGCAAGACCGAGGAGCAGTCCACCCAGGAGAACGCCGAGGAGTTCAGCCAGTCCCAGGAGAGCGCCAAGGTCGCCGCCCTGAAGCAGCTGGACGTCCCGGTGAAGTCCTGGGTGATCGTCTCGACGGTCGTCAAGGACTCCCCGGCCGAGGGCAAGCTGCACGCGGGGGACGTGATCAAGGCCGTCGACGGTACGGCGGTGAAGGAACCGGCCGACGTCGCGAAGCTCGTCACCAAGCACAAGCCGGGCCAGGACGTCCGCTTCACGATCGTGCCGGCCAAGGAGCAGGCCGCCGCGGAGAAGGAGAAGCGGACGCCGACCAGGACGCAGGACATCAGCATGACCACCACGATGTCCGACGACACCGGTGAGAAGCGCGCCATCGTGGGGATCTCCGCGGGGACCGACCACACGTTCCCGTTCACCATCGACATCAAGCTCGCCGACGTCGGCGGGCCGAGCGCCGGGCTGATGTTCGCTCTCGGCATCTACGACAAGCTCACCCCGGGCAGCCTGACCGGCGGCAAGTTCGTGGCGGGCACCGGCACGATCGACGACGCCGGCAAGGTCGGGCCGATCGGCGGTATCGAGATGAAGACCGTCGGCGCGCGGGCCAAGGGCGCCCAGTACTTCTTGACGCCCGCCGACAACTGCGCGGCCGCCGTCAAGGACACCCCCGACGGCCTCACCCTCATCAAGGTGGGCACCATCAAGGACGCCCTCGGCGCTCTCGAGGACATCCGCAGCGGCGACACCGCGGATCTGCCGAAGTGCGGTAAGTAGCCCGGGGACAAGGGCCCGGAAAGCCGGGCCCCCGCGGTCCTCCGGGGCTACTCCTCGAACGTCGCAGCCAGCGCCTCCGCCAGCCCCGGGACCAGGTCGGAGCCGGTCAGGACCTCGGTGGGGGAGTCTTTCTCGCGCAGCCGCAGAGCCGACTCACGCGTGCCGTCGCGCAGGACCCCGACCGTCATGCGGACCTCCTGGCGGTCCGGGTGTTCCGCCACCCACTTCGTGAGCGCGGCCTCGCTCAGACCTTGCGGAACCTGGGCCTCCGCGGACGGCGGCAGCATCAGGCGCTCCACGGCGAGGGCGCAGCCGACCACGGCGTCGGGCCAGGCGATGGTGGCCAGGAACTCGTCGAGCGGCTTGCCCGTTGGAACTTCGTCCTGCTCGATCGGGGTGAGGCCGGAGGTCTCCGACTCGTCCCCCAGACCGAGCCGGTCCGCGAGCGAGGGCTGTTCGGCCCGCAGCCGTGCGGTGTCGACGAGGGCGAAAAGGCGGGCTGACTGGTCCCAGCCGAGGCCGGAGACGTACTCGTCGATCTCGAGAACGGCCCGGGTGAGCGGGTTGGCAGCCATGGGAGTGTTGGACATGGTCACAATCCTGCCTCGTTCCCGGCCGGAATCGGGAACCGAGTAAACGGTGAGTAAGTTGCATAGGTGGGGGCCCACGATCACGGGGGCCACAGACGGTCCGTGAAGACGCGGGCCTGACGAATCAACAGCGAACTTCGAGGTGCGCACCTTGGCTTTCCAGATGCCGGACCGCGGCGGAGGCCCTTCGGGGCCGCGGATCAGAGTGGGCCGCCCGTCCCGGCGTGTCCGGACCCTGCTCATGACGCTGGGCGTCCTGGCCGTTCTCGGCATGGCGTTCACCATGTTCGCGGGCTTTTGGACGGACTGGCTCTGGTACCGGTCGGTGGACTACTCCTCGGTCTTCACCACCACCCTGTGGACCAAGATCGGGCTTTTCTTCGTCTTCGGCCTGCTCATGGCCCTGGCCGTCGGCTTCAACATCTGGCTGGCGCACCGGCTGCGGCCGCCGCTGAGTGCCATGTCGATGGAGCAGCAGAACCTCGACCGCTACCGGATGGGCATCGCGCCCTACAAGAAGTGGCTGCTGTTCGGGATCACCGCCCTGGTGGGCCTGATCGCCGGCGCCTCCGCCTCCGGTCAGTGGCGGACGTGGCTGATGTGGGTCAACGGCGTGCCCTTCGGGCAGAAGGACCCGCAGTTCAAGCTGGACGTCTCCTTCTACGCCTTCGACCTGCCCTGGTACCGGTTCCTGCTCGGCTTCGGCTTCGCCGCCGCGATCCTGTCCGTGATCGCCGCCGCGCTCACGCACTACCTGTACGGCGGGCTGCGGGTCACCAGTCCCGGCGCCCGCGCCACGGCCGCGGCCACCGGGCACCTGTCGGTGCTCATCGGCATCTTCGTGGCCCTGAAGGCGGTCGCGTACTGGCTCGACCGGTACGGACTCGCGGTGAAGTCCAGCGACTTCCGGGCGACCGACAACTGGACGGGCCTGAGGTACGTCGACGCCAACGCCTATCTGCCGGCGAAGACGATCCTGTTCTGCATCGCCGTCATCTGCGCGCTGCTGTTCTTCGCCACCATCTGGCGGCGCACCTGGCAGCTGCCCGTGATCGGCTTCGGCCTGATGGTGCTCTCCGCGATCCTCATCGGCGGTCTCTACCCGGCGATCGTGCAGAAGTTCCAGGTCCAGCCGAACGAGCAGGCCAAGGAAGCGCCGTACGTCGAGAAGAACCTCGAGGCGACGCGCAAGGCCTACGGCATCGACGGCACCAAGGTCACCGACTACACGGGCACCAGCACGACCGAGGACAAGACCAAGCTCCGCGACGACGTCGACTCCACGGCGAGCATCCGGATCATGGACCCGAACGTCGTCTCGCCGACGTTCCAGCAGCTCCAGCAGATCAGGAACTACTACGCGTTCCCGAACAACCTGGACGTCGACCGCTACGCCAAGGACGGCAAGGACCAGGACACGGTCATCGGCCTGCGTGAGCTGAACCTCGCGGGCATCCCGAAGAAGAACTGGATCAACAACCACTTCCGTTACACCCACGGATTCGGAGTGGTCGCTGCCGAGGGCACCAGCGCCGACGCCCAGGGCCGGCCGAACTTCACGGAGTCCGACCTGCCCTCCGAGGGTGACCTCGGCACGTACGAGCAGCGGATCTACTACGGCGAGAAGACCGACACGTACTCGATCGTCGGCGGTCCCCAGAAGGAGATCGACTACTCCGACGACAACGGAGAGAAGACCACCAGCTACAAGGGCGACAGCGGGGTCAACCTTTCCAACCCGGTCAACCGGGCCGCGTACGCGGTGGCGTTCGGCGAGCCGCAGATCCTGTACTCCGGTGCCATCGGCGACGGTTCGCGGATCCTGTACAACCGCACGCCCAAGGAGCGCGTCGAGGCGGTCGCCCCGTGGCTGACCATCGACGGCGACGCCTACCCGGCGGTCGTGGACGGCCGGATCCAGTGGATCGTCGACGCGTACACGACGACGAACGGCTACCCGTACTCCTCGCGTACGACCCTCGGTGACACCACGGCCGACTCGCTGACCGCCACCAACGACAACCGCGCGGTGGTGGCCCAGCAGAACCAGGTCAACTACATCCGCAACTCGGTGAAGGCCACCGTCGACGCCTACACCGGCAAGGTCAAGCTCTTCCAGTGGGACACCCAGGACCCGGTCCTGAAGACCTGGATGAAGGCCTTCCCGAACACGGTGGAGCCCAAGAGCGACATCTCCAAGTCGCTGATGGACCATATGCGTTACCCCCAGGACCTGTTCAAGGTCCAGCGGGAGCTGCTCACCCGCTACCACGTGAAGGACGCCACGACGTTCCTCAGCGGCAGCGAGGTGTGGCAGGTGCCGGACGACCCGACGAACCGGTCGGGCAGCGCGGTGCCGCCGTACTACCTGAGCATGAGGATGCCCGACCAGAAGGCGCAGGCGTTCTCGCTGACGACGACCTTCACACCCAACGGCCGGGACAACCTCAGTGCGTTCATGGCGGTCGACGCCGAGGCGGGCACCAGTGACTACGGCAAGATCAGAATCCTGAAACTGCCGACGAACACCACGGTCAACGGACCCAAGCAGGTCCAGAGCCAGTTCAACTCGCAAGAGGACATCGCCGAGTCCATCAGGCTCCTGAGAGGCGGCGACTCCGAGGTCGAGTACGGCAACCTGCTGACGGTGCCGCTCGACGGAGGGCTGCTGTACGTCGAGCCGGTCTACGTACGCGGTGGCGGACTGAAGTACCCGCTGCTGCGCAAGGTGCTGGTCACCTACGGAGGCCAGACCGCCTTCGAGAACACCCTCGACGAGGCCCTCAACAAGATCTTCGGAGCGGACGGCCCGGCCACCGAGCCACCGGACGAGGGCGATACGACGACACCTCCGCCGACGTCCGACAACCCGACGGTCCAGCAGGCCCTGCAGGACGCCCAGAAGGCGTTCGACGCGGGCCAGGAGGCCCTGAAGAAGAACGACTGGGAGGCGTACGGGAAGGCGCAGAAGGACCTCGAGGACGCGCTGCGGCGGGCCGAGGACGCACAGTCCGAGGCGAGCCGGGCGGGCGGTTCCGGGGGCGGCGAGAGCAAGCCCGGCGACAGCCCGAGCGGCAGTCCGAGCCCGAAGCCGAGCAGCTAGGCCCCTGGCCTGGTCAAATGCCCACCCCGCGCCGTGATACGGTTGTGAACACAACGGCGCGGGGTGGAGCAGCTCGGTAGCTCGCTGGGCTCATAACCCAGAGGTCGCAGGTTCAAATCCTGTCCCCGCTACTGAAGTCGCGATGTCCGAGTGACGGAGTGACACCGAAGGCCCGGATTCCACACAGGAATCCGGGCCTTCGTGATGTGTGAACGCATGTGCTGGCCCGTGCTGCGGCCGCGCCGCCTGGGGGAGTTGGGCAATCTGTGTTTGACTTGTCTCTCTGTGGGCATGTCGACAAAACGCTGAAGTGACCTCACTGGCTGCGGTATACGAGGTGTACCCAGGTTGCAGGTGGTGCGACGATGGACGTTATGGGGGACAAGGCAACTCTGTTCGAGACAGGGCGTTTTGTGCAGCCTTCCAGCCGGGAGGACACCGAGACCCCGGACGAGACCGGGGAGATCGCCGACGAGGCGGCCGAGGAGCTGCGTCAGCGGCTCGCCGCCGAGGCAGGCGACGTCGAGGCGATGAGTGTCCTCGGGGCCATGCTGCTGCGCCGTGGTGACCTCGACGGTGCCGAGCCTCATCTGCGTGCCGCCACCGCCGCGGGCGACCGGGCGGCCGCCAACAACCTGGGAGTCCTCCTCCACCAGCGGGGGTACGCCGACGAGGCCGCCGGATGGTGGCGGATCGCCGCCGTCGCCGGATCCACGGCGGCCGCGCACGCCCTCGGCAGGCACCACCGCGAGCGCGGCGACGAACCCGCCGCCGAGTACTGGCTGCGGCAGTCCGCCGAGCAGGGCCACACGCTGGGCGCGTACGCGCTCGCCGACCTGCTGGAGCACCGCGGTGACGCCGGGGCCGAGCAGTGGATGCGGGTGGCGGCCGAGCGCGGGCACCGGGAGGCGGCGTACCGGCTTGCGCGGGCGCTGGACCGGAAGGCGGCGCGGGAAGCCGACGGTGACAACGGTGTCCAGGTCGAGGAGGCCGAGCAGTGGTACCGGCAGGCCGCCGCGCGCGGCCACCGGCGGGCCGCCCTGCACCTCGGGACGATCCTGGAGAGGCGCGGAGAGCTCAAGGAGGCCGGACGCTGGTACCTGACGTCCGCCAAGGACGGCGAGGCGCGGGCCGCCTGCGCGCTCGGCTTCCTGCTGCGCGACGCGGGCGACACCGAGAACGCCGCCGTGTGGTGGCTGCGGGCCGCCCAGGACGGCGACGGCAACGCGGCGAACGCGCTTGGCGCGCTGCACGCCGAGCGGGGCGAGACCCAGACCGCCGAGCGGTGGTACCGGGCCGCGATGGACGCGGGTGACGTGAACGGCGCGTACAACCTCGGCCTGCTCTGCGCCGAGCAGGGACGCACCCCGCAGGCCGAGCAGTGGTACCGGCGCGCGGCCTACGCCGGGCACCGGGAGGCCGCGAACGCGCTGGCGATCCTGCTGCTGCGGGGCGGCGACGAGACGGGCGCGCAGCCGTGGTTCTCCAAGGCCGCGGAGGCCGGGAGCGTCGACGCCGCCTTCAACCTCGGCATCCTGCACGCCGGGCGGGGCGAGGAGCAGGCCGCGCTGCGCTGGTACGAGCGGGCCGCCGCCGCCGGGCACACCGAGGCGGCGCTCCAGGTCGGCATGGCGAGGCTGCAGGACGGCGACGAGCAGGAGGCCGAGCGGCATCTGCGGTGTGCGGCCGGGGGCGGCAGCGCCGAGGCCGCGTACCGGCTGGCGACCGTGCTCGACGCGCGGCGGCCGCCGGAGCCCGCACACGAGCTCGGGGAGCCGGTGCACCGGCGGAGCGAGTGCGAGGAGTGGTACGAGCGGGCGGCGTCCCAGGGGCACCGGCGGGCGCAGGTACGGGTGGGCATGCTGGCGGCGGCCCGGGGCGATGTCGTCGAGGCGGCCCGGTGGTACCGGGAGGCGGCCGAGGCCGGCTCCCGCAACGGCGCGTTCAATCTCGGGCTGCTGCTGGCCCGGGAGGGCAGTGATCCCGAGGCGGCGGTGTGGTGGAAGCGGGCCGCCGCTGCCGGGCACGGGCGGGCGGCGTTGCGGCTGGCCCTGGTCTACGCGCGTCGGGGTGAGCTGGCGGAGGGACAGCGGTGGGCCGATCGGGCCGTGTCGCTGGGGCCGGCGTCGGTCGCCGAGAGGGCGGAGCGGTTGAGGGACGCGCTGCGGCAGGAGCTGTGACGCGGGGTGGAGCAGCTCGGTAGCTCGCTGGGCTCATAACCCAGAGGTCGCAGGTTCAAATCCTGTCCCCGCTACTGAAGGCCGAGGGCCGGAATCCGAAAGGGTTCCGGCCCTCGGTGCGTGCGGCGTCATGCGGGCAGCAGCAGAGAGCCCCGGCACCCATCGGTGCCGGGGCTCTCGTGTGTCGCGTGTGTGCGGGCTAGGCGGCCGCGCAGTTCGGGCAGACGCCGCGGTACGTCACCTCGACGTCCGAGACCGTGAAGCCGAAGCGCTCGGTGTCGGGAAGGTCCGCCAGCGGGTTGCCGACCGGGTGGACGTCCCGGATCGCGCCGCACTGGGCGCAGACCAGGTGGTGATGCGGCTGGTGGGCGTTCGGGTCGTACCGCTTGGCGCGCTGGTCGGTCGAGACCTCCAGCACCTCGCCGAGGGTCACGAGCTCACCCAGCGTGTTGTAGACGGTTGCCCGGGAGATCTCGGGCAGCTTGGCGACGGCCCGGGCATGGACCTCGTCGGCCGTCAGATGGACGTGTTCGCCGTCGAGGACCTCGGCCACGACGCGCCGCTGCGCGGTCATCCGCCATCCGCGTCCGCGCAGGCGTTCCAGAAGGTCACTCATGGCCACCAGCCTAACAGCAAAGGGGACCAGGTCCCGAACAGGTGTGACTTTAGAGTCTCACTTGCTTTAGACATTGTCTATTGTAGGATCGAGAACGGCTTTGGCCGGTGGGCAGGACTGGTCAGGAATGGTGCAGGAGGCGCACGTGACGCAGGGACCGCTTACGACGGAGGCCGGGACCCCGGTCGCCGACAACCAGAACAGCGAGGCCGCGGGTATCGGCGGCCCGGTGCTCGTCCAGGACCAGCTCTTGCTGGAGAAGCTGGCTCACTTCAACCGTGAGCGCATACCGGAGCGCGTCGTGCACGCCCGCGGTGCGGGTGCGTACGGAACCTTCACGGTGACCGCCGACGTCACCCCGTACACGCGCGCCGCGTTCCTCTCCGGGATCGGCAAGCAGACCGAGGTCTTCCTGCGCTTCTCGACGGTGGCCGGCAACCTGGGCGCGGCGGACGCCGTCCGCGACCCGCGTGGCTTCGCGCTGAAGTTCTACACCGAGGAGGGCAACTACGACCTCGTCGGCAACAACACCCCGGTGTTCTTCATCAAGGACGCCATCAAGTTCCCCGACTTCATCCACACCCAGAAGCGCGACCCGTACACCGGCTCGACGGAAGCGGACAATGTCTGGGACTTCTGGAGCCTGTCGCCCGAGTCCACGCACCAGGTGACCTGGCTGTTCGGCGACCGCGGCATCCCCGCCTCGTACCGCCACATGGACGGCTTCGGCTCGCACACCTTCCAGTGGAGCAACGCCGCCGGCGAGGCCTTCTGGGTGAAGTACCACTTCAAGACGGACCAGGGCATCAAGAACCTGACCGCCGAGGCGGCCGCCCGGCTCGCCGGTGAGGACCCCGACTCCCACCAGCGCGACCTGCGTCAGGCCATCGAGCGCGGCGAGTACCCGACCTGGACCGTCGGCGTGCAGATCATGCCGGTGGCCGAGGCGGCGACGTACCGCTTCAACCCGTTCGACCTGACCAAGGTCTGGCCGCACGCGGACTACCCGGTCGTCGAGATCGGCAAGCTGGAGCTCAACCGCAACCCGGAGAACGTCTTCGCCGAGGTCGAGCAGTCGATCTTCAGCCCCGCCCACTTCGTGCCGGGCATCGGGCCCTCCCCGGACAAGATGCTCCAGGGCCGCCTCTTCGCCTACGGCGACGCCCACCGTTACCGCGTCGGCATCAACGCCGACCACCTGCCGGTGAACCGCCCGCACGCCACGGTGGCGCGCACCAACTCCCGTGACGGGTACCTCTACGACGGCCGTCACGGTGGCGCGAAGAACTACGAGCCGAACAGCTTCGGCGGCCCCTTCCAGACGGACCGTCCGCTGTGGTCAGCCACGGCCGTGAGCGGCGCGACGGGCGGCCACCCGGCTCCGGTCCACGCTGAGGATGACGACTTCGTCCAGGCGGGCAACCTCTACCGGCTCATGTCGGAGGACGAGAAGGAGCGCCTGATCGCCAACCTGGCGGGCTTCATCTCCAAGGTCTCGCGCGACGACATCGTCGAGCGGGCGATCGACAACTTCCGTCGGGCCGACGGAGACTACGGCAAGCGGCTGGAGGTCGCGGTCCAGGCCCTGCGCGGCTGAACTCCAGCGCTGGACCGCTTGCGGTAGCGGACGGGCCGGGCCCCCTCAGGGGCCCGGCCCGTCCGCGTGATCACGCCGGAACCTGCTGCCGTGCCGGGGCCCAGCAGCGGATGATGTCGCGGACCGAGACGATGCCGGTGGGTTCGCCGCCGTCCAGCACGATGAGGTGCCGGAAGCCGCCGTGTGCCATGGCGCCCGCCGCCTCCACCAGGGTCCAGGCCGGGGCGGCGAACACGACGTCGGTGGTGGTGTGGGCGTGGGCGCGTTCCGTGTCCGGGTCCTGGCCCAGGCCCACGGAGTTGAGGATGTCGCGTTCGGTGAGGATGCCGATGCCGCCGGCGTCCGGGTCGTGGACCACGGCCGCCCCCACCTTGCGCGCGGACATCAGTGCCGCGGCCTGGCGCAGGGTGTGGGTGGGGCCGATGGTGAGGACGACAGTGCTCATGGCGTCACGGACGAGCATGGATGGAGCCACCTCCTGAGAGTGTCCCCGCCGTTTGTTCAGCGTTTCACAAGTTCACAAGTTGGGGGGACTCTCAGAGTGGCAGGCAAAGGGAGGGTCAACAAGGGGGCGCTCGGTAACAACGGGGGGCTCAGTAGCGCTGGTTCAGATATCCGAGCAGCTCGTCGTGCAGCAGGCCGTTCGACGCGGCCGCGTTGCCGCTGTGGGGGCCGGGGCGGGCGTCGAGACCGGTGAAGGTGCCGCCGGCCTCGGTGACGACGATGGCGGTGGCGGCCATGTCCCACAGTGACAGCTCCGGCTCGGCGCACATGTCGACGGCGCCCTCCGCGACCATCATGTACGGCCAGAAGTCGCCGTACGCGCGCGTGCGCCACACCTCGCGGGTCAGGTCCAGGAAGCCGTCCAGGCGGCCCTGCTCCTCCCAGCCGCTGAGCGAGGAGTACGCGAAGGAGGCGTCGGAGAGCTTGGAGACGCGGGAGACCTGCAGCCGGGAGGCCTTGGTGAGGCTGCGGCCGGAGAACGCGCCATGGCCCTTCGCGGCCCACCAGCGGCGGCCGAGGGCGGGGGCGGAGACGACGCCGACGACGGGCTGGAAGCCCTCCTCGCCGGCCTCCATCAGCGAGATGAGCGTGGCCCAGACGGGCACGCCCCGTACGTAGTTCTTGGTGCCGTCGATCGGGTCGATCACCCAGCGGCGCGGGCCGGTGCCCTCGACGCCGTACTCCTCGCCGAGGATCGCGTCCCGGGGGCGGGCGCGCTGGAGGTGGCCGCGGATGAGTTCCTCTGCGGCCTTGTCCGCCTCGCTCACCGGGGTCATGTCCGGTTTGGTCTCGACCTTGAGGTCGAGGGCCTTGAACCGGTCCGTCGTCGCGGCGTCGGCGGCGTCGGCGAGGACGTGGGCGAGACGCAGGTCGTCGAGGTAGTCGGGCATGCAACGAACCTATCTGCCGAGGTGGGGGTGGGGCTACAGGGGGTTTGCGAGGGTGGGGGAGTCGGGAATGGTCTCGGGCTTGGTGTGCAGGATGTCGCGTGCCTGCTCCGCGGCGCGGGCGGTGCTCTCGGAGACGAAGTCGAGGAAGCGGGCGACGTTCTCGAGGCGGACGGCGGCCGGGGTGCCCGGGCCGAGGACACCGACGCCCTGCCGTGCGGTCCCCACGACCTGGGCGATGGCCCGCGCGCTGGCCATCATCGACTGGTACCAGACGTCTTCGTCGACGACGTAGCGCTCGCGGCGGCCTTCGTCCGCCTCCCGGCGGACGAAGCCCTGGCCGTCGAGGAACGTGATCGCCTTGGAGACGGACGCCGGGCTGACCTGGAGGTGCTGGGCGAGTTCGGCCGCGGTGAGGCTGCCCGAGTCGGTCATGCAGAGGCAGGCCATCACCCGGGACATCATCTTGGGCATGCCGGATCCCATGAGCACAGTGGTGAAGGTCTCCTCGTACTCGCGTACGGCCTCGGCGTCCCGTCCCCCGGTCTGCGGGGGCGACTTCGGGCCCCGGGGCGCGGCCTGCCGGCGGCGGGTGCGGTGTTCCGTGGCGCGGTGGGCGAGGTCGGCGCGGTAGGCCGTCGGGCCGCCGTTGCGCATGACCTCGCGGGTGATCGTCGAGGTCGGGCGGTCGAGGCGCCGGGCGATCTCCGCGTAGGCGAGGCCGTCGGCCAGCCCCAGCGCGATCTGCTGGCGTTCCTGCTGAGTGAGCCTGCCTCCCGGCATCGCGGCCTCCTTCGCGGTGTGTGATGTCCGCACCTTAGCGTTCACCTTCATTCCATTGCAACGAGCCGAAGGGGTTTGTTGCATTAGCCGTCATAGTCGTTGCAATGATTTATCGGCTTTGACCTGCATCTATGACTGTTGCGCGCAACGAACTCGTTGCCGGATGGGTGAATGCAACGTAGCTTTTCCTTCATCGGAAACAGCGAATCGAAGGAGAGCACGATGCAGAAGTTCGACAGCCCCGCCCCCGTCTCGGCCGTCCTCGACATCCCCGCCGGACGCATCCGGTTCATCGCCGCCGACCGGGCCGACACCACCGTCGAGGTCCTGCCCGCGGACGCCTCCAAGAGCCGTGACGTGAAGGCCGCGGAGCAGATCGACGTCGCCTACGCCGACGGCGTCCTGCGCATCCAGGCCCCGGCGGCGAAGAACCGGATCCTCGGCCACTCCGGGTCCGTCGAGGTGACCGTCCAACTGCCCGCCGGCTCCCGCGTCGAGGCGAAGGCGGCAGCCGCCGAACTCCGCGGCGTCGGACGGCTCGGCGACGTCGCATTCGACGCAGCGCAGGGCTCGGTCAAGCTCGACGAGACCGCCGGCGCACGCCTCACCCTGCTCGCCGGCGACATCTCGGTCGGCCGCCTGGGCGGCCCCGCGGAGATCAGCACCCAGAAGGGAGACCTCCGTATCGCCGAGGCCGTACGCGGCGCCCTCGCGCTGCGCACCGAGCAGGGCGACATCGCGGTCGGCGCCGCCCACGGCGTCTCCGCCGCCCTGGACGCCGGCACCGGCTACGGCCGGATCCACAACACCCTCAACAACACCGCCGGCGCCGCCGCCGGCCTGACCATCCACGCGACCACCGCCCACGGCGACATCACCGCCCGCAGCCTGTAGCAGCCCGCAGCCTCTCCGAAGGAGCACCCCTCATGACCGACCTGGCCATCGCGGCGAACGGGCTGCGGAAGTCCTACGGCGACAAGACCGTCCTCGACGGTGTCGACCTGGCCGTCCCGGAAGGAACGGTCTTCTCCCTGCTCGGCCCGAACGGCGCCGGCAAGACCACCGCCGTCAAGATCCTCTCCACGCTCATCTCCCCGGACCCCGCCGGCGGCGAGATCCGCGTCGGCGGGCACGACCTCGCCGCCGACCCGCAGGCCGTACGCGCCGCGATCGGCGTCACCGGTCAGTTCTCCGCCGTCGACGGCCTGATCACCGGCGAGGAGAACATGCTCCTCATGGCGGACCTGCACCACCTGCCCCGACGGGAAGGACGCCGCGTCGCCGCCGAACTGCTGGAACGCTTCGACCTCACCGACGCCGCCCAGAAGCCCGCCTCCACCTACTCCGGCGGCATGAAGCGCCGCCTCGACATCGCCATGACTCTGGTCGGCGACCCCAGAATCATCTTCCTCGACGAGCCCACCACCGGCCTCGACCCCCGCGCCCGCCACAACATGTGGCAGATCATCCGCCAGCTCGTCACCGGCGGCGTCACCGTCTTCCTCACCACCCAGTACCTGGAAGAAGCCGACGAACTCGCCGACCGCATCGCCGTCCTCCACGACGGCACCATCGCCGCCGAAGGCAGCGCCGACGAACTCAAGCGGCTCATCCCCGGCGGACACGTCCGGCTCCGCTTCACCGACCCCGCCGCCTACCACAACGCCGCAGCCACCCTGCACGACGTCACCCGGCACGACGAAACCCTCGCCCTGCAACTCCCCAGCGACGGCAGCCAGCGCCAGCTGCGCGCCATCCTCGACCGCCTCGACACCGCCGGCATCGAAGCGGACGAACTGACCGTCCACACCCCCGACCTCGACGACGTCTTCTTCGCCCTGACCGGCCCCGCCGACCTCCCCCACCAGTCCAAGGAGACCGCCCGATGAGCACCCTCACCCTCGCCCTGCGCGACTCCTCCACCATGCTGCGCCGCAACCTGCTGCACGCCCGGCGCTACCCCTCCCTCACCCTCAACCTGCTGCTCACCCCGATCATGCTGTTGCTGCTGTTCGTCTACATCTTCGGCGACACCATGAGCGCGGGCATCGGGGGCGGCGGTCCGGACCGCTCCGCCTACATCGCCTTCGTCGTGCCGGGCCTGCTGCTGATGACCATCGGCAGCACCACCATCGGCACCGCGGTCTCCGTCTCCAACGACATGACCGAGGGCATCATCGCCCGCTTCCGCACCATGGCGATCCACCGCGGGTCGGTGCTCATCGGGCACGTCATCGGCAGCGTGCTACAGGCGGTCATCAGTGTGGTGCTCGTCGGCGCCGTCGGCGTGGCCATCGGCTTCCGCTCCACCGACGCCACCGTCCTGGAGTGGCTCGCGGCCTTCGGACTGCTTGTGCTCTTCGCCACCGCGCTCACCTGGATCGCGGTCGGCATGGGCCTGGTCAGCCCGAACGCCGAGGCCGCCGGCAACAACGCGATGCCCCTGATCCTGCTGCCCCTGCTGTCCAGCACCTTCGTCCCGCTCGACTCGATGCCGGGCTGGTTCCAGCCGATCGCCGAGTACCAGCCGTTCACCCCGGCCATCGAAACCCTGCGCGGCCTGCTGCTCGGCACCCAGATCGGCCACAACGGATGGCTCGCTCTCGCCTGGTGCCTGGGCCTCGCGGTGCTCGGCTACTTCTGGTCGACCTCGAAGTTCAACGACGACCCGAGGTAGCCGCCGTGACCAGGCGGGCCACTCCGCGAACGTCCCGCCCAGGGCGGCGTACACCGGCATCCCGCCGGAGTGCGCCGCCCGTTCGTATGCACGGGCGCGGCCCCGGCACGTAGGCCAACGCACCGCGCGACAAGGCCGAAACGCGCCCCCACACGCACTCGCGAACCCTTGACAGTGGTTCCACGCGCGTCAAACCTGGGCGCAGAGCCGCTCGCCCCAAGGGGAGGCGAAGATGCCTGCAGCGCGGGAATCTCTACTGGACGCCGCCTACACGGCGTTGGTGCGCCGGCCGTGGTCCGCCGTACGGATGGTGGACGTGGCCGCGGCAGCCGGAGTCTCCCGGCAGACGCTGTACAACGAGTTCGGCAGCAAGGACGGTCTCGCCCGGGCGCTCGTGAGGCGAGAGGCCGACGGATACCTCGCCGGGGTGGACCGCGCTCTCGCCGGGTACAGCGATCCCCGCGACCGGCTCACCGCCACCGCCGAGTGGACCACCTCCGCGGCCCGGGACAACATCCTCGTCCGCGCCATGCTCACCGGCTGCTGGAGTGAGCGGCTGCCCGCCCCGGCCCTGACACCCGTGCCGTCCACCTCCGCCGTACCGGCCCAGCGCCGCGCCGACGGGCCGCTGCCCTCACCCGGAGACTTCGTCGCCCTCGTCCGCGACCGGGCCGTCACCCTCCTGGCCGGCGCCGGCACGCCCAAGTCCGACACCGCCGACCTGGCCCGCTCCTGCGAACTCGCCGTCCGGCTCGCCCTGTCCTGTGTGGCCGCACCACCCGGCGAGGGCGGCGTCGCCGACCTGGTCCGCAGCGCCCTTCACCGGCAGGCCGGCTGGCAGGACGTCAGTGCGCCGACCCCGACAACTGCAGCCCGATCACGCCGATGATGACGAGACTGATCGACACGAGCTTCAGCACCGACACCAGGTCACCCAGGAACACCATGCCGTAGATCGCCGTCCCCGCGGCACCGATGCCCGTCCACACCGCGTACGCGGGACCCACGTCGAGTCGTCTCAGCGCCAGGGTCAGCAGTCCGAAGCTGCCGAGGGCGAAGACGCAGAACGCGACCGTCGGCCAGAGCCGGGTGAAGCCGTGCGACAGCTTCAGACACACCGCGAAGCCGGTCTCGAGCAACCCGGCCACGATGACCAGCAGCCACGCCATGAGTCGTCCTCCCGTATCCCACGTCCAGTGACCGCTTCGTCAGCTGCTTCGCGTTGATCGTGCTCGTCAGGCCTGGGCCGGGCCCGCATCCGGCTTGGGTGCGATTATGCACTTACCGCCCGCACGCCAGGACAAACAACGCGGAGGTCAGTCGCCTTCCTTGCGCTCGCGCGTGGCCAGCAGCCGCCGCAGCGAGTACAGCCGCGCCGGATCCGCGTGCCCCTCGGCCACCCACGCGTCCAGCGCGCACTCGGGCTCGTCGTGGCTGCACGCGCGCGGGCAGCCCTCGGTGCCCGGCTCCAGGTCGGGAAAGGCGTGGATGACCCGGGACGGGTCGACGTGGTGCAGGCCGAAGGACCGCAGGCCCGGGGTGTCGATCACCCAGCCGTCGCTGCCCGACAGCGGCAGCGCCAGCGCGGAGGTGGTGGTGTGGCGGCCGCGGCCCGTCACCGCGTTCACATGCCCGGTCGTACGCCGCCGCTCCTCCGGCACCAGTGAGTTGACCAGGGTCGTCTTGCCGACTCCGGAGTGGCCGACGAACGCGGTGATCTTGCCGTCGAGCTGCTCGCGCACCCGGGCGAGGGCGGTGCCGTTCTGCAGTTCCTCGCGGCTGGTGACGACGTAGGGGGTGTCGAGGTGGCCGTACAACTCCAGCAGCTTGTCGGGCGGGGCGAGGTCCGACTTGGTCAGCACCAGCAGCGGATCCAGGCCGCCGGCATAGGCCGCGACCAAGCAGCGGTCGATCAGACGGGGGCGGGGCTCCGGGTCGGCCAGGGCGGTGACGATGGCCAACTGGTCGGCGTTGGCGACGATCACGCGCTCGAACGGATCGTCGTCGTCCGCCGTACGGCGCAGCACCGACGTGCGCTCCTCGATGCGGACGATCCGGGCGAGTGTGTCCTTCTTGCCTGACATGTCGCCCACGAGGGCCACACGGTCGCCGACCACGGCGGCCTTGCGTCCCAGCTCTCGGGCCTTCATCGCCATCACCACGCGGTCCTCGACGAGGCAGGTGAGGCGGCCCCGGTCGACGGTGAGGACGAGGCCTTCGGCGGCGTCCTCGTGCTTGGGGCGGATGTTCGTCCGGGGCCGGGTGTTCCGGCGGCCGGGACGGGTGCGGATGTCGTCCTCGTCGGTGTGCTTGCCGTAGCGGCGCATGACGTGATCCCTGCGTCCTACGCCCCGAGCATCCCGGTCCACAGATCGGGGAAGTCGGGCAGGGTCTTGGCCGTCGTCGCCACGTTCTCGATCTGCACGCCCTCCACCGCCAGTCCGATGATCGCGCCGGCCGTGGCCATGCGGTGGTCGTCGTACGTGTGGAAGATCCCGCCGTGCAGCCGGCGCGGGCGGATGTGCAGACCGTCGGCGGTCTCCGTGACGTCACCGCCGAGCTCGTTGATCTCCTTGGTCAGCGCGGCCAGCCGGTCCGTCTCGTGCAGTCGCAGGTGGGCCACGCCGCGCAGGGTCGACGGGGAGTCCGCGAGGGCCGCGACCGCCGCGATGCCCGGCGTCAGCTCGCCGACCTCGCCGAGGTCGACGTCGATGCCGTGCACCGACCCGGAGCCGGTGAACACCAGCCCGTACTCGGTCAGTTCACACGAGCCGCCCATCTCGGTGAAGATCTCGCGCAGCCGGTCACCGGGCTGCGTGGTGCGCAGGGGCCAGTCCGGGACGACGACCTTGCCGCCGGTCACCAGTGCCGCCGCCAGGAACGGCTGGGCGTTCGACAGGTCCGGCTCGATGACCAGGTCCCGGCCGAGCAGGGCACCCGGCGAGACCCGCCAGACGTTCGGCTCGCCGCCCGACTCGGGCGTGTCCACCTGGGCGCCGACCGCGCGCAGCATGTCGACGGTCATGCGGATGTGCGGCATGGAGGGCAGCGTGGCGCCGGTGTGGCGGACCTCGACGCCCTGGTTGAAGCGCGGGCCGGACAGCAGCAGGGCGCTCACGAACTGCGACGAGGAGGAGGCGTCGACGGAGACCGTGCCGCCGTCCAGGGCACCGCTGCCGTGCACGGTCATCGGCAGCGCGCCGCGGCCGTCGTCGTCGATGCGGGCGCCCAGCTGCCGCAGCGCGTCGATGACCCCGTTCAGCGGACGCTCGTAGGAACGGGGGTCGCCGTCGAAGCTGACGGGGCCGTCGGCGAGCGCGGCGACCGGCGGCAGGAACCGCATCACCGTGCCGGCGTTGCCCACGTCGACCGTGGCCGGGCCGCGCAGGCCCGTGGGCAGCACGCGCCAGGCCTCGCCGGTGCCGTCGGGGCCGCCCGCGACGGAGGAGCTGGACGACACCGTCTCCTCGATCTCGATGCCCATCGCGCGCAGCGCGCCGGCCATCAGCAGGGTGTCGCGGGAGCGCAGGGGGCGGCGCAGCCAGCCGGGCTCGGAGGCGAGGGAGGCGAGGACCAGGGCACGGTTGGTGACCGACTTGGACCCGGGCACGTGGACCGTCGCGTCGACGGCTCCGCTCGCGTGCGGGGCGGGCCAGAGGGCGGTGTCTGCGGTGTTCGGGGCCATGGCCCCCACTTTATAAGCAGGCCGTCGTCCGAGTGCGGCGCCGTGGGGCCGGTCGCGCCCGCGGGGCGGAGCCGCACACGGCGGCGGCTCCTCGCCCCTCAGGCCGGCTGTCACATCTCCAGCAGCCACCGTCCTCCACCGATGAGCGAGCACAGCGACACCGCGTGGAACAGGAAGAACCACAGCCCCGCCGGTGCGTGCGTCAGCCGCGACAGCTGGTCCGCGTCCGAGTCGCCGGCCCCGCCCCGTGCCCGCTTGGCCTGGAGTTCGAAGGCCGGGCGGACTCCGCCGATCAGCAGGAACCACACCACCGCGTACGCGAACGCCGCCTGCACCTGGGGGCCGGCCAGCCAGGACACCAGCACGAACAGGCCGCCGGTGACGAGCATGGTCAGGGCGCCGTAGGCGTTGCGGATCATCACGAGCATGGCGAGCAGCAGAACCGTCGCCAGCCACAGCAGGAGCGTGATGCGACCGGAGCCGAGCAGGGCGGCACCGCCCAGGCCCAGCAGGGGCGGGGCGGTGTAGCCCGCGGCCGCGGTGAGGATCATGCCGATGCCGTGCGGCTTGCCGCGGCTTACGGTCAGGCCGCTGGTGTCCGAGTGCAGCCGTATGCCCGTGAGGGTGCGGCCGGTCAGCAGGGCCACGAGCCCGTGGCCGCCCTCGTGGGCGATGGTGATGGCGTTGCGGGAGATGCGCCACAGGCCGTGCGGGATCACCACGGCGAGCGCGGCGCCCACCGTCGCGATCACCACCCACAGGTCGGGATCGGGCTGCGTGCCGGACACCTCGTCCCAGAGGGAGGCGAGCGAGGCGGTTGCGGTGCTGTCCATGTGCGGCGATGGCTCCCTGTGGTCGCGTTCAGAAGGGGCGGCGCGAAGCGCCTCGTTGAGGGGTGGTGGTCGGGAGACGGGTGGGCCTGGCAGTGTGGCACGTATGTGCGGACGGTATTCAGCTAGTCGTAGGCCAGAGGATCTCGCAGGAATCTTTGAGGTCGAGAAGTGGGAGCCCGAGGAGACCCTCGCGCCCGACTACAACGTGGCGCCCACCAAAGAGGTCTACGCCGTCCTGGACCGCCCCCTGAAAGACGCGGAGGACCCGCGGCCGGTTCGGCAGCTGCGCACGCTGAAGTGGGGACTCGTGCCCTCCTGGTCGAAGACGCCCGAGGGCGGCGCCCGGATGATCAACGCCCGCGCGGAGACCGTCCACGAGAAGCCGTCCTACCGCCGTGCCTTCACCTCCCGGCGCTGCATCCTGCCCGCCGACGGCTACTACGAGTGGGTCACCGGTGCCCAGGAGCGCGAGCTGGAGGTCGAGGGCAAGAAGAAGCGGCCCCGCAAGCAGCCGTACTTCGTGACGCCGGCGGACGGGTCGGTCTTCGCCATGGCCGGGCTGTACGAGTTCTGGCGGGACAAGACGCTGCCGGACGACCACCCGCAGGCCTGGTGGGTGACGTGCTCGGTCATCACCACGGAGGCCGAGCAGAGCCCGCTCGCGGTGTCCCCGGCCGACGGGCCGCGGGCGCTGGCCGAGATCCACCCCCGGATGCCCCTGATGCTGACGCCCGACCGCTGGGACGCCTGGCTGGATCCGTCCCGTACGGACGCCGGCGACCTGCGCGAGCTGCTGGCCCCGCCGCCCGCCGGACTGATGCGGGCCTACCCGGTCGCCACGGCCGTCAGCAACGTCCGCAACAACGGGCCGGAGCTGCTGAAGGAGCTGGAAGGACCCGAAGAGGACACACTCTTCTGACGTGACGGACGTGACGAGCGTGACAAACGTTACGAACGTAATGAAGATGACGAACGTGACGAAAGTGGCCGGTGTGACCGCAGAGACCGTCGAGACCGACGCCGGAACCGCCCGTGTCACCTGGCACCGGGCCAGGAAGGCCCGGCTGGTCCTCGCCGTCGGCCATGGTGCCGGCGGCGGTATCGAAGCCCGTGACCTCGAAGCCCTGGCCGAGGTCCTGCCCGCGCACGGCGTGACCGTGGCCCGGGTGGAACAGCCCTGGCGGGTCGCCGGGAAGAAGCTGGCGCCCGCCCCCAAGACCCTGGACATCGGCTGGCGCGGCATCTGGCCCGCGCTGGCGAAGTCCGGACTGCCGGTCGTCGCCGGCGGGCGCAGTGCCGGCGCCCGGGTCGCCTGCCGCACCGCCACCGAGCTGGGCGCCCACGCCGTGCTCGCGCTCAGCTTCCCGCTCCACCCGCCGGGCAAGCCGGAGAAGTCCCGTGCCGAGGAACTGCTGGGCGCCGGGGTGCCCACCCTGGTCGTGCAGGGCGGCAACGACCCGTTCGGGAAGCCGGAGGAGTTCCCCCGGGGGGTGTACGACCTTGTGGAGGTCCCGTACGGGGATCACGGCTTCGCTGTGCCGAAACGTGCGGAGATCTCGCAGGACGAGGCAGTGGCGGTCATCACGGACGCGGTCGTGGAGTGGACCGGGTCACTCGGGTAAAGCTTCGGGAATGCCGGGGCGGCGGTCACTGTTGTGCGGGACGTACGTGCTGGAGACCAGCACCGACGCCGTAGGAGAGGAAGTCCGCCGCATGGGTTCGACCATCTGCCCGAGCCGCAGCAGCCGTGCCGACCTGGACTGGACGGTGCTGCATGCGGCCAGGACCGCCCCTATTCGGGCGGCGGGCGGACCGGATCGTCGTCTATCCTCCGATTCGGGTGAGACCGGTCTCGGTCTCACGAGAACACTCGAGGAGGTGGGTCCGGTCACTGGGACCGACGCAGGGACCGAAAACGGCCAGGCGGAGCAGCCCGAGGGCCATGGCGGCACGGGCGCGGAGACGGCCGCGGAGCGCAGTGCGCGCTTCGAGCGGGACGCGCTCGAGTTCCTCGACCAGATGTACTCGGCCGCGCTGCGCATGACACGCAACCCGGCCGACGCGGAAGACCTGGTGCAGGAGACGTATGCCAAGGCGTACGCGTCCTTCCACCAGTTCCGCGAGGGCACCAACCTCAAGGCGTGGCTGTACCGGATCCTCACCAACACCTTCATCAACTCGTACCGCAAGAAGCAGCGCGAACCTCAGCGCTCCGCGGCCGAGGAGATCGAGGACTGGCAGCTCGCCCGCGCCGAGTCGCACATGTCGACGGGCTTGCGCTCCGCGGAGTCGCAGGCGCTCGACCACCTGCCCGACTCGGACGTGAAGCAGGCGCTCCAGGCGATCCCCGAAGAGTTCCGCATCGCCGTCTATCTCGCGGACGTCGAAGGGTTTGCCTACAAGGAGATCGCCGACATCATGGGGACACCCATCGGTACGGTGATGTCCCGGCTGCACCGGGGCCGCCGTCAGCTGCGCGGCATGCTGGAGGACTACGCCCGTGACCGCGGGATGGTCCCGGCCGGTGCCGGAGAGTCGAACGAAGCGAAAGGCTCGGGGTCATGAGCTGCGGAGAGCCGCACGAGACGGATTGCAGCGAAATCCTCGATCATCTCTATGAGTTCCTCGACCGTGAGATGCCGGACTCGGACTGCGTGAAGTTCGAGCACCACTTCGAGGAGTGCTCGCCCTGCCTCGAGAAGTACGGGCTCGAGCAGGCCGTGAAGAAGCTCGTCAAGCGCTGCTGCGGGCATGACGACGTGCCGGGCGACCTGCGGGACAAGGTCATGGGGCGGATCGAGCTGATCCGCTCCGGCCAGGCCGTCCCCGAGCAGGACGTCACGGCCTCGCCGGCCACGTCCCAGGAGTCCTGACACTCCTGCGCTTTTCAACTACCCCCTCTCCGAACGGGTAGTCACCCTCGAACACGTCACTCGAACGTGCTAATCCGAGGGTTCTCGGCCCGCGGACCCCCCTGCCGCCGCCCTAGGCTCCGGGCCTGACGGACATGGCCGGGGGAGGGGCTCATGAAAGCGGTACCGGCACGGGCACGTGTCTACATCGCCTGTGTCGCCATTGCCGCGCTGCTCTGCCTGCTGCCGCTGCCGGGCGTCCGCACGCCCTGGTGGGCGGTCGCGCTGCTCGCCGCGCTGTACGCCGGCTGCGAGCGCGTCGCCCGGTCCCGGTTCGTGGGGATCTCCCATCCGGCCGGGACCTTCTATCCCGTGCTGCTCGCCGGTGCCTTCCTGCTGCCGGCGCCCGCCGCGGCGCTGGTGGCCGTGCCCGGTGCGCTGCTCTCGCAGGCCAGGCAGCGACCCGTGGCGCTGCGGCGGATCTGGCGGGCCGCCCAGCTCGTCCTCGGGGTGTGGGCCGCGGCCAAGGCGCACTGGCTGCTCGGCGGGCGGGACGCGGTCGTCGCGGGCGACGTCCCCTACGCCCTCGGTCCGGCCGGGGCGGCCGTGCTGGCGTTCTGCCTGGTGCTCGCGCTGCTCGACGGCGGGATCCTGACCGTGGCGGAGCGGGTGCCGGTGCGGCGGGCCTGGCGGGGACTGGTGGCGCGCTCGCTCGCGCCGATCGCCGTGCACGGCCTGGCCGGGCTGATGATGGCCGTCCTGTGGCGCAGCCCGTACGGGCCGGTCGCCGCGCTGCTCGTACTGCTGCCCATGTGCGTGTCGTGGTGGGCGTTCGCGCAGTACCACCGGGAACGCGCCGCCCACCAGGCGACCATCCGGGCGCTGGTCCAGGCCGTCGACATCAAGGACGAGTACACACGCGGGCACAGCGAGCGCGTCGGGCAGGCCTCCATGATGATCGCGCGGCAGCTGGGCATGGCCGACGAGCGCGTCGAGGTGCTCCGCTTCGCCGGGATCCTGCACGACGTGGGCAAGCTCGGCGTGCCCACCCGGCTGCTCAGGAAGGACGGGCCGCTGACGCCCGAGGAGCGGCGGGTGATCGAGCTGCATCCCGAGTACGGGCACGAGATGGTGCGCGGCATCGGCTTCCTCGGCGAGGCCCGCGCCGCCGTGCTGCACCACCACGAGCGGCTGGACGGCAGCGGCTACCCGTACGGCCTGGTGGGCCCTCAGATCCCGGAGTCCGCGCGGGTCGTGGCGGTCGCGGACGCTTTCGACGCCATGACCTCCACCCGGAGCTACAGCAGGGCCCGGCCCGTCGCCGTGGCCCTGGCGGAGCTGGAGCGGTGCGCGGGCAGCCAGTTCGACCCGGTGATGGTCGCGGCTCTCGTCGAAGCCGTCGGACGGACCGGATGGCACCCCGCGGTGACCGCCGACGACGAGGAGACCCGCCCGCCCCGTGTGCCCCCGCCCGGCGCACCCCTGTCCAGCCGCCCGGGAGCACACCGATGAGCGCGTACCGGCCGCCACCGCTCCTCACCCTCGTCCACGCCTGCGCCGCCCTCCTCGCCGCCGGCTCCCTCGCCGTCACCCTCTACGACGGTCTGCAGGAACGCCGGGTCGCCCTCGCCTTCGGCGTCCTCGTCACCGTCGGCGAACTCACCCGGCGCAACGGCGCGCAGGTCCGGGAGCCGGCACCGCTGGGGGCCGCAGCGGCCCTGTCCTACGCCCTGCTCGGCGAGGCCGGCGGACGGGCCACGCACCACGGTCCCACCCAGGTCGTCGCCGTCGTGCTGGCCGCCTCCCTGCTCGGCAGCGTCCCGCACGTCGCACGCGGGCAGGGGCCCACCCTCGACCACCTGGCCCGCCGGGTACTCACCGCCGGGTTCGTCGCCGTCTGCTTCCAGCCCCCGTACAACCAGGGCATGTTCGACGACTGGGGCGGTCCCGCCTACGCCCTGCTGCTGCTCGCGCTGCTGTCGCTGACCGCCCTGTGTGACGCGGTGCTCGCCGCCGCCCTGGCCCACACCCGCACCGGCTGGCCCTTCGGGCCGGTGCTGCGGGACGAACTGCGGGCCGTGTGCGGCATCGGGTCCGCCGTCATCGCCACCGGGGCGGTGATGGCACTGGCGGTCGCCGTCGTGGGGCTGTGGGCGCTGCCCGTCTTCTCCGTGCCGCTGCTGCTCGCCCAGATGTCCTTCCGCCGGTACGCCGCCGTCCGGGCGACCTACCGGCAGACCATCGCCTCCCTCGCCCGGGCCACCGAGGTCGCCGGATACACGCCCTGCGGGCACGCCCGGCGCGTCGCCGCCGTCAGCCAGGCGGTGGGGCGTGACCTGGGGCTGACCGAGCCCGAGCTGGCCGTACTGGAGTACGCCGCGCTCATGCACGACATCGGCCAGCTGAGCCTCGTCGACCCGGTGCCGTCGGGTGCCACCGCCGCCCTGCCCGCCGCGGAGCAACGGCGGATCGCCCTGCTCGGCGGAGCGGTCGTACGGCAGACGGGCGTCGACGAGGCGGTGGCCGTGGTCGTGGAGCGGCAGGCCGACCCCTACGCCGAGCAGCCGCTCGCCGCGCGAATCGTCCGGGCCGTGAACGCGTACGAGGAGAAGTCCCGGGAAGGAGGGCCCGGCGGGCCGCTGACGGCGCTGGAGGAACTCCGGCTCGCCACCGCCGGGACATACGCCCCGGAGGTGGTGGAATCACTGGCCCGGGTACTGGCAAGGAGCAGTCTGACGCTGCCCGTGGCTGGGTAACCCATGGGTAATGAGCGCCCTCGAGGCCGTACGTGGTTGGATGCGAAGGAGAAGGTGTCCGGGGGCTCGAAACACAGCTACGGCCAGCCCACCGCACGGAACTGGCAGGCGGGAATCGTGAGGATCTTCGGCAAGGGACGGCACCGGCCCTCCGCCTCCTGGCGGCAGGCCACAGACCGGGCGTTCACCCTCATCGGCGACGGCCGGTACGAGGACGCGGGCGCCCTGTTGACACGTGCCGCCGATCTGGAGCCCTGGCTTTCCGAGTCCTGGTTCAACCTCGCGCTGCTGCACAAGTTCCGGCACGACTGGGAGCAGGCGCGGGCGGCCGGACTCAGGGCCGTGGCGCTGCTCGACCGGGACAGCGGCGCGCCCGACTGGTGGAACGTCGGCATCGCCGCGACCGCGCTCCAGGACTGGCCGCTGGCCCGGCGCGCCTGGCAGGCCTACGGGCTGCGGGTGCCGGGGGCGGCCAACGACTCCGGCGAGCCCCTCGGCATGGACCTCGGCAGCGCGGCCGTACGGCTGTCCCCGGAAGGGGAGGCCGAGGTCGTGTGGGGACGGCGGCTGGATCCCGCGCGGATCGAGGTGCTGTCCATCCCGCTGCCGTCGTCGGGCCGGCGCTGGGGCGAGGTCGTGCTGCACGACGGGGTGCCGCACGGGGAGCGGACGACGGCCGCCGGGCACACGTACCCGGTGTTCGACGAGATCGAGCTGTGGGCGCCGTCTCCCGTGCCGACCTGGGTGGTGCTGCTGGAGGCGGCGACGGAGGCGGACCGGGACGCGCTGGAGCAGCTCGCGGCGGACGCCGGGTTCGCCGCGGAGGACTGGTCCTCCTCCGTGCGGCTGCTGTGCCGGATGTGCTCGGAGTCCCGGATGCCGTCGGACGAGGGTGACGGGGAGCATCTCGATCCGCACGATCACAGTGAGCCGGGGCATCCCGGGCCGCTGGGGCATCGGACGGACGGGCAGCTGTGGGTGCCGGAGCGGGAGTGCGGGTTGGCTGCGCCGGCTTCGCTGGTCCGGGGGTTGCTGGACGGGTGGGTGGCCGACAGTCCGGATTCCCGGGACTGGCGGGACCTGGAAGAGGTCTGTTAGGTCGTCCCGACGGGTGCGGCGCCGTGAGGGCTGATCGCGCAGTTCCCCGCGCCCAAGAAAAATCGGGCGTCCGGCACCGGCGTAATCTGTATCGCATCTCAGGCCGGTCAGTTTCAGGAAGGCGTACGTAACGTCATGGCTCAGCAGGACACCGATCAGCAGCACGTGGGCGTGCTCCCCGTCGATGACGAGGGGTACGTGATCGACACGGAGGACTGCGAGGAGCGCGAGGCGGCCTGGCGGGAGCGGGGGACCTCGCGGCCGATCACGGTGGTCGGGAACCCGGTGCTGCACAAGGAGTGCAAGGACGTCACCGACTTCGGTGACGAGTTCCAGCAGCTCGTCGCGGACATGTTCGCCAGCCAGCGCGCCGCCGAGGGCGTGGGCCTGGCCGCCAACCAGATCGGCGTCGACGCGAAGGTCTTCGTCTACGACTGCCCGGACGACGAGGGCGCCCGGCACACCGGTGTCGTCTGCAATCCCAAGCTCGTCGAACTGCCCGCCGACAAGCGCCGCCTGGACGACAGCAACGAGGGCTGCCTGTCGGTGCCCACCGCGTACGCGCCGCTCGCCCGGCCGGACTACGCCGAGGTGACCGGGCAGGACGAGAAGGGCAATCCGATCCGGGTGCGCGGCACCGGGTACTTTGCACGGTGTTTGCAGCACGAGACGGACCACCTGTACGGCTACCTGTACATCGACCGGCTCTCCAAGCGGGAACGCAAGGACGCGCTGCGGCAGATGGCCGAGAACGAGCCCCGCTACCCCGTGGTGGCCAACGACTGAGACCTCGGCTTCACCAGGCGCACGGCGTCTGTTCGGGTTCACCACCCTGAACAGGCGCCGTTCCTCTGTGCCGTTCGCCTGTCCGTCGCACGTTCGATCGCTTCTGCTCTCCTGGTGATCCGCCGGTAGTCACACAACGGGAGGTTCCCGGCACTGTGGGGTAGTGAATGAAGCAAATACGTTCCCAGAACGGTCAGTTGTAGTGCTGAATGGGATGAGCGGGGTATGCAACGGCGCACGCCCGGCACGAAGGGAGGGGCGCCCGCGCCAACTGGCGGCTGAGAGGGGTTAGTTCGTGCATGCTTTGTCACACGGCACCACATGGACACCGGCCACGATCGCAGTTCCACCGTCGCTCTCTCTCCCGGTGATCGAGGGGGCGTTTCCCCGGCAACTCCACCCGTATTGGCCGAAGTGCCAGGAGAAGACCCGGGTCTGGCTGCTCGAAAAGCGGCTCATGCCTGCGGACAAGGTGGAGGAATATGCCGACGGCCTTTGCTACACCGACCTCATGGCCGGGTACTACCTCGGCGCCTCCGACGAGGTCATGCAGGCGATCGCCGACTACAGCGCGTGGTTCTTCGTCTGGGACGACCGGCACGACCGCGACATCGTGCACGGGCGTCCCGCCGCCTGGCGGCTGCTGAGGGACCGGCTGCACCGGGCCCTCGACTCCCCCGGGGAGCACCTGCACCACGAGGACCCACTGGTCGCGGGGTTCGCGGACAGTGTGCGGCGGCTGTACGCGTTCCTGCCCCAGACGTGGAACCTCCGGTTCGCCCGGCACTTCCACGAGGTGATCGACGCGTACGACCAGGAGTTCCACAACCGCACCGAGGGAATCGTCCCGACGGTCGAGGAATACCTTCGCCTGCGCCGGCTCACCTTCGCGCACTGGATCTGGACGGACCTGCTGGAACCGGCCGCCGGCTGTGAACTGCCCGACGCCGTGCGGAAGCACCCGGCATATCGGCGGGCGGCGTTACTGAGCCAGGAATTCGCCGCCTGGTACAACGATCTGTGCTCGCTTCCGAAGGAGATAGCGGGCGACGAGGTGCACAATCTCGGAATCAGTCTCATCACCCATGAGGGACTGACTTTGGAACACGCGGTCGCGGCTGTCAGGCGCCGCGTCGAGAAATGCATCATCGATTTTATCGACGCCGAACAGGCAGCCCTGCGATTCGCCGACGACCTCGCCGACGGCTCCGTGCGGGAAAAGGAACTGAGCGCCGCCGTACGGGCCTGTCTGAGCAATATGCGGAACTGGTTCAGTTCCGTCTACTGGTTCCACCACGAGTCCGGCCGGTACATGGTCGACAGCTGGGACGACCGGTCCACGCCCCCGTACGTCAACAACGAAGCGGCAGGTGAGAAATGACCGTCGAGTCTGTGAAGCCCGAAACCCCGTCGGCCGTGGAGCTGCGGGAGCCGCCCCGGGCGGGCGGTGGTGTGCCCGTCCTCGGGCACGGCTGGAAGCTCGCGCGCGACCCGCTGGCGTTCATGTCCCGGCTGCGCGACCACGGCGACGTCGTCCGGCTGAAGCTCGGGCCGAAGACGGTGTACGCGGTCACCACCCCGGTCCTGACCGGCGCCCTGGCGCTGAGCAACGACTTCATCATCGCCGGGCCCCTGTGGGAGTCCCTGGAAGGCCTGCTCGGCAAGGAGGGCGTGGCCACGGCGAACGGCCCGCGCCACCGGCGCCAGCGGCGCACCATTCAGCCCGCCTTCCGGCTCGACGCCATCCCCGCCTACGGCCCGATCATGGAGGAGGAGGCCCACGCGCTCGCCGACCGCTGGAAACCCGGCGAGCCGATCGACTGCACCTCCGAGTCCTTCCGGGTGGCCGTGCGCATCGCGGCCCGCTGCCTGCTGCGCGGCGACTACATGGACGAGCGGGCGGAGCGGCTGTGCGTTGCCCTCGCCACCGTCTTCCGGGGGATGTACCGGCGGATGGTCGTCCCGCTCGGACCGCTCTACAACCTGCCGCTCCCGGCCAACCGCGAATTCAACCGGGCATTGGCCGATTTGCATCTCCTCGTCGACGAGATCGTCGCCGAGCGCCGGGCATCCGGTCAAAAGCCGGACGATTTGCTGACGGCATTGCTGGAGGCGAAGGACGAGAATGGCGACCCGATCGGGGAACAGGAGATCCATGATCAGGTCGTCGCGATCCTCACCCCCGGCAGCGAAACCATTGCCTCCACGATCATGTGGCTGTTGCATATGCTCGCGGAGCATCCCGAACACGCCGACCGGGTGCGCGACGAAGTGCAGGCCGTCACTGGTGGAAGGCCAGTGGCATTCGCAGACGTCCGAGGACTCAGGCACACCAACAATGTCGTCGTCGAGTCCATGCGTTTGAGCCCGGCCGTCTGGATTCTGACGCGCCGGGCGGTACGGGACACGGAACTCGGTGGATACCGCATTCCATCAGGGGCGGACATCATCTACAGCCCGTACGCGATCCAGCGCGATCCGAAGTCGTACCGGCGGAATCTGGAGTTCGACCCCGACCGCTGGCTTCCGGACCGGGTCAAGGACATCCCGAAGCACGCCATGAGCCCCTTCAGCGTGGGCAACCGCAAGTGTCCGAGCGACCACTTCTCGATGGCCCAGCTGACGCTGATCACGGCGGCGCTGGCCACCAGGTACCGCTTCGAGCAGGTGGCGGGGTCGAGGGACGACACACGGGTGGGGATCACGCTCCGGCCGCACGACCTGCGGGTGCGGCCGGTGGCGAGGTGAGAGCGCTCGGCCTCAGGCCGCCTCGGGGCCCCTGAACGTCCGCCGGTAGGCGTTCGGGGTGGTCCCGACCGCCCGGACGAAGTGGTGGCGCAGCGTTGCCGCGTTGCCGAAGCCCGCTCGGCCGGCGATCGCGTCCATGGTCTCGTCCGTCGCCTCCAGCAGCCGCTGGGCCAGCAGCACGCGCTGACGCAGGATCCAGCGGTAGGGAGTGGTCCCGGTCTCCTGCTGGAAGCGGCGGGCGAAGGTGCGCGGCGACATGTGGGCGTGGGCGGCGAGCTGCTCGACGGTGACCTCCTCGTCGAGATGGCGCTCCATCCACGCCAGCACCTCGCCGATCGTGTCGCCCTCGGGCTGGGGGAGCGGGCGCTCGATGTACTGGGCCTGGCCGCCGTCGCGGTGCGGTGGCACCACCATCCGCCGCGCGATCTTGTTGGCGACCTCCGTGCCCTGTTCCTTGCGCACCAGGTGGAGACAGGCGTCGATACCGGCGGCCGTGCCGGCGGAGGTGATCACCGGGTCCTCGTCGACGTAGAGCACGTCCGGCTCGACGACCACGCGCGGGTACTGCCGGGCGAGGTCCTTCGCGTGCTTCCAGTGCGTGGCGCAGCGGCGGCCGTCCAGCAGCCCGGCCGCGGCCAGCACGAAGACACCGGAGCAGACGCTCAGCACCCGTGCACCGCGGTCGACCGCGCTGCGAAGGGCGTCCAGCAGCTCCGGCGGGAAGTCCCGGTACGCGTAGCTGTGCCCGGCCGGCACGGCGATCAGGTCGGCCGTCTCCAGCCGCTCCAGACCGTGCTCGGCCTGGAGCGAGAAGCCCGAGTTCATACGCAGCACCGGGCCCTCGGCCGACGCGACGGCGAAGTCGTAGACCGGCAGTCCTTCCTCGCTCCGGTCGGTGCCGAAGACCTCGCACACCACACCCAGTTCGAAGGGGTTCACGCCGTCGAGGAGAGCGACGGCCACGTTCTGCAGCATGTCTCCAGTGTGCCTCGTCGTTGGCAGTAATTCGAGGGTCTACGGCAGTACTGCCACTGACGGTAAGGAGCGATCGGCGCGACAGTGGTGTCCATGAACACGAACCAGATGGAAGCACTGATCGGAATGACCGCCACCCTCGGGATCCTGGTCCTCCTGATCCTCCCGTCCGTGATCGGCCTGGTGCGCGAGAGGCGCATCGACCGTCAGATCAGGGAGGCCCAGGAGGCCCGCGAAGAGGTGCCGGCTCAGAAGTCCTCGTCGAGGTCGACGGTGCCCTCCACCGCCACCTGGTACGCCGAGGGCCGCCGCTCGAAGAAGTTGGTCAACTCCTGAACCCCCTGGAGCTCCATGAAGGAGAAGGGGTTCTCGGAGCCGTACACCGGAGCGAAGCCCAGGCGGGTGAGCCGCTGGTCGGCGACGCACTCCAGGTACTGCCGCATCGACTCGGTGTTCATGCCCGGGAGGCCGTCCCCGCACAGGTCGCGCGCGAACTGCAGCTCGGCCTCGACGGCCTCCCGGAGCATGTCCGTCACCTCCTGCCGGAGCCGGTCGTCGAAGAGTTCCGGCTCCTCCTTGCGGACGGTGTCGACCACGTCGAAGGCGAAGGACATGTGCATCGTCTCGTCGCGGAACACCCAGTTGGTGCCGGTGGCCAGGCCGTGCAGCAGGCCCCGGCTGCGGAACCAGTAGACGTACGCGAAGGCGCCGTAGAAGAACAGGCCCTCGATGCACGCGGCGAAGCAGATCAGGTTGAGCAGGAAGCGGCGGCGGTCGGCCTGGGTCTCCAGCCGGTCGAGCTTGTCCACCGAGTCCATCCACCTGAAGCAGAACTCGGCCTTCTCGCGGATGGAGGGAATGTTCTCCACGGCCGCGAAGGCGGCGTTGCGGTCCTCCGGGTCGGGCAGATAGGTGTCCAGCAGCGTCAGATAGAACTGGACGTGCACGGCCTCCTCGAAGAGCTGGCGGCTCAGATACAGCCGCGCCTCCGGGGAGTTGATGTGCTTGTACAGCGTCAGCACCAGGTTGTTCGCGACGATCGAGTCGCCCGTCGCGAAGAACGCGACCAGCCGGCCGATCAGGTGCTGCTCCGCCGGTGACAGCTTGGCGAGGTCGGTGACGTCCGAGTGGAGGTCGACCTCCTCCACGGTCCAGGTGTTCTTGATGGCGTCCCGGTAGCGCTCGTAGAAGTCCGGGTAGCGCATGGGGCGCAGGGTGAGCTCGAAGCCGGGGTCGAGGAGATTCTGGGTGCTCATTACTGGCAGGCCTCGCAGGACTCGGGGTTTTCCAGGGAGCAGGCGACCGCTTCGGGATCGGGGGCGGCCTGCGCGGGGACGGTGGCCTGGGCGGCGCGGGCGATGCGGGTCGCCGGGCGCGAACGCAGGTAGTACGTCGTCTTCAGCCCGGACTTCCAGGCGTAGGCGTACATCGAGGAGAGCTTGCCGATGGTCGGCGTCTCCAGGAAGAGGTTCAGGGACTGGGACTGGTCCAGGAACGGGGTCCTGGCCGCCGCCATGTCGATCAGGCCGCGCTGCGGGATCTCCCACGCCGTGCGGTAGAGGGCGCGGACGTCCTCGGGGATCCAGGCGAAGTCCTGCACCGAGCCGTTGGCCTCGCGCAGGGCCTCCCGGCTGCGCGCGTCCCACACGCCGAGCCGCTTCAGCTCGTCCACCAGGTAGGAGTTGACCTGGAGGAACTCGCCGGACAGCGTCTCGCGCTTGAACAGGTTGGACACCTGCGGCTCGATGCACTCGTAGACGCCCGCGATGGAGGCGATGGTGGCCGTGGGGGCGATGGCCAGGAGCAGCGAGTTGCGCATGCCGGTCGTGGCGACGCGCTCCCGCAGGGCCGCCCAGCGCTCCGGCCAGGTCAGGCGGACGCCCGTGTAGTGGTCGGGGTGCAGCACGCCCCGGGCCGTACGGGTCTTCTCCCAGGCGGGCAGCGGGCCGTTGCGCTCGGCGAGGTCGGCGGAGGCCTCGTACGCGGCGAGCATGATGCGCTCGGCGATGCAGGTGGAGAGCGCCTTGGCCTCAGGCGAGTCGAAGGGCAGGCGCAGCTTGAAGAAGACGTCCTGGAGGCCCATCACGCCGAGGCCGACCGGGCGCCAGCGGGCGTTGGAGCGGCCCGCCTGCTCGGTCGGGTAGAAGTTGATGTCGACGACCCGGTCGAGGAAGGTCACGGCCGTGCGGACGGTCTCGTCCAGCCGCTCCCAGTCGAGGCCCTCAGTCGATGTATCGACAAAGGAGCCCAGGTTGACCGAGCCCAGATTGCAGACCGCCGTCTCCCCATCGCCGGTGACCTCCAGGATCTCCGTGCAGAGGTTGGAGGAGTGGACGACGTGGCCCGGCTCGGCCGTCTGGTTGGCGGTGCGGTTGGCGGCGTCCTTGAAGGTCATCCAGCCGTTGCCGGTCTGCGCGAGGGTGCGCATCATGCGGCCGTAGAGCTCACGGGCGGGCAGCGTCTTCTTGGCGAGGCCCTTCGCCTCGGCCGCCCGGTACGCGGCGTCGAACTCCTCGCCCCACAGGTCGACCAGTTCCGGCACGTCCGAGGGGGAGAAAAGCGACCAGTGCGCGTCGGCGTTCACGCGGCGCATGAACTCGTCGGGCACCCAGTGTGCGAGGTTCAGGTTGTGCGTGCGGCGGGCGTCCTCACCGGTGTTGTCGCGCAGCTCCAGGAACTCCTCGAGGTCGGAGTGCCAGGTCTCCAGGTAGACCGCGGCGGCGCCCTTGCGGCGGCCGCCCTGGTTCACCGCGGCGACAGAGGCGTCAAGGGTCTTCAGGAACGGGACGATGCCGTTGGAGTGCCCGTTGGTGCCGCGGATCAGTGAACCGCGGGCGCGGACGCGGGAGTACGCGATCCCGATGCCGCCCGCGTGCTTCGACAGCCGGGCCACCTGGTGGTAGCGGTCGTAGATGGAGTCCAGCTCGTCCTTGGGGGAGTCGAGGAGGTAGCAGGACGACATCTGCGGGTGCCGTGTGCCCGAGTTGAAGAGGGTGGGGGAGGAGGGGAGGTAGTCGAGGCGGCTCATGAGGCCGTAGAGAGCCGCGACTTCGTCCAGCGCGCGTGCGGTGTCGTCCTCGGCGAGGCCGCTCGCCACCCGCAGCAGGAAGTGCTGGGGCGTTTCGACGACCTTGCGGGTGAGGGGGTGGCGCAGCAGGTAGCGGCTGTGCAGCGTGCGCAGGCCGAAGTAGCCGAAGCGGTCGTCGGCGCCGGTGTCGATCAGGGCGTCGAGCCGGGCCGCGTGCAGCCGGACGAACTCGGCGGTGCGGTCGGCGATGAGGCCCTCGCGGTGGCCGACCGCGACGGACTCGGTGAAGGACGTGACGCCCTGCGAGGCGGCCTCCTCGCGGATGCCGATGGTCAGCATCCGCGCGGCCAGCCGGGAGTAGGCGGGGTCCTCGGAGATCAGACCGGCCGCGGCCTCCGTCGCCAGATCACGCAACTCCGCCTCGTCGGCTCGCGCGGACCTGCCGCGCAGCGCGGCGGCGGCGACCCGGCCGGGGTCGGCGTCGGGGAGGTCGGCGGTCAGCTCGGTCAGGGTCCGCAACAGCGCGGTACCGGGAGCGTCGGGTTCTTCGGTGGCTGAGACCGGTTCGGCTGGCGCGATGGTCACGTGGGGCTCTCCCTCGCTCGGCACGGGGGCCTCGTCGAGGGCAGGGGGCAGCACACGAGCGCACGCGGCGTCGCGTCCACCGGCCCATTCCACGAGGCCCGGACGTCAGGGCGCACCGGCCGGGTGGCCGGGCGCGCTGTCGGCAGGTCCTCGGACTGACTCCTGCGCATGGCGGTTCAGGGAACAGACATGCACAAGTACACCGTTGCGGGACAGTTCCGGATTCGCACCGGATTCCCCTGCGGCGACAGCGAGCATGAGCATACATCTTGTGCCGGGCTCGGTTGGCACCCCCAGATGTTGTGTCGCGGTGGCGTCAGAGCGTCAGCTTTACGTGACAGCGGGCCGCCGTGAATCCCTCTCACGGCGGCCCGCTGCGGGCTGTGTGCGGTTGTTCGCGCAGTTTCCCGCGCCTCTAGTGGGCGCTACCGGCGGTGGCCGGCGGAAGCTCCACCTGGACCCCGGGGTCCCCCGCGTCCGCCGTGTAGTCCTCCGGCTTGGTCTCGTCGATGCCGTCGGGGGCCTTCAGTGCCCTCAGGACGAAGGTCAGGACCACCGTCACCACCACGTTCAGGACGAACGCCGTGAGGCCGATGTAGCCGATCTCGCCGATGCCCGGGATCTCCTTCGAGGAGCCGCCGAAATGCTTCTGCGTGGGCGAGGCGACGCCGTACGCGGCGGCCGTGCCGTAGATCATGCCGACCGCCCAGCCCGCGAGCAGGGCCCAGCGGTGGAACCAGCGGGTGAACAGGCCGCCGACCAGGGCCGGGAAGGTCTGCAGAATCCAGATGCCGCCCAGCAGCTGGAAGTTGATGGCGACCGTCTTGTCCATGGTGAGGACGAAGGCCAGGGCGCCGACCTTCACCAGCAGGGAGACCAGCTTGGAGACCTTGGTCTCCTGCGCCGGTGTGGCGTCCGGCTTGATGAAGTCCTTGTAGATGTTGCGGGTGAAGAGGTTCGCGGCCGCGATGGACATGATGGCCGCCGGCACCAGCGCGCCGATGCCGATCGCCGCGAAGGCCACGCCCGCGAACCAGTCCGGGAACATCGTCTCGAACAGCTGCGGAATCGCCAGCTGCCCGTTCTGCACCTTGATCCCGGCCGCGATCGCCATGAACCCGAGCAGCGCCAGCAGACCCAGCATCAGCGAGTACAGCGGCAGGATCGTGGTGTTGCGGCGGATCACCTCACGGCTCTTCGAGGACAGCGTCGCCGTGATCGAGTGCGGATACATGAAGAGGGCCAGGGCGGAGCCCAGCGCCAGCGTGGCGTACGTCCACTGTCCCGCCTCGGCCGGTACCAGCGCACCGCGCGGCGCACCCGTCGCCGGGTTGGTCTGGCTGTACGCCTCGCTCGCCTTGGCGAAGATGTCGTCGAAGCCGCCCAGCTTGATCGGGATGTAGATGATCGCCACCGCGATGACGATGTAGATCAGCGTGTCCTTCACGAAAGCGATCAGCGCGGGGGCCCGCAGACCCGACGAGTACGTGTACGCCGCCAGCACGCCGAACGCGATCAGCAGCGGCAGGTCCTTGATGAACCAGTTGGTGTCCTGGCCGCCGCCGACGCCCATCACGTCCAGCACGGCCTGGATGCCGACCAGCTGGAGCGCGATGTACGGCATCGTCGCCAGGATGCCGGTCACGGCCACCGCCAGCGACAGGCCCTTCGAGCCGAAACGGCCGCGCACGAAGTCGGACGTCGTGACGTACCCGTGCTTGTGGGAGACCGACCACAGGCGGGGGAGGAAGGTGAAGATCAGCGGGTACACCAGGATCGTGTACGGCACCGCGAAGAAGCCGGCCGCGCCCGCCGCGTAGATGGCCGCCGGCACGGCCACGAAGGTGTACGCCGTATACAGGTCGCCGCCGAGCAGGAACCAGGTGACCCAGGTGCCGAACGAGCGGCCGCCCAGGCCCCATTCGTCCAGGCTGTGCTCGTTCTCGGCCTTGCGCCAGCGCGCGGCCAGGAAGCCCATGACCGTCACGGCCAGGAAGAAGAAGATGAAGACGCCCAGTGCGACGCCGTTCACGCCGTCCTTCACTGCGACGCACCGCCCTTCGCGGCCGAGCGGGCGCGCTGGTCACGCTGCCACAGCTTGTAGGCGGTCATCGTCAGCAGGGTGGAGATGAGCACCCACGCCATCTGGTACCAGTAGAAGAACGGGATCCCGATGAAGGCCGGGTCGGTCTTGGCGTACGAGCCGACCCACAGCATGGCCACGAACGGCGCTATGAGGCAGACGGCGATGACGACGCGCATGGGCGTCACCACCGGCCCTCTGCTGACTTCCGGGGGTTGCGACATCAGGCGGCTCCGTCCCCTTGGTGATCACCTGTAATGCGCAGGCAATCTAGGTCAGGGTGTGGCGACAGCGGAACCCCTCGTCCGCAATGCGGTACCCAAATGAAATGGGCCCTCATCAGCGGTTCGGCTACTCCTGCGGCCGCTTCAACCGGGCCACGAACTTGTACCGGTCCCCCCGGTAGACCGACCGCACCCACTCCACCGGCCGGCCGTCCCGGTCCAGGGAGTGCCGGGAGAGCATCAGCATCGGCAGGCCGACGTCCGTGCCGAGCAGGCCGGCCTCGCGCGGGGTGGCCAGGGACGTCTCGATGGTCTCCTCGGCCTCCGCGAGATGGACGTCGTAGACCTCGGCCAACGCCGTGTAGAGGGACGTGTACTTCACCAGCGAGCGCCGCAGCGCCGGGAAGCGCTTCGCGCTCAGATGCGTGGTCTCTATGGCCATCGGCTCGCCGTTTGCCATGCGCAGCCGCTCGATGCGCAGCACGCGCCCGCCGGGCGTGATGTCGAGCAGCCCGGCCAGGCGGTCGTCTGCGGTGATGTAGCCGATGTCCAGCAGCTGCGAGGTGGGTTCGAGGCCCTGGGCGCGCATGTCCTCGGTGTACGAGGTCAGTTGCAGTGCCTGCGAGACCTTCGGCTTGGCGACGAAGGTGCCCTTGCCCTGGATGCGTTCCAGCCGGCCTTCGACGACCAGCTCCTGCAGCGCCTGGCGCACGGTGGTGCGCGAGGTGTCGAACTCCGCCGCCAGGGTGCGCTCGGGCGGGACCGGAGTGCCGGGCGCCTGCGTCTCCGTCATGTCGAGCAGGTGCTTCTTCAGACGGTAGTACTTGGGCACGCGTGCGGTACGGACGGGCACCCCGTTCTCGTTCTCCGCACTGCTGACGTCGGTGCTCATGCTCCGCCTTCCCGGCTGGGTCTGCCGACACGATCCCACTTGTATACCGTCGGCGCCTCTTTTGGTCTAGTCCACCATTCCCTGTGGTCTACCCGCAGTATGCCGTGTCCGCCGGGGTTTTCGCTGGGTTCTTACTTAAAGGTTCCTGCATATGTAGGTCGCATAACGGCTGGTCAGCGCCTTCTCGTCGCCCTTGACAGGTCTCCTGGCCTGGTCCAAGCTCCCCGTACTGGTCTACACCATTGGTCCAGGCCCGGCCCCACGTTCACTGCGGGAGCCAGGGGGGTTGTGGGATCCCTGAGGAGGGTGGCGTGAAGCGCAAGCTGACAGCCGCGATCGGTATCGCGGGCATGATGGTCTCCATCGCGGCGTGCGGGGGCGAGGGTGACGGGGGATCCGACAAGGGCGCGGACGCCAAGGAGCTGACCGTCTGGCTCACCGTCGACGCCCAGAACAACTGGCCGGAGCTGGTGAAGGCCGCCGACGCCGCCGTGAAGAAGAAGCACCCCGGCGTCAAGATCGACCACGAGTACTACGGCTGGCCCGACAAGAACGCCAAGCTCGACGCCGTCCTCGCCACGGACAAGGTCCCCGACGTGGTCGAGATGGGCAACACCGAGATGCTCGGCTACATGGTCAAGGGCGCCTTCGCCCCCCTCGACCAGGCCGATTTCGACAACTCGGACGCCTGGCTGGACGGCCTCAAGGCCTCGGTCACCTACGAGGGCAAGACCTACGGCGTCCCGTACTACGCCGGCGGCCGCGTCGCCAACTGGCGCAAGGACCTCGCTGCGTCGGTCGGGGTGAAGTCGGCACCCAAGACATACAAGGAGCTGACCGGCGCCTTGGACAAGATCCAGAAGAAGCAGGGCGACAAGTTCAGCGCCTGGTACCAGCCCACCCGCGACTGGTACGCGGCCATGTCCTTCGTCTACGACGCCGGCGGCGCCATCGCCACCGAGTCGGGCGGCCAGTGGAAGGCCTCCCTCTCCTCGCCCGAGTCCCTCAAGGGCCTCACCGAGTTCAAGAACGTCGTCGACTCGTACATGCACGGCGACAAGACCAAGGACGAGTCCGACCGCTACATCGTCTACGGCCAGGGCAAGTCCGCCATGATCTTCGCCGCCGCCTGGGAGGGCGCGACCGCCGAGGACCCGAAGAACGACAAGACCGGCAAGCTCAAGGGCAACCTCGAGAACTTCGTGATGCCCGGCCCGTCCGGCAAGAACATGCCCGTCTTCCTGGGCGGCTCCGACCTCGCCGTGCCGGTGAAGTCCGACGCCCAGGCGCTGGCCGCCGAGTGGATCAACGCGTTCGCCGGCTCCTCCGGGCAGAAGGGCCTGATGGCCAAGGGCAACCTGCCCAACAACAAGACCGACCTCGCGACGCTCAAGAACGACCCGAAGACGGCCGTCCCCGCCACCGCGGCCGAGTCCAACTGGTTCGTCCCGATGGCCCCCGGCTGGGGCCAGGTCGAGAAGGCGCAGATCCTGCAGACCATGCTGCAGAGCATCGGCACCGGCAAGAAGTCCGTCGAGGCCGCCGCCGAGGAGGCGGACGCCGCGATCGACAAGGTCATCAACACCAAGTGACCTTCGGGCGGGGCCCCACCGGGTGGGGCCCCGCCGTCGTCAAGACCTGAGGGACCGCCGAGGAGCGCGCGATGAGTGCCGCAGACACCCACATTCCTGCCAAAGTGCCGCCACCGCGGCAGGCACCCCCGCCACCCCCCGACAACCGGCGGCCCCGCGGGCAGCGCGCGCCGGGCGGGGCCGCGGTCCCCTGGCTGCTGCTCGCGCCCTGCCTGCTGATCCTCGCCCTGGTCATGGGCTATCCACTGGCCCGCCTGGTCACCCTCTCCTTCCAGAAGTTCGGGCAGTCCCAGCTGTGGGGCTTCCAGCCCGCCGAATCGGTCGGCTTCGACAACTTCGCCAAGGTGCTGGGTGACGGCGAGTTCTGGGCCGTCGTCGTGCGCACGATCGTCTTCGCCGGCGGCGCCGTCGTCCTCACCATGGTGATCGGCATGGCGCTGGCCCTGCTGCTCCAGCGGGTCTCCGGCTGGTTGAAGGTGCTCATCAACATCGTCCTGGTGGCCAGCTGGGGCATGCCGGTGATCGTGGCGACCACGGTCTTCAAGTGGCTCTTCGACACGGACTACGGCGTCTTCAACGCGCTGCTCAGCAAGCTGCCCGGCATCGACATGGTCGGCCACAACTGGTTCGCCAGCGGTCCCGAGGGCCTGGCCGTGATCATGCTGCTGGTGGTGTGGGGAGCCGTGCCCTTCGTGGTCATCACGCTCGGCGCGGGTCTCACCCAGGTGCCGAAGGAACTGGAGGAGGCGGCCCGCCTGGACGGCGCCGGCTCCTGGGGTGTCTTCCGCTACGTCACCCTGCCCGTCCTCAAGCCGATCATCGTGATGCTCACGACCCTGTCGGTCATCTGGGACATGGGCGTCTTCCCCCAGGTGTTCGTCATGCGGGGCGGCCACCCCGAGCCGGAGTTCCAGGTCCTCAACACCTACTCCTACGACCGGGCCTTCGTCGTCAACGACTACGCCCAGGGCTCGGCCATCGCACTGATCACCGTCCTGCTGCTGCTCGGCGTGGTCGCCGTCTACATGCGGCAGATGCTGAAGATCGGAGAGGTCGAATGAGTACGCTCGCCGGAGCCGGCCGCCGCAGGAAGAACACGCGGCTCGGCTGGAACCTCCTCGGCATCCTGGTCTTCGTCACCGCGGGCTTCCCGCTCTACTGGATGCTCAACACCGCGTTCAAGCCCGCCAAGGACGCCATCGACGCCGATCCGAGCCTGCTGCCGACCGGCATCACCTTCGACAACTTCGGCCGGGCGCTGGACATCGCCGACTTCTGGGGCCCGGTGGGCCGCAGCATGGTCGTGTCGCTGGCGGTGGTCGTCATCGGCATGGTGGTCGGGCTGCTGGCCGCGCTCGCCATCTCCCGGTTCGCCTTCCGCGGCCGCAAGATCGTGATCGTGGGCATCCTCGCGGTCCAGATGGTCCCGCTGGTCGCCATGATCATCCCGGTGTTCCTGCTGCTCAACGACCTGGGCCAGTACGACCGCCTCACCGGCCTCATCATCACGTACCTGACCTTCATCCTCCCGTTCACGGTCTGGACGCTGAGGGGCTTCATCGTCAACATCCCGAAGGAACTGGAGGAGGCGGCCATGGTCGACGGCTGCTCCCGCACCGGCGCCTTCCTCCGGGTCGTCTTCCCGCTCCTGGCCCCCGGCATGGTCGCCACCTCGGTCTACGGTTTCATCCAGGCCTGGAACGAGTACCTCTACGCCCTGATGCTGCTCAGCCAGAAGAACCAGACCGCGACCGTCTGGCTCGGCAACTTCACCACCAAGCACGGCACCGAATACGCCCCGATGATGGCCGGAGCCACGATGATGGCCGTGCCGATCGTCGCCCTCTTCCTCCTCGTCCAGCGCAAGATGGCCGCGGGCCTGACCGCGGGCGCCGTGAAGGGATGACCTCACCCGATGACGACACTTGCCAGCGGCACCGACACGCTCACCCGCGACGCCCTGACCGTCCTCCAGCCCGGCTTCACCGGCACCACCGCCCCCGACTGGCTGCTGCGCCGGCTCGGTGAGGGCCTCGCCTCCGTCGGACTGTTCGGCCGCAACATCGCCTCACCCGGCCAACTGGCCGCCCTGACCGCACAGCTGCGGGCCGAGCGCGACGACGTCCTCGTCGCCATCGACGAAGAGGGCGGCGACGTGACCCGCCTGGAAGTGCGCAGCGGCTCCTCCTTCCCGGGCAACCACGCCCTCGGCGCGGTCGACGACGTGGAGCTGACCCACCAGGTCGCCCACGAACTGGGCCGCCGCCTCGCCGCCTGCGGCGTCAACCTCAACTGGGCCCCGTCAGCCGACGTCAACTCCGACCCCCGCAACCCGGTCATCGGCGTCCGCTCCTTCGGCGCCGACACCGGCCTGGCCGCCCGGCACACCGCCGCCTACGTGACGGGCCTGCAGTCCGCCGGCGTCGCCGCCTGCACCAAGCACTTCCCGGGCCACGGCGACACGGCCGTCGACTCCCACCACGCCCTGCCGCGCATCGACGCCTCCGCCGAGGTGCTGGCCGACCGCGAACTGACACCCTTCCGCGCCGCCATCGCCGCCGGCACCCGGGCCGTCATGAGCGCCCACATCCTGGTCCCGGCCCTCGACCCCGACCGCCCGGCCACCCTCTCCCACCGCATCCTTACCGGCCTGCTCCGCGGCGAGCTCGGCTACGACGGCCTCATCGTCACCGACGGCATGGAGATGAGGGCCGTCGCCGGCACCTACGGCATCGAACGCGGCAGCGTCCTCGCCATCGCCGCGGGCGCCGACGCGATCTGCGTGGGCGGCGGCCTCGCCGACGACGCGACCGTGCTGCGCCTGCGGGACGCCCTGGTCGCGGCCGTGCGCGCGGGCGAACTCCCGGAGGAACGCCTCGCCGAGGCCGCCGACCGGGTACGGGCACTGGCCCGCTGGGCCGGCACGCACAGCCACCCGGCCGAGGACACCCATGGCACCGAGATCGGCCTGCACGCCGCCCGCCGCGCCCTGACGGTGACCGCCGCGCCCGGCCTCGGCGACCCCGCGACCCTCAAGCCCCTCACCGAACCGCCCTACGTCGCCGCCCTCACCCCCGTCGCCAACATCGCGGTCGGCGACGAGACCCCGTGGGGCATCGCCGCGGAGCTGATCCACCTCCTGCCGGGCACGGTCACGGGCAGTTTCTCCGCCGGGGACGGCCCGGGGGAGCAGGCCGGGGAGAGTGCCGGCCGCGCGGCCCTCCAGGCGGCCGGAGCGCGACGCATCGTCGCCGTCGTCCGAGACGAACACCGCCACCCCTGGATGGCCTCGGCCCTCGACACCCTGCTGGCGGCCCGGCCCGACACCGTCGTCGTCGAGATGGGCGTCCCCCAGGCCGCCCCGCGCGGCGCCCTGCACATCGCCACCCATGGCGCGGCCCGCGTCTGCGGCCGGGCGGCGGCCGAGGTGATCGCCGGGATCACGGGGCTGTGAGAGCACGTCCGTGAACCGGCCGGTCCGGCGTGGCCGTGCAGGCTCGGCCGAGGGCGCCCGCTTCGTGGCGATGCGTTCCGGCCGGGGGCGAGTCTGCTCCGGTGACGTCCGCAGCGGCGTCGCGGGACGCCGCCCGGCACGAGACGCCGCAGTGGACCCGCCCCGGCGCGACCCTCGCGCCGGCCCTCGGCCGCAACGGCCGCCACCACGGACCCGCCTTCGCTCGCGGCGGCGAGGCGACGATCGGGATCGTGGTTGTCATCATGCATCCGAATGTAGTACTTCTTATACATGAGCGAGCAGGTGCACAACAGGTTGGCCGTGGTGCGCGCCGAGCACAAGGTGTCGCGCCAGAGCCTGGCCGAGGCAGTGGGAGCCCACTACCAGACCATCGGCTACATCGAGCGGGGGCAGTACAACCCGAGCCTCGACCTGGCGCTGAAGATCTCGAAGTTCTTCGGCCTGCCGGTCGAGGCCCTGTTCTCCCTCGAACCGTTCCGGCCGCTCACGGACGAGGTCTACGGGAGGAACCAACCATGACGACGACACGCCTGACCCGCTACGACCGGAGCATGCTGCGGCTGATGAACGATCGCCGCTCAGCGTCCTGGTACGCCACCGCAGCGCGCCGCCGCCTGGCCGTCACCGCCCATGCCGCCCTCACTCTGGCCATCGGCGGTCTGATGACCCACTTCTTTCTTGCCAAGGGCGAGCCGCTGTGGCCCGTGGCCGTCATGGCGGTGCTGTTGCTGCCCTGGATGGTCGCGACCGGCGTGATCAACAGCGCTACCCGGGGCCTGCTGGAACTGCGCGAACGCGCGCTGGACGAGCGCCAGTCGGCGGAACGCAGCCGCGTCCTGGCCAGGTCCCACCGCGCGACGACCCTGCTTCTGGGCGCGGTGGCGGTCACCCTGCTGATCACGGGCGGGGTCGCGGGCGACGCGCCGAAGGCCTACGCCGCACCCCTGCTCATCGCCGTCCTCGTCGTCCACTGGGTGATGCCCCTGTGGGTGGCCGGCTGGCACGCCGAGGACGAGCCGGCCGACGACGACGTACTGGAGCCCGGGCTCGCGGACACCCTCTAGGTGTATTGATCACGAGCGTTGTTAACGCGGGGTCGGGCTTGATCATGGCGAAGGCCCCCGTGTGTGGTGGAGGTGTCGAATCTTCACCGCACGGA